>CBDCVJ010000077.1:0-159752 GCA_965222975.1 Saprospiraceae bacterium | reverse complement strand
TTTTTTTTCGATGCCATGCAACACGGCAAAGATGGAGCAAAATTTATCAATGTTCTCCTTTTTGTTACTAAACATGTAAAATGGTGTTACGAACGCATTAAAATGGTTTCATAACAACAGAAAGATGGTATATAACAAAAAATCACTGTTTCCTAACATTAGTGAAAAATAAAGGAACGTTCTGACTTTCTTCGTGTCATTGAGTTGTGTCAAAATAAGTTATTTCAACAATCGTAATTTCAAATGAAAAAATCAATCCTTATTTTATTCCTATTTCTTTATGGATTAACCAGCGCACAGGAAATGGGCGTTCAAACGCTTGACCAGTTAAAAGAAAGTCCGGCAGGATCAAAAATCATTCAATGGCTGGATTTAATAAACAGTGGCGAAGAAATTACAGAGGAGGCTATAACCAGTTTGTTTTCCAAAAGGCTTATCGAAAAATTCACCGCATTAGAATTGGCCAATATGTTGGAAGATATCCGCCAACAAGATGGGCAGCTCGATCTATATGAAGTCAACCGGGTGGAAAAGTTTTAAATATGAAACAACTTATCGCTCCCGAGAAAATGACGACTGGTTAGGAGGTTTTATTTTATTAGAAAAATCACCTCCCTATTTAATTGATGGGTTCAGGCTTGACAATGGCGGCCAACCGGACGGAGTGGAAGAACCCATTTATGGCCCTGAAAAAGAAATACAATTTGAAGTCAAACCCACCGCCACGATTCCCACTTCGGAAATGGCCAGAAAAGCAGATGCCACTGCCCAAGCATATTACAACTTGGGATGGTTTTCGGGCATTGTCATGATCGCAGAAAATGGGAAGGCCATTTTTGAAAAAGCATATGGTCAAGCCGATATAGAAAATAATATTTCCAATACGGTTAACACTAAATTCAGAATTGGTTCAATCAATAAAGATTATACAGCTGTTTTAATATTGCAACAAATCCAGCGAGGGAATATTTCGCTGGATGACAAGTTGTCAAAATTCGAATTAGGTTTTCCAAAAAACATAGCAAATAAAATAACCGTTCGGCATTTGCTAAGTCACACTGCTGGGTTTGCAGATATATTTATTCCAAAATATTTAAACAATATCAGGGAATATAAAAACATCAACGACATCTTGCCTTTATTGATGCATAAACCGTTGATATATGAACCGGGAGAAGACCAGCGATATTCCAATTACGGCTATATCGTATTGGGTGCTATTTTGGAAAAAATAACCGGTAAAACATTTAGCCAATTATTAGATGAAAATATCCATGCCATTACGGGCTGCAAAAATACAGATTACAATATTGCAGAAAACATCTCAGGTGAAGCAAAAAGTTACCGCTACTCCGTTTCGGGAAAAAAGATAGATCACACTGGACAATTGGAATACCCAACACCTGACGGTGGCATGTATGCTACTGCAAAAGATTTATTGACATTCTTTCAGGCTTTATTTTTTTCAGAAAAATTAATCAAGGATGAATACAAAGTGTTGATGCTGACTGATTATCAGGATTCAAAACATACGTGGAAATACATCCTAAAAAATCCCCGTTCCGGGGCAGGGTTTGCAGGCGGAGGCCCAGGCGTCAGTGCAGTAGTGGAAGCAAATTTTCACAAAAACCATTTTATTATTGTTTTAGCGAATACGGACCGAGGAGTAGCAGAAGACATCGCACAAAGCATTGCCAGAGCTTATAAGGGAAAAAAGTACGATGAGCCCAAATTGCCACCAGCCAATTATTTGTACGACATTTATAAAAAGCATGGAAAGGACTATTTAATAAATAATTTTAAATCCGCTTTAAAAGAAGGAGGATACGAAGACAGCCATGCTGGCCTATTAAATAATGCAGGTTATGCCTTGATGCAGGAAGATAATTTAGAAGAAGCTATTGAAATATTTTATGCCAACACGGTTTTATTTCCCAAAGAGGCGAACCCATATGATAGCTTAGCGGAAGCCTATTTAAAAAAAGGGGAAAAGGAAAAGGCAATAAAATATTATAAAAAAGCATTGGAAATTGACCCTGATTTCCCCTCTGCAAAACGAGCTTTGAAAATAATGGTTAATGAATAATGAACAATGAACAATGAACAATGAACAATGAACAATGAACAATGAACAATGGTTAATGGTTAATGGTTAATGGTTAATGGTTAATATCGTCTTATTTGTCATTATTCATTATTCATTAACCATTATTCATTATCAACGTCTATCTAATAAAGGGTTGCCTTCAATGGTTGGATCCTGGTGGAGCATTTCGACTAATGTTTGATACAATACAGGCAAATTGACTTTAAAATCTTCCGGTTGTTCAAAAAATGTTTCCACACAGACTGCAAACATTTCCGTCATGTTGATACCGCCATAGCTTTTTAAAAAATAATTTTGTTTGGCACGAATGACCTGCATTTTTTTAAAGGCCACTTCTGCCCAATCGTTCCATTTTACCTGTCCGAAAAAATTATTGAATAGGGAAGAAAAACTATTTTCCACTTCCAGCACATGCGCCATTTCATGGAGCGCCACATTGACCGCATCGTCCGGCACTCGAAATCCATGTTTGACATCTTCCCAAGAAAAATAAATAGTATTTCTACTGTAATCTATATGCCCTAAAAATGGCTGCCCATATCCGGGGTACATGTACCTACGGGGCATGACAATAACATTTGTAAATCGGGAAGGCAAATACTTTTTAAGGCCAAATGTTATTTCAATAATAGCGCATCCGATGACGACCCTCATTTCGCGAGTCACCTCTGGTAATTGGGCAGATGTAAACCCCAAAATATTGAGCAAATAAAACAGTCGAAGACGGAATTCTTTCTGTAGTGGAGGAATTAATTTTTGATAATAAGTAGAATGATTGGAAAGAATTTCATGGTATTCTTTATCAAGGCGCTTAGGCAGTTTTTTGAAAAAAAGATTTAAAAAAAATTCACGCATGGAGGTTATAGGGTTTTTGGTTCTGTTAAAGGGAACATTTTAGCTAGGTGTAGTTCCAATCATAATTCAAAGAAATCCAATAAATCTTTTGGGGTTTATGATTATTCCTGCAACCCCCACACCCATTTTCCTTCCATATCAAAATACCCTACCTTATCGCCTTGTTCCACCCGGAAAAGTCCTTCGCCTGCATAACTGATATACTCGTAATCAGGCTGTACGATCATTTCCCCTTGGGTATTGGAAAGGCCGTTGAAGCCTTTGATGCGGACTTTGGCGAAGCCGTTTTCAAATTGTTCGATCTTGTCGTATTTAGGTGGAATGATTTCAATGCCCTGCTGGTTGATGATGGCCCAGCGGCCATCTATCTGTACCACAGCCACGCCGTGCTTAAACTGGCCGGCCTTGTCGTAGTAGCCATCGTAGAAGCGGGCCTGCTCGGTGATATAATAACATTTGTAATGTTCGTCCCGCACGAGGCCACGGCCTTCCGAAAATTCGAGCAGGCGGTTGATACCCGGTTCAATGAAGAAATTGCCGTCTTTGTCAATCAGGCCAGCCCGTTGGTTGCCTTTGAAAACGATGGCCTTGCCATCCTTGAAATCCATGCAGCGGGAGAATTCCGGCTCTACCACAAATTTTCCTTTTAAGTCAATAAAGCCACATCGGCCATTTTGCCAGACGGCAGCCCGCCCTTCGTTAAAATCACTGGCCTTGGAGAAATCGGCAGGAATAACGAGGTTTCCTTTCAAGTTGATAAAGCCGTACCCAGTTTTCTTTTTCACTTTGGCCAGTCCTTCTGAAAATGGCGAAATGCCCCGGAACGACTGGGTTGGGATATTCTGCCCCTTGAGGTTGATAAGTGTAAAACGCTCAGGATTGCCCCCCAAGCCAGCCACAGAAAGGCCGTGCCTGTCAAAAGGAGCGATGGAGGTATACTTGGGCCGGACGACGTAATTGCCGTTCACATCAATCAGTCCAAAGCGGAAGTTGTCGCCATGCATATCCATCACCACAGCCACACCCCGGTCGAATGGTTCCGCTCGATGAAAATGTGGCGGAATGGCCCATGCGCCTGTTTTATCAATATAGCCAAAACGGGGGCCTTCCATTTTTGCCGGAGCCAACCCATTCTGAAAACGGCCTGCTTTAGAGTATTGAAAAGGTAGTTCCTTGTTGTCATTTTTATCAATGAAGCCCCACTTACTTCCCAGCCGAACAGCGGCCAAGCCCTCGCTGTACACGTCCACTTCGTCATAACGGCAAAGCACTACTTCCCGTCCATTCGGGTTAACGAAGCCCCAGCGACCTTGCCTTTTCACTGCTAGAAGACCTTCGGCAAATGAGCCTATCTCATCGTACTGGATGCCAACGGCAAGGCGGCCCAACGTATCAATCAAGCCGTATTTTTCTTCCTTTTTGAAAATGCGGAGTACTTGATTGCCTGTTTTGTCAATAAAGCCAAGCTCGTCAAACTCACATTTTAGGAGGGTTTTGCCCTTGTTGCTCACCATGCCCCATTTGTCGCCATTTGCTACGATGCCAACTTTGTTTTTAAAATCACGGGCAAATGAATATTGCGGGGCAACAACCATCTCACCAAGGGTATCCACATAACCCCACTCGCAGCCGTCGCAAGTGAGGTAGCCATATCGGTCTATGTTGTAATCGTACTGGGTATAGTCCGTCAGCGTGGTGAAGGAAAGTTGTTTGGCGAAATACTCACTAAGTTTTGAGAGGGTATAAGGCGAGTTTTTCAATGCACAGGAAGGCTTGCCTTTGATGCTTGCCCGGGCCACCCCGTCCTCAAAGTTGCCAACGAATGCAAGGTCTTTGCGGATGATCTTTCCAATGCGGTTCACCAGCCCATGCTTCCCATTAGTGAAAATGCAACGGGCCACAGGCAGCCCCCGGTCAAAGTCGCTTAGGCGGACATCAAACAGATCCACTTCATGCACCAATAGTCCGGTATCGTTCTGTACCAGCCCATAGGCCATTTCGTGACGGTAGGAGGTGCGATCGTAGGTCATTTCTTGTTTCACTTCAATGCCGACGAGGGTGAGGCCGAGTTCTTTTTCTACCTGTACTTCATGGAAAGTAGGTTCGATCTGGACAGTCCCATTGTCGAGGCGGCGAAGCCCCCATTTGTCCTGCTTGGGTGAGTAGAACCACTCAAATTTTTCGAGTTGGTATGGACTGTCGGCATTGCGCCAGAGGCGTGGCATGCGGTCATTCTCAGGGATAACTGATATGGAAAAATATTTTTTGTATTCATTCTCCCCCAGTAACTTTCTTTCTTTGTCAAAATTGAAAACAGTCAGCTTTTGCCCTCTGTAAGCTTTGGCCTGGTCGCCTTCCAAGAGGATGCGGTCATAGTCAGTGTCCGCCATAATTTCGCCCCGATGGTTGGCGATACCCAACTTCCGGTTTTTGATGACTACGCAAAGACCTTCCTGCATCGGGGCAATGTAATCATATTTAAAAGGGATAAGCACTTGGTCATCAAGAGTGACGATGCCCCAATCGCCGTCCTTATTGGCACGGAAAATATCGCCGTCATAAGATTGTATTTCATTGTATTTTGGAGCAAGTACCATGCTGCCACAGTGGTCCACGAGACCGAGTTTACGGTTCTTTTTGCAAAGCACGTATTCGTCGGAAAAAGGGTAGAACGCCTCAAAAGGCTGTTGGGTCACCAATTTATTATAAACCAATGAAAAAAGGGCAGGTACATTTTTGGAAACCAACTTGATAAATTTGCCAGAGATGCGGCTGAAGTGGTTGTAAACCGGTTCGAGGACGGCCTTCCCCGTACCATCAATGGCTCCCCACTTCAGGTCTTTTTTGTAAAAAAACAAGTTGTTGTTATAGACCCAAATCTCGTCCACGGAAGGTTTCAGCAATTCCTGTCCGCTTGGTAGAAGGAGGCCGAGACTGTTTTCTTTTTTTGTTTGGAAAAAAAAGCCCTTGACATCTTTCGGCACATTTTCCAAAACAACGATCTCTTCATATTTGGGTGGTGAAATGATTTGGCCATCTTGATCCACAATGCCCCATTTTTCATTCAACCGAAAAGCAAGGTGAGTTTTCTTGGCATGCTTTCCCCGCAATACCTCTACCCGCTCATAGCCAGGTTGAAGGATTACTTTACCCTGCATGTTCAACACTTTCCACTCGTTGTTCTCCATAACGGAAACCAATGCGGTGTCCAACACCTTCACATCGTCATACTTTGGAGGAACAACTTCCCGGCCCTCATTGTCGAGCATGCCAACCCTTCTATTGCGTTGCATGATCGCATAGCCATATTCCTTAAATTCCCCGATAGCATCATACACAGGTTGTTTGACGATGCGACCGTCCGAGTTGATCAGGCCCCATTTTTTGTCTTTTTTGATTGGGAAAAGGGATTGCGCAGGAAGGTATGCAGAAAAGAATATCAATAGTATTGATACGAAGGGTAGGAAAAGAATACGAGGCGTTTTTTTTCAGTCGCATAAGTGAATCAGTCAGCTGGTTCAAGGGTCTGTTCAAATGTTTTTTCAACATTGAAAGTTATGTGGGCAAGCAAAACAAAAGCTTCTGATCCTTCGTCTGCCAATTTGCCTTTTTGATTGCCCGCTAAACTTTCACCGAGGGTGGATTTTATGCTGTTATATAACGTCGGGAGTGAGGATTATTTTACAAAGAAAAGAAATCTCCGAATGAAATAATGAGAAAAACGGAAAAAGTGACATCCAGTTCTTCGCTCACTGCTTAAAAGCAAACCGCTCCTCCACCTCCCACTTTCCATTAAGGTGTTGAAAAAGCACTATCTCCTTCGCTTCAAATTTTCCGTTAAAACTTTTTTTAGAAAAATGTTCCCAAGCAGCCAGGAAGGCTTCCTCCCGCAGGTCTCGGTGAGCAATGGTTATGTGAGGTCGGAAAGCACCACGATGTTTGGTTTTAAGGCCTGTTTTCAACAACAAACATTTATCCAATGCCTTTTTCATTTCATTAAGTGATTCATTGGGAAGCACATTTACGTAAATAACCCGTGGCGGGAAACTACCGAAGTTATCCAGGTGAACGCCAAAAGGTGATTGCACTTCCCCAAAACCCAAAAGCGCTTCCTTTACCATATCGAATTTTTCAGATGGCCAACGAAAGGGGGCCTTCACTGTAATATGCGGTGGTGTTTTCAAGGAATGACTAGCCTGAAACAATTGGGCACATTCTTTTTTGAACGCGGTGACTACCTGCTGTATTTCTGGATCTGGGAGAAGAGCAATGAAAAACAATGGGTTTTGCATAAAAAGCATTTTGGATTAAGATGACCAAAAATAGAGCATATTCAAATGCTCAAAAAACATGAAAATTTTGCTTGTCCCAAAGCAAATAACCTGAAAAAAACTTGTGGTGCGTTTGCCCTAGTGGCGGCGACTTCTTTTTTTTGATCAAATTATTTCATTATTCCATTGAATAACTAAATTGCACGATCATCCTCCATCTTCACATATGGAGAAATATTTTTCTTAACTTCTAAAAACAATTCAAAATGAACGAAACCATCCTCGACAGTGACCATTCTCAAAATGGCATCAACGTAACATCCACTGCACAAGCTGGGCTTAAAACAGCGGCCTCCTGGTCCACTTTCTTGGCGATCCTCGGCTTCATCTTTGCCGGGCTGATGGCCTTGGCATCCGTGGGGTCATTATTTCTTGTAGGCCAATTCTCTCAATTAGGTATCCCCTTCCCTGTTTGGATCATCCCTCTTTTTTATATCGGCATGACTGCGCTGATGATCATAACTTTATTGTTCCTCTATAGGTTTGCCAGCAAGACCAAAACGGCATTGGCGGCGGGGAGTTCCGCAGAACTGGAAGGAGCATTGGTCAACCTCGGCAAATATTTTAAGATCGTTGGCATCATGACCATTGCCGTTTTAATCTTATATGTTATTCTTTTGTCTTCTTTTGGTTCGCTGATGTCCATGTTCAATCCTACCGATTTTAATCCTAGTGATTTTGGTACTGAGTAATTAAAAAAAAGCTACTTTAATGAGGCGCAGAATGCATTAAAGGTGTGGGTTATCGATTAAAATGAAAAATGCCCCGAAGGTATCCTTTCGGGGCATTTTTCATTTTTATTTCTCAATTACTCACTCACAATAATCTTTCGGGTAATTTGTTTTCCAGATTCCATTATTCTAAATAAATACAAGCCAGCAGGCAAATGACCTAAATCCAACTGAAATTCATTATTTCCGTTTTTCGTTTGTATTTTTTGGAAAAGCACTTGCTTTGCAGTCAGGTCGAACAATTCCACATAAGCAGTTTTGCCAGAATCACTTTTGTATTGAACTGTTAAAAATTTCTCCGTTGGATTAGGGAACAAGAACAACCTGTCGTTTAGTTGCACCTCTGCCAATGCTTTTTCGGGTTGCACGCTATTTTTCAAGCGATCACCAGACTGGTTATTACCGATTAAATTATTATTGGGTGCTGTACAACCTATTATAGCCACATCATCAATAAACACTTGATCTCCATTGTTTGCCGCATCACAACGAAAGCGGAGGGTCGTGGTGGAGGTAAAGGGGCCTGCGATAATAACGGTATCTAATTTAGATTCTTCATTGTTGAACTCATCTCCTAAGTTCCATTCTTCAACCAGTGTGTACGTTGAGCCTCCATCGGTGGACAGTTGCAACCAAAAATCATGATCGCTATTTCCAAAGCCCTTTACATAGTAGTGAAAATCAATGGTCAATTCTTCATAGGAAGACAAATCCAATACATCGGTAGTCATAACAGAAGTACTGGTATTGTCCCTTAGCCGAATGGAGTAAGTGCCACTGCTGGCAAAAGGAGAACCTGAACTATTTCGCTGTGCGTCTGAGCCTCCATCGTTCCAAATGCCCCAATCAGGTTCAAAGTTCCAATCATCAATCGTGGTGCTTTGGCATCCTGGCGTGCCTACACAGATGCAGTCGCTGCCATATACATCATTGTTTGTATTGGGGTCGCCATCATCGCAAGAACCACCGATGTAAATAGCTGCATCCGTATCATCACAATCGGTGTCGTCGGTAACATATCCAGACGGAGGGCTGCAATCAGAGATGGTATTGTTCGGATCACCAAAGCCATCACCATCGGTATCGGCGTAGTAGGTGTTGGTCACCCCTTCATCGGTCTGTCCGTCGCAGTCATTGTCAATGCCATCGCACACCTCCGTCGCAGATGGGTGAACAGCGCCATCCGTATCATCGCAGTCGGTGTTGTCTGCCACATAGCCAGCAGGTGCAGTGCAATCTAAGGTTGTGTTGTTAGGATCACCAAAGCCATCGCCATCGGTATCGGCGTAGTAGGTGTTGGTCACCCCTTCATCGGTCTGTCCGTCGCAGTCATTGTCTATGCCATTACATGCCTCTGTCGAAGATGGGTGAACAGCGCCATCCGTATCGTCGCAATCGGTGTCGTCAGTAACATAGCCAGCAGGTGCAGTGCAATCTAAAGTTGTGTTGTTAGGATCACCAAAGCCATCGCCATCGGTATCGGCGTAGTAGGTGTTGGTCACCCCTTCATCGGTCTGTCCGTCGCAGTCATTGTCTATGCCGTCGCAGATCTCCGCCGCCGATGGGTTAACACTTGCATCTGCATCATCACAATCGGTGTCGTCAGTGACGTAACCAGACGGAATGCTACAAGCTATGGTAAAAACATTAGGATCGCCGTAGCCATCCCCATCGGTATCGGCATAATAAGTATTTGACAAGCCTTCGTCAACCTGTCCATTGCAGTCATTGTCTATACCATCGCACACCTCCGTTGCTGATGGGTTAATACCTGCGTCCGTATCGTCACAATCGGTATCATCCAATACATAACCCGACGGGGCACTGCATGCGGTCGTTGAATTGTTGGGGTCGCCGTAGCCATCACCGTCCGAGTCGGCGTAGTAAGTGTTGGACAAGCCTTCGTCAACCTGCCCGTCGCAGTCATTGTCCATGCCGTCACAAACCTCCGTCGCCAACGGGTTGACCGCTGCGTCCGTGTCATCACAATCGGTGTCGTCCGTGACGTAACCAGAGGGGGCGCTGCATGCCATGATCGAAGCATTGGGGTCGCCGTAGCCATCACCGTCCGAGTCGGCGTAGTAAGTGTTGGACAAGCCTTCGTCAATCTGTCCGTCGCAGTCATTGTCCATGCCGTCACAAACCTCCGTCGCCAACGGGTTGACCGCTGCGTCCGTGTCATCACAATCGGTGTCGTCCGTGACGTAACCAGAGGGGGCGCTGCATGCCATGATCGAAGCATTGGGGTCGCCGTAGCCATCACCGTCCGAGTCGGCGTAGTAAGTGTTGGACAAGCCTTCGTCAATCTGTCCGTCGCAGTCATTGTCCATGCCGTCACAAACCTCCGCTGCCAGCGGGTTGAACGCTGCGTCCGTGTCATCACAATCGGTGTCGTCAGTAACGTAACCAGAGGGGGCGCTGCATGCTATGGCCGAAACATTGGGGTCGCCGTAGCCATCGCTGTCGATGTCTGCATAGTAGGTATTGGTGACGCCTTCGTCCGTTTGCCCATCGCAATTGTTATCAATGCCATCACAGACCTCTATCGCAGATGGGTTGATGTCCGCGTCTGTATCATCGCAATCAACATCCGAACAAGCACCATCATTATCTACATCAACATAGGGATCACAAGAGTTGGTAGAATAAGTGATATGGAGTATCGGTGCATTAACCGGACTGCCATTATATGACTCCGCCGTTCGCTCACCTGAGCCAGTGAAAACAAATACCATAGAATTGGTAGCTGCCCATCCAGCACGTCCAATAATCTCTTGCACTATATCTGAAAGATTGGGTGTCTGTTGGCCAACCCCTGCCTCCCCAATGACCGTCCATGCTACTGGCGCCCAGTTAACAGAAGCAACTGTGGTGGCTCGATTGGAAACATTACTGTTGGAATTGGTAAAAGGCGGAGCATTGTCGTGGTATTCTCCTTTGATGATAATGCTGGTAGCTCCGGCGTCACTTTCATCCACGGTAAATTGAATGTATGCTTCAGTAATAACCGCTTCTGAAGGGATGTCAATGTTATTGAACCTCAACCCAATCGTTTGACCATTATTGCCGTCCCACGACAATTCGAGGTCAGAACTCGTAAGGTTTACTGAACCATTGTTGTTCCGTTCCTCTACATCATCATCGTTACTATTGATCTGAACACTGACATTGACCAGGGATGAGCCCATGCAAAGGCAATTTTCATCATAGGCATCGTTGTTCGTATTGGGATTCCCATCATCACATGCAGCTCCGATATATATAATAGGGTCGGAGTCATTGCAATCAGTATTGTTTGTGACATACCCAGCAGGAGGGCTGCATGCAATAGTAGTGGAGTTTGGATCGCCATAACTATCGTTGTCGCTATCAGCATAGTAAGTGTTGGTCAGCCCCTCATCAACTTGTGCGTCGCAGTTGTTGTCAAGGCCATCGCAGATTTCCGTTGCATTCGGATGTATGGCCGGGTTGGTGTCATCACAATCCACATCAGAACAAGAACCATCGTTATCTGCATCAACAAAGGGGTCGCAAGAGACAGGTTGAGGAGAATAAGTGAGATGGAGGACTGCTGCATCAGTGGGACTACCATTGTGGCTTTCAGCCGTTCGATGACCCGTACCAGTAATAATAAAACTCATGGAATTATTCGTTGTCCATCCAGGGCGGTTAACAACTTCCTGAACAATTGTACCTATATCAGGGGTTTGCTGATCAGTACCAGCGGCAGAAACAGAAGTCCAAGCCGGAGGCGTCCAATTGATAGAGGAGATAGTTGTATTTCGGGAAGATATATCGAAAGCATTGGCAGAAAAGGGAAGGGAATTATCTACAGCTTCTGCTTTGATTGTCAGGTCAGTTTGGTCGGATTGCACCTCATCAGCAGTGAACTGGATAAATGCATTGGTGATTGTTACACCTTGAGGAACTGCAACACCATTGAACCTTAGACCAACCGTTTGTAGCGAAGTCCCATCTGTGATCAATTCAAGATCGGAGCTTGTAAAATTAATTGCCCCATCATTGTTCCGTTCTTCTACGTCATCATCATTACTACTAATTTGAACCTCAACATCTATCGTGATGCCATCTTGAACGGTAATTGAAATTTCTGAAGACCTGTTGTTGCCATCGTTGTCAGTGGCGGTAGCAGTTAACGTGTAATTACCAAAACCTGGCGGCTCCCATTCCCATGTATAAGGTTGGACTGTATCTGTCCCAAAGGAAATCCCGTCCACAAAAAATTCGACCTGTGTGATACTCCCATCACTGTCAGAAGCATTTACTTCAAAAGCAATGGTATCTAAATTATAAAAAACCCCATTGTTAGAAGGGTTGGCCCAGTTGACAATTGGCAACCCGGTTTGGGTCAATGTCAAATAATCCTCTACTACGCCACTAGTATTCAAAAATTTAACATCCATTACATCCCCGTTCACTTCCAAAATAGTGGAACCTAAACGACTAACTGCGTAATACATAATCGGATGATTTCCAACAGGGCTTTTTTTGCCAGCTGAACCGGTCACGATGTAAACAGTGCCTTCTTCATTAGTATTTTTTTGGTAGGCGCCATCCCCATCTGTTTTTCCATCCCCTCCATTGATGTTATGCAGCAAAGAATCGTAAGTAGGTGAAAACCCATAGTGGCCATTGATCAGTTTTGACCGCTCGTAATTGTGGCTGTGGCCGCTCAAAACAAGGTCAACGCCATAATCCTCGCATATTGGCAAAACATTTTCCCGCATTTGAATGAGCTTTGCCTTACTTGGATTATCAGAATCATGATTGCCTTTTGAGTAGGGCGGGTGATGAAATATTACAATAATCCATTCTTGGGCTGTTGCTGCTAAATCATTCTCTAACCAAGTCAACATTGTACTACCCTGGCTTCGATCCTCATCATGTGAGTCAAGCGAAATGATATGGACATTGCCGTAATCAAATGAATAATATTTTTCCGTATTCGAGGCCAGCCCTCCTGCTTCCCCATTGACAGGAAAAGTAAATATGTCGTAATAATCTGGGTCCAAACCAGTTAGGTCGCCATAATCATGATTTCCGGGACAGGACCAAAAAACCGAGTTTTTCAACTTGCTAGGATACACGTCAAAGAAATTGGGTTGATATTCACTATCAAATCCGTCTGAATAGGCATTATCGCCCAACAATAAAACCATATCAGTGTGATTGGTATCAATATAATTGTAATAGGCATCCCGAACGGCTTCCTGTTCACTGTTACCTGTTCCGCAGTCTCCCAATATCCATGCAGTAATGGGTTGTGAAGTGCCAGCTGCCGGAGAGGTTTTGAAATAATAGCTACTATCTGCTCCTGCTAATTGCCCTGCGCTATCCCCAATGGCATAATAATAAACAGTATTCGGTATTAAACCCGAAATGGTCACTTCGTGATCCGTAAAGTTGCCATTCCTTATTTCAGTTTGGTTCAGGTTTGTTGGGCTGCCCCCGTACCAAACTTTGCTATCGGTGCTTACATCTGTCCGCCACCTGATGATTATGCTCGTATCCGTTCCACTTTGCAGGTACGGCCCGCGAACGACTATAGCCATTTGTATTGGACTTCTTGGATTAGCATTCGAGTTTACTGAACAAGAATTTAGTTGAAGATTATCATTAAACGAAAATACCGAATTTGAAATAATAAAAAAGGCGCTTAAAAGAATGGCTGGGGTTTTTGAATAAAAGAATTCGTTTTTCATTTTGCCGAATTTGAAATGATAAAAAGAAACAATTCTAAAAATGTATGTTAATTCCCATGCCTATTCTCAAAGGTAGTTGATAAGAAGCCGCACACCTTTATCACATTTTTACAAAATGCAATCATCCTATAATCAAAATTTCGAATAGGAAATTGCTGTTTTTCCTATTCAATCAATACGACCTTTTTGATTAATTGTAAGAGTACGTTCTCCTAATTTGGAAATAAACCTTCGAAGCGAGAAATTGAAGAAACCCGATACTAATTCGGAAACAGCGGTTGAAAAGAGGCATTTTAGAATTTGACTGAGAGTCTTGCATAGAAGCTATTTTTAATATTTCCAAAATTGCTTGT
The DNA here is from genome assembly GCA_965222975.1 of Saprospiraceae bacterium. Taxonomy (GTDB): domain Bacteria; phylum Bacteroidota; class Bacteroidia; order Chitinophagales; family Saprospiraceae; genus UBA6168. The sequence goes on along the minus strand of CBDCVJ010000077.1, from coordinate 145,652 downwards.
ACGCTCTAACGTCTTCGCATTGTTACTCATAGGGAAGAATAATTGTGGCATCAAAAGTAGTAAATTTTCATAACCGAACGTGAAAAATATTTTATAGAATAAAAACAAATTTGATTGCGATTTGATAAAAGTTTCACCTTAAATCCAAAAAAATGCCCTGACCTCAATTGGATCAGGGCAAAATTTATAGCTTAAATAATTTTTAAAATATAAATCTGTTTTTAGGCCTATAAAAGGAGGGCTTCGGAGAGAAGCGTGTTTTTTCATGTTTAATTTTTTAAACATGAATTTTTCGAGATAAAAATTCTAAATTAATTCAAAATTAAAACCTTCTCCGTCAATTGTTCCCCAGCCTCCATTATTTTAAATAAATATAGGCCAGCAGGAATCCTGCTCAAATCCATTTGAAATTCATTATTGCCTTTTTTCGTCTGCAAAATCTTTAACTGTACCCTTTTTCCAGTTGGGTCGAGCAACTCTGCAAAAGCAGTTTTCCCTTCTATACTCTGGTAACGAATATTTAACAAGCCGCTTACGGGATTTGGATAAAGGTGGAGGTTTTTCCCTGTGCGGACAGTAGCTATCTCCAAACCAATACCCGTATTGTCAAAATCAGACGAATTCTCGCCGAGGTCAGGTGAGTCAAAATCCGTAAACAATGGCACACTGGGCAGCACTTTTGGATCAATATGAGGAGAGCGTAGTCCACTTGGGCTTTCCTCATACGTAACATGTAACACAGGCGCAGCAGTAGGGTTGCCATTATAGGATTCGGCTGTCCGCTCGCCCGTACCTGTAAAAATGAATACCATCGAATTGTTGGCCGACCAACCGGGACGGTCAATCACTTCTTGCACAATAGTGGAAAGGTCTGGTGTTTGCTGGTCAATCCCCGCCTCGCCAACAGTCGTCCAAGGGACAGGATTCCACGCAACGGACGCCGACGTCGTGGAACGGCTGGTAATATTGTTCGTGCTGCTTCCAAAAGCTGATGCATCGTCATGATCCTGCCCTTGTATAGTGATGTTGGCAGTACCGGAGTCTTCTTCATCAACAGTGAACTGGATATAAGCATTGATCACTACGGAGGACGGCGGTATATCAATATCCCTAAACCGTATGCCAACAGCCTGATTGCTTGAGCCATCCTTGACCAGTTCCAAGTCGGAACTGGTCAGTGTGATTGAACCGTTGCTGGTCCGCTCTTCCGCATCGTCATCGTTATCATTGACCTGAATGCTGATGCTGGTCGCTGTACTTCCAATACAGATGCAACTGCTATTGTAAACATCGTTGTTGGTGTTAGGATCCCCGTCATCGCAGGGGGCTCCAATATATATTGCAGGATCAGAGTCATCGCAATCTGTATTGTCTGAAACATAACCTGAGGGGGTGCTACAGGCGATAGTAGTGTTGTTAGAATCGCCAAAACCATCGCCGTCCGTGTCAGCATAGTAGGTATTGGTCACGCCCTCGTCCACCTGCCCGTCGCAGTCGTTGTCGATGCCGTCGCATACCTCTGATGCTCCAGGGTGGATTGCAGCATCATTGTCATTGCAATCAACATCGGAGCAGTGACCATCACTGTCTGCATCAACATATGGAGCACAAAGAGGCTGAGTTGAGTACGATATATTGAGAACAGGTGCTTGTGAGGAACTCCCATTGTGGGATTCGGACGTGCGCTCGCCCGACCCAGTAATGATAAATACCATCGAATTGTTGGCCGACCAACCGGGGCGGTCAATGATCTCCTGAACAATGGCAGAGAGGTCGGCCGTCCGCTGATCGGGACCAGCCAGTCCGCCGCCAGTCCATGGGGCTGGATCCCAACTGACGGAGGCAGTTGTCGTTGTGCGGTCGGTAATGTCATGGTCATTGTTGTCAAAGGCAGGCGGGTCGTCATGGTCCTCCCCTTTGATCGTGAGGCTGGTGGTGCCGGAATCCGATTCGTCCACGGTGAACTGGATATAGGCATTGGTAATTGTCGCCGAGGGTGGTATGTTGACGCCGTTGAAACGGATGCCCACGGTCTGGGCGATGGAGGCATCCTCGCCCAGTTCCAGGTCGGAGCTTGAAAGGTCAACAAAGCCGTTGCCGTCCTCCTCCTCTGCGTCGTCATCGTCGCTGTTGACCTGAACGCTAATGGTCGTTGGGGAGATTCCGGCACAGATGCAGTCACTGCCATAGGTATCGTTGCTGGTGTTGGGGTCACCGTCATCGCAGGAAGCCCCGACGTAAACGGAAGCGTCCGTGTCGTCACAGTCGGTATCGTCCGTTACGTACCCGTTGGGGGCACTGCATGCGTTAGTGGAATTGTTGGGGTCGCCGAACCCGTCACCGTCCGTGTCTGCATAAAAGGTACTTGCCAACCCCTCATCCACCTGCCCGTCGCAATCGTTGTCGATGCCATCGCAGGCCTCTGCTGCATTGGGATTGACAGCAGCATCCGTATCATCACAGTCGGTATTGTCGGCAATAAATCCACTCGGGGCACTACAGGCAGTCATTGAATTGTTGGGGTCGCCAAAGCCATCACTGTCGGTGTCTGCATAGTAAGTATTCGTCACGCCCTCGTCCACCTGTCCATCGCAGTCGTTGTCGATGCCATCGCAGGCCTCTGTTGCATTGGGATTGATAGCGGCATCAGCATCATTACAATCGGAACTGTCAGTTATGTATCCATTTGGGGCACTACAATCAGTGATGGAATTGTTGGGGTCGCCGAATCCGTCACCATCGGTATCCGCAAAGTAGGTATTGCCCACGCCCTCGTCCACCTGCCCGTCACAGTCGTTGTCGATGCCATCACATACCTCTGTGGCTCCAGGATGGATCGCTGGATCGTTGTCATCACAGTCAACATCGGAGCAGGAACCATCACTGTCACTATCCACATGTGGATAGCACGAATTTGTTGAATAGGCAATAAATAAAACAGGAGCGCCGCCAGGATTTCCATCGTGAGAATCAGCTGTCCGCTCGCCTGATCCTGTAATGATAAACACCATAGCGTTATTAGGTGACCAACCGGGACGGTCAATTATTTCCTGAACGATAGATGCTAAATTAGACGTTTGTTGATCTGACCCTGCTTCCCCGATATTGACCCATGGTGATGGACTCCAATTTACGGAGGCAGTGGTCGTTGTGCGATTACTTATATTATGGCTATTGCTAATAAAAGCAGGAGGGTCATCATGATCTTCTCCTTTGATCATAAGGTTCATAGAGCCGGAGTCAGCTTCATCCACGGTAAATTGGATATATGCACTGATTATCACCGCCGAAGAAGGTATATTGACGTCGTTAAAACGCATCCCGACTGTTTGAGGGGTAGTGCCATCTTCCCCTATTTCTAAATCGGAGCTCGAAAGGCTTATCGAACCATCGCTGTTTCGTTCTTCCGCATCGTCATTGTCATTTTCAATTTGAATACTGAAATTGATTACAGGTACCCCTACACAGATACAGCTACCGTTATAAATATCGCCAACAGTATTGGGGTCACCATCATCACAATCTGCTCCAATGTAAATTGAAGCATCAGTATCATCACAATCAGTATTGTCCGAAACATAACCAGTGGGGAGGCTACAAGCGGCAATTGAATTATTGGGGTCGCCAAAGCCATCACTGTCAGTGTCGGCATAGTAGGTGCTGGTCAGCCCTTCGTCCACTTGTCCATCACAGTTGTTGTCAGTATCATCGCATACTTCAGTTGCTCCAGGGTGAATAGCGGCATCGGTGTCATCGCAATCAGTATTATCTAAAACATAACCTGAAGGGGGACTACAAGCACTCATTGAATTATTAGGGTCACCGAAATTATCACCGTCTGAATCTGCGTAATAGGTCGTCGCACCACCCTCGTCCACCTGACCATCACAGTTATTGTCTTTGCCGTCGCAAACCTCTGTTGCTCCTGGGTGTATAGCGGCATCGGTGTCATCACAATCGGTATTGTCCGAAACATAACCAGTGGGAAGGCTACAAGCGCTCGTTGAATTATTCGGATCGCCAAAACCATCACTATCGGTGTCTGCATAGTAGGTGCTTGCCAGCCCTTCGTCCACCTGCCCATCACAGTTATTGTCTTTGCCGTCACAAACTTCGGTTGCTCCAGGATGGGTTGCTGCATCGGTGTCATCGCAATCAGTATTGTCCGTAACATAACCTGAAGGGAGACTACAAGCGCTCGTTGAATTATTGGGATCGCCAAACCCATCGCTGTCGGTATCTGCATAGTAGTTATTGGCCACACCCTCATCCACTTGGCCGTCGCAGTTGTTGTCGATGCCATCACAAACTTCAGATACACTTGGATGGATATTAACATCGTCATCGTCACAATCAACATCAGAACAAAAACCATCACCGTCTTCATCTACATACGGATAACAAAGATTGGTAGAATAAGTAATGTAGAGGGTCGCTGCGCTTGCAGGATTTCCATCGTAGGATTCAGCGGTCCGCTCTCCAGCACCGGTGAATATGAATGCCATCGAATTATTGGGCGACCAGCCTGGGCGGCTGATTATTTCCTGTAAAATCGGTGCGAGGTTAGGCGTTCGCTGATCCGAGCCAGCCTCGCCTACAGTAGTCCAGTTTTCAACGTCCCAATCGACAGATACAGCCGTTGTTGCCCTGCTTGATACATTCTGATTGCTATTGACAAATGGTGGGGCATTATCATGATCCTCCCCGCTGATGATAAGATCTGTAGATTTGGTATCCGTTTCATCAACAGTGAACTGAATGTAAGCATTGACTACAACTACTGTAGAAGGCAAGTCAATATTATTAAAACGCAAGCCAACAGTTTGATCAGAACTCCCATCCTCTATCAGTTCAATGTCAGAACTCCCCATTATCAATGCACCATTGCTATTCCGCTCCTCTACGTCGTCATCACCATCGTCGATTTGGGAAACAAGGTGAACCACGGGTACACCGATACAGATACAATTATTGTCATAAATATCATTAATCGTATTGGGGTCGCCATCATCACAGGTGCCTCCGATATAAATGGAAGCATCTGTGTCATCACAATCGGTATTGTCCAAAACAACTCCTGAAGATTCACCACAAGCAGCAATAATGTTGTTCGGGTCGCCAAAACCATCGCCGTCCGTGTCGGCATAAAAGGTGCTGGTCACGCCTTCGTCCACTTGCCCATCACAGTTGTTGTCAACGCCATCACATACTTCCGTTCCGCCTGGGAAAGCCGTGGCATGGGCATCATCGCAATCGGTATTGTCCGTAACATAACCAGATGGGATACTGCAAGCAGCAATTGAATTATTGGGGTCGCCATAACCGTCGCTATCATTGTCGGCAAAATAGGTAGTAGTTAACCCTTCGTCCACCTGCCCATCGCAATCATTGTCAACTTCATCACATACTTCAGTACCCCCTGGAAAAGCTGTAGCATGAGCGTCATCGCAATCAGTATTATCCGTAACGTACCCTGTTGGAGCAATGCAGGCGGTAGTCGAACTGTTGGGATTGCCGAAGCCGTCACTATCTGTATCGGCATAGAAGATATCAGACCACCCGTCATCAAATACCCCATTGCAGTCATTGTCTTTGCCATCGCATATTTCCGTTGCACCTGGAAAAGTAGCTGCGTTAGTATCATCGCAATCAGTATTATCTGTAACGTACCCGCTAGGGGCGCTACAAGCAGCAAGTGAATCTGTCGGATCTCCGAATCCATCATTGTCAACATCTGCAAAATAGGTGGTTGTCACACCTTCGTCCACCAGTCCGTTACAGTCATTGTCTGCGCCATCGCAGACCTCCGTTGCTTCTGGATAAGCAGATGCATCGGCATCATCACAATCCACTGCTGAACAATAGCCATCACCATCCGCATCTACAAAAGGAATACAGGAGTTTTGGGAAAAAGCAACATGGAGCGTTGGTGCATTGGAGGGGTTTCCATCATGGGAATAGGCTGTTCGCGTTCCCGTTCCAGTAAGAAGAAAGACCATGGAATTGTTCTCTGTCCAACCAGGCCGATCAATAATTTCCTGAACAACAGTAGAAAGATCGGGCGTTTGTTGGTCAGGCCCCGCCTCCCCAGCGTTCGACCACGCAACAGGTGTCCAATTGATAGAAGCATCCGTTGTGGTACGGGAAGAAGCATTATGAACGCTGTTAGTAAATGGTGGGGCATTGTCATGATCTTCCCCATAAACCGTCATGTCGGTACTTTGAGAGTGAGTTTCCTCAGCTGTGAATTGTATATAAGCATTTGTAATGGTAACCCCCGGAGGAATATTAATGTCATTGAACCTCAAGCCAACCGTTTGATTGCTGGAGCCGTCCTGAACCAATTCCAGATCAGAGCTCGCAAGGATTATTGCACCATTATTGTTCCGCTCCTCCACGTCGTCATCGTCATCATTGATCTGGACTTCAATATCTGAATTTGGTACATATTGAACGGAAATTGAAATTTCTGATGAACTGGTCTCGCCGTCGTTGTCTGTAGCAATAGCCTCTATATCAAAATCTGAATAATAAGGTGGTGCCCAGTTTAACGAATAAGGTTCTGTTGTATCTGTACCAATGGAAACACCATTTACAAAAAATTCGACTTGGTTGATAGTGCCATTATTATCAGTGGCATCCACCTCTAAAGCGATAGGGTTAAGGTCATAAAAGTTATCCTCATTATCGGGGCTGGTCCACGTAATTCTTGGCGGTCCAAGTTTGACCAAAGTCAAATAATCCTCTATTTCGCCATCAATATTCAGGAACTTGATACCCATTTGGCTTCCATCCACTTCCAAAATTGAAGTGCCCATCTTCTTCTTTGCATAATACATGACCGGATGATCCCCTACGTGTTTTGCTTGGCCAGCGGATCCTGATACAATGTACACGATGCCTTCTTCAGCCGCGTTTTTTTGATAAAAACCATCCCCATCCAATCTCCCATCTCCTCCATCAATATCATGTAATGCAGGATCATAGGTGGGAGAATACCCATAATGCCCATGAATCAATTTTGAACGTTCGTAAGAATGGCTGTGGCCACTTAGGATCAAATCAACGCCATAATTGTCGCAGATCGGCAATACGTTCTCCCTCATTTCAATCATTTCATCGTTGTTGTCAGAATCACGCGAGCCCTTCGAATAGGGTGCGTGGTGAAAAATGACAATGATCCATTCTTGAGTGGTCGCACCCAAATCATTTTCCAGCCAGGTCAGCATAGGGCTGCCCAGACTGCGGTCCTCGTCGTGTGAGTCGAGGGAAATGATGTGGATATTGCCGTAATCAAATGAATAATATTTTTCTGTGTTCGATGCCAAACCACCTGCTTCGCCATTTTCAGGAAAAGTAAAAATCTCATAATAATCTGCGTCAAAACCGGATTCCTCTCCATATTCATGATTACCAGGAGCTGACCAGGCCACGGCGTGTTTCAGTATGTCAGTATATACATCAAAAAAGGCATTTTGATATTCAAAATCCAACCCATCAGAATAGGCATTGTCGCCCAATAATAAAATCATATCGGTCTGATTGTTCCCAATGAAATTATAATAGGCGTCACGAGCATCCTCCTGCTCGTTTGTGGCAGTACCACAATCCCCAAACACCCAGGCCCGAATAGGGCCAGTTGTACCAGCAGGCATTGACGTTTTGAAATAATGAGAACTGTCGGCACCTACCAATTGCCCATTGCTGTCACCGACGGCATAATAATAAACCGTATTGGCAGTCAACCCAGTCACATTAATTTCGTGATCTTCCCGATTTCCATTAATTGATATAGTCTGATTGAGCGTGTTGGGGCTATCTCCATACCACACTTTGCTGTCCGTAGCATTGTCAGTGCGCCATCTGATAATTGTGCTGGTAGGTGTCCCGCTCTGCAAATAAGGCCCACGGATAACGGAGTTGACGATCAAGGACGGGTGATGATCAAAAAGCTTGAGATCTCCCTGTTTGATTTCATTGATCAAATTAAGGGTTGTGCTATCTTCACCGGAGTTGGTTGTAAACAACAAATAGGGCTCCTCCGGATTGCCATTCACATCCAAAATTGGATTAGCATAAAGGGAAATTGCATTGAAGCAACTTATTAAAGCAACCATGAAGGTCGTTGCTTTCAGTATTAGGTCAATAGTGTTTTCTCTCATGGGACTTAAAGTTGGTTTGTTGTAAGTGTTATAAGTTCATTCATGGCAATTGTATCGGGATTGTTTATCACTGTTTATCAACTAATTATGTAATAGGATAAATCTCATTTCACATAAAAGTCAATTTCGATTTTTCATTCAATACGTCTCAAGGTATTCATAAGGAGTCAAACCCTATATGCCTTCATTCCGCGCATTGAATGCCTCTTCTAAATGCACTTTATGCACCTATCCAGAATCCCGCATACGGGAAATTGAATTAAAACAGTAGTTTCGTGAGATGAGCCCGAAGAAAATTCGAGGGGGGTAGATAAGCGGGATTGTTATGAAGTGAAATTAGAAATTACACCAATCTCATCAATAAAGGAATAAGCGTTAAAGCTATTCTGATCTTTTCCCACTTATGTTTAACCAGCAGTTTTTTTTGACTGTTTCCAAAAATCCTTTGGATACAGCCCAATATGTAGTTTCTATTATTTGTCTTGAAGACAACCTTGCTCCAATGAATATCGAAAAACAACTATTCATTAGATTTCATTTTTATTTCAAAAATATAATTTAGTAATCTATTGATTATCAGTAAAAAATATTCGCAAAAATCCAAGACAAAGATAGCCTCTACCAATTGCGCCAAATATACGCAAATCATCTATAACCAAAGAAAATAAGTGTGTTAATTAAATATGAAGTCGCCCGCTATCTTATTTTGCCAGAAAGATCTTTAAGCCTCCACTTGGATGTTTCTGCAATCTCTCAAGTGTTTGCTTTTTGAGTCTGGTCTAATTTCAAAAGCGAATGTAGATACAACATTGATTGCTTTTTTACCAAAACATTGAATCCTATAATCTTCTTTGACGAAAAAGCCCCGACTCAAAACGAGCCGAGGCAATTATTTTTTTTAGGAAAACAATAGCGTATCGCTATTGGAAATTAGTTACTGATCATAACCCTTTTCGTTATCTGCTTTCCAGATTCAATCACACGGAAAAAGTACAAACCAGCAGGCAGTTGGCTCAAATCCATTTGGAATTCATTATTGCCTTTTACCGTCTGAAGGTTATCGAACTGTACCCTTTTTCCACTTTGGTCGAACAATTCCATGTAAGCTCGTTGGCCATCTACGCTTTGGTAATGGATATTCAATTGACTCCTGACCGGATTGGGAAAGAGGTGAAGGGCATTTTCTTGTTGAACTTTTGCATCTTGTATTTCTGGCTGTCCCATCTCAGCATTGAAATTATTATTTCCATTATTATTTCCGACCAAATTAGGAGATGGAGTTAAGCATCCCGAAATGACAATATCGTCAATATAGACCTTATCGTTATTGCCGGAGGCATCGCAACGGAATCGTAAAATGGTATTTGCTGTGAAAGTGCCCGTAATAACAACTTGGTCTGATTTAAATTCATTGTTATTGAATTCATCGCCCAAGTTCCATTCTCCTTCTGTAGTATATGTCGAACCTCCGTCTGTTGAAATTTGTAACCAAAAATCTTCATTAGAGTTATCAAAACTCACCACATAATAAGAGAAATCAACGGTCAATTCTTCGTAATCAGATAAATCCAAGATGTCCGTTGTCATGACAGAAGTAGAAGTATTGTCCCTCAAACGAACACAATAAACCCCACTGTTTGCATATGCAGCGTCTTTACTGCTTCTTCGAGCATCTGAACCTCCATCGTTCCAGATACCCCATCCAGATTCAAAGTCCCAATCATTAATCGTTTGGTACGTACAACCCACAGGCGTGCCAACACAAACGCAATTGCTGTCATAAACATCATTGCTGGTGTTGGGATCGCCATCATCGCAAGTTGCACCGATATAAATGGCCGCGTCATTGTCATCACAATCGGTGTTGTCGGAAACGTATCCAGAAGGTGCAGTACATGCTTGGGTGGTGCTGTTCGCATCACCATACCCGTCAGTATCGGTGTCGGCATAGTAGGTGTTCGATACGCCTTCGTCCGTATTCCCGTCGCAGTTGTTGTCAATGCCATCGCAGATTTCCGCGGCACCAGGGTTAGTGTTTGGATTGGAATCATCACAATCGTTGTTATCGGCCACAAACCCTGTAGGTGCTGAGCAGGCTTGGGTAGCATTAACTACATCGCCATAACCATCGCTATCTAAATCTAAATAATAAGTGTTCAAGACCCCTTCATCCGTATTCCCATCGCAATTATTGTCGATGCCGTCACAGACTTCTGTCGCACCGGGGTAAGCTGCCGCCTCATTATCATCGCAATCAGTGTTGTCAGAAACGTAACCTGTTGGGACGCTGCAAGCCTGGGTAGTATTGGCCGCATCGCCATATCCATCATTATCAGTGTCCGCATAATAGGTGTTCGTCACCCCTTCGTCTGTATTCCCGTCGCAATTGTTGTCGATGCCGTCGCAGATTTCTGTTGCACTGGGGTAAGCTGCCGCCTCATTGTCATCGCAATCAGTGTTGTCAGAAACGTAACCTGTTGGGACGCTGCAAGCCTGGGTAGTATTGGCCGCATCGCCATATCCATCATTATCAGTGTCCGCATAATAGGTGTTCGTCACCCCTTCGTCTGTATTCCCGTCGCAATTGTTGTCGATGCCGTCACAGACTTCTATCGCTCCGGGGTTTATATTTAAATCAGTGTCGTCGCAATCGGTGTCATCAACAACATAGCCGGAAGGTACGGTACATGCTTGAGTGGAATTGTTCGCATCGCCATACCCGTCGTTGTCGGTGTCAGCGTAATAGGTATTCGCCAGCCCTTCATCTACATTTCCGTCGCAATTGTTGTCGATGCCGTCGCAGATTTCGGTCGCTCCAGAGTTTATATTTAAATCGGTGTCGTCGCAATCGGTGTTGTCAGAAACGTAACCCGATGGGGCAGTGCATGCTTGGGTAGAATTGTTCGCATCGCCATACCCGTCGTTGTCGGTGTCAGCGTAATAGGTATTCGCCAGCCCTTCATCTACATTTCCGTCGCAATTGTTGTCGATGCCGTCGCAGACTTCTGTCGCTCCAGGGTTAGCCGCCGCTTCATTGTCATCGCAATCGGTGTCATCAACAACATAGCCGGAAGGTGAGGTACATGCTTGAGTGAAATTGTTTGCGTCGCCATATCCATCATTATCTGTATCGGCGTAATAGGTGTTTATCACCCCTTCGTCAGTATTCCCGTCGCAGTTATTGTCGATGCCGTCGCAGACTTCTGTCGCTCCGGGATAGACTGTCGCGTCGTTATCATTGCAGTCAACATCAGAACAAGCACCATCATTATCGTCATCGACGAAAGGATCACATGGGTTTCCCCCAGCAGAATAAGTAACATAAAGGGTCGGTGCGTTGGCAGGGCTTCCATTATGTGAATCGGCTGTCCGATGACCAGTCCCGGTTATGATAAAGCTTATGGAATTATTAGCAGCCCAACCGGGTCGGTCAATAATTTCCTGAACCATCGCAGTAATATCAGGAGTTTGCTGGTCTGCTCCCGCCGCACCAATTGACGTCCATGCAACAGGCTGCCAATTGACGGAGGCAGTGGTGGTGGTACGTGAAGAAACATCAAAAGCAACCGTTGAAAAAGCAGGGGAGTCGTCAATGTCTTCTGCGTGAATCGTCAGGTCAGTTGGTTCTGATTGCGTTTCATCTGAAGTGAATTGGATATAAGCATTAGAAATAACTGATCCAGTTGGAATATTTATACTATTAAACCTCAACCCCACTGTTTGATTAAATTGGTCGTTCCAAGTATCATAAACCAATTCCAAATCCGTACTCGTCGTAATTATCTGACCCGTTGTTTCTTTTTCTTCCACATCGTCATCGTTATTGTTGATTTGAACGCTAATGCTGAAGCTATTTTGAACACTAATAGAAATTTCTTCTTCGGCCGTGCTGCTCTCATCGTCGGTAGCAACAACTTTTAGCAAATAATTTCCAAAAGCCGTTGGTGTCCAATCCAATGAATAGGGGGCGGTTAAATCAGTCCCCACTGAAATGCCGTCCACAAAAAATTCAACTTGGGTCACATTACCATCGCTATCAGAAGCATTGGCTTGGAACGTAATGGGGTTTAAATCAGCAAAATTTTGCCCGTTGGTCGGATTTGTCCAATTAACGGTTGGAGGGCTATTGCCTACACCCAAGTCGTACGAAATATGTAAAACAGGGGCGGAAGAAGGCACACCGTCGTAAGACTCAGCAGTACGCTTGCCCGTACCAGTACCTGTAACCGTTAGTACCATTGAATTATTAGGTGTCCAACCTGGGCGGTTTACAATTTCCTGAACAATGGCACTGAGGTCGGGGGTTTGTTGGTCTGTTCCAGCTTCTCCAATAACCGTCCAGGGTACGGGGCTCCAATTAACAGAAGTTGTTGTCGTCGTTCTATTGGACACATCAAAATTGCTAGTAGAAAAAGGAGGGGCATTGTCATGGTCTTCTCCTTGAATAGTAAGGTTCGTTGTAGCTGAGCCACTTTCATCAACTGTGAACTGAATATAAGCATTCGTAATAGTGGCCCCCATCGGAATATTCAGATTGTTAAACCGCATACCGACCGTTTGGCTAAATTGGCTGTTCCATGTATCGTACACCAGTTCCAGATCAGTACTTGTTGAAGCAATTGAACCAGTAGTCTCTTTTTCTTCCACATCGTCATTTCCATTATTAATTTGAGCAGAAATATTTACTGTGCCGCCATTTTGGACTGTAATAGAAATCTCTGAAGAGTTGGTATTGCCATCGTTGTCGGTAGCGGTGGCTTCTAACGTGAAATTTCCATATCCAGAAGGTGTCCAATTCAATGAATATGGTGCAGTAACGTCCGTTCCAACCGAAACGCCATCAACAAAAAATTCAACTTGGGTTACGTTGCCATCTTTATCAGAGGCGTCAGCATTTAAAGAAATTGGATCTAAATTGGCGAAGAATTGCCCGTCATAAGGACTAGTCCAACTGACTGTAGGCACGCCAGATTGAACCAATGACAAATAATCCTCAACGAGGCCACTATCATTTAGAAATTTCACATTCATTTGAGGCCCATCCACTTCTAAAATAGTAGAGCCCAAACGGCTCACTGAATAATACATTATCGGATGGCTACCTACCGATGATTTTTTTCCGGCAGAACCCGTAACGATGTAAACAGTTCCTTCTTCGGTGGCATTTTGTTGGTAGACACCATCTCCGTTCAGCCTTCCATCGCCTCCGTCGATATCATGGGTTGCAGGATCGTAGGAAGAGGAAAAACCATAATGGCCATTGATCAATTTGGAACGCTCGTAGGCATGGCTATGCCCATTGAGAATTAAATCAACGCCATAGTCCTCACAGATCGGCAAAACATTTTCCCGCATTTCGATCATGCGGTATTCGCTTGTGTTATCGGAATCGTGTGAGCCTTTTGAATAAGGCGGATGATGAAAAATAACAACTATCCAATCTTGCGTGGTGGCCGACAAATCATTTTCCAACCAAGTCAGCATAGGGCTGCCCGCACTTCTGTTTTCATCGTGGGAATCCAAGGAAATTATATGGATATTCCCATAGTCGAACGAATAATATTTTTCGGTATTGGAGGCCACACCGCCCGCTTCCGCATTTTTCGGAAAAGAAAAAATATCGTAATAATCTGCATTCAAACCACCTTGCCCATAATAATCGTGGTTGCCAGGGCAAGACCAAAGCATGGAGTTTTTCAACTTGTCGGGATACATATCAAAAATGGCGGTTTTATATTCTGAATCAAACCCATCCTGATAGGCATTGTCTCCCAACAATAAAACCATATCCGTGTGATTGCTGCCGATGTAATTATAGTAAGCATCCCGAACCGCTTCCTGTTGAGCCGTGCCTGTACCACAATCCCCCAAAACCCAAGCAGTTATAGGTTGGGAAGTGCCAACAGCAGGAGCCGTTTTGAAATAATGATCGTTGTTGGCACCTTCCATTTGCCCACCGCTATCACCAACAGCATAATAATAAGTGGTATTTGCAGTTAACCCAGTAACGGTAACCTCATGTAAGGTATCGCTGAAGTTCACCAATATTGTTTGATTAAGGTTGGTGGGACTATCCCCATACCAAACTTTGCTATCGGTGTTGTTGGAAGTCCGCCATTTAATGATAGCACTGGTCGTTGTTCCGCTTTGCAAATAAGGCCCACGGGTAACAGTCGAAGGATAAACAAGACTGCTATAATCAAACGACACCACAAACCCAGCTTCCACTATATTGTTAACATCATTAGTGGAACTATTTCCATCATACGTATCAGAGCTAGGAGTAGAAGTGTCATCAAAAACAGTATTGCCGGAAGAACCAGTATACAAATCACCGTCGTCGCTTCCCAGGTCATTTTGCAAATCCTGAAGGCCATCGGCCTGACGCAAACTAACTTTGGGATGCCATTCATCGGTATTATTGCTGATCGATTCGTCAATATGCCAAATGGCAAGACCCTCCCCGTCCAAATGGGCATCCCACCCCTCCTTCTGGCGGTTTTCCAATAAAAAATATTCCCCTTGTACAGGCGTATTCATCCGATAGGATTCTCCTGAATTTTCCGAATAGTCCATATTGGCAACCGAGCCCGATCCCATAAGGGTATCTGGCTCCATCCAACCCAATTCTTGCTTGCACCAAGCCGACATATGAGCTGGGGTTTTCCCATTATTATTCCATGTCCCGCCTGCCATCAAACACCAGCTTCCCAATCCAGAAGAAGAGCCATCGGTATCATATAAATCAGGCAAACCCAACGCATGGCCAAACTCATGGCAAAACACTCCGATGTTCGCAATGCTGCCACTATATCTTTCTGGCTGGATAATATAAGCATTGATTTCCACGCCATCATAAGTAACAGCAAGGCTTCCAAGGGTGCTTTTATGCGACCAAATGTCATCATCATCGCCAGAAGCCTCTCTTCCATTTCCAGAATGAATGACCATAATTTGATCAACTTTGCCATCGCCGTCATTGTCATATTGGGAAAAATCAACGCCAGCTGCTTCGGCAGCATCTACTGCTTCTTTTACCAATTCCCTGGATGCCTGCCAATTTGTTCCACCATGATAACCATAATAAGTCTGGTTGTTGGTCGCAGTATACCATCCTTCCACATCTGTATTGATGGTCAAACTATCATAGGAAATGTCTTGGTAATAATCCCTGAAACTGCCCGAACTGCCATTTAAATTATATCCGGGCAAATTGCAATAGTCGTCGAATTCAGAAACCGTATTGATAAAAGATTGATCAGGATAATCAATCAGGAGCAGCAAAGCCTTATTAGTTCCAGTGGAAGGAAAAGCTCCTTGAATGGCCTTCATGCCAGCACTGGCAAAAGGTTCGTAATTATCCAATTTGTTTTCCAGTGCCTGATCGGTGTAGCGTTGATGTGATTTTAAATTTTCCAAAAAGGAAACCTCTTCTGCGCTTCTTTCTTCAGGATCGCTTACAATAATACCGGAGGGTTCCAACCTGCCCTTCTTTCCCTCGGTGGCATATTTATAAAACCCGTCTGTATCTTTTAAAACGACATAACCATCTTCTGTTTCCAAATAAGAAACAGCAGGTGAGCCAAACAATTTTGCGATAAACTTACTACCGTCAGGCTGTACCACTTCAAAAGGATAAGGAGTTGGGGAAACGGCACAAAAACCAACTTGGTGATGTTGGTGCGTACAAGTATTTTGTGAAATGGAATTAAAAGAAATGAATAAAAAAGCAGCTATAAAAACTACATGGGAAATAATTGGGTGAAGGCAATTTTTAATCATTAGTTTCAAATATTTGAATGGTTTAAAAAGTGAGAAGATATTCTCTTCTGCAAACTGTTTTTCGTTGAAAATAAAATGCTGTGACTAGTTGAGTACCAGTCATTTTGATTTTTAATTCAGTCAGCGTTATTCTTAGTGATTATTTCGGGCAATTAAACCGATAATAAATTTTGCGGATTTCGGGAATTTAGGAGATTGCTTGAAATCTTTCTTCAATTAGGTTTAATACAATTCAACCAACTTGTTTTACGCCTACAATGTTCGCTCAAAGCCACATAAATTAATTATTCTATGGTTTCTGTTTTATAATTTACTTATTATCAAACATTTATAAACATCCCGTATTTTATCACATACTACTGGACATGAGATTTTAGACAATAGAGAAAAACAAATTTCGCTCATCCCCACTAAAGGGTGAAAAGAGATTTACTAAATTTTCGAAATTTAGCAAATCAAAGATAGAACCATCTGATTTGCTAAATCTTGAAAGATTTAGTAAATCTTATTTAAAGACCGTTTCACCCTATAATGGGGATGAGCGACAAATTTTTAAAAATCTGTTTTCATGACGAAAACAAGCGCAGTCGTTTCTAAAATCTAACGTCTTTTGTCTCATGTCCAATAGTATGATTTTATCATTAAATCGCCTTTAGACATTTCCAATAAAACCTACTCGCTCATATCCATTGTGTGGAACACTTGTAGCACATCATCGTCGTCCTCCATTTTTTCGATCAACTTGATGACTTCTTCAGCCTCTTCATCGTTCAATTGCTTTTGGACAGAAGAGATGCGGTCGAGTTTTGACTCTTTGGCTTCGATGCCTTTATCGTCGAGTGCTTTGGATAGGGCGCCATAGTCGGCAAAATCGCAGTAAAGAACGTAGTCTTCATCTTCTGCTTTCAGCTCTTCCAGACCATAATCAATCATCTCAAGTTCAAATTCTTCAGGATCGCCCACAGCTTCTTTTGGAATGGTAAATACCCCTTTGCGGGAAAACATATAATCCACTGATCCCGAAGTGCCAAGCGAACCGCCATGCTTGGTGAAAATGTGACGCACATTAGCTACCGTTCGGGTAGGGTTGTCCGTTGCTGTTTCAATCAATACGGCGATGCCGTGCGGTGCATACCCTTCATAGACGATCTCGGTAAAGTTGTCCGAATCCTTCCCTAATGCCTTGGCGATGGCATTGTCAATATTTGACTTGGGCATGTTGGCCGCTTTGGCGTTTTGGATGGCCATGCGGAGGCGGGGGTTATAGTCAGGGTCACCGCCACCTTCCTTAACGGCGATGGCGATCTCCCTGCCAACCCTCGTAAATGCTTTGGCCATATTTGACCAACGCTTCATTTTCCTTGCTTTGCGGTATTCAAATGCTCTTCCCATTGGGTTTGGTATTAGTTATTAAGGTATTATGGTATTAGGTATTGGGGTATTATTCTCATCTAGCCCGTTGCATTCCGACTGGAAAGTGCATACTGAAAACGGGGCGCAAATTTAAAAAGGGGAAGACAAATGTGGAAAGGGTAAATTTGGGATAAATCAAACTGTTCTTCTAACCGCATAAAACAGTTCGTCCAGAAATTCACCATTCTTGAAAATGGTTTTTTCAAAACGGCCTTCCAGCATGAAGCCTGCTTTTTCAAGCACTTTTTGTGATCCGATGTTTGGCCCAAATGGCCGGGCATAAATGCGGGCAATGTCCAGGTTTTTAAAACCATAATCGACCATCAGTTTGACCGCTTTGGTCATGATGCCCTGCCCCCAAAAAGGCTCGGCCAGCCAATAGCCCAGTTCTGCATTTTTGCACATGATGTCCGCTTGTGGGTGCAGGCCGATGGCCCCGACAGCCTCTCCTCCTATATCAATGGCAAGGACAGTAGGAGGCTCAGGTTTAGTGACCATTTTAATGAACATTTTTCCATTTTCACGAGTGTATGGGTGCGGGAATTTGTCCGTCAGGTTTTTAGCAATCTTGAAGTTGTTGGCATATTTCACCAAACTGTCGAGGTCGTTTTCTGACCAGGGGCGGAGAAGAAAATCCATATGGCAATTAAATTGGATGAACAAGCTCCCGTAGTTGGGAAATAAATTTCCCAACTACGGGAGGATATAAACCTCGGAAGCTTGGATTAAGTTCCATTACCTCATCCACATTGGGTTCTTTTTGACTATTTTTTTAAATACGGGGCAACCTTCATCATGCGCTCCTTTTAAATAGCCTGTACTCATCAAAAATTCATTGGTAATTTCCCCTCCAGTAAATTTAAAGGTCTTTTTAAAAAGCTTGACCCATTCCATTTTTTCTTTAGGGTGATGAAAATCCAGCCATTTTTTAAAGGAGCCAAATTCTTTTTGCAACCCCATGATAACTTGTGCATTATGAATGGCTGCATTTACTTTTAATTTATTCCGAATAATACCTACATCATTTAATAATCGCTCCCGGTCTTTTTCCGAATAATTAGCCACAATTGAAATATTAAAACCAGAGTAGGCTTTATGAAAATTTTCTTTTTTATTTAAAATAGTTGACCACGACAAACCCGCTTGGTTGATTTCCAAAATCAACCTGCCAAATAATTCATCGTCATTTTTTAACGGAAAACCATATTCCTTATCGTGGTAAATTCGGTGGACATTGTTGGCTTCCAATTTTTCAACAAAAGCGCAATATGTATTGGGTTTTTCCATTTTGTTTATGTTGTTATAAAATAGTTATTTAAGTAAAACTATTTCCTCCCCCTGACCCCTCCAAAGGGGGAAATGCACCCTGCAAATATTTAAATTTATAACAAAATGTAAAATAAATGAACGGTTCTACCTCCCCCTTTGGAGGGGTCAGGGAGAGAAAAATACAGCCTTTTTTATTTTCATAAAAAAATACTCATTCAATTTCGATATTATATTTTTTCAATAAACCGCCGACACTGTCTATAGAAAATTTTGCCTTCCAAATATTATTTTTTTCTGGATCAACCACATAATTAATGGACGTCCGAAAATCAGCGTTTTCCAAATTGGTATTTTCAAAAACAGCATTCATTAAATTGCAATTTTTAAAAACAGCTTCCGGCAGCTTAGTATTTGTAAAATCGGTTTGTTCCATTTTACATTTATAAAAAACCGTACCCGTCATTTTCATTTCATTAAATGCAGCATAATCCAAAATACATTGGTCAAAAGAAACAGAAAATAAAAAATCGCTGCAATCTTGAAATTCAACACCAACAAGTTTGCAATTTTTAAAAACTGCATTGTTAACCTTTGTGCCGTCCAATTTTACCATACTTAAATTGCAATTTTCAAAAGTACAATCCACAAATTCACATTTGGAAAAATCGGCATTGGAAAAATCGCATGCTGAAAAAGTGCAATTATCTAATTCTTTTTTGATTAATTCTTTTTCGGAAAGATCAAGGTTTTCAAATACTTTTTCTTGATAAAAAAATTCATCCATTCTCACAAAATCATTTATAAGGATTTATTTGGTTCTGCTTCTACTTCCAATTCCTTCCCAATATAAACCAACAAATGCCCCTCCCCTATTTCCAAGCTACTAAGATCATAAGGTAAAATATCCAGAAACCCATCAGGATATTTAACAAACAATGGCATGCGTTCTTCTTGTAGGCTGAATTTATGGCGCAAGTTTTCTAATTGTTCCACGGAGGAAATAGGCATTTCGTGGATGGTCGGAAAATCACGGGCAATTTCATTGAGGTTGAGGTAATCATCGTGATAAGAGAAAATGCCCGTCTGCGGGAGGCTTTCCTTTGGAAGGGACATTTCCTCTGGAGAAAGCAAGCGGAAAGTACCCATTTCACCAAACACATTCCGGTATTTATTGACAGTGAACTCATTGACAGGTTGGCTGCTCGTCATGGCGACGATGTAGCCTACATCCAATAGTTCGATGTGCTGCTCCAGGTCATCGGAGTAGATATTGCACATAAGTGACTCCAATCCATCAGCACGGGCTTTTTTGACACTTTCCTCATTGGCATCTAAAATGACCACATGCCGCCCATTTTCCTGTAGGTATTTTCCAATAAGGCGGGCTGCCTTGTTGGCTCCAACGATCAAGATGCCCGTTGAAGAATCCAAAATGACCTTAAGCATTTTTGCCACAAAACGAGCAGTAGAGGCATTGAGCAATACCGTTCCCAGCACAACCATAAAGACCAAAGGTGTAATATATTCTGCCCCAGACACCCCTTTTTCCATCAATTTATAGCCAAACAGGGAAGCAATGCCCGCCGCCACGATGCCCCTTGGCCCGATCCAGGAAATAAAGAGTTTTTCATTGATGATCAACTCTGATCTGCGGGTACTGAGAAATACGGACAGAGGCCGTAGCACCAAAATGACAATGCCGAACAACAACAAACAGCGCCAATCCAGTACCAAGTAGAGGCTATCCATGTCCATATGCGCTGCCAATACGATGAAAAGAATAGAGATCAGCAGGATGCTGATGGATTCCTTGAAAAGAATGACCTCTCTGAAATTGGGCACATCGAGGTTGCCAAGCACGGTGCCCATAACGACAACCGTCAAAAGGCCAGACTCATGCACCAAAAGATCAGAAAAGACAAACACTGCAATGACGATGGCAAGCGTAGCCACATTTAACAAATAGTGAGGAATCCATTCTTTTTTGATGAAAAAATAAAGCCCATAAGCGACAATCGCCCCCAACGCCAGGCCAATCAAAATCATTTTCACAAACTCCAGAACCGCATGCCCACTATACTCCCCTACCGTGCCACCCGACATAATGAACTCAAACACCAATACCGCTACCGTTGCACCGATTGGGTCTATGAGGATGCCTTCCCATTTCAGCACATTGGCCACTTGACGGTTGAGGGGCACATTGCGCAGAATGGGTGCAATCACCGTTGGTCCTGTTACAATAATGAGGGCAGAAAATTGCAGCGAAACCGACCAGTTGAGCCCCATTACATAACGTGCTGCTATCGCCCCGCCGATCAAAGTCACCAATGCCCCCAATGAAATCAGTTTCACTATTGCTGGGCCGATGGTTTTGATCTCCCGTCGTTTCAGTGTCAGTCCACCTTCGAAAAGGATGATACCGATGGCCAAAGACACAAAGTTGAACAGGTATTGCCTGGGGAAAATCCCCACATTACTACCGTCCTTGTACATCGGCTCGATGATCTTTGCACCATCTTCCGTCCATAAGGTGGCCAGCGGCCCAACGATCAGGCCAATCAATATCAATGGCAAGATGGCCGGCATCTTTGTCCGCCAAGCCAGCCACTGTGCCAGTATGCCTAATAATATGATCCCTGCGAGTTCGAACATGGTTGAGGTGTTAGGTATTGGATATTGGGGATGTGAATTGCCACGGCTGGCAAAATAGAGAAAATTTTGGGATAAAGACCGGATGCGGTGTTTAGGTAAAAATTTCTTTCTCATATCCCTAACTTGCGGCCGCAAAATGCGGTATTAAGATATTGGGGTATTAGGTACTGAGTAAATACCTAATACCCCAATACCTTAATACCTTAATACCGCATTCCATCAAAAGCATAGCTACCATATTCTCCATCCTGTTCCATCCTTTGCTGATGGTGACATATATGTTGATCCTTTTGCTGTTGGTCAACCCTTACCAGTTTGGGGTGTACAGTATTGCCGCACAGGGCAAGCTATTGTTGCTGGTTTTTTTGTCCACATTTGCTATGCCCGCTTTTGCCCTTTTCCTGATGCGTTCGCTGAACATGGTATCGTCCATTTCATTGGAAGACAGGCATGAGCGCATCGGCCCTTACATCATCACGGGAGTGTTTTACCTGTGGATGTTCATCAACTTCAAACACAACCAAGCGATCCCTTTTGCATTGACAGTGGCAACTCTGGGTGCGACCATCGCTCTTTTTTTAGCTTTCTTTTTTAATAATTTCACCAAAATAAGTGCCCATGCGGTGGGCATGGGCGGATTGGTCGGCCTTTCTGCTATCAATTCCATGTACTTGAGTTTTGACACTTTTTCCTTGAATACCTGGCTGTTTGGTTCACTGGAAGTCAGTTCCAATTTTGTGATCGTGATTGTGATTATCCTCTCTGGGCTGGTCTGCACGTCGAGGTTGTTTTTAAAGGCACACACACAGGGACAGGTTTATGGCGGACTGGTGGCGGGGTTTGTAGCGCAGTTTATTGCATTTTGGTATTTGCAAGGATAGGAGGGTATTGGGTATTAGGTATTAGGTATTAGGTATTGGTTTCTGAGACTACTTTGATGCTCCATGCTTCGGCTTTTTCGGCAAATTTCTCTTTTGTTTTTTTCCAAACACTTTTAAATAAATCCGATTTCCGGTATGCGTTCAACGCTTCCTCGTTTTTCCAATAACTGTAAGTGAACAGCACATTCGAGCCGTTGGCTTCCCTCCATAATTCGAGGTGGTGGCAGCCGTCTTGCGCCCTGATCTTATTTTTTATTTTTTCAAAATCGGAAAGGAATGCAGGAACAGCCTCAAGGCGAAAGGTCATTTTGACGATGCGTTTTATCATGGATTAGTGAATAGTGATCAGTTGAGTAGTGATTAGGATTGCCAAGGGCATTTAGTTTTTATTTAAATCTAATTGGAGTGTGTCAACAGTAATGCTATCCTTTAATTTAAAATCATATCGAATTGTTCCACATTGAGGATCAGGAGCATTTTCTTTTTTTTCAAATTTATATTTGTATCCGTTTTCTTTGGCGATGTTTATCAAATCTTCGTCTATGGTGGTCGAGCCTTTTTTCTCGAAATTTGAGCTTACAACATTTCCATTCCTATCTACACAAACCCTTATAATTACAACCCCAATTGATGAATCTGAATTTTCTTCTACTTTTTTGGGTATTTCAAAAATGTATGAGCTATCATTAACCACTTGAGCATCAGCATTATTTGCAAACATTAAAATTAAAATGAATAAGGAGAATATGCATTGGATTTTTACCATAAATCATTTGAATGAGAGCAAATGAATTTCTAATTACCTAATATCACTCCACCATCACCTCCCCATTCACCGCATCAATGCCCAAAAATTGGCTGGCCGAATTGGAAATCTCAATGACCACTGGTGCATCGGCAAACTCAAGGGTGGTAGAACTGCCCTTTTCGCCAGTGGCTTCCAAACAGACGTCATACAGCGTAGTACCGTCTGGCTTGGAAATGCCCTTCACGTTGGCATCGAACCAGGAATAGGCCAACAGTCCTTTGTCAGCCGCCCGTTCTCCAAAATTGGATGCCGCCATGCCAGGCAGGCCATAGTTCTTCACCTCCCGGAAGGTCAGCACCGAGGGGTCCCACTTCATGGTGTATTGCATTGAAACGATTTCATTGAACTGGGAAGCAGTGACGGAAAGACAGGTTCTTTCTCCTTTGGTCACTTTGGCGCTGGCAATCCTCAATGGCAGCTTGCCCACCTCTGCAGGTCGAACGGGAGCTGTATCATTCGGGTCAAAAACTGAACTTTTGTTTTTATTTTGATCTGCAGATTTCCGGGCAGCATCGGTAGCTGCTTCCCGGGCTGGGTCATCACTGCCACACCGAACAAACAGGAGGGACATAGAAATAACAAAGAGAAATTTTAGTAGGAATTGAGTCACGTATAGGTTCATGATATTGGATTTGGTATTGTGGTATTTAGGTATTTATGATGCTGGAATTTTTACTGCCGAACTGCATCCCGAAAGCTTGTGCCGATTTTATATCGGTATGAATTCGGAACAAGACCCGAAGGCTGCCAACTGCTACTCCGGCCAACTGACAGTATATTGATCTTTGAGCAATGCCCCCCATTGTATTTCTGAAACGACACCCTCGTCCAGCCAAAGAACAATGCCAGTGTTTTCTGAGGCGATCATGTTCTGGTTAGGATCTGGACTTTCAAAAACGAGATCCTTGATGTTCATGTTATTCAAGACCCTGATAGCTTCCAGCCGATTAAGTCCGATCAAGGGTTTTCCGTTCAGAAGGTATTTGTTTGATGTGACCGATAATTCAACGAGCCGCCAATCCTCCACTTCATCAAAGCCTAGGGATAGTTCCATTTCATCGTAATGCCATGCTTCGGTTTTTTCCTTTCGGAAATGACCTTGCTCGTACTGTTCTTTATCATCCGGCTCTCCGAGCAACATCCTCAATTGCTGGCGGATCATGCCAAACTTGATGGCCCCAAGGCCAGCGCCAGGTTCGATATTTATTAAGTCAATAGACATGAAATGGAATTGAGGAATTAGGGAATTCAAGGACTCGCCTAATTCCTCAATTTCCTAATTCCTATATCTTACTGAATAGTGATTTTGCCAACATCCGTACGCAAGTCGAGGAATACCCCATTGGCATTGGAAATTTCCACCACAGTTGGTTTACTGGAAAATTCGATGCTTGTTTCACTGCCCTTTTCACCAATGGCTTCGAAGCACATTTCATAAAGCAAGGAGCTATCTTCTTTACTGATGCCATGTAGGCTTTGGTCGTACCACGAGAAGGTCATAATTCCTTTATCCAAAAGGTGTTGTCCAAAATTGCGGCCGTCCATGCCGGGGAGTCCAAACCGTTTGAAGTTTTTGAATGTCAACAGTTTAGGATTCCAGTTCATGCTGTACTGCATGGTAAGTATCTGCTCAAAACCGCTTGCTTCAACCGCCACACAAACCTCACTACCCTTCACGGCTTCCAAATCCTTGGTCGTCAGGGTCAGCGTAGCCACAGGAGGTTTTTGATACACGACCTCAGGAACAAAGCGGTTGCTCTCGGGAATCTGATGAACAGGCGGCACGAGCGTAAACGCAGCCATTATGGCAATGCAGAAAAACAAAAAGAAGCGGTAGATATGATGTTTCATTTCAAGGTGGACGGTTGATGGTGGACGGTCAAAAGAAGGCTGGTCCACCTATTTTCTTATTGAAATATTCAATCGGTTTTTCTCAAAAAACATACCCCGAGAATTATACGCCAAAATGGCAGGTTTCAAGACTTGCATTAATTCCTCAATTCCCTAATTCCCTAATTCCCTAATTCCCAATTTACTCCTTCCAAAACGGTATTTGAAAAAACGGCTTAACAACTAAAGTGTCGCTATCTCCAATTATTTTATGAGACCACTTTTCTACTTTAACCAAATGCTCGCCTCTGTTTAAATAACCAACATCGATGAGCGTGATGACGCCATATTCACTGTAATTGGAATGGCGGTGAAACCTAAAAGTGGGTTCAAGTATTAAGCTGTCGTCAACGTGGATTTGATACAATTCGGAAAAGCAGGTCAATGCAGTATCAACGGCATTGGAGCTACGGGGTTTTTGAACCTCGCCATTAAGGCTAAAATGAAGGCCAGTTTCGAAACCCGCTTCGTAAAAAGGTTGGAAATCAGGGCAAAATTGTTCCAGAGAGGGGTTATCGCTTTTTGGTATATAGGCAATGAACAGCTCAAGGAAACCATTTTTCACAAATTTGGAGGGGATGATGCCTGTAGTGATAAGGGATTTTTCAGAACGTTGGTCATGGTAATGATCGTTCCACAACCCCCATTTCCCCGGCTTATCAGGATACCATATATGCGAACGGATTTCTTCCGAAAACAATAAACCAATGATGACCACATACGGCACCAACAAAAAACCCACCCGGCGTCCAAATTTATTATCAATGAGGTTGTAATAAATAGGCCGGTACAAAAAGGAAAGCGTGATAAAACTCATAAACCGATAAAAAGGCATATAGAGGTAGGACAACCATCTTACCCTTTTTAAAAAACCCAAGGTCAAGAAATCGATGAAATACAAAGTCCCTCCAAAAAGGGCAATGATAATGACCGAGACAACAATTTGCGTTTGAGCATTCTCGGACAAACCTCCTAACAGTTCACTTAAAAACAGGTTGATAAAAGCGATCAGAAAAATAAGGTACATCCCCAATGCCAACAACATGAAAACGATCAAAAAAGTAAAAGCAAAAACGACACTGCAAATATTTTCCAATTGCTGGATGTAATGGTCAAAACTGCCTATTTTCCGCCGCAGCAATTTATCAAATTTTGGTGCCAGTCGCAGTTTGTCAAAATCAATATCACCCGATACATAGCGAAGCCCAATGGTGCTGATCCAGACGCCCCGTAACAGCACGTGCAACACTAAATTGACAAGAACAAAAAAGCAAGCCACTATCAAAACCGCATACCCAATCCCCAATAGGTCAGTGCCATGTTCAAGACCTTGCGACGCAATGCTCACATCCCTTCTCAGTTCCTTGAGCCAGTCCATTGCACTTGCCATCAGAAAGATGGAAAAACCGGAAATGACCAGTTCCAACTGCCAGCTTTCTTGCTGGAGCTTATTGAGCCATTTCGTCAGTTTGTTTTGATTTTTGTTTTCCATACTAAGGTTCATTTTTAAGAACCCATAATGTCTTACGCTTTGACATTATCTAAAATATTAATGGTCAAACCCTTTTATTTTTTCGGTTAAGTAACGGTCAAATAAAAAGTTCACGATTTTAGGGTGAATTATTTTGTTCTTAGTTTTTGTTTAATTGAAGGATAATTGTTGATACTTTGACTGAAATTAAATGAAAAATAAGGGCAAAAGAATCAGCATAAAACGGGAAGTTTTT
This sequence comes from Saprospiraceae bacterium, assembly GCA_965222975.1. Classification (GTDB taxonomy): domain Bacteria; phylum Bacteroidota; class Bacteroidia; order Chitinophagales; family Saprospiraceae; genus UBA6168. The sequence goes on along the minus strand of CBDCVJ010000077.1, from coordinate 119,065 downwards.
ATTTGACCGTTACTAAATCAATCTTTTCACCCGCGTTGAATTTTTTAGTTTTAAATCCTTCCCCAAATTCAACAAATTCAGCCCAGGCGTTTTTCCTTTTTTTATACTCCCCAATTGTTTTTCATAGCCCAATGCCTCTGCCCCGTTCAATGTCGCCCATTTCAGTAGCGTCTCAAAATCTACGTAAGACTGATAACGGGCAATGGTTTTCATTTCTTCTAAAACAGACAATTGCCAATTGGAAGTCAAGCTGTCCGTACCGATGGTCATTTTAGCATTATTGTTTATAAATTTTTGATAATCGGGCATCCTATTTTCAATATATAAATTCGCATTAGCACATGTGGCCCAATACACTTTATCGCTCCAATTATGGGCAGCTTGAATATCTTCTTCCGTTGTCATGGTATTATGAACGAAGAGGGTGCGGTGAGAGGGATCCATATTTTCCATCGCATAATAAATTGAGTTTTTTCCCGTCTTTTTAAAATGCCTGATCGGAATGCCAAACCCCTTATAGAAATCCACCAACGCCCCTTTCTTTTTATGAAAAAACAAATCCTCGTGCGGCGTTTCTTGGTTGTGAATAGAGATGGTTTGGGGTTTAGGGTTTTTGGTTTTTGGTTGGCCATTGTTTGCCCTGTTGATTAGTTCAAATAATTTGGGTGAAACGGTGTATGGAGCATGGGGCACGATGCTCTTCTTGTTGCCCCGGCCATTTGCCTGTTTTTTAAAAACTTGCATATAACCATCGAAGGTCTCTTGTGCCATACCGTCGTCGAGGAAGTTGAACATTTCCACAAAGGTGTAATAGCGGATGGGGCTTTTCTTTTTCACCCATACTGTGTCAATTTTATTTGAGATGTCACCCACGGCAACGATACCGTTATTGTACATTTCACGGTCAGCCTTCCTAATAGCCAAATCAATTTGAACTTCAAGTACATCCCTATGCTTCACGACAGTGGAAATGAAGGGGATCAAGCCGGTGCCAGTCGGGGCAACGCCTTTCATGTGCGACAGTTCAAGGTGGCAATGCGTATTGATAAAGCCAGGAACAATAACACCTTTATGAATCCTTAAAGTGGTTGGGTCGTGGTTCTCCCGCTTGTCAATTTTAAGAATTTTGCCTTTGTCGTTAATGATGACGACGCCATTTTCGATGGGCGGGCTGCTGACTGGAAAAATGTAGTTGGCGGAAATTTTACGCATTTTGGATGTTTTGATTTTGAAAGCCAGATGTAGGGGTGCAGGACAGATTTGCTAAATTTTGAAAATTTAGCAAATCCGTCCTGCACTCAAATGTAGGAAGTCATAAAAAATAAAAGTCCGATTTTATTAATGCAAAAAGGGCTTTTTTAAAAAAATCATCAAAAATACCTGGCCTTCCCTTCCATTTCCACGCCACCGATATCATAGCCCGCCGTTATGATATGTGTCACAGGCAAGGACACTCCGTTATTGGCCTCGCTATTATTTTGGACGGCATAGGTGAGTCGGAATTTGTCCAAAATATAAGTAGCCGAAAAACCATAGCGGATAATGCCATTGCCTTCATTGGGATTGGTGAAGCCATACAGCAAGCCAACGAGGTAAGTTTTTTGGATAAACACATTGGCCTGCACATCGAAGGAAATGGACTGCCCTGTGTTTTGGAACGACTGATCGGGCAACTCATAAGTATTGATGTAGCGGAGCAAGCCCACTGGTTTCAAATCAATATCCTCGGTCAGCGGAATCACCCCACCGACATGCAGGCTGTATGGGTTTTGTCTAGCCGGATTATTGGTAGCAGAGCGATCCAGCCCGCCCGTTTTTTCAAAAAGGTTGATAATGGAAACACCAGCAAAAAAGCGGTCGAGATGATAATACACCCCAATCCCGGCATCGACGGAAACGAAGTCAGAGTTGTTGGACAAGAAGCTATTGGATATGTCAAAATAGTTGAATCCTGCCACCAGCCCAAACGATGCCTCTGCGCCATTTTCCAAACGGAATCGCCTTGACCATGACGGCCGCAATTTGACCTCGCCGAAAGATCCGTCTCTGTAAAATTGGAAAGTCAGTCCAAGTCCACCTCCTTCCGTAGCACCCTGCATGTTCAAAAGGACGATGCGGGAAGCCGTCCCTCCGCCAATGAAATTGCCAAGGTAGGTGGCCTCAAAACCTGTGGCTGCCTCATAAGAGGAATAGGCGGGATTGAGTGGGAGGGCATTCATCTGGTATTGGAGGAGGGAGGAGCGTAGCTCTTGAGCGCTTCCCAAAAACCAAATGAACGTTAAAATATTTATCAAAAAAAATGTTCTCATACAGTGAATTAAAAATTAGCCTGTTTTGAAAAAGTACAAGCGCCAAGCTAAATGATTATCAAATATAAATACGAATCAGGGATTGAAATTTTTTGCAAGTGATGCCTTCTACCGTCTACCGAATAAAGTCTAATAAAATTCTAACTTGAATACCCTTTATTCGTGGCCTTCCTAACATGAAATTAAAAATTAATACAAGGTCATCGAAAAAAAATATTAATTTCGCCCCTTTAACAGTTTATGCTGATTGTTAATATAGCTTCGATCAATCTATCCCTAATATTCTTACCTAATAAGTGATTTTGCGTAAGCATGAACAGCGCATCTACCAACCATTAACACAATTGTCAAAATGCTGGATAAAGTGTCCGGCCTTGATTTTCATTTTACTTCGCAACTATTCAGCAGGATTGTTTTTTGAGAATCCCGAAGTAAATTCTGGATCATTTCTCCTTCTTTCCATGCTCATGCTGATATGGTTACATAATTCATTAAAATTAAAATCATAGGCATCCAATTAAAGTGGAGGGCATTTTCTAAACAAGCTAATTGACTACTCATTCCCAATTATTTGGGAAAAACATAAACTCATTGATTTCCGAACATATCGCCAAAGGGCATAAACCGGTGATCTTCTTTATTTCATTTTCCAAAAACTTTAAAAATCATGAACAACACAACCACTCAATTATTTTTTCAAAAAATCAAGTTTATTTTCAAAAGAATTCTTCCTCTTTTTATAATAATGATGGGCACCTTCTTTTCACAGGCCCAAACCGCTACCTGGACGGGTAATGACGACGGAACCAATTGGGACGTCTTCGGAAACTGGAGTTTTGCCGGCGGCGGCGGCTTTGACAAATCTACAGCATTTACCATCCCCTCAAATGCAACTGGGCCTACTACAGCTTTCAGACCCTCTATCGATATTGGGTCTCTAAATGTCGAGTCGAATGCCACTGCAACGGTTCCATCAGGTTTCACCATTAATGTTGATGGGTCTTCCCTTTCAGAAAAAGGGATTCTCAACGACGGTTCCCTTACCAATGCCGGGGGCATCATCAACGTCTACGATACCGCTAAGGATGGCATTGACAATAATGGCACTTTCAATAACAAAGCTGGCGGAGAAATCAACATCGACAATTCCGGCGGAGACGGTATTGACGTAGGGGATGGCACATTTAACAACGAGGGGAACATCAATATAGGCCAGATTACGGGGAACATTGACAATATTGGCATTAAGAACGAAAGCAACTTCGATAATAGTTGCGAAATAAACATTAACAACACTGGGGAAAGCGGCATCCATAACATGCCTACAGGTATTTTCACCAACTCATCTATCATTAACATCGGTACAAATGGAAGCCCCAGTAACATTAAAACCTTTGGCATCCAGAACGAAAATATCTTCAACAACAAGGGATCCATCAGTGCAGACCATACGATGAATGACGGTATCCGCAACACCTCTGGCATTTTTACCAATTCGGCTACCATTAATATCGGCCTGAACGGGGTTGTTAAAAAAGACGGTATTGATAACAACGCTGGAACCTTTAACAATAATGGGACAATCAATACGGAAAACACAGAGTCAAATGGTATCAACAGCGAAAGTCCCTTCTACAACAAAGGGACGATCAACATAGACAATACCGGAGCCAACGGCATCGCTGTAGAAGATGATATTTTTACCAACGCAGCCACCATCAATATTGGTACGAATGGTACTCTAGACAATATTGTCGGTCATGGTATTTCCAATACCGCCACCTTTAACAACAAAAACGGTGGTGAAATCAATATCGACAATACTTTTTTACAGGGTATCGCCAATGCTGGCATGTTCACCAATATCGATTCGATCAATCTCGGTCAAAATGGAGGACCCGGTAATATGATGCGCAACGGGATTGACAATGAAGGTGGTACTTTCCTTAATGATGGGGGCGTAATTGACATTGACAATGCGTTGCATGACGGCATTGCCAACATGGGTCCATTTACTAATATTGGGGGGATTATCGAGATTGATAATTGTGGCGATCTGGGAATCTTAGTCAAAGGTACCTTTACAAACGAGAAATGGGGGCAAATAGCAATAGGGCAAAATGGAGGGAATATCTCTGACCAAGGGATGACAGTCGAGGCTTTCACCTTTATCAATGATGCGGCAACCCTCACCATCGACGAGACCGGAAGCGACGGTGTCCAAATTGTAAGTAATGGCACTTTTGACAACTTAAATGGAGGGGAAGTGCTGGTCGGCCAAAACAGTGGGAATATTGGAGGCTCAGCAATTAATGTTACCTCCGGCGCTTATAACAACGGAACTTGTTCAACTACCAAAATTTCTAATAAACTGTCCAATAGTGCGACGACGACCAACGATGGGCTCTTAGTCGTGAACACCAGCGAGGCACATGCCAATTCCGGCACTATGACCAACAATGGCATTATCGAATACCCGCAAGGCAACCCAATCCCCAATGTGACCAATAATGAGGTCATTGTAGCTCCTTTGGCAGCCAATGATTGCCAAAACGTCAGCCCTGCCTTTTCACTAGGCAATCCAGTTGATTTCTTCATAGAAGGTATTTATACCGATGCAGGAGGTAACGACTCCGCTGGTGATTACGATGACAATAACAATACTTTCATTCCTGACCCTCCCCTCTCGGATGGCACCCACAACCTGTTCGTAAAAATCAGGGATACAGGCGGTAACTGTACCCGCATCGTTTCATGGAAATTGACCACAGAGGATTGTTGTAGTGCCCCTACCGTTTACGCTTACACAGTTATTGGCAAAAAAGAGATAAAGATGAAAGAAAACACTGTACAGAGCGGTGGCGTGGGAATCATAAAATCTGGCAAAAAAGTGATACTGAAAAAGGGTACAATGGTGACTGCACCTAACACATTTGTCAGATCCCCTGAGCTTGAATTAAAAGGGGGTAGCCAAGTGAGTGAGTATTACCAGGAAAAAGTGGACAAAAACATACTTCCCATGTTCCAGTTTGGCAGTTCTTGTGGAAATGATGTCAAATTCGACGACAACAGTGGCTCACATAATCTTAACCAGAATTGCTATGGTAAAATCAAAGTGGGTAAGAACGTCAGCATCACCTTCACTGGTAATTCCACAGTAAAGGTCAAGGAAATAGAAATGAAGCAAGGCTCGTCGATTTTTTTCGACCAGGCCACAGACCTACTGATCAAAAAAGAGTTCAAGGGCGGCAAGGAGATGTTCATTTCAAACGAAGGCCACGAAGTCTGGATTTTCGTTAAAAAAGAAGTGAAATTTGAGAAAAACAGTGACGTGCAAGCCAACGTATATGCCCTGAAGAAACTGAAGGTGAAAAAAGAAACCAGCATGACCGGGCTGTTCATCAGTAAGGACAAGGTAGACTCCAAAAAGAACGTCACCTGGAATTGGTATGATTCAGGCTGCCCACCCGCAGTTCCATTAGTGAGACAGCCACAGCCTAAATATTGTTGCCCACAATGAACAATAGGCCAGCTATCTGTTGTGCAATCTCCGACGACCGAAGAAGGCTCCCACAACAAATTGCCCAATGATTATAATCTTTTCCCCAATCCAGCCAACAACCAGATAAAATGTCACATTACCATCCAGTACCGGACAACCTGCCCCTGCTGCAATTCGTGAATGGATTTGGTGTCATCATGCAAGGAGCAACGTTTTAATGAACTACCATCAGGGGCCAATGACTTTTAATCTGGACGGATTCAATAATGGAATCTACTGGCTTAATATCCAGGTGGGAAGGAAAGAAAAGGCAACTTATGAAGTTCATTGTGAACAGGTGATGAATGAAATCAGGTAACGACTGTTTAATCAAAAACAACTTTAGGCCAGATCTCCATTGAGGGGGCCTGGCCTTATTTTATGGTATGTTAAAATGGGGCTGTCGCGCAGTTGCGACAGCCCTTGGCTGTTCATATGGGAGCATTTATGCCTCAATAGCCACGCCGGGGGCTTTTCTTCAAGCGGAGGTTTTTCAGAACCCGAAAACCCCACCTGCACTTCATCGTCCCTTTAATATCCCGGTCACCTCGAACGGCGCACCCGACAAGCCCACATCCCTGATCTTAAATTGCAAGCCAGAACGTCTGGAGGTGGGATTCGCCCAGGTATAGGACATCCCCGTCACTGCGGGCAACGGCCAAAGAAAAGCCATCTTTGGTAGGCTCAGAAAGCACAATATAACGGATCGCTTTGTACGGCCCTTCGTTGAGCGTCACCAAAGCAGCGATCATTTTCTCCGAAATGATGGCCTTTGTAAATGCACCCGATTTGAGCGTTTTGTTGAGGAAAACAGAGTGCTTTAGGTTGCCGCACTGAAATTCAAGCGCTACTTCCGGGTTGAGTTCAATGCCGAAAGTTGCCCCCCCATATTTCGCCGATGCCCTTCCGCACGTCTGCCCCTTTGATGGTCCTTGGCAGTAAAATTCATTCCAACCGACACCGAGGGTTTGGCCAAGATCGTAAGCACCTTGTTTTACCAGTGGGATTTCGTGCGAAACTGGATAGCGGCAGTGGCTAATGACACTTGTTTCCGCATGCGCTCATCTTTAGAGGACAATCTTTGTAAAGCATCAAGTGCTTTGTTGCTGCCTGCCCTGCCAAGCGATTTGATGACTGCGGCTTGTACCAAACGGTCTTTGCTTGATAGTTTGGCCGATAAGTGCATCTTCTGCCTTTTTCAATGGGAAGGCACTCAGGTTGAGTGCTGCAATAGCCCTGGCTTTTCCAGATTGCCCCTTCTATTTCTTTTTTTTTTAAAATGGCCGATAAAACATTGGCACTGGTTGCCGAGCGGTCGGACCGAGCCAATGCATTGATGCCCCTTTTCATATCCACCGGAAAGGAGGCGGCCTTTTTACCGGACAGGATCGCTCGAAGGGTCTTCGACATCCTTCTTGTCCAGCTTTGGCAGATCAACTTCCACATAGGAGAAGTCGGACATGATCGCCTGCTGCAAGGCTTCCGAAAACGCCTGCTTTCCTGCGGCTTTTGTTTTCTTTTTCATGATGAAATATTTTTCAAGTAAGGAATTTTTTAAAGCAATGGCACAAAGAGACACCCGATGGGTTTCCAACGCAAGGGCGCAATGGGCGCAAGGTGACGCAATGGGCTTATTTGTTCCATGCTGGTTAAAAAGTTCGATACTTCATTTTGAATAAAAATTGATCAGTCAGAAAGATCAAAAGCTAAATCAAGCTCCCGGACCCCTCAACAAGGCGCTTTCATGGAGCAGTGAGACTTCATGGTATTGCCCTGGCTGTTGGTCCAGGTCAACGCTCGTGCTGTTGATAGAACCGATGCCGTCGCCATCAGAGGTCGTCGCCCATCACGGTTGGTGATGCTGCCTGCGTGGGGCAGGCCGAGATAGTGGGCCGACCTCGTGCGCCAGTAAAAATGCCCGGTGAACCAGGTCTGTGCTTTTCAGCTCCAGGCACTGCACCTGTGCGCTCACCTTTTTTATCCTTGTTTGCAGGAGCCGTTGGTCTTGCTCCACCCCCCGGCATCGGTCACCGTGGTGACGAAAAAGACGTCAATGCCGTCGTTTGGGGCCTGAAAAGGCCTCGGTCAGATCAGTGGCCTCGGCGCCATCAACAGAGGTGAACCCACCAGCCTCTGCTACTGGGATGTACCGCCAATAAATTTTGCGGACACCGACGTTGACTTGCGAGTAGAGTTTCCCGCATGACGTCAATGGCAGCCTGCATGCGCTGGGCATCGGCCAGGTCGAATTCGCCGGAAAAGTCAGGCTCATGACCGACCAAAAAAACGGAAAGGTTGAATGCATTCGCCTTTGATGAGGCGGAGGTGTTCTTTCAGCGACAAGGTGCGGTCCATGTCGCCCCATATATAGCCATATACATGGCGTCGGACAGACAGCGACCCCGTTTTATCGAGGCAGTTTGCTGCCGTGTCCCTTACACTTGTATGCATGGTTGATTGTTTTTGGAAAATTGGAATACAACAATTTTCAATTAAAAAATACCAATGGTTGATACCAAAGGAAAGAAATTAGGTCAACACTCGTTTCAGGTCACTGAAGCGAAACAAGGATCGGAATAAACCCTTGCCCTTCTTTCAATGGCCCAAGTGCTTTGCCGATGATCGAACCAAACGCTTTTCCAGGGTCGGTCGCTTTTCTCGCATACCCTTTGGTGGAAGAAGAAGTCAACAGATCGCCCGACCTCGACTTCGCCAAAGCTTGCGTCCACTTTGCACATCACCTTGCCAGAGAGGGGCAACGGGTTTGCGGTTAGCAGCTTCGGGCTGTTTGTCCATGATGATGCCGGGCTTGTATTTGCCTGCACCGGAGATGACGCCAGCCACTTTCTTGTCGTATTCCTCTGAGCATTCATCCAATTGCCCCGTCCTGGTTCAGCACCATCACTGTGCCCGGCTCGATGTCGGCGCAGATGGCTGCCACAATGTCAAAATCCTCGGCGAAGTCTGCATTTCTCAAAATGATGTCAACCTGCATTTCCATTGAGGTGAATGGTTGCCTGAGAGGTATCGTGGTTGTTGGTAGCACTGGAAGCGAACATGACAATGTCGCCATCCCCGTCCATTGCCGCCCATCCAGATGTTGGCTTCCTGACCATCCATGTGGATTGACGCTTGTGAAGTACTGTGATTGTCGGTAGCGGTAGAAGGGAAAACGACGAGATCGCCATCACGACCGTTTCCACCCATCCATACATTGCCGCCCTGTCCGTCCATGTGGATGGAAGCTTGCGAGGTACTGTTGTTGTTGGTTGCGCCAGATGGGAACAGGATGAGGTCGCCATCAGCGCCATTGGCACCGAGCCAGGCATTGCCGCCCTGCCCATCGAGGTGGATGCGGTTTTGGCCAGTGGTGCTTCTTAGTTGCAGGTCGCCGTCGGTGTTGTTGCCGCCTGCTACGATGTTTCCGTTGTTGCTGTCAATTACGATAGCCATGATTCGAATGGTTTTGAGGCAATGTCATGTTGGAATGGGCAGGACAGGAACTCCCCATTGGTTAATGCAAAAGGGTTGTCCTGCCATTCCAGCTTGGCATTACGCGATTAAAAAATAAGTTGAATTAACTGTTTTGACGCTTTAAAAATGGATTAATATGTCACCATTGTATTTCATGCCTGAGAAAAAACCCTAGTAGAGAGGGGTGTGTTTTTTTCAATTTTTTTTGCAAAAAAAATTGAAAAAAAACACACCCCTCTCTGAAGAGAATTTAACCTTAAGCTTGAAAACGGATGCTTTTTTCTTAAAGCGTCAAAATGTTTTTAAATTCTGAATTTTTGGAATTCGGTGTTCTCAACAGGATACAGAACAGTCTAGTGAGTGGGTCAGGTGCGTAAGATTAAATGGTTAAATAAGCCAGTTTCAGTTTTAGAGTTTAAATGGTAGCAGGGGGCAAACATACGCCCGTGCAATTGCCATATTACCCCATCTTCCAGTCTTGTTGTTTATTGTTTGGATGTGTGGATTGGAATAAGCGTGAAGGCCGACTCAGAAGATAATTTTTGAAATTACCCCTGAGTTCAATTACCGAATTATATCTTCAATAATGACCATTGAGGGAGGTTCCGTCCCGATGATGCTTTGGATCACAAAGGTGTAGGTGTGGTCTTCAGGCAGCGGCCAAGGGAGATCCAACTCAGTATCGGATGTGTTCTGTTCCCCAATAAATTCATCGGGCTCGTCCGCCGTACCAATGACCCGGTGAACGATGACCCGATAGTGGTCAACGGTTGCGCCTTCTGGTGGCAGCCAAGTCAATTGCCGATTGACGACCTCACCTGTTCCGGCATTGGTAGTAATGAGTAGCTGTGGGTCGTTCGGGGGGAATTCCCCGACAGAAGGTTTGATCGAGATTGCATCCATTTGAATTTTTTTTGGTTTTATGCCACAGACATGATGGACTGAAGGTAAGATTGTGCGAGAAGAAAATCAATCAATTATGAATGGGCAAAAATTTAATCTAAAAAAAGTATTTGGTCATTTCTAAAATCAACATCATTTTTGAATCCCATGTTCGGTCGCGGGTTCAATAATTTGTTTGATTACAACACAAAGGTGCAAGGTATATTCCCTCCAGTCAATAACATTTTTTTTGACTTTTCACTTTGGAGAAATAAAAACCCATAACTTTTCGCCAAAACTGCATACCCTGACATGAAGGATGCCATTCTGATCCAGACCCTTTCCGCTTTCAAAAACGACGAATTGGAGTCGTTCGGCCTTTTTGTTGAAAGCCCATTCTTTAACAGTGGCAGCAACGCCCGCCAAAACATTTCCCTATTTCATTTTCTGAAAAACAAAATAGCAAACGATCAAAGCATAGAGCGGGAAGAAATGCTGCACGCCATTTCTACCCAAGGCCAGTTGAACCCAGACTCGCACTACCTTGAAAACAGAATGTCCGACCTGATGGCATTGGCCAAAAAATTCATTGCCTGGCAGGAAATGCAATCGCAATGGGGGTCAGTGTATGAAAGCCTCGCCATTGCCCGATTTTATCGGGACAAGCAAATCGGCAAAAGGGAAGAACAGGCCATTCGCAAAGCGCAAAGTGCTTTAAATAAAATCCCTTTGAATAATAAAGAACATCCATTGTTGAAATATTGGGTTGAACAAGAACTCATGGATTTCGAATCCAATAATAATCAGCGCAAAGGCGATTTAAATACACCAGCTACCATCCAATCGCTCAGTATTTTTTATGGCATTAAATTATTGGAAATAGCAATGGTCACCTGGCAACAGGAAAGGGTCGTACCGGGTTTTGTCTCAGAATGGAAAGAATTAATTGCTGGAGTGCGGTCGCTATTCCGCCAGCATGATTATTTAAAAAATGCTGCCATTGAATTATTGGACAAAGCACTTTTTTTATTGGAAAATAATATTTCTGATCCACACCAAGCTCTGCATGATTTTATTAAAAAAACAAATGCAAGTATAAATGAGATTCACGAATCAATAGCACAAAAATTAGCCGCTTATGCCCGCATATTTTGCACCATATATATTTCCCGTGGGCACAGTTCATTACGGCCAGTTCGGCTTTCATTGTATAAAGACCACCTGCAAAAAGGGTGGCTTTACGAAAATGGAAAACTGATTCCCAGCATATTTATCAATATGATTAATGCAGGGTTGAATTTCGGCGACAAGGAGTGGGTAAAATGGTTGCTCGATACCCATCATGAAAGGGTTTCAGGGGAAGAACAGGAACGGATTGCCAGTTATGGCTTTGCCCATTATTATTTTCATATTGGTGAAATAAAAAATGCCCGAAAATATTTAACTAAACTATTTCAGTCCAGCAAATTCAGGGATTCCAGTATCGAAAAACTGGTGCGTATTTTAGAATTAAAAATATTATATGAAGATGGCGAATTATTAATTGATACTCAGCTCCACAATTTTCTGATGTTCCTCCGCCGGAGCGAACGAAAATTGGAAAAAAGCAAACGGCAATTGCATTTGAATTTTGTTTCTATTTTAAAAAAAATGGTCAGTTTAAAAGAAAAAATAGAAACGGATAAAATAAATGAAAGTCAAAAAAATAAAATAACAAATAAAATCATGGAGCAATTAAACGATCCGAATTTTCCAATAGCAGAACGGCTTTGGCTTTTGCAAAAAATAAAAATGATATAATTCTCATCGACCAAACATATAGCCATTTTTAGGAGAATCATCTTTATATATTATTTAGACTTTAATTTTCGCAATTGTAAAAATTTCACCATACCTTCAACCATCTTTTCGCCATCAAAACAATTTATTATGAAAAATCAACTGATCGCCACAATCGTCGGTGGCTTACTTTTGTTCATCTGGCAATTCTTGTCCTATGGCCCATTAAATATTCATGGTTCACAAATGTCGCATACGGCCAACCAAGAAGCCATCCTAGAAGTGCTAAGCGCTAACCTTGAGGACGGGGAGTATTTTATACCCCGGAAACCTTTTACTGCCCCAAGCGACGAACAACAAGCCTATATGCAAGAACGAGTCGGCAAACCCTGGGCAACCGTGAACTACCACAGTTCCATGTCAGGAAATTCTGGAATGACATTGTTCAGAACTTTGATCATCGATCTCGTGGCGGTCTTTCTGCTCTGCTGGTTTTTTGGGAAAATGGCCAAACTGGATATGATGACCTGTTTGATGGGCAGTGTTGCGGTTGGCGTGATCGGATATTTGGTCAATCCCTACCTGGATGCGGTCTGGTTCGAAACCAATAGCATCCCCGACCTGATCGACGCAGTGATAGGATGGGGATTGGTTGGTGGCTGGCTGGGTTGGTGGCTGCCGAGCAGGATGAACACATAACTGGCTTCAATTATATAGAAAATACTGAGCGGTGGCCATACCGCTCAGTATTTTTCGGTACAATGCGCCCCTTCTCAAATCTTTTTTTTAAAAATATTTCAAACCATTTTTTGGAAACTCACGCAAAAAGTATTTCTTTTGAGACAAAATAGTCTTAAAACTAAATTTCATTTAGTGAAAGTCCTCTCAAACGCCAGTATTTATGGCCTCCGGGCCTTGATTTACGTGGCCTCCCGGAAGAATGAGAAAGAATATGTTAGTATCAAAGAGATGTCCGAAAGCATGGACATTTCCTTTCATTTCTTGACAAAAATTCTGCAAACACTTTCCAAAAGAAACATCCTACGTTCCTACCGTGGCCCAAACGGGGGAGTTGCACTGACAAAGCCGTCTGAGGAGATTTTCATGGTGGAAATTGTGAAGATTTTGGAGGGTGACGAATATTTCGACACGTGCTTTCTTGGATTCCCTGGTTGTGGCCGGGAGGCTCCGTGCCCAATGCACGATTTTTGGCAGAACGTGAAGCATGTTTTTTTAGATACTTTTGAAAAAACGTCACTGGAAGAGTTGAGTGAAAAAATTGCAGATGGGAAATTGAGGTTTTAGATGTGGCACATTTTTTTACACCTATTTAAGACAAAATAGTCTTATATCTTCTTTATAGGTCGCCCTCTTTTATATGCTAAAAATGTGAGCAATAACCATTTCAGCAAAAGCTCCTCTATCCAATTGAAACATTAGCTGTTTTAAAATTCCACGAATAAAATGCTTCTCTGATACTGTCAGATCATTTAAACACACAAAATTATTTTCCTCATGAAAAAAAAATTACACATAAAATTCGTGCTGTTCTCCTGCCTTTTTATGGCCAGCCTAACAGCTCAAGAGTACCGAACCATTGACGGGTTCTACAACAATCCGAACCATCCCGATTATGGTGCTGCTGGTGCATTGCTGCCACAGGCAGGCACAGTTGGCTTTGAAGATGGCATTTCCTCGCCAGCGGGGAGTGATCGGCCTAATCCGCGGTTTATAAGCAATTCGCTTTTTATGCAAAATACACTGGCCGATGATGTGCGTGGGTTGAGTGCCTATACTTGGGCATGGGGTCAGTTCATTGATCACGATATAACCCTTTCCGAAGACCATCCCACCGAAACACTGGATATCTCCGTTCCTCCATTCGATGCATTTTTCGATCCTAGTGGCAGTGGCAATGTGGTCATCCCAATGCACCGCTCGGCTTACGATCCTTCTACCGGCACCAACGTGGACAATCCCCGGCGCTATGTAAATGGCATCACCGCATTTATAGATGCTTCAGCCGTATATGGCTCAGATGAAGACCGGGCATTCTGGCTACGCACTTTTGCTGATGGTAAATTGAAGACATCCGCTGGTAACCTACTACCTTTTAATACTACTACGGGAGAATTCAACGACCAGGTAGACCCAAATGCACCGAGCATGGCGATGCCGATTCCGTTTGTGCAAAAATGGTTTGTGGCAGGGGATGTCAGGGCGAATGAAAACCCATTCCTTGCAGCCATTCATACCCTCTTTGTTCGGGAACATAACCGCCTCTGTAATGAAATGAAACAGGAACACCCAAGCTGGAGCGATGAAGTGCTTTACCAGCGGGCCCGCAAACAGGTTGGGGGCATGTTGCAAGCGATCGTTTACGAGGAATGGCTGCCTGCGCTGGGTATGGAAGTGCCGCCTTATGATGGCTACCGCACCGATATTGACCCCGGCATCATGAACGTGTTCAACACTGCGGCTTATAGATATGGTCATACTACGATCAATAGCCTGCTTGTAAGGATGGACAACGATGGAAATTATTTGCCAGAAGGCGACATCTTACTTCGTGATGCTTATTTCAACCCAATGGCTATCTTGGAAATTGGAGGCATTGAATCCTATTTTATTGGCATGGCCACTGTCGTTGAGCAAGACTTCGATTGTAAAGTTATAGATGATCTGCGCAACTTTTTGTTCGGCCCACCGGGGGCTGGCGGATTGGACTTGGTGGCCCTCAACATCAACCGGGGAAGGGATCGGGGGCTGCCTGATTACAATACGGTGCGGGCAGATTTTGGTTTGCCGCAACTGACGAGCTTTTCAGAATTCACTTCCGATCCTCTTATGAACCAAGCCTTGGAATTTACCTATGGTGGTAATATCAACGCTGTTGACCCGTGGGTCGGCATGCTCGCAGAAAACCACATGCCTGATGCGCTTTTTGGTAAAACAGCCATGTCCATCATCGAGAAACAATTCATGGCCTTACGGGACGGCGATCGGTTTTATTACGAAAACGACCCAGATTTGTCACCTGAACAAAAGGAGTGGATAAAACAAACCAGGTTGGCCGACGTCATTCGGAGAAATACACCTATTGATATTATTCAGGATGAGATATTTATTGCCGAGCCTATTCTATCACCTGCCTTTGAGGCTGCATCATTAGATGAAATTCCATTCAGCGTTTACCCAAATCCGGCAAGCCATTCCATTACACTAAGAATCGAGGCCGCCCAAACCCAAGTTGCTGATATTCAAATTGCTGACATGCAGGGCAAGATTTTATTGCAAGAAAAGGCAAGGTTGGGGCGAGGCAATAATATCATTCCTGTCATTTTGCCAAATAACTGCTCTCCCGGTTTATATGTCGTGAATATTTTATCAGATGAAAAAATCGGCCGACAGCGTTTGGTCATAAATTAATATTAACCCCCTCCCCGTGGAAACGCCAGACGGGCACAGTGCCCGTCTGGTTTTTTTCAGGAAAGGTAAGGCTTACTCACCTGGCTTCAGCAGCCTAATTCTAATTTGTCACTTAAAAAAAATATTAATAAGTACCCGATGTATTATATGTCCGAGAGTGAAGATCCTAAAAGAGGGAGGTGTGTTTCTAAAGTGATAAAGTAGTACAAATGATTTTAACGGAAAAAAAGGCAGCTAAAAAGAACCCTTGAACTGTTGCCACTGTAGTGAACACTTGCTAAATAGATATTAAATCACCGTTGCCCTACACAACTGGTACTTGAGCTGATTTTTGAGATGACAATTGTCATTTTTTATCATGATTTTTATCAACATTCAGGATCGCCCATCAACTTATTTTTTGTGTACCTTACAAACTGCAAATGACCTGAAGGCGTAGAAACAAATTAGTATTTTGGGCAGGTAATTATTAATCTGTTTTAATTAGATTGGATCAGGTACACAAAAACTTCGCATTGAATTAATTCTACTTTGTCACTATAATATGTTTTGAGGTAAGGGAATTGGCAAAAAATAATCTACCCAGTTCCGGAGGGACGTCATGTTATAGCGAGGGATGTGAATCCCTCGGAAACGTTCATCTTTGCTATAGTTTCTGAGGGATTCACATCCCTCGCTATAACATGACGTCCCTCCGGAACTGGGTAGATTAAAATTTTCCAAATCCCTAAAAATGAATTTTAAGTCTGGGAGAAAGATCTTATGAGGGAGGAGGTGCATATTCATTTATTTTTTTCGCCGCGTACACCTCTCAAGGGCTATAACCGGATGAATATTGCCTTAAAGTCACAAAGCAGAATTGAAGCAGGTGAGCAAATATAATCGACATTTTATGACAGCCTCTTTTTCCGTTATACTTTGTTAAAAAATATTTCCGTAGCTACGGCTCCCGATGTAAAATACGGGACAAGTTATGCAATGGTTTTTTGCCTCGTCTAACGAAAAAATAGCCTCGTCAAAAGTGGCGATTATATTCATTCACCTGCTTAACTTTCACGAAGATTAAATTATGAAACCTTATTTCGATCAGTTCTGCCGCGACTTGCCCACCCAACCGGTGCTGGCCAATAAGATTCTTGTCACAGGGGCAACGGGATATATCGGTGGGGAACTTGTACCCGAATTGGTGGCCCGCGGTTACGAGGTCAGGGTCATGGTTCGGTCCGATTCTTCAGAACACAAGAAGCGTTGGCCGGGAGTGGAGATCATCAAGGCGGATGCACTTGATTATAACAGTCTAAAAAAAGCTTTGGAGGGCATCCAATGCGCTTATTATTTGATTCATTCCTTAAACCACGGTAAAAAGAAATTTAAGGAAATGGACAACCAGGCCGCCATCAATTTTCGAAGAGCAGCTGAAGAGCATAAATTAAAAAGGATCATTTACCTCGGAGGCCTTGGCAATCCCAAAGCTTCGTTATCTGCCCACCTCAGTAGTCGGATGGAAGTAGCAGAAGAACTTCAAAAGGGAAAAACCCCAGTCACCTTTCTCAGAGCTGCAGTAATAATCGGTTCCGGTAGCACTTCCTACAAAATCATAAAATATTTAGTCCGAAATTGTCCGGTTTTTTTATTTCCGCTCCGCGCAAATTCAAATTGCCAACCGATTGCTGTCCAGGATGTCATCAAATATTTGGTAGGTTGCCTGGAAACAAATGAAACGGCGGGAAAGTCATATGACATTGGCGGCCAGAATATTCTTAGCTATCAAATGATGCTAAAGGTGCAGGCAGATATTCTGGGGCGGAGGAGGATTTTTATTCCCTGTTTTTTCTCCACAGTGAATATCTGCGCGGGCGTAGCCAGCCTGTTGACACCAGTACCATTTAAATTGATAAAATCTTTAATGGAAAGCTGTGCCAATGATGTGGTTTGTCAAAACAAGGATATACAAAAATTAATACCCTTCCAACCACTCACATATGAAGAAGCAATTGAAAAAGCACTCTCCCATGATCCACAAAATATCGAATCCTCTGACAAGGAATATATTCCTTCCGAAAATGAGCAAAACTGCGTGCTACTCAAAAACACTTAGGCAACCTTCAAGAAGAAATGGAAATTAATCAGAAGATTCCCCCTCAACCCAAAGACTTGAACCTCGCCTGGAAAAACCTTAAATATTTCGGCTCATACACCATTTCCAATCCTTTGATCCGTCCACGCTGATCATATACTTCTAGCACCGATTCGACCACTACATCCATGTGCGCCTGGGTGTACACCCGTCGGGGTATGGTCAAACGGACGAGTTCGAGTTTGGGATAATTGTGCCTGCCAGTCACTTTGTTGCGACCTGCCGAAACAATACCCCTTTCCATAGTACGGATGCCAGAATCGAGATAAATGGCGGCGGCCAGTGCCTGCGCAGGAAATTTGTCTTGTTTTACATTAAGCAAAAATTGTCTAGCATCAATGAAAATACCATGACTGCCAATGGGCTTCACGATCGGGATGGCATGTGCCAATAGTCGGTTGCCCAAATACTCCACTTGCCCTACCCTAGCCCGCATGTGGTCGTCTTGCACCGACTCCTCAATGCCGATGGCCATTGCTTCCATATCACGCCCAGCCATACCTCCATAGGTGTGCAAACCTTCATAGATGACAACCATATTTCTGGCCTGATCAAAAACCTCTTTACTGTTGACAGCCAGAAAGCCTCCTATATTTACGAGGGCGTCCTTCTTGGCACTAAAAGTAGCGCCGTCGGTCAGAGAGCAAATTTCCTTCACAATCTCGGCAACGCTCTTATCAGCGTAGCCTTCTTCCCGCTGCTTGATAAACCATGCATTTTCAGCTACCCTGGTCATGTCATGGATGATGAGGATGTCGTGTTTCAAGCAGTATTTCCTGAGTTCCCGCAAGTTGGCAAGCGAAATGGGTTGACCTCCGGCCATATTTACAGTAGTAGCCACTGAAACATAAGGAATGCGCTCAGCACCATGCTTTTTCACTAAGGCATCAAGTTTTTCGATGTCAACACTACCTTTGAAAGGATGCATATTATTCGGGTCATGTGCCTCATCAATAATGACATCCCGAAAAGTACCACCAGCCAATTCCTGATGGAGCCTCGTGGTGGTGAAATACATGTTGCCCGGCACGATGTCTCCTTCTTTGATCAAAATTTTTGAAATGATATGCTCTGCCCCCCGGCCCTGATGTGTGGGTACCAGATACTTGTAGCCATAATATTTCCGCACGGCTGCCTCAAGGTGGTAAAAGTTGCGGCTACCAGCATAAGCCTCATCGCCGAGCAACATGCCCGACCATTGACGGTCGCTCATAGCGGATGTGCCGCTGTCTGTCAACAAATCAATATATACATCGTCGGAACGGAGCAGGAAGGTATTGTAGCCAGCATCTTCGAGGGCTTTTTTCCGCTCCTCATAGGTAGACATTTTGAGCAGTTCCACCATTTTGACTTTCCAGGGTTCCGCCCAAGAGCGGTGACGGTGGGTGGTGACGTCAAGATCCATAAAATTTGGTTTTATTTAGTGCTTATTGAATTTAGATACCCCTGCGCTTCAACACAGAAGAGATTGGCAAGATTCGGGAAAAGTATGTGAAACAGGGATGAGATTGATTTACAAATGACATGATTATGGTCATTATCCCCTTCAGGGAATCAACATTATGAAGGGCTAAAAAGAACACGAAACTTCTCACATTTTGTTTTGGTAAATATTTATGCAATATAATAATTCTCCCCCAACCACTCATATATGAAGAAGCACTTGAAAGGGCACAGTCCCGTGAATCTCAAAATAGTGTACCTTGCAACGAGCTTTGAACTCCTTCCAAAATGAGCAAAACAATTTACAGTCAAAAAATACTCAGCCCTCCTTCAAAAAGTAAAGGGATCTTATCCGACATAAGATACTTTTTATTGCACAAGCCGGAAATACCAACTTTAATTAAATTCAAATCGAAATCGGAACGGGAAAATTATAGCTATCGAATTTTGCAACGCCTTGATATTGGCGTTACAAAATATAGGATTTTAAACATCCATAAAATAGGTGTAAATGCACCAGCAAAATACGTATTTGAAGAATTGTTGAAGTGGAGCGGCGATTCAACTTGTTGGCCAAACCACATTGCCACAGTGGCCAGAAAGAATAATAAACTGGAACATCTCGACATCCACTTATTTGGATGGAAAAAATATCCTTCTTGGACAAAAAAAGGTCTGTTTGGTAAAGATCCCATTCCTTTATTTAAACTTGACGTTATTAATTTTCAGAAAACCCCAAATGCTCTGGATTCTGACAATGCCCGTTATTTATTATATAAATGCAGTGGGGGATATCCGATCGGTGTTTTCACCATGTATGTACGATCTTCTATTGAGGAACAAAATGAAAAGGAACAGGCACAGTTATTTTTAATGGTAGGATTTAATTTTTATGGCAAAGAAAATTTATCAAAAATAAAATTGGTTAACCGAATGTGGGAACTAATCCACGATCGGGTAACATCGAATGTATTGAACCGAATAAAACAACTCAGCGAGTGGCGGTTTGAAAAAATTCAGAAAGGATAAGATTTTGAACAAGTAATTCTTCTTTAAAATATGACAAAAATCACCTTTTAGTGCTGCTAAAAATCATCAACTTTATAAAGCTTCCTTGCTACGTTTACGCATTGTTTTTTATTAATATAAATAAGGTATTGATGGATTTTTACGAAAAGAATAAAACAATTCATTTGTGTTCATTTATGCTCCCCTTATAGTTTTCAATTTTTATTCAACTCCTTTTATCATTTCGCAGAAATCCGTGACGAACCAATAAATCCAAATTTATGGCATACTATCACAGGGCAGGGCTCGTTCCCCGTAAAAGACATGTCCAATATAAAAAGAAAAACGGAGGGTTATACTCAGAAGAATTGGTAGGCACCGAAGGATTTGCAGGAGTATCTTCCCTTGTCTATCACCTCTACCCTCCTACTCTGGTTAAAGAAACGGGAAAACCCTTTTCCATTGAGCCAGAAATCGCCATCAAAAAAAATTTAAAAAGCCTGAGTTTTAGGGGTTTTGATGTTATTCCCACCGATGACTACCTCGATAGCAGAAAGGTACTTTTTGTAAATAATGACCTACATATCGGTCTGGCCGCTCCCCGCCAAAGCATGGAGAGTTGGTTTTTCAAAAATGCAGATGCTGACGAGATGATTTTTGTGCATGCAGGCTCCGGCCAATTAAAAACCATATTTGGAACTATTGATTTTGAATATGGTGATTACCTTGTCATTCCCCGGGGCACCATTTACCAATTAATATTTAATTCCGCGGATAATCGATTTTTAATTGTCGAATCTTTTAGTCCGATAGAAACCCCAAAAAGATATCGAAATCAATATGGGCAATTAATGGAGCATGCGCCATTTTGCGAAAGAGATTTTAAAATCCCTGCAAAAATGGAAACCCACGATGAGAAAGGGGATTTCCAAGTCATGATAAAAAAGCAGGGGTTAATTTATCCCTATGTTTATGAAACACACCCGTTCGATGCGGTTGGTTGGGATGGGTGCTTTTATCCATATGCTATTTCTATTTTTGATTTCGAACCACTGACGGGACGTATCCACATGCCCCCGCCCATCCACCAACAATTTCAGGGAAATAATTTTGTCATCTGTTCATTTGTACCTCGCCTTTACGACTATCATCCCGAAGCCATTCCTGCACCATACCACCACAGCAATATTGATTCTGATGAATTACTTTACTATGTAGATGGTGATTTTATGAGCCGCAACAATATTCAAAAAGGCCAAATAACGCTGCACCCCGGCGGCATTCCCCATGGCCCGCATCCAGGTGCAGTACAACGCAGTATAGGACAAACGGGAACGGAAGAACTGGCGGTTATGATTGATCCATTTAATCCCGTCATGATAACGAAAGAGGCGATGAATATCGAAGTCCCTGAATATTATAAATCATGGATAGAAGAACCTGTTTATTAATCTGGCTGTTGGCTGTTGGCTATTAGCTGTTGGTTTATAAATGGCTTTTTTTTAAAGATTACTGCATTGGATCAGGATGGCTTTGCCAACAGCTAATAGCCAACAGCCAACGGCTAAAAAAATACTATATTATGGTCGAACTAACAGGAATAAAAAACTATAATTATTCGCTTGAAAAAATATTCCCCGAAGCAAAGGATTTCCTTCCACTTTTAGGAACTGACTATGTTGAATTATATGTGGGCAATGCAAAACAGTCAGCGCATTTTTATAAAACAGCATTTGGCTTTCAATCACTTGCGTATGCGGGTTTGGAAACTGGCATAAAGGACAGGACATCATATGTCCTCCAACAAGATAAAATCCGCCTCGTACTGACTACCCCCCTCCATTCGGATTCAGAAATAGCGGAACATATTAAAAAACATGGTGACGGTGTAAAAGTAATTGCCCTTTGGGTGGAAGATGCTCGGAGTGCTTTTGAAGAAACGATCAAAAGGGGCGCTCGGCCTTGCTTTGAACCTTATGTAGAAAAGGATGAAAATGGCGAAGTGGTACGCTCAGCCATTCATACTTATGGGGATACCGTACATGTATTTGTGGAAAGAAAAAATTACAATGGCATATTTCTGCCCGGATATGAAAAATGGGAATCAGAATATAATCCTTCATCTATCGGATTAAAATATATTGACCATATGGTGGGAAATGTAGACTGGGGAGAAATGAATAAATGGGCTGCATTTTATGAAAAGGTCATGGGTTTTGCCAATTTAATCACATTTGATGATAAGGATATTTCCACGCAATATACAGCTCTGATGAGCAAGGTGATGACCAATGGAAATGGCAGAATAAAATTCCCCATCAACGAACCTGCTGAAGGAATTAAAAAATCACAAATTGAAGAATATATTGATTTTTATGAAGGAGCGGGTTGTCAACATATTGCCGTTGCTACAAATGACATAATTCACACTGTCAGCGAAATGAGAAAACGTGGCGTGGAATTTCTTTTTGTGCCTGGCAGCTATTATGATACAGTTAAAGACCGGGTCGGAAATATTGATGAAGAATTAAATCGATTAAAAGAATTGGGAATTATGGTTGACAGGGACGACGAAGGTTATTTATTGCAAATATTCACCAAACCTGTAGTGGACCGACCAACCATGTTTTTTGAAATCATACAACGCAAAGGGGCTCAATCTTTTGGCAAAGGAAATTTTAAAGCATTGTTCGAATCCATCGAAGCAGAACAGGCCAGAAGGGGAACTTTGTAATGAAGCATGACCATGCTACTGGACATGAGACAAAAGACGTTAGATTTTAGAAATGACTGCACTTGTTTTCGTCGTGAAAATCAGATTTTTAAAAATTTGTTTTTCTCTAATGTCTATTGTCTAAAATCTCATGTCCAGTAGCATGGTCATTCGTCATTATATTTCTCAAGAAGTTACCTATCTCTCCACCGGTATCACGCTCAACAATTGCAATTCCGATGGATCACTAAAATTATATTGATAAAAGCCACCTTCTCTAATGACCATTGCCACATTGGTATTGCCTGGAAGTGAAATAACGTCTGTTGCCTTCACATTTTTCACATGGTCAAGCAAACGGTCGCCGACGGTTATAGGATTGGTATTATCAAATGTTTTTAAACCAAAATCCCTTTCACACAGCAGCAGGGTATTTCCTTTTACCGACAAGCCATGTGGGTTTTCCATGCTAAATGATTTTTTGGTTCTTTGACAAATCCCGTGGAAGCCAATCAAAACATCAGGGTTTTAGAGGAAAGAAAAATTTTTTCAAAATTTTTCTTTCCTCTAAAACCCTGATAGAGAGGGGGGGGGGATAAAAAATTGAAAATTTTTTATCCCCTCCCTCTTCTTGTTTTTTATCACTCCACGAAAATTGTCAAATCCCCCTGATATTTAACAAAGAAAAAAAACGGGCAGCATTTTTAAAAATGCTGCCCTGCTACTCCATTCATATCAAGAAAATACAGAGATAGGAATGGAATGATTAGAAAATACTTGTATGCAGTCACCTTGATATCACCAGCCGCTCCGTCAGCACCTCTCCCCCTGCCACAGCCCGAACATAATAAACCCCGGGTGCAAACTGCTCCGATGGCAAATTGAGTTGGAAGGAATCTTCGCTTTCATTTAGTTTTTTCAATAGTACCTCCCTGCCCAGATGGTCAAAGATGGCCAAAGCTGCTTTTTCGCCGTTTGGAATGCCCATGCGGACATTGACCCTGTTCGTCGCTGGATTGGGGAACAATGCCAATTGCAGGTGGCCAACGGCCATATGGTTTCCATGATTTGGATTAACCACCAAATTGGAGCCAACAGGTGGGCATTCAGCCGTGCCGTCATTGATGGCGGCGATCATGGTGTCCGCCGCGGCTGTAAGGAAAGCAGCCTGTGCAGCAGTTAGTACGCCGTCCAACTCCAAGTCCGCTACTTGACTCTTAAAGGCATTCAGCTTGTTGAGCGCCTGATTGGTTTTTCCATCGCAGTATTTTTCAAGTGCATCTTCCAGTTTTCCAGTGAGGGCATTGGTATTGCCGTTGTTAAGGCCAAGACCTTCGATGTAGAGAATGGTGTTGGCGGTGACCACGTCTATATTAAATACAGCATCACAGATATCTCCGAGGCCATCTGTATCACCGTCGGCTTGGTCTGCATTGGCATCCAGGGGGCAGTTGTCATTGGAATCGAGGACACCGTCGCCATCATCGTCGTCGTCCACGCAGTCAGCCTCTCCGTCGTTATCGGTGTCGGTGAAGCCCTCATCGGTGTTGCCGTCACAGTTGTTGTCTTCACCGTCACAGATTTCAGTAGCTCCCGGAAAAATAGTAGCATTGTCGTCATCGCAGTCGTCGCCATAATAGCCTGAGCAGTAAGTGTCAAAGTCACCATCCACCCCTTCCCCGGTATTGCAGAAGTGGTTAAAAGCATCGGCACTGCCGCCATCAGGCAAGCCAGAATTATTGTAAAGGTTGGCATTTATATTACAGAAGGCAGAAAAGCTGGCTGGGAAGCAACCACTCAATTGGTTATCATTTAACCACAATTCATTCAGGTTCGCCAGATCGCCCAATTCAGGAGGGATTGTACCGCTTAATTGATTTATACTCAACATCAGCCGCTTCAAATTCGACAGGTCGCCCAGTTCAACAGGGATCGAACCACTCAGCTGATTGTTGAACAAAATCAAAAATTCCAAATTGGACAGGTCGCCCAGTACTACTGGGATTGTACCGCTCAACTGATTGCCGGCTAACCTCAGTTCTTTCAAATTGGACAGGTCGCCCAGTTCAACAGGGATCGTACCGCTCAGCTGATTGCCGCCTAAGGTCAATATTTCCAAATTAGATAGACCGCCCAGTTCCGCAGGGATCATACCGCTCAACTGGTTGCTCTGCAAACTCATGAATTCCAAATTCGACAGATCGCCCAGTTCAACAGGGATTGTACCGCTCAGCTGGTTGTTTTGCAACCCAATTGTTGTTACCCTATTGCTTCCGCAAGCAATACCTTTCCAACCACTACATGGGTCACAATTGGTACCGGCTGCACCATCGGCCCAGCCGCTGTTGTCCGTCCAGTTGGTGCCGTCGGTGCTGTTGTACAAGGCCATGAGGGCATCAAAATCGGGATGTTTGTCTTCGTCCACCTCACCGTCGCAATCCTCGTCGATGCCGTTGCAAGTGATTTCAATAGCCCGGGATGGATATTGTCATCCGTATCATCGCAATCGCTGCCGTTGCTGCCGCCACAATAACCGTCGTTGTCACCGTCGCCGCCATTGGTTCCGCCTGAGGCACAAAAATCCTCCACTGCGGCAGGGCTACCGCCACCCGGCAGGCCGCTGTTGGACAAATTTATATTCGTGCCATTGCATAGGGCGGATAGGCTGGCTGGAAAACAACCACTAAGATTGTTATTACCTATATGCAATACATTCAAGCTGCTTGGCAGGGTGGGTATTTCACCACTGAGGCCATTGTTACTCATCTGTAGGTTAAGCAAGCCATTTGGTAGATCAGGGATTTCACCGCTAAGGTTGTTGTTTGCCAGGTTCATTTGAAGCAAACCGATCGGCAGGTCGGGAATTTCACCGCTGAGGTCGTTGCCACCTAATTCAAGGAAAGTCAGGCTGCCTGGCAGGTCAGGGATTTCACCACTGAGGTCGTTGGCAAGTAGTCGGAGGACTTTCAGGTTGCTCGGTAGGTCGGGGATTTCTCCGTTGAGACTGTTGTTATTTAAAAATATTACTTCCGTCAATGTTAGGTTAACTATTTCCGAAGGTAGAATCCCTGTGAGGTTGTTGTTACCAAGTTCAACTTTTTTTACTCTGCCACTTGCACAGGTCACCCCCTCCCATCCGTTGCAGGGGTCACAATTGGTACCAGCCGCACCATCCACCCAGCCGCTGTTGTCCGTCCAGTTGGAGCCGTCGGTGCTGTTGTACAAAGCCATTAGGGCATCAAAGTCGGGATGACTGCATTGGGCTTGGGTTTTCAGGCAAGTGGTAACAGTGAGCAGAAAGCCGATCACTAAAGTGAATAGAAATGAGAAAAAAGTTGATTCATTAAATTGCATTTTCATGATTGAATGGATTGAAAGTTTAAATGAAGGATTACAAATGGTTTGGTTCTTTTTAGGTTGCTCTGCTTTGGGAAAAAGACATAGAATGCCACCCCTCAAAAGGTGCAGCCACATTGAGTATTTGAAGTACTTCCAGTATTTTTAATTCGTGTAAAACCCTAAAGGAAAGTGGACAAGGAGCGTTTATTAGGTGCTCCAAAATGGAATCATCCTAAAAAACGCTCCATAGGTCCAGTCATTAATAATGGATAGGGTCTTTTTTACCAAGTTCATTACCTAATCGTCCTTCCTGACACAGCGACAATTCATAGTGGTATCAGCCTTGTTTCGGTTAAATGAGTTTCCAGAGACCATATTCCGCGCCTTGGCAAGTACAAAATTATGTTCGGTAGAGCTCCAATAACGACCAGAAAAAGGCCCAAGGGTATTCCTATTGTCATACATGGCATTGAGCTCTTGTATACTCGGAAGATGCCAATCATCGCATCCAAAAGCGACAAGGTCATAACATGTCTTGGCAGCATAGTTGTCATACCCCAGCCCCCCAGTCAGAGAAGCAACTATTTCGTCGGTATTTTTCGCCCCATCGGCTTGATCATTTGCTAATGTCCAAATTCCATAACCACCCCAACCGGCCTGACCGTTATCGGTAGGATGTACGTAGAGCGTTGTTCCATTGACTAAGATACTAGGCACATTCGTCATGTCACAACAGACATCAGGCGTGCTAGGGTCACAATCGTCATCGATGCCATTGTTGCAGATCTCCGTAGCGCCGGGATTAACTGCCGCATCGGTATCGTCACAATCGACACCCTCAGTACATTCGTTGGCCAAGTCAAAATAACCATCGCCATCCATATCCACGGCATCACCATGCCCTTGGTGTGCAGGCACGGCATTTTCGCTGATGTTGATCACGTACCAGCTATCATCCTCCGCTGAATAATGGCAGACGTCCACTTTGTTGCTTCCCCTATCCCCAATATGGGAATCGGGGAGTATTTGCCGTTCTGTATTGTCTATAACAATCTCAGTGTCAGCGATGGAATTGTCCTTTTCGCAGCTCATGACGAAAAGTACCAGCATGATCGAACAGAAAATTTTTAAGTTTTTCATTTGTAAAAATTTTTTGTGTTATAAAATAAGATTTGAAATGGGTTTACATGGGATTTTGTGAGCTTCAAAATAACTATGGGTGCAAGATAGGTCAGGGTCGAGTATCATTTTTGGACAAATTTTTAAGGTTTTAACCTGAAAATACAGTCACATAAAAATTTATTTTTCATATAATTTATTAAATTTCAGCACCTTAATGCGTATATTTAGGCCATTATTTTTAACATGAACATTTCCCCCGCCTTAGCAAATTATGCACAAAAGCAAACTCTTCCGCCTGTTGTCCGGCCTGACACCCGATGAATTTTCCCGCTTTTCGAAATTTGTGGCCTCGCCATTTTACAACACCAACCCGACCCAGGTCAAATTCTACAAATTGCTGAAAAAGGCCTACCCGACCTTCGACCAACCCAATCTTAAAAAGGAAAAGGTTTTCCAACGACTTTACCCGGGCAAGCCGTTCAACTATCACCTGCTGGGCAATCTCGTTTCTGACATGATCCGCTTGACCAACAGATACTTCATAACCCTGCAAATAGAAAAGGAAGAAATGGCACAAAAGAAGATGCTGCTTTCTGCCTACTCGGAAAAGCCAAACCTCTACAGCGATTTTGTAAAGCAGGTAAAAAACATGCATCAATATCTGGATGGCCTACCCCACCGCAATGCCGCTTATTATCACGAAAAGTTCAAGCTAGAACAATTATATTTCAATCATGCCGACACTGATAAATTTAAATTAAAAGGCGAACAATATGACACTGCCATGCAGCACCTCGACCAGTGGTATATTTTAGAAAAATTACTGATGAGCTGTGAATTAAAAGCAAGAGAAAAACCACTTTCTGAAAAACACGATATATGGTTATTAAAAGAAATAAAAAATAATATAACTGAATTAATAAATGAGGACTCCATTGCAGAGACTTATTTGGCCATGTTAAATTTATTGGAACAGGGAGAAGAAAAAACTTATTTTGATTTAAAGAAAATATTTATTCAGAATTTGGAATATTTTGATAAAATACACCAACAGAATATTTTACAGTCGCTTATTAATTTTTCTATTCAAAAAGGGAATAAGGGTGATAATATGTTTTTGGCTGAAAATTTAGAATTATATAAATTAGGCCTTGAACATGAATTGTTTTTTATCAATGGAATATTAAATGACCTTAGATATATATCTATAACAATTGTTGCCCTAAAAAACAATGACATTGATTGGTGTTTCAATTTTTTAAATAAATATGAAACATATTTAGCAAGTCAGGTAAGTAAAGATGCAAAGTCTTTGGGACAAGGGCTTTGGTTGTTTAACCAAAAAAAATCGCAAGAAACAATTAAATT
The DNA here is from genome assembly GCA_965222975.1 of Saprospiraceae bacterium. Classification (GTDB taxonomy): domain Bacteria; phylum Bacteroidota; class Bacteroidia; order Chitinophagales; family Saprospiraceae; genus UBA6168. Next base: position 90,521 of record CBDCVJ010000077.1, on the reverse strand, counting down.
GATAAATAGGGTTGAGTTTAACAATATTTATTACCAAGTTCAGGCAAGGGTTTTATTATTGCGAGCGTATTTTGAAGAATTTTTAAAAAATAATAGTTATTTTGAAATAGTTGTGTACCATGCTAAATCTTTTGAAAAATCAATCAATAGGAACAAATCTATATCAAAAACTTGGAAAGAAAATTTACTTAACTTTAATTGGTGTATAAAGCAACTGGTTATCTTAATTCAAGATAAAGAGATAAAAAAAATTAAAAAATTAAAAACAAAAATTGAAGCGATTGATAACGTTGCAGGCAAGCTTTGGTTATTGCAAAAATTAGATAAAATCAAGTGAGAGGGGCGTAACAAGACGCCCCTCGTTAATGTTATTGACAAACAACATCCTCAATTATAATCGACGCACTCTGCTGCGTACCACAAACAGCATAAAAGTAAAAATCATAAGTACCCGCCGATAATCCGGTAAAATTAAAATCCGAACTGGTGGTCGCAAATTCCTGACTGGCATTTCCGTTTACTACATAGAACACCCGATATTCAGTGGGGATACACTCACAGTCGTCCCAGTCGAAAGAAACCGTACTGTAAGTCTGAGCAGTTTTATGGACATTTTCCGGTTCAGGGCAAGTAGTCCAGTCTGCAGGTTGGGGGTTGGTAAAACCCATGAAAAAAGAAAATAGGAAGGACAGGAACAAAATTGATTGTTTCATTGCTCAAATGGTTTTTAATTCCCGGCGAAGCATGGTTTTACCATGTGATTTCCCCACTGGGAATTTGTGATGAAATGAAGTTTTAAGTCGGCCCGTTAAGGCTGGGTCGGGGCATGGCTCTCCCCGTCCGACCAGTGCCATTACTGGTCAGCAGTTGCTGTATTCACAGCCTTGTTTTGATTGGTTTTACAAGCAGTCCATGCTTGCGAGTGGACTGTTAAGCGACCTGTCTCAAAAAAATTTCGGGATCGGTTAGCCTAACATCCGGGTTTTCAAGTTTTGAAAAAAGGTTGGCAGCATAGTTTTCGATTTGGTTTTTATTACTGAGCCTTTTTTCTTCGTTTGAATTGATGATACAAATGTAGGAGTGGGAATAATGGGTTCGACAGGAGGTGTCGGTGAATGGATGGATTTGGGAGGTGTTTGGTGGGATTTTGGCGGTGTTTGATTTTAGGAGGAAAATAATAATGATTCGGGGTCTTATAACAAGTTAATTAAACATGATTGTCAATTCTGTTTATTTTTTATTGAGTACTTGGGTTTGGAAAAGATTCTTAAATATGAATTTTAGGCAATTGCGAAGAGCGGTGGGGTTATTATACCCCACATTTCCAGCACTATTTAACTTTGTTGGAATAATGTGTGGGGTATAATAACCCCACCGCTCTTGGGATGTTCCTAATTATTTACAGGAGGCTATATTCATGTTGAAAGATAAATGCGCTAAGCCGCCTTCGGCAATCGAAACTCACAAACCGTTCCCTTCCCAACCTCACTTTTCAACTGAATCTGCCCGCCGTTCCGTTCCACAAATTCTTTGCACAAGGCCAGCCCCAAACCGACACCTTGCTCCCCCGCCGTACCTTTAGAACTGGACTTGCGATCAATATGGAAGATGTTTTCCATCTTTTCAGGTGGGATGCCTTGGCCCGTATCTTTTACCTCTATATGGACAAATTGCTTATTTGATTTTCCAGCAATGGTAACGGCGTCGCCTTCTTCTGAAAACTTCAGGGCATTGCTGACCAAGTTTCGCAACACGAGTTTTAAGCTGTTGATATCTGCATAGGTGGTTAATCCTGGTTCTATGCCAGCACTTAGTTGAATGCCTTTGACCGAGGCATTTTCTTTAAACAATTCCACGATCTCATCAACCGCCTTTTCAACGGAGACCTTACCAGGGTCAATTTTCACCCCTTCCATTTGACTGACCGACCATTGCAGTAGGTTGTCCAGAAGATTGTTCAGGTTGTTCGCAGATTTGCCCACCTGTTGGCCGACCGTTTGAAGGCGGTCGTAATGCCCCTTTTCAATATAATAACTGATGATCTGGCCGACGTTCTGAAAGCTGCTGACAGAATCCCGAAGGTCATGGGAGATGATGGAGAACAGGCGGTCTTTGGCAGCATTCAATTTGGCCAATTGCTTTTGTAGCCGATCAACGTAACGAAAACGATAATAGAGCAATCCGGCAATAGCCAATAATAGTAAAACGCCACCAACGGCATAAAGGGTTTGTGTTTTGCGGCGTTCAATTTCAGCGGTCTGGACTGCCTTGTCTTTTTCAAGAATGGCAATTTCTTTTTCCTTTTGCTCTGTCTCGTATTTGGTTTCCATATCGGCAATTTGGAGCGTGGTTTTTTCATTGAGAACAGAATCTTGTATCTCATGCTGTATAACCTTTAACTCATAGGCTTTTTTAAAATCACCCATTTGAAGGTATGCAGAAGCCAGTTCATGATAAGCATCGGATAGTATGCTTTTACTCTCTGATTTGTCTATTACCTGAATCGCTTTGTTGGCATAAATGATAGCTTCTCGGGGCTTTTTTAAATCATTCAGCATCTCAGCATAGACAGTATATTGTTGCCCCATTTCAAATGAAAACCCAAATTCCTCCGTCAACTTGATTCCCTTGGAGAAATAGTCCACCGCCTTTTGTTTTTCGCCTATTCCATAATAAAATCGACCGAGGTTAGTCAGAGCCATCGCTTCTCCTGACTTGTCCCCGATGGTTCTAGCAATATCCAATGCCTTCGATTCAATTTCAATCTTTTTTTCAGGATCATCTTCCAGTTCAGCTAGTTCATGAGAAACCCTAACCATCATGCTAAAAGCACCTGTCTCCTCTGCCAGATCCCTTGCTTTTTCAAGATAGGGTTTCGCTTCCTCGAACTTTCGCTGCAATCTTTTACAGATACTCATGTTGTAATTGACACCACCCAATACTCTTTTATTTTTCACTTGCTCCAATAAAGGAATGCTTTTTAAAAAATACTCGGTTGCTAAATCCAATTCTCCCTTTCGTAAATAAAGGGTTCCGATCGTCTGGTAAGTTTTACCAATTTTAGCAGTATCTTTTTCAGCCTCTCTGATGACCAATGATTTTTGATAATATTCATAAGCAGTATCGTGGTCGCCTTTTTCTTGATGTATCAGTCCCAAATTGTAAAGATTGGCCCCATATCGCTTAACTTTTGGCAAACCATATTCTTCATGTTTTTCCATGCTCTTATTAATATAATAAATAGCTGAATCCGGATCATTAAAATGTGATCCAACATTGCTGTACAGCTCGGCAATCATTTCTTTGTTATCCATTTTTTGAAACAACTTCAGTGACTGTTTAGCGTAACGCAGGCCGTTCGTATTTACCCCAAATGATGCGCGGGCTAAGTCGCGGAGCAAAAAGGCTCTGATTGAATCATCGCTAGCACTGGCGAGTTCTTGTTTTAAACTATCTAAAATAATTTGCGGCTGTGAAATGACGGTGCTTTGCCAACAGAAAAATGGAAGGAAAAATAGAACAAATTGGAATGTCCGTTTCATTTGATCTTTATTTTAAATTAAAAAATAAGGTATGGCAATGGAGAAAAATAGTAGGTATAATCGGGAATTACAGTATGGGTTTATTGCGATTAAATTATTTAATTCAATTTACTTATTAAAACTTAAAATTGAATTTAGATCATATTTAATCTTTTCAAAATCCCCTCTCTGTAAGTCCGGCCAATTGGCACTGATTTCCCACCAATATAAATCAACCAATCCGCATCGTCTATACTTTCAATATATGGAGCTTGGACAATATAAGAGCGGTGTACCCGAATAAAACGATTGGGCGGTAATTTAGCAGTAATTTCTTTTAACGTGGAGCGGGTAATTAATTCATCCGATGCGGTAACTATTTTTAAATATTTATCTTTTAATACTTCTATCCAAAGCAATTCGTCAAATTTTACTTTTACGAGACGCCCTGCCTGTTTGGTAAAAAAACTGTCCCGAATTAAAACGTCTTGATTCCAATTATCTATCCAGCCATCGGCCATGGCTAACTTCTCTTGATCCTTGGCGAAGCGAATAACAGCAAGCTCTATAGCCGCTTGTAAATTGTTGATTTCAATGGGCTTGACGAGATAGGCGTAAGGTTGGGTCGCACCTGCTTCGGTGACAGTTTTGTTGTCTTTAAATGAAGTAGTGAAAATAATAGGAGTCGGTCTGACTTTATTCATTTTCACGGCCAGTTCGATGCCGTCCCTTTCTCCTTCCAACGCAATATCCATTAGCACAATATCGGGGCCGGTGGAAAAAAACAGCTCCATTGCCTCTTTTTTATTGGGCGCAATGCCTATCAATTCATACCCCATTTGCTCAATGGAAATAAACATATTTTGCTGGTGTAGCGGTTGGTCTTCTACACCGAGGATGCGGATTTTAGACATTTATAAATATTTAGAGGCCCAATTAAAAAATGCTGAAATTAATCAGAAATGGGAAGGTAGGTATTTTCGAAAAAAAGTAATGTGAAAATAAGGGAAAGATTTTAGGCCGTTAATACTATTAAAAAAAGCGAGTCAATAAAATGGGTGTTCTTTCTCGGTTAATTAATTTATCAGCATTTTAAAAACTCTAATTTATTAATTCATATTATCTCACTATTTTCTATTACCTTCAACCATCTTTTCACAATCAAAACAATCTAATATGAAAAATCAACTGATCGCTACTATTGTCGGTGGCCTGCTACTATTCATCTGGCAATTCCTATCTAACGGCCCATTGAATGTTCATGGCTCACAAAATCTTTACACCCCTAACCAAGATGCCATTATCGAAGTGTTGAGCGCCAATTTGGAAGATGGGCAGTATTTTATACCGCGGGGTGCTACAAGTGCGGAGAATCAAGCCTTTATGCAAGAGCAAATTGGCAAACCTTGGGCAATCGTCAATTACCACAGTGCATTGGAAGATAATTTTGGCATGATGCTGCTCCGGACATTCATCATTGACCTCGTGGCTGTATTCTTACTGTGTTGGTTATTTGGCAAAATGACTGACCTGAATATGACGACATGTTTGATTGTTAGCTTGGTTGTCGGCTTGATTGGGTATGTGATGAACCCTTACTTGAATTCGGTCTGGTATGGCGCTCCCAGTATCCCCGACCTGATAGATACTGTGGTAGGCTGGGGGCTGGTCGGTCTGTGGCTGGGTTGGTGGTTGCCGAGCAGGAGTTGAGCAAATCGTTTTACAAAAAAAGAAAACCCAAACATGGTTACTCCCGTGTTTGGGTTTTTCATTTATTAATTTCCCGTTATACTCCTATCGTTTTACCTTTATTACGCTCAACAATTCCAAATTATTAGGATCGTCAAAATCATACTGGTAAAAACCGCCTTCCCCAATCACCATAGCTACATTTTTATATCCAGGCAAGGAAATAACATCAGTGGCTTTCATATTTTTCACATGATCGAGTAAGTTATCTCCAACAGTGACCGGATTAGTAGTATCAAATGATTTAAATCCATAATCGCCTTCACAAAGCAATAGTGTATTTTCTTTAACGGATAAGCCGTGTGGATTTTCCATAGCAAAGGATGCTTTCAGTATAGGATTGGTCAAGTCGGAAACGTCAATCACGTCCAATTGATTGGGGCCAGCACCGCACTCGCTGCCATTCCATAGTGTCACGTAAGCATAATTTCCTGAAACGAAAACAGGGTCACAGGCACGGGCATGTTCGAATACACTGAGTTGGGTGGGATTGAGGGGATCGGAATTGTCATAGATGTACATACCCACGTTTGAGCCGATGAATAATTTGTCGCCATAGGGGAATAGCGTTTCCAAATGTACGCCCACATTGACGGTATTTGCCTTTTCAGGAGCGGTTGGTGAAGTCAGATCAAAAATATCCAGATTATAACCATCGTGTTTAATCGTATAGAGGTAATCACCGATAATGGAGAAATGAGCCAATGAACCTGCTATGCCCGTTCCACCTTTATCACCGCCAAAAGACGATTCATTAAAATCCACTGCCACATCGATGTTGGCCATAAAAGGCCCTCCAAAGGGGATTCCGTTTCGATATACTAGAGCGTCCTGCTCATCACAGTCCAAGACTTCAGTGACTTCAGTCTCCTTATATTCAATTACGATGTTATCACCGTAAACGCCATAATGCCAAGGGTCAAAAGCACTTTCCGCCCTGCCAACGACCTGATAGTTTTGGAGGTCAATCACTAAAAGGTCAATGTAGGTGTTGGCGTAAAGTAGGCCGTCTTTGATGCTCAGGTCTTCATTGCCATCAATTTTTATGAAGGCTTTGTTCACCGGGTTGGAAGGGTTGGAATTATCAATGACGTGGATTCCTTCTCTCTTTTCCACCACAAATATGGTGTTGTTGTAATAATAGAGCTGGCCGGGGTTTTTCAACTCACGGGGCGCTTCTTTGACGGCCGTTCCGTCGTGAATTTCTTCCAACGTTTTGTAAACGGGTTCGACACGGATATAAGTAACGGTACGGGAGCATTTGTCCTTGAGGCAGCCCGAAAAAGCAAATGTTGCTATAAGAGCAGCTGCTAAAAATAATAATGGTGAAGTTTTCATATTTTTTAAATTTTTGGAAAAAACAATTTTTAAATACTGTTGGCAAATTGGCTAAATGTCCTAGGATAGCGCCATTTGAATTTTGCTAACATTACCTGGATAGACAGGGAAGGAATCCACCATGGTTGGGTAAAACTGGGAAAGTACCTCCAGCACTTGGAATGCAAGAAGCCCTATTGGGAGACGAAATTGGTTTTAGGTGGGTCGTATTATAACCAATAATGCCAATTCCTTTTTTAATACAACGCCATATCAAACTGCCGCCGATACTCCTTTGTCAATTCATGATCCCGACCCCAAATGTGGAACAGTGCTATGGCCGAACGCCGTGGCAGGTCGTTTTGGAAATTTTTATCCACCATCGTTGCCGCAATGATTTTCTGGATGGCAGTTTCAAAGTCACTGGATTTCAGTGCCTCTCGGGCAGCGATTAGATGGCTGGCTGTCGCAAACCCATTTGAAGAATCAAACAGCATCAGTTCGCTCAAGGTCCGTACATCTTCCGCATCGTCGAATAATGGATCACCCAATTGGACATTTTCTAATAGTTCAACTGCTTCCTGTGGGTAGCCAAAAACAATATGCTTGGCCAGGGCCAATTTTGCCTCCTGCTTGTCTGGGTGGGCAGCGAGGAAGTTACGGAGTTGCTCTTCTTTAGAACTGTCCTTTTCATCCCCCAAAATAGCCTGTAGTTCTGTTGCGGAAGGGTCGGGGAGGTTGGCTGCCAGCCACTGCTCCAATTGATATTTTGGCATAGCTCCAGCAAATTCATTGATCACTTCCCCTTTATGGAACAGCTTCACGTTGGGGATGCTGCGGATGCCATATTGTTGAGCCAGTTCCTGCTCTTCTTCCGTATTGACTTTTACCAGTTCCCAGCGGTCGCTTTGCTCTTGTGCAACTTGTTCCAATACTGGGCCGAGTACCCGACAGGGACCGCACCAAGATGCCCAGAAGTCAACAAGTACAGGTTTTTCATGGCTTTTTTCTATGACTTGTTTTTGAAAATCCAACATGGTTGTGCGATTAGATTTATTGGTTAAACTATTCTATTTATGAACCTGCAAACGTGTAAAAAGTTGCGTGTTATTTGTCGCTCATAATTTCATGCAGATTTAAATTTTTTTCTATGCAAATTCAAAATTTATTTTATGCAAATTAAAGATATTTTCTATGCAAATTCAAAATTTAGCTTATTTTTACATAAAAAGTCAATATGTCAATAGTTCAAAGACAAATAGAAAAACCAATTAAATCGCTGCTCACGAAGTATCCAATCATTGCATTGACCGGACCACGGCAATCAGGTAAAACCACTTTGCTCAAAAACCTTTTCCCTGACTATCGGTATGTTTCCTTAGAAGATACTGATAACCGGAGTTTTGCTTCTGAAGACCCAACTGGTTTCTTGAAAAAGTACGACACAAAGGTCATTTTCGACGAAGTACAACAAACTCCTGAATTATTTTCCTACTTGCAAACCATAGTTGACGAAAGTGGTAAAATGGGGCAGTTCATTCTATCAGGTTCCCAAAATTTTCAGTTGCTGGAACGTATAACTCAAAGCTTGGCTGGCAGGGTGTCCATTTTCAAATTATTGCCATTTGACTCAGAAGAATTAAAGAATGCTAATGTATTACCCCCAGACTGGAAATCCGCAATTATTAAAGGATTTTACCCAGCCATATATGATCGTGGTCTTGACTCATCTGTTTTCTATTCAAACTACTTACAAACATATATTGACCGCGATGTAACTAATTTGGCCAATATCCACAACCTGCGCTTGTTTAGAAACTTTATCGGCCTATGTGCCGGACGGGCTGGTCAATTATTGAATATAAGCAACCTCGCCAACGAGGCAGGAGTTTCACAGCCTACCGCCAAATCCTGGCTATCCATTTTGGAAAGCAGTTATATTATTTTTCTGCTTCCGCCCTATTATGAGAATTTTAATAAGCGGATCGTAAAATCCCCTAAATTATATTTTTATGATACAGGGCTTGTTTCTTTTTTATTGGGCTTACGGGAAGCAGATGAATTAAATGACAATAATTTAATAGGTAGCCTTTTTGAAAATTTGGCCATTGCAGAAATATTGAAAAAAAACCACCACCAATATTTATTAAATGAATATTGGTTTTGGAAAGACTCCAATGCGCACGAAATTGACCTGCTTACGAAAAGGGCAGGCGGCTTTGATATTTTTGAAATTAAATCTACCATGACCATTCTGCCACGCTATTTTAAGCAATTGGATTATTTTGAAAATATCGCCAAAGGGAAAGTGAAAAGTAAGACGTTGATTTATGGTGGGGTGGAAAGGCAGGTGAGGACGGGGTATTTGGTGAAAGGGTGGGTGTGAGTGTAAATTGAATATAAATATTATTGAACCTATTTTTTATCATAGATTATGGCATTTACTGATGACCCTAAAATAGATAAAAATGCAGAAAGAAGCGAGGAATCTGTTCTTTTTGTCAAACAATTAATGAATTTAAAAACTGGTTTCTTGTGTCGAGAAGAACATCCAGACTATGGTGTAGATTTAGATGTTGAGCTAAAGAATGAAACTGAAGGAGTATCAGGTAAACAATTCGCCATTCAGATTAAAAGTACAGAAAGTGTTAAAGTCATTAATGAATCTGGCGACAAATATGTGTCATTAAAATTCAAAACATCAAGATTAGGCTGTCCTCTTCCCAATAAGCGCAACCACGGAAAATCAGAGAGTTAGCTGAATATTTTCTAACTTTCTAAAAATTTTAGTGATGCGCAAAAGTAGTTTTACCGAACCTCAACGCCTGGCGATCGTGGCAGAACAAGATGCCGGGCAAACTGTCGAAGAAATTTGCCGGAAACACCAGATCAGCCCGGCCACTTTTCACAAATGGAAAAAAGGCCTGGCTATCCAACAGGACGGGGACAAGCGCCGTCTAAAGGAACTGGAGGCGGAGAACGCCCGTCTCAAGAAAATGTATGCCGAACTGAGCCTGAACCATGAGATCCTCTCTGAAGGTTATGAGATGCTAAAAAAGTGGCAGGCCCAGGACGAAAAGAAGAAATGATAGATCATTTCAAAGAGCATAGACAGATAAGTGTCAGGCTGACCCGTTCCGTTCTGGGCTTTAGGCGCCAATCTTATTACCTGCGCAAAAAGGGTCACCGGCCAGAAGAGATGGATGCCCTGATTGCGGGATTATTGCACCAGGTCACCAAACGTTTTGTTGCCTGGGGGTTCTGGATGCGTTTTTCATTTTTTACGTCGCCAGGGCCATTCCTGGAACCACAAGCGGATATATCGGATATGGCGACAAGAGGAACTTCATTTGAGGTTGCCCCCAAAACGACAGAAAATCCGCCGGGAATACCTGGGTTTACTGGCACCGGATAAAGTCAATGAAGGCTGGGCGATGGATTTTGTAAGCGATTGGGTTGTGGGGCCGGGCCAGGAAAAGGTCCGGATCATTAACATCATGGATGAGTGTTCCCGCAAAGCCCTATGGACAGAAGCCTACCCCAGTATTTCGGCCAAAACCCTGACCGAAGTATTGGACCAGGCCGTAGGATGGCGGGGTTGCCCATCATACATCCGCTGTGACAACGGCCCGGAGTTTATATCTGGAAAACTGGAAGAATGGGCTGGTAGAAACAACGTTGAACTTAAGTTCATCCAACCGGGAAAACCAAGTCAAAATGGCCTGATCGAACGGTTGAACGGGACGTTGAGAAAAGAGTGCCTCAACTTGGAATGGTTTGTCAGCATCCCCAAACTCAATGAGCAGTTACAGAAATGGTGGCTTGAATATAATTCACTCAGGCCACACAGTTCCATCGGATATTCTACTCCCGATGATTTTGAAAAAGCAAATCAGAATCTCTACTTTTCAGCGGTTGCGGCTTAGGGGAAGAGGACATTATGAAGGATACCTCTCATTGCATCATATTCTGGACTTGAGAAAATTATTTCAAATGCTTTACGATTTAATACTGGAAGGCTCTTCATCTGAAGAATTAGAAGTTATTGCCAGAGGTATTGAAAAGGAGATGGGGTTTAGGAAATATGAATCAATAATAGAGAAAAGTTTGGATTCTTTACAGCATTTTCAAAGCATGGATATGAAAACATTTTTAAAAATAGCAACAGAAGAACAAATTAGCATTTTTGCAAAACAAGTATTAGAAAATTACGGGTTGCCAAATGATCGATTTAATAATATTTTACTTGATATAAAGAATTATCAAAAATTTGAAAAAATAAATAGAAATCCTGATATTATTTTACTTCAAAATCCACATCATACTTTTAGTATGAAGACGTTTTACAAGTACAAACCAACATATATATTAAAGAGTAAAAAAACTGGATTGGAATCACCTCCATCAAATAATATCGAGGAATTAATTGAGATGTTCAAAAACCTTATGAAGGAATGATGATTCGTAAAAAAAACGGCTGCGAAGTCACGCTACCCAGCCGAAAAAATATTTATGAGAAAAGCTTATTCTTGAACCGCCGCCTCTTCCTCCTTCCTCGGTGCCCGGAACACCATCCCGAAGTGAATTCGGGACAGGCACTTCCTATCAAACACTCGGTTGATTTTCGATAAGGGGTTTTTCTTCAGATCGAGGCACTCTAAAAACCACCTTCCCATCAAACACATCCAACAAATAGCTGCCGCCAGCGACTACCTTGTTTAATAGCATCTGCTTCGACAATTCGTTCAGCACCTTTTTCTGGATCACCCGCTTGACAGGCCTCGCACCAAATTCAGGGTTGAAACCTTCATCGGTAATATACTCGGCAAATTGCGGAGTGGCGGTCAGCGTAATGTCCTGTGCTTTCACTACTTCCATGACCTGATTCAATTGCAGGTCAACGATGGCACGGATGTCCTTGGCAGACAGTGGCTGGAACATGATTACTTCATCAATGCGGTTGAGGAATTCAGGGCGCACCGATTTTTTCAAAACATCAAAAACCTGCGTTTTTGTATTTTCAATCACTTCTTCTCGATTACCTGCATCAATTCGCTCAAAGTTTTCACGAATCAAATGACTGCCGATATTCGAAGTCATGATGACAAGGGTGTTTTTGAAATTTGCCACCCTGCCCTTGTTGTCCGTCAGTCGGCCATCTTCCAGTACTTGCAGGAGGATGTTGAACACGTCGGGGTGTGCTTTTTCAATCTCATCCAAGAGTACTACCGAATATGGCTTGCGGCGAACGGCCTCTGTCAATTGGCCACCTTCATCATAGCCCACATAGCCCGGAGGCGCACCAACCAATCTACTCACCGCATGACGCTCTTGGTACTCGCTCATATCGATGCGGGTCATCAGGTTTTCATCGTCGAACAGGTATTCGGCGAGAGCTTTGGCCAGTTCGGTTTTACCCACGCCTGTTGTGCCGAGGAAGAGGAATGAACCGATGGGTCTTTTATCGCTCCCCAGACCTGTACGGCTGCGGCGAATAGCATCGGAGACAGCTTCCACTGCTTCATCTTGCCCGACGACTCGTTTGTGAAGTTCTTCTTCCAATAACAACAATTTCTCCCGCTCACTCTGCAACATACGGGTGACGGGGATGCCTGTCCAACGTGCAACGATTTCGGCAATGTCTTCCGAGTCCACTTCTTCTTTCACGAGGAGCTTGCCGCCCTCTTGCATTTCCTTCAATTTTTCGTTGAAACCTGCCAATTGTTTTTCCATTTCTGGAATGCGGCCATAGCGGATTTCAGCAACCTCGCTGAACTTGCCCTCCCGCTCCAACTTGCTGGCTTCGTGTTTCATTTGCTCAATATCCTCTTTTGCTTGTTGGATGCCATTGACGACCTCCCGCTCACTTTCCCATTTTGCTTTGAGGGCATTGCGGCGATCTTCGAGATTGGCCAGTTCTTCATTTATTTTGGAAATTTTGGCCTCGTCCTTTTCCCGCTTCATGGCTTCACGTTCGATCTCCAATTGGCGGACCTTGCGCTCTACTTCATCCAATTCTTCGGGCATGGAGTTCATTTCTAAACGCAGCCGGGCTGCTGCCTCATCAATCAGGTCGATGGCCTTGTCTGGCAAATGGCGGTCGGTGATATAACGGGTAGAAAGCTGCACGGCAGAGATGATTGCCTCGTCCTTGATGTTGATGCGGTGGTGCGTTTCATAACGTTCTTTCAAGCCCCGCAAAATGCTGATGGCATCCTCCTCGTTTGGCTCATCCACCAATACAGTTTGGAAACGGCGTTCGAGGGCTTTATCACTTTCAAAATATTTTTGGTATTCGTTCAAAGTTGTTGCACCAATGGCACGGAGGTCGCCGCGAGCAAGGGCAGGTTTTAGGATGTTGGCAGCGTCCATGGCCCCTTGCGTTTTACCTGCGCCGACAAGAGTATGGATTTCATCAATGAAAAGGAAAATTTGTCCCTCAGCTGCTACCACTTCTTTTACGACTGATTTCAGTCGTTCTTCGAATTCACCTTGGTATTTTGCACCAGCGATCAATGCACCCATATCAAGTGCATAAATGTCTTTGTCACACAGATCTTCCGGCACATCGCCATTGACGATGCGGTGTGCCAAGCCTTCCGCGATGGCTGTTTTTCCAACACCCGGTTCGCCGATCAAAATAGGATTGTTCTTGGTCCGACGGGCGAGGATGTGCAGCAGGCGGCGTATTTCTTCATCCCTTCCAATCACAGGGTCGAGCTTTCCATTTCGGGCTCGTTCGTTCAGGTTGACCGCGTATTTGTTCAATGCATTGTAGCTGTCCTCAGCACTCGCTGTTTTTACTGTACTTCCCTTGCGAAGATCATTGATGGCATTGACCAATCCTTTTTTCGTGATGCCGCTATCCTTCATCATTTGACCCACCTGCCCTCCTTCAAGGAGCAGCCCGAGGAGCAGATGTTCCAATGAAACAAACTCATCACCAAACGATTTCAAAAAGGTGTTGGCCTTTTGAATGACGGCATTAGATTCTCTTGAAATGTACTGGCCACTACTCCCTCCTCCACTGACCTTCGGATAGTTTTTTACGATGCTGTCAGTAGCATTCCTGAGCATATCATAATTGACACCCAGCTTTTTTATCACAAATGGGGTCACGTTGTCGTCCACCTCCATGATGCCCTTAAGCAGATGGCCTGGTTCGACTTGCTGGTTGCCGTGCTCCATAGCGAGCTGCTGTGCCCGCTGGATGGCTTCTTGCGATTTTATTGTTAGGTTGTTAAGGTTCATTGCTTTATGATTGTAGTCGGGAGATTTATCTCCCGCGATTCATTCAAGTATGGGAGATGAATCCCCCAACTACGAAATGGTTAACGGTCAATCTCGTTCAAGGGACGTGCCATGCAATATATTAAGAAAAAATGACGGAAGGAACCTTTCTTTGCCTGACTTTTTGACACAAATTGTTGGAAAATGGCTGACGGGATGGCAGGGTTGGCAATTTGCTCGATCTGGATTATCTTTGGGATATTATTAAACATGCTTGCGAAAAACCTAATAAAAAGGCCAAAGACCTAATTCACGATCTTGTTAAAAGAGCTCTTATAAAAGACGGATGGAAAATCACCCATGATCCATTTCCCATAAGAGTAGGAGGGTTTGAAATGGAAATTGACTTAGGGGCAGAGGAGACAGTTGCAGCGGAAAAAGAAGGTGAAAAAATAGCCGTTGAAATCAAAAGTTTTGCAGGTATGTCGAAGGTGTACGACTTTCATTTGGCAGTCGGCCAGTTTTATGATTATCGGAGGGCTTTGAGAGAAAAAGAACCAGACAGGTAACTATACGTTGGTATTACAGACGATACTTATGAAGAAGTATTTCAAATTGAATTCGCCAAAATGATTGTTGAAGATTTATCTATGAAACTAATCGTGGCAGATGGAGAAACCGAAACTATTAAATTATGGAAAAAATAAATCAATACAGGCAGCTCATAAAATCCCTTTTAGAGGAATATGCATTGGTAAAAACAGCCAACCTACCTGATGTAGAAAACCAATTGGTTTTTGATGAAAAACGGGATCACTATCAATTACTGCGGGTGGGTTTTGAAGGCCGTCGCCGGGTGTATTACTGTGTTTTTCAATTGGATATTAAAAATGGAAAAATATGGGTGCAACATGATGCGACCGATGCCCCTATTGCCCAAAAATTATTGGATGCTGGCGTTCCAAATTCTGATATTGTTTTGGGATTTCATGCGCCATATAAAAGGGGGTTGTCAGGTTTGGCAGTTGCCTAAAGTCTTTCCTTTACTCCGCAATTATTCTTTTCAACCAACTTAACACCACCCTCCGATGGAGCTACTCTACGTCTGGATCGACAAATACAATAACATAGAAAAACAAGGTTTTAATATTAGTCCGAAGTGGCGACATCGTCGAACAATTGGACTTGTAAAAAACACCCAACATTCCAACAGCAATTAACCTGACAAAATTTACCCAATCATCTGTCAAATATCATAGCATCCCGCCCACTATTTACTTAAAATTTGGCCTTGAAATAGAATGTAAAAAACGGAGCGACCATATCCCGCTTACCAAAATCCATAACCATGAAAACCAGAATTCTTTTTTCAGTCCTGCTGATGGCTTTGTTCGCCTTTATCCTGACTGCTTTGCCCTTTGGGTGTACCAAATCCAGCGATCAGAAACAAAGCACTCCCGAAACCAAAACCGCCATCACCGAACCTTCTACCGATACCTCACAAATTGCTGTGACAACTGAGGAAATGGAAAAAGACAGATCAGCAAGTATTGATGACCAGAACCTTACAACTATTGAAAAACGCAGTTCTGCACTGCCTGAACCAACCACCCAGCCCAAGGAAGAAAAGAAAACCACCCCCTCCCCGAAAAAGGCAACCACATCCACTGACCCGACTCCGGTAAAAAAAGTTGAAACCACGAAACCGTCCATAACCACCACCAAAACCGATCCTCCGAAAAAAACCGAACCTCCCAAAGAAGAAGTCAAACCTACACCTGAACCTGTAAAGGAGGAAGTACAACCTCCAAAAGTGACCGAGCCACCAAAAACAGAACCTGAGGTCACAGAACCAGAAAAACCCAAGGAACCAGAAAAGCCCAAAGAGCCCGTGGAGACAAAGCCCGCCCCTCCCAAGACCCAGCCCCAAGTAGCCAATTGGCCCGTGCCCGATAAGTACAACAACATGGTCAATCCCATCAAAGCGGACAACGCTTCCATCAAAATTGGCAAGGCACTTTGGAAAAAACACTGTGCTTCCTGTCATGGTAAAACCGGCCTTGGCGACGGCTCCAAAGCAGCGCAATTAGATACGCCCAGTGGTGATTTCACACTTGCTGCTTTTCATAACCAGACTGACGGCGCCATGTTTTACAAAACGGTGGAAGGACGGGACGACATGCCGGGTTATAAAAAGAAAATACCAGACGAGGAGGACATCTGGCATTTGGTAAATTTTATGCGAACGTTGAAGTAAGCAAGGTTAACCTCACCCCAATGCCACCAACGCCTTCAAATCCGCATTGCTCATATTCCCAATCCAACTTTCACCCGTCGCCACGGTCATGTTGGCGAGGTCTTTTTTTCGCCGTATCATTTCATCAATTTTTTCCTCAAAAGTACTTTGGGTGATGAGCCGCCACACCATCACGTTTTTTTGCTGGCCGATGCGGTAGGCTCGGTCGGTGGCCTGTGCCTCCACTGCGGGGTTCCACCAGAGGTCGTAGTGGATGACGTTGCTGGCGGCAGTGAGGTTGAGGCCTGTGCCGCCTGCTTTTAGCGAAAGGATAAAAGTGTCGTTTTCGCCGGGGTACTCGCTGGGGCTTTGGAAAGCCTCCACCATTTCATCTCGTTTTTTGCGGGTAGTGCCGCCGTGGAGGAAGAGCGGTTCTTTGCCAAAAGCCTCTTTGATGAGTTGGGAGAGGAGTTTTCCCATTTCGTGGTACTGAGTGAAGATGAGGGTCTTTTCGCCGTTGTCATAGATGTTTTCCAAAAGGCTGAACAACAGCATTGCCTTGCCGGAGAGGTCGGGCGATTTTTTGCCTTTTTTCAAAAACTGGTACGGGTGGTTGCAGATCTGTTTGAGGGCAGTGATCATTTTCAGCACCTTGCCTTGTCGTTTGATCTGTTCCTCTTCCTCAAAGATGCCCTTCATATTTTGTTTTACAACTGCTTGATAAACAGCGGCTTGTTCTTTGGTCAAGGTGGCAAATTGGTTGTTTTCAATTTTATCGGGCAGGTCGGCAATGATACTCTTGTCCGATTTCAAGCGGCGCAGGATGAACGGGGCAGTGACCTTTTTGAAAAGAGCTGCTTGCTTTTGGTCGCCCTCCTGTTGGATGGGTTTACCAAATGTTTTGATGAATTGCTTGGGCGAACCGAGGTAGCCTTTGTTGGTGAAGTCCATGATGCTCCAAAATTCACTGAGTCGGTTTTCAACAGGCGTTCCACTCATAGCAATACGGACTGGGGCAGGAATGGCTTTCACACTCTTGGTCTGTGCTGTACCCGCATTTTTGATGTTCTGAGCTTCATCAATGACGGTGCAGTACCATTTGCTTTTTTTCAAAAGAGCTTGTTCGCTGCGGGCGATGCCATAGGTGGTGAGAATGACATCGGTGTTTTCCAAGTCGAGCTTTCTTTTTGTGCCATGATAGATAGAAGCCCGCAGGTCAGGAGCGAACCTTTCGATCTCTTTGAGCCAGTTGGTCAACAGCGAAGTGGGAACAATGACCAATGCCTTTTTTTCCTTTAACATCCCTTCTTCTTTATACCGCAACAAGGTGGCAATCACTTGTAGCGTTTTGCCCAGCCCCATGTCATCGGCCAATAGGCTGCCGAAGCCGAGGCGGGTATTTTTTAGCATCCACTCATAGCCATTGAGTTGGTAGGGGCGGAGGGTGGCTTGCAGTCCTTTAGGCAATGGCACTTCGGGTGGGTTGACCAATTTTCGGATGAGGGCCGCCGCCTCATCTGTTAGGCCGATTTTTGCGCCTTGGTATTCTTCAGCCAGCAGGACTTGCAGCGCCTCAAAGCCTTTCAAGACAGGAGGGTCTTCGAGTTGTTGGAAGAGTTTTACCAATTCATCCTCGTCCACCAGCACGTACTGGTCATGGATTTTGACAATGCCGTTGAGGTTCATAACCAATTTTTGAAACTCTTTTACGGAAACCACCTGATCGCCGAGCGCTATTTGCCAATCAAAGGCCATCAGGTCGTCGAATGTCAAGAAAGAGCCTTCGTCCTGTCCGGGCGACTTTTTGGCCAACAAAGTAGCCTTTGGTCGCACGAGGTGTTTCAGCCCCTTGGGCAAAAGGATGCGGATACCAAATAGGCTCAGGGCGGGCAGCATTTTCAAGAGTACTTCTACAAATTCTACTTCATTGAAGACCAATCTTTCTTTGCCTTGTGAGTTGATGATTTGATTGAGTTGAGGGAAAAAATCCGCGAGGAGCATCACATCTTTCAGCACGTCGTACTTCACCCCCTCGTATTTCTTTTTGGTAAAAACATGGCTCAGAGGCACAGGTGGACGCATGAGGTCTGGGCGATATTCCACTTCTATCTCAATGCCGAAAGGACCATCCAAATCTTCCACTTTTATCAAAGGCACATGGTCTTTGTGGGTGATGTAAAAATTGTTGAGCCAAAGTTGGAGCAGTTGTGGGGTGTCGGGCGGCAGTTTGTGACCAGTGACCTTGGTTTTTATGGTAGGGGATTTGGGATACCAACCGTAACGACTGTACCCCCGATCACTTGAGCGGCTTTTGCTCATAGTGATCTCAACTTCTTGCTGCGGTTTGTCGAAACGGAGCGGTTGGCCATCGGTTGTCCAAAAGAACATTTTTGGCAATGGGTGTTCCTCATGCCATGCCGCCTCACTGATGCAATGGCCAATGAAAAGTGAGCACAAAGTATTTAGCGTTTCCTCTTTGGTTTGCCCAAATGTTTTTTTCTTTTTCTCTACTGACAATAATTCAAGCGGCAATCGGTCAGCTATTTTTTCAAATAAAGCCCCCACCTCTTCCACAATTGTCGCAGGCAACCAACGGATGCGAAATTCACCTTTCGAACACTCCAGTAGTTGGGGCATAATAGCTCCGTTTTTTGCCAAAAACATAGAGAAGTGAAGAACTTCAATCAACGCTTTAATTGATAGGTGGCTACGAAACAATTGTTGAGAGTCATAAGAGATCAGGGAGGAAAGTAGAAAGCGCAATCCGACAAATTTCTGTGGTTTATCCTTCCTCTTTCTGCTGGTCACAGTGATGTTTTTCAACAATAGGTTTTCATCAAAAACAAGGTAGAGGCGGTCTTGTGACACAAAGTCCAGTTGGCGTTTATCGGGGACAAAATTGCCCCGCAGCACTTTTGCGCCAGCTCTTGAAGCACCTTTATAGAGCTTCTGAATAATAGCTTTAAAGTCTTTTTCGTAAAAAAGCGGCTGTGGCTTGAAAAGGGTCAATATCTGGTCGCCCACTGCTGGGATGGTTGCAAAGTCAATTTGTTGGTGAATTGGAAGAGTCTCCTTTTCCAATTTCTGCTGACTGCCAACCCGAAGTGAATTCGGGACAGGTTCTGCTGAACTAACAAGCAGACTTTCGACACTCGTAATCCGCTCTTCCTTCTGGTCGGCGATTCGAATATTGCGGTTTTCAAGTTCTTTTACCAAATCCAGTCCATGAAGCTCAAAAACGAGGAAAGGGTTGCGGTCGATTTCTTCCGCAACAGTGTAAATAACTGCAGCAAGGTGCTTACAGGGCACGGCCCAGTCAGGGCAGGAGCATTCCATCCCGAAGTCTCGCCACGTATTTGGGAAGATTTTAATGCCTTGTTTTTCAGCGAATTGGAGCAGGTCGGGCGGCAACTCCCGATTGAGTAATTGGGCAACGAGGGAAGGGTTATTAGCCACCTCATCCACCAGCCGAATTTTCTCCTCTTTGAAAAATAGCGGCACGGTGATGTCAATTCGGTAAGGCCGAGGTCGAGTGCCCTGCACCTTGGCCGAGATGTGGTTCTTATTAACACTGGATGAGCGCACCAGCCCCTTGTTAGCATAACTGCGGCCACGGGGCAAGCGGTTGCTGAAGTCTATATTGGAAAGGGCATTGAGCCATTGTTGGCCCCACCAGGTGGTGCCGTATTTTGTTCTTGCCATTGGTTTGTTTGTTTTGCTTTCTGCCCTTTTCGGAACGGGGGTTTGCTTTTACCTCCCCTCTTGACCTTTGGAGCAGGCCCTTGTCCTTATTTCATTTTATATTTTGATTATTTTTTCAAAATATAAGCCTGACTTCCCATAGATTATGATGTAATAAATCCCTCTTGACAAATTAGACATATCCAATTCAAATTCGTCAACAGATATGGCTGAATATTTCATTATCATTTTTCCAAAAACATCTGCCAGCCCCAAGTCGTAACAACAGGTAACAGTTCCATTGTTTTGAATTTTCAATTTATTAAGTGTGGGATTTGGGGAAATATTGAAATTCGCTTTCTTTTCTAAATGGTCAACGTGGGTTAAAACATCAACCTTAAAAGTAACCAGGCTATCACAACCTTGAACTGTTTGATAATAAAAAACAATACTTGTATCGCCGGTAATTTCTTCTCCGAATAAAATAGTCCCTGACAAAACAGTCGTATCCAAAACCACTTCAGAAGTATCCCATACATGAAGCTCCAAAGCTGAAAGACTATCACATCCAAAAAAATTGGACAAGGTGTCAAAATAAATATCCGGCTCAAGAATATATTCTTCTCCGTATAAAACTGAGTCACCTTCGCAAATTGACACATCCAAAGTGTCCATTGGCACTAATTCAGCAGTATTTACCAAAAGGTTTAATTCGACTATACTGTCGCACCCAAAATAGGAGCTGAGGGTATCAATATATATTCCTGGTTGATTTAATTCTTGGCCATTGAAAAAATAAAATTCATTTGAGCATACGGCCTCCTCAATATTTGACAAAAAAGGCGGCAATATATATATCGCTGTTGTATATACACTGTCGAAAAACAGAAGAGACACGGTATCGGCCAATAATGTATTTTCAGTGTAAACTATTCCGTCCAGAGTATCACCTTCACATAAAAACACGTCAGTTATTTCAGTATATATTGGCGGCTTTATTTCCGAAATAGTCGTATTGGTGGTTATCGGTTGATTATAGTCGAAATATATATGCGCCGTATTCAGTATGGTATCCCCTAATCCCAAAGTGGAATCTGCAATTGCCGAAAATTTCACGAAGCCGTGGCTTTCGGGTTCATTGCTGATTGAATCGGGCAGGTTTATCTCATCAAAGAAAAAGGTGACTATCCCTCTTTCTTCAATTGACCATATCATGGGATGGCTATGGGATAGCACCTGAAACGAACTTATATCAAAATCGGCAGAGAGCGTGTCAACTATCCTCACAAAACTTGCCGGGTAATTTCCCGTATTTTGAAAACGGACCGTATAAGTCAAAGGGTTATTTTCCTCCAAATCAGCAGTCGAAAAATGAGCCGGTTCAAATTGTTTGTCGTTCGGGTCATAAGAACCGACCACGTTGTCGTGAACCACGGCTATGTTGTTCCGCTTATTGGCATCATTATCTAAAGGCTCAACTGAGGCACGGAACAAAAGGCCAGCACCCAAAGGGACAGTTGTGGGGGTGAGTACCTTAAAATTAATTTGCCTTGATTCCAAAAGAGCCATATCAGAGAATGCCCAAGAATATATGTTCCCATTGACAGAAGTGGGTGCTGGTTCGGCAGAAACAAATTCCAGTTTTTGGTCAAGATGAAGCACAACTTCCCCACTTTGCACCGTAGTCCCAATATTGAAAAAAGTAATAGTTGCATTGGTTTCAAACCCCGGCCGGTAAGGCCCCCAACTTGTCAGGGTCAAGCACAAATCTTTCACATCCGGCTCCAGTTGTGCCGCAAAATCCATCCCGTCATGCAATGAATCCAACACATAATATGGAGGCACGAAATCTATATATGGAATTGGGGCAATGGGAAAAATGGTATCTATTGTTGATGAATTAAATGTGTAATAAATTCCGTCGTTGTTGGTATAGGTATGGTTTTCCGATGGCCTTCTTTCCATCAGAATTCCAGGCAAAGGGTTTTCATTTCCATCGTTCAAACCATTCAGGTTTTCATCCGAAAATATTTCCCCTGAACCAACCTGTGCCCCAACATTGCTTAAATCAAAACGGTAAATACCTTGGTCTTTCATTGATAAATAAATGGCATCTTCCGTTTCCACTACTCCCAATATATATCCAGTTGACCAATCGATGCCTTCATCTATCCGCCTCCAATTTTGCCCAAAATCGGGTGAATGAAAAATCTCATTATGATTTATTCTGGGAAATATGAAAATCCCTTTCGGATTAAAAAGAATCTTGCTGATATTGTTATACCCATAAAAATCAGGGTGCAATTCCAAGGAGTCCGATATTTTTTCCCACATACTTAAATCACCATAGCTTTCAAAAAAACCTTCCTCTGTATCCAGAGCATATAGCTTCCCATATTCGGTGGTAAATGTCTCACTGATGCCATAACGATTGGAGATTCCTCCATCCACATCAATGATCAAATTATATCCCTGCCAAGAATCACCTATGTCCTCTGATTTTACAATGTTTGAAAGTGAAACATCACTGGCATACAGTATATCTCCGAATCTAAATACAGTACCTACATCACCTGGAAAGTTTCCTAAATCTTCCCAATTCAAACCGTTATCATCGGAGCGGTGTACTTTATTGTTATAAGTGAATGCGAGGAGATATTCATCATAAACCAATAATTGGTGAGCACCAATAGGAAAGCCGGTATCATCCACCTTTTCCCATTCCAAAAAATCACCATTGGATTTAAACAGGTCGTTGTTTCGAATTGAAAAATAGGTGCTGTCCTTTATTACGATTTTTTGAATTTCCGCACCGGGGAAATTATATAGATTTGAAGCGAACCATATTTTTCCATTGTCTATGGAAAATACATCGGCACCTTTTACGAAAACGGTATTTTCAATAGTGCCCAATTGGAATTCTGGCCGATGTGTTTCTATTCCGGTTGATGTCCTGACCCAAGTTTCGCCATAATCGGCAGAACGAAAACAACCTGACCCGTTTCCGGCAAAAATAAAATCTTTGAACTCGATGAAGTCATAGTGCTCATATATAGAAGCCGCCCCCCAACTGATTTCCTCCCATGTCTCCCCAAAATCACCGCTTTCGGAAAGATGCCATGAATTTGTGCCATATATTATATTTCCCACCAGATGAATTTCATCAAAATAATAAGGCCCTGAGCTTCCAATAGTTTCCCAAGTCATTCCACCGTCCAAAGAGCGGCTGAGGCCATTGGCACCACTGTGCAAAATACTGTCACCAGAGGCAATAAATGCCCCCGACATTATTTCATCGCTGACAAAGTCCCAGGTGTCACCAAAATCATCGGAGCTATAAAGTCCATTTTCAGTGCTTATCCAAAACTTGCCATTATCCTGAAAAAACCGGACAACCGGAATTGGGGGCGGAACAGTATATATTTCTTCCCAATCATTGGCCCCGAAATTCAAGCGGTTCAACCTCCAATGGTTCCAGACAAAAAGGCTTCCGTCAATGACGGTCATCCCAGTGCCGTCATTTTCATAGAAGGAAACCCATATTGGCGTGTCAAGCGTGTCCCAAGTCAGGCCTTCGTCAAGGCTCCGAATCAACGTGGCCTCATTGTCAACTGCATAAATGACATTTTCATCACCAGCGATGAAATTGCAATAATTATTCGAAGTGTTTGAACTTGACCTATAAACTTGGTTCCACAATATTCCATTGGAATTGGATTGATACACCCCGGATTCACCAGCAAGGTATATGGCATCTCCAATCGACACCATTTGATTAACCCGGGTACTGCCCGGATGATTTAGTTTTACCCATTGTGCCGGGAGTTGAGTTCCGAACAAGGTAAAGAATAATAGAATAGGCAGTTTAGAGTAGCGGATACTGGTCATGGTAATTTTTTCTCAAAATTACTACTCCTCTTGAATTTGTAAGCTGGACTTTACTGCTTTTTTTGGGAGAAAATGATGGCTATTTCCAACAACAGCAGGGAATCTTTGATTAAAAAGTTTCTCAAAAAGGCAAATCATCATCCCCGCAATAATCCCTCAAACCCTCGTGGTCCAAAAATGGCCCATCTTCCTTTTTGCTATCATTCTCCTCTTTCCATTTTTCAAAACTTGCATCTTCCTCTGCCTGTAATTTTGAAATAATCTCCAACGACTGCGGACTGGCTGAGACATAAGGCTTCAATTCTTCGGTAAAATGGATTTTCCCTGCTTCCTCATCTTCCCTCCAACAGGAGCTGTTGCCGAATTCGCACCAGGGACGTTGGAAACAGCCGGGGCAGTAACCAGAACAACCATCATAAAACCATCCCCCTCCCATTGAGCCTATAAGCTCGTGATCCTCACCAGCCCATTCCATAATTTCCTTATAAGCCAAGCGAGCGGGGACACCATCCTGCAAGCTGATGCCATTGCCCGTCGCTTCAATGGCTTTGATGAGGCGTTCCAATTCAGATTCGATTTTGGTGCCGTCCAATTCTTCAGCGGGAAGGAATTTCTCGTGGAGGGAAAACTGGTTGATGATAGGTTCGCTGACTGACTCGCCCCGCATCCAGCGTTCGAAGCGGTACCAGTCGCTCCAAGGACCAATGCCTGGAAAAATGGGCGGGTAGATAAATTCTCCCTCCACCTTTTTCATCACTTCCTCGCTGCCGTATTGTTGGTACCGTTTCACAAAATCCAAAAGGCTCAACAGGCGGCGGTTTTCCAAATCGAGGTCAAGTGGTGTAAAATCAAAAACGGGTATGAGGTCGAGGCCGAGTTTTTCGAATTCCTTTTTGAAGGCAAGGTTGTATTCGTAAGTTTGTAAGTCTTCTCTAGGCATGTTGCGGTTTTTTGGGTGAAGTTAAAAAGCTGTTTTAGAAATGCCAATAATATTTTTCGAAACAACTTCTTGTAATAACTTAGCATCATGATCACCGCCAATTCCAACACTCAACTCAAATCCGCCCTTCAATTCAAGCCCGAATCAGGCGAACTGGCAGGTCATACCTACAACATCACTATGCTGGTCTGCAGCAACCCTGCCTGCGATTGTGGATTTTCGAAAATTAATTTCCACAAAGAAGATGCACCTGGTATCGAACATCCAGTGGCTGTGCTGGAAGCCAATGTTTTTGAGGGCTCTTTGAATTTGCCAGAAACACATCCGTCCCTGTCTCCTTAATGTCAAGGAATTTTTGGAAACGGGCATGTCCGAACAGGATTGGGAATCCATGCAACGGGTGTATTACCTTTATAAAAATATCCTAGCCGCAATGCGCCTTGCCCCTGTGGGAGCGGAAAGAAGTACAAGCGGTGCTGTGGGAAATGATTTGTATTGCCAACCAAATGCAGTCAATTTACATCCATAAAAGAAAAACCTCGTGCTGCATACTTTATCCGCCTCCTTCCACCTTACCCACGACTGCAACCTGCGCTGCTCCTACTGTTTTACCGGAACCTCCAAGGCACATCAAAAACAGCAGCATGAATGGCGGCGGAAACAGATGAAAAGACAAAACCCCCAATTGGACAGCCTTCAAATCGAACAGCAGATTGACAGTTTAGGCAGTTTTCATTATGGAACCGCCAAGGAAGATGTTTTGAAAAAACTCGAAGAACTGGTAAAGCAGTACATCCTATGGGCCAAGCAGCAGCAGGGGTACTGATTGGTTGAAGCAATAAATATGTGTCGAACCATTCGGGGATCGATGCTTGAAAAGCACCTTCAAAGGAGACCCCTTTGGTCGAGAGCCGAGGTTTTAAACTTCGAACTTACTCCGAAACTTTATCTATAGTTGTTTCCAGAGTTCAAAACTTCGACTCTCATTAGGTGACCAAAAAGATAAAATGCAATCATGCAACTTTTTCAACAAGCCGACGGGAAGGGGTGCATTTCCTTTTCATCCGCTTGAAAGAAGTATTACGACCTGCACTCATAGCGGCTTTGTTTGACGGTCTTGTTTTTAACTCATTTGCAAAAACTGCAAGAATCGTAAAAATGAACAGCCCAATGAATCCCAATTCCCCTAAGCCATTACTAATGGAAAGCCCCTCCATGGAAAAAGCGCTTTGCTGAAAAAGGGAAAAGTTCTCTTCATAGAATCCCGTTGAAACAAGACCCGATAAATAAGCAACTGTATTGATGGCTATCAGAAGGACTACGAAAGCACCAACGCTTTTCAGGAGCGTTTTGGTAAGAAAGGAAAAGTTAGTTTTAAAAGAAGTCATGTCATTATTTTTTTTGTTATAAAAAAATAAGGCAAAACCATCACCAAATATTAATATACTCGCAAATATAATAGTAAAACTATTGTCTGTTAAAGCAATTTGTCATTTTTTTTTTTTAATTGTCCAATGCTTCCACCTAACAGGGCATGAGAAAGCCATTTACCTTTAACCTTGCAAAAATTGATTTTACCCAAAAACACCTTAATGGAATTACAGCAAAAATTCAAAATGCCTTGCTCATGCCAAATGACCCTTCCTCCCGCCATCTTCGTGACCTACCGCCCCGTTATATTGACCTTTTCACAAAAACCACCATCCTGTTTGGTGGCTTTGCCCAGCAGTTCGGCTGGATATTTTTCACAATGGGAAGTTTGTTTTCTTGGGTCTTCGTCCCAATGTCAGATGCGAAATTTTGGTTTGAATTCAATAAAGACTGGCAAGAAACAAAAGGGAAAATAGTATCAGTCGAGCCAACTAATTCTTACGTGAACGACACGAGGGTTTATCAATATTTCCAATCATTCGAAATGGGTGGGCAACGCTATACAGGTAAAAGCTATACCGTTGAGCAACGATATAACAGCGGCCAGGAAATTACAATCCTTTTTAATGCAAACAATCCAAACGAATCTTATATAAAAGGATCAAGGAGAGCAGAATTCCCTGCCTTTGTATTGTTTGTGCTGTTGTTTCCTTTGATCGGGATGGGTTTCATTGTCACTTCTTTTTTGAAAAATATAAAGGCGATCAGGTTATTGGAAATAGGAGAATTCACAAGGGGAAAACTTGTTTCTAAGGAAGTCACAAATACGAAAAATAACGAACAGACAGTTTTTAAATATGCCTTTGAATTTGAAGTAGGTGGGAGAAAACAAAAAGCTACTTGTAAAACCCACCGTTGCCATTTGGTAGAAGATGAAGAGAAGGAAATTATTCTTTACGACCGCTTCAACCCTGAATTTAATTTTGTATTCGATGCAATGCCCAATGTGCCCAACATTACGGAAGCGGGCATGCTGGCATCGGCACCGGTGTGGAAAGTGACCAATTTGTTGTTGCCCATTTTGGGTATTGGGATCAATGTGCTTTTTTTCTGGTATAAACCAGCATTATTTGGGTAACGGCGTCGAATCACGTTTTCACATATTTCTCCGCCAGTTTATCAATAGCCTCCGCCAATTTATGGTCTTTTTCCGTTACCACCCCGCCCGCGTCATGTGTATTTAATTTAAAATGGACAGTGTTCCACACATTCGACCAGTCTGGATGATGGTTTTGTTTTTCGGCGAGGAAGGCCACTTCGGTCATAAAGGCAAATGCTTCCGTGAAATTTTTAAATTGGAAAGTCGCTTGGAGGGAATCGTCTTTTTCAGTCCACATAGGTTGATGGTTTAACGGCCTATTGGTTTACGGTGTACCAGTTTAGAGTATGCTGAAAACAACCATTACACCGATAGACCGTTAATCCAAAATACCGTACTTAATTCATCCGGTAGGAAATATTGAAATCTTGCAGCACAGCGTCGAGGATGGGGTCTTTTCCTTCGATGTATCCTTCCTTGAGGTTGTAACCCCAAAATTTGCTGAGGGTGTTCCAGTAACCAGCAGTCAGGGTACCCCGATAAGTTTTAATGAGGTGGTGGAGATTGTCATCCAGTTCCCGCTCGACCATTTTCACCAAAATTTTTCCTTGGGTCTTGGTGAGGTTTTTCAACGGTTTTTCAAATTTATCGTCCAATTCTTTCTGGAGCTTTTTAGCATATTTTTTCCGTTTGCCCTTTTTCATCTCTAAGGTCTGTGCTTCCAATTCCCGGAAAACAATGATGGCTTCTTTGGCATAAGGATAAACGATGGCTGCATAGCGGAGGTACCGGCGGTAACGTAGATATTCCTCCCTGCTTTTAAAGGTGCGGGGAGAAGTTAGAGAGACGGTCATGAGGTCGTCTGCCACTAATAAGGTGTCCCCATTATCGTCGAGCATCAATGTAACCAATTGTCCATTGAGGGTGGTTTTGCCGAGCGTAGTTTGCGCTTCAGCACGAAAGGCAAACATGCTTATGATCAGTATGAATAACTGGAATCTCTTCATCATTTTGGATTAAATTAAAAACGAAAATACACCTATCAGACGAATGCTATTTGCACAAGTTTGTTAAACTAATGCAAAAGTTGTCCCCAAAACGAAGAGATGCAGGATGGGATTGCAGTGGATGGGTAAAAGATCGTCAGTCATCAGTTTGCCAGCTATAGAACGAAAAGATTGTCTAACTGGCGAACTGCGAACTGACGAACTGTATCATTGATTGATTGCCCGTTTCAACCTCAATTCATAAAGTTGAACGATTTTGGCTTGCTGGTCAGCCACTTTGTTGAGCAGCTTCAATTCTTGTTTGATGGCTTGGTTTTCGGGTGCTTTTTGTGTTATGCGGAGGGATTTGTTAAGGTCGAGAATTTTTTGAATCGTTTCAGTAAGGGCGGATTTAGCGTTTAGAAACCTTTGTAGGATGGATGTTTCTGTCGCTTGAGTTTGTTTCGACATAGGCGATAATTTTTTATTTTTATTTGTCAAAAACGCTTTAGGGACAAATTTAGTTTTTTAAAACCATTTTTCACAACTAATTTTAAAAAAATTAGTTTTGCTTTTACCGACCCGGAATTTTTATATGCCGAGTTGGGAAAAGGGTCTGCTTAACAGCTTTGCCAACATACGTTTTTGTTCTTACAAAGACACTTTACATCTCCTGCTCTGTTTTGTAAAAAACCTTAGGAGTTATCTTAGCGTTTCCATGCAAATCAGGATTTTGTTAGTATAGGCTTTGATATTAAGCATTCGCAACTAACTGCCGAATTTCATATAGGATACAACTTGAAAATTTTATGAATCAACAACAAGCATATTGGTACCTGGAAAATGTGGACATGACCGAAATTCTCTGCCCCAGTAAAATGGGAGCCAACAGAGACAGTTTGGAACACAAAACTTTCCGGAAAGGTGAATACATTTATTTGCCAGGTGAATACGCTGACAAGGTCTTTTTCATTATGGATGGAAGAGTAAAAATTGGTTCTTATAGTGAAACCGGTAAAGAGATAACCAAAGCTATCATTGGTAACGGCGAAGTTTTCGGTGAACTACCCTTGGCAGGTGAAGAGCAGCGCAGGAATTTTGCCATAGCCATGGAAAACACTACTGCTTGTGTACTTTCTGTAGCACAGATACAAGGGCTAATGCGTGAGCATGGCCCACTCAACCTGTTCTTTATGAAAATAATGGGTAATAGGATGCTCGAAATGGAAAAACGATTGGAGTCCCTTGTTTTTAAAGATTCCCGCACAAGGGTAGTGGAATACCTAAAGGAACTTTGCGAAAAAAAAGGCCAGCGGGTTGGCTATGAATGGGTTGTCCGCAAGTTTCTCACCCATCAGGAAATCGCCAACTTGACAGCAACCTCTCGGCAAACTGTAACCACCGTGCTTAATGAACTGGAAAATAAAAATATTCTGACCTATAACCGAAGACGCCTTCTGGTCAGGGATCTGGATGCGCTTGCCACAGAAGCTAAGGCGGTGCCTTCAACTTGAAAAAGTCATATACAACTAAACCTTCATTTTCCCTAACTCCCTTTTATTTTCCTTTCATAATTGGTAGTGGAAAAGCCTTCAATAAAAGGCAAGCTGTGAATCTCTCCTCCATTGGCGACGACCAAGTCAGCACCGACGATCTGGTCAGGCTTCCAATCCCCTCCTTTCGCCAACACTTCAGGCATTAAGGTTTTGATCAAATTGTAAGGCGTATCATTTTCAAATAAAACTACCGCGTCGACAAAGCTAAAAGCTGCCAATATGTGCAAGCGAGTCTGTTCATCTTTTATAGGACGATGGGGCCCTTTTAAACGGGATATGGAAAGATCGGAATTGACACCAATAATAAGGCGGTCGCCCAAACCCTTGGCCTGAACCAGATAGTGTACATGACCATAATGTAACAAGTCGAAACAACCGTTGGTGAATACAACCTTTTCCCCGGCCAGCCTCCATTGGGTTACTGCACTTTTGGCTTGTGGCCAAGTTTTTATCTTTGATTGTATTTGTTGAAAAATCATTACGTAGGTTTGGGTTGCCTATTGATGATGGGCAATAAAACAAGTGCAATGATACCCAGCAAGGAGTTGAAACCGATCTGCACACAAAAGAAAATGATATTCGCTATGGAAAAAGCATCATCCCCTTTTATGCCATAAAACAAAGTAAGGGCAGTAATAACCAAAAAATGAAACGTTCCCATGCCACCTGGCGATGGAATGACCATGCCCAATGTACCAAACACAAACACCAACAGGGCCGCCCGGAGGTCAAGGTGTTCAGTGGGCCCAAATGCCTTGAACCCCAACCAAGTCATCACAAAGAACATCACCCATATGGTCAGACTATGAAAGACGAACAACCAAGGTTTCTCCAATTGCCTTACCGTTTGGATCCCCTCCCAAAAACCTTGAAAAATGCTTCTTACTTTTCTATAGAACGCAGTCCCGGTCAAACGTTTACGGAGGATATATATCAAAATTGCTCCAGTCAGTATAATTGACAGGATGGCCACTTTCCATGGGAATCCAGCTGCTGCTTCCACTTCCCCCTTTTTATTTTCCGCTAAAAATCCCAATATTTTTTCTGACTCAAAAAGCAAGGCAAAGCCAAATGCCAAACCGAGGCAAAGCACATCCACTACCCTATCCACAACGATGGTACCCATAACCTTTTCCACCGGCAGCTTTTCATATTTTGATAAGACACCAGCCCTTACCACCTCGCCCATCCGGGGCAGGCCAAGGTTGGCAAAATAACTCACTAAGATGGAAAGGAAACCATTGATGAAGCGAGGGGTGTAGCCCATTGGCTGCAACAACATTTTCCATTTATAGGTACGGCTAATATTGCTGATGACAAATGCTACCAGCACCAATGCGATCCAACCATATTTTACTTTTCCAAAATCGCTTATCAATTTTTCCAAAAGGGGAATGCAGGTTGTTTCCGCCAAATCGGAAGCACGGCATTCAGCCAATAAGGCATCTTTTTCTGCCTTGGTTTCTACCAATTCCCACTCCGGTATATTTTTGATGCAGCAGTCATCTTTGTAGGCCTCTTTCTGAGAACGGTAAACTAGAAACAGGATGATAATACCAATACTAAGAAAAAGCAGAAATTGGAGTATGTTGCGGATTATGTTCTTCAATTTAGTGGTTAGTGATTAGAGGTCAGTGATTCGAAATATCCAGGCTTGCCACATAAAAAAGAATAGTAAAACTTCCCTGGATTGTGCCATAAATCGACCTATTTGAAATTGGGCGGCAAAGTTAAGCATTCTCCATCATCCCTATCCAGCCTTTCATTGGCTTCCCATCTATTTTTGTATTTTGCCGCCCATTTACAAATAGCCGCTCTAGCTTTGGGGCCAATAGAAAAAATGGTCATCGGTACCTGAAAACACGAGCGACAAAACACAGCCTTCGTAAACACCATTCGAGTCCCTTGAGTTTTAAAATAAATATTGCCTTTTTTCTTTTTGCCACCGTTGCCAATTGGTTGCCTGCCCAGAACGATGTATTACGGCTACGAAATTTTGGCATTGAAGATGGCCTCTCCCAACGGGATGTGTTTAAAGTACAACAATGCAACGATGGATTTTTATGGGTGCTGACAAAAAATGGCCTCGACCGATACGATGGCCACAACTTCATCCATTGGTATGCCGGCGATGAAAAAAATTACCTCCCCAAAAGCCTCCAATATGATCTGCTAACTGGCAAGGACGATCAAATTTGGTTTTCTCGGGGAGATGTCTTAGTAAAAGTGAACCCTAAGGAAGGTACTGTTGACACCACTTCCTGGTTCAGGGGGGATGCCCATACAACGTGGATAGACGGTATTTGCCAAGATGGTATGGGGAGGATTTGGACGACCAAATATGATGTGCGGGATTCCAGCAATTGGCTCCAATGTACCGATGAAGCAGGTGTCCTGCAAGATGTTGCCTTATTGCCGGGCAAATATTCCGGACGGCCTATTTTAAGCATCAACGGACTCTTATATGTGGCTGCGTTTGAAAATGAATTATGGACGTTCGATTTGGATGGCAAACAAGTAGGGCAGTATGAGTTTCCCGCACCAGCAAAGGACAAAACCTACTCCAAGGTCATCCAACTGCAAGCAGATAAAAAGGGAACTTTATGGGCACTGCTCGATCATGGCCAACTTTACTACCTTTCAGCCAAAGCCACCTCCTTTTCCAGACACCCAATCAGCGATTACACAATTGAACATTTCCACCCCTCTGCAATGCTCGTTGCAAATAATGGTGATATTTGGATTGGAGGGTTGGTAAGTACCCAAATTGGCACCAATGAGGAATCGCCATGTAGCAGCTTCCAACCAGGGGTTTCTTTGTTGCACTACAACTCCATTTCAAACCGAACTGAAGACCGCAGTTATTTCTTGAAACAGGCCTTGCCCTATGCTGAGGCTCCTCGCCAGATTTATGAAGACAACACAGGCGTTATTTGGATCACCACACCGTTTGACCTTATCAGACTGGTTGAAAACGACCTGTTTGAGCGGTATATGTCCGATGGGAACGATTGCTGTCGGGATGGCATTTGCAGCATGCGGGGAATAACAGAGGATGAACTGGGAAATATCTATTTTGCCTACTACAATTCCATCCATGTTCTCAATCCCAAGAACGGTTCTTTGGTACCGCTGTTTTCAAAACAACTTGGCACACCCTATGGCATCCTATACGATAAGGGGCATCTTTATACAGGGGAAGGACTCCGCATCAATTTACGGTCACTAAATATGGACACTATAGCCTCAGGACTGACAGGTGCTGAGGGAGTTGTCGTGAAAGATACAGATGGAGAAATATGGTTCGGCTGCCAGCGCAAAATCGTCATATATGATCCTGACACAGGTACACTCACTGATTTCAAAGATCCGACAGGGAAATTCGAAAATGCTGATTTTGAACATATTACCTATTTGCACCAAGCCGAAAACAGTAATTTCATCTGGATCTCTACGCGTGAAAACGGCATTTTTCAAATCACAAAAAAAGGTGGCACTGTGGCGCATTACCACACAGCGTCCGATCCGCCATTGCCGCACAACCGCATCTTGGCAGTCCGTGAAAACAATGGCCTGCTCTGGGCAGCCACAGCCACTGGCCTTGCCCGCCTAAACCTCTCCACTGGGAAAACCGAGGTTTATACCACTGACGACGGGCTGCCCAACAATTTCATAAATGGCCTTTTAATCGAAGGGGATTCAGCGCTTTGGGTCAGTACAGACAACGGCCTATCGAGGTTCAATGTCCCGAAACTCACCTTTACTAATTTCACCCATGCTGACGGCCTTTCCAACAACGAATTCAACCGTAGTTCCTTCCATTTAGCCAGTGATGGTAGAATGTATTTTGGAGGGATTGATGGCATCAATGCTTTTTATCCAAATGCCCGCTATGGGGAACGGCAGACCAAAATGAACAGCCGCTTGCTGTTTTCGAAATTCTCCAGATTTGATGGGAACAAAGACATCAGCACTGTTTCAGGCATCGAAAATGGCCGGAAGATCAATTTATCCTACCTCGATGAAACGTTTACCTTTCAGTATTCCCTATCTGATTTCACCGACCCAAAGACACATCTCTACAGTTACCTGCTTGAAGGTTACAACAGTGAGTGGTCGGAGCCTACCCCCCTCAATTTTGCCCGCTTCGTAAATATCCCTCCTGGTAAATACACTTTCCGGGCCAGAGCTTCACATGGAAAAGGTGATTGGGTCAAAAACGAACTGGCCATCCCGGTGACCATCGCACAAGCTTTTTACAAAACCAATTGGTTTAAGATTCTGGCATTGGGCCTGACCGTCCTTTTAGTATATGGTGTCATGCGCTATCGGTTGTACTTGGCCAGACGGCACGAACAAGAGCTTGAATCCCTCGTCCAAAAACGTACCCAGGAACTGGAAACAGAAAAAGCAAAAAGCGATGAACTCTTGTTGAACATCCTCCCTGCCGACGCTGCCGAAGAACTCAAGCAGTACGGCGCAGCCAAAGCCAGACGTCACGACAATGTAACGGTCATGTTCACTGATTTCAAAGGCTTTTCCTTCATCGCCCGCACCCTCGACCCCGAAGAACTGGTGGCAGAAATAGACCACTGCTTCCGGGCATTTGACGAAATCATCGAAGAGTTTGATTTGGAAAAAATAAAAACTGTCGGCGATGCATACCTCTGCGGTGGTGGCCTGCACCACGATGACAAAAGCGACGCTGCCGTCCGGGTAGTGCAAGCAGCCTTGAAAATACAGAAGTTCCTTTGCCAATTGGCGAAAGAGCGCAAGGCGGAGGGGCGCCCCTGCTTTGAGGCCCGCATTGGCATCCATTCCGGTCCAGTAGTCGGCGGCATCGTGGGCATTAAAAAATTTGCCTACGACATTTGGGGGGACACAGTCAATATTTCAGAGCGTTTGCAATCCAATGGCAAAGTTGGCAAAGTCAATATTTCTAAGACCACGCATGAATTGGTGAAAGACCATTTTACCTTTAATTACCGCGGCAAAATCAAAGCGAAGCACCAAGGAGAGATTGATATGTATTTTGTGAAGGAGTGAAAATCTTAGTTTACTGTAGCTTCCAAAGCCTTAAACCTGCATAAAATAACTAAAAACATTGCAAGCATCAATTACTGTTTCTGGGTCTGTATTATACTCGACCACTTTAGATTTTGTGCATTTGAAAAAATATAGTTGAGATGGTTGAGGAGGTTTAGACGGTTGAGAACTCAACCGTCTAAACCTCCTCAACCATCTCAACAAAAAAAATGATTTGCACAAAACCCATTTCTTTCGTTACTTATTCATCTGTTGTCGGTTCTTTTTCTTTGGTGTCCGTCACTTCAAATTTGACGCCTGCCAAAATACCTTTCAACTCCCCCAGAATCAAATCCACTCTCCGCTCGATGAATTGGTCGAGGGCATTGTCGGGCATCTTTTCCATCCTTGCCCATTCGAGCAGTTCCGGCGGAAGCAGATGGGAAGCTATTACTTTTTCAAAGTCGGGGTTTTG
Organism: Saprospiraceae bacterium; assembly: GCA_965222975.1. Classification (GTDB taxonomy): domain Bacteria; phylum Bacteroidota; class Bacteroidia; order Chitinophagales; family Saprospiraceae; genus UBA6168. Next base: position 55,447 of record CBDCVJ010000077.1, on the reverse strand, counting down.
GATGAACTCGCCTATATATTCCAATGGCGGCCTGTCGCTGATTCCGAGGTTGGTTTGTTGTGTCAGGTAAGCGATGTTCATCAAACTGTTGTTGTTCAGTTTGTTTTGACCGGGATGGTGCAGGATATAATTTGTTGGGAAAATGTGGTGCAGATTGGGCTTATCGATCGAAAAAAATAGGTTGTCAACAATCACATCTTTGTCCGTGTGTTTCCAATCTTTGGGCTGCTTGTGTGCATATAAGGCTAAAATAGCCCTCGAATAAACCCCTTTGGAACTATAAGTTGCATTTCTTAAATCGTTGCGGTCGATAAGAAAGCGGTCGAAAGTATAATCCTCTTTTCGCTTTTCTTTGTTCAAAAAAGCAATATGGTTTTTTATATCGGTGGTGTTGCTCAACATGTCGTACCAATGCATGCTGTTGAACCAAAAATATTTTTTCAGGAAATCATAATTGGGGTTTTCATTTTGAAAAAAATAATTGGTTATGGTCAGGTAAAAATACCTGTATGGAATAAGCTGTGGGCCTTTTATTTTCAAGAAATGTTCAAAAAAAGCAAAGGTTTTTAATATGGCTTTTTAAGCCGATGGCCAAATGTGTTCGATCTGTTCCGTTTTAATATCGTTTAAAAATCTTGGCGTAATATTCTTAATGCCCGAATCCACCATGTTTTCCCTTATCAAAATGGCGATTATCTGCAAATAATCGAAATTGCTGATTTTAAGAAAATTACTGTTGTTGGTTTGCCGGAATTCCTCAATCAGGTCTCTTAAATAAAAACCGGCATCGCCATTGGAAGAAGGGCGGAATGTTTTTGCCACCACTATATCAAAAATATCGAGGGGTTTTCCTGCTTGGTTAATACGTTCGAATATCTGGCAAACTTCGGCCACTTTTATTCCTTTTAGTTCGATAAAAGAAAGTCTATAATTATCAAGTACCTGTTTAATTCTGCCAAGTTCCTCAATATAAGGGTGGTCAAAATTCAAATTTATTTCAGGATGCTTTATTATAATTTTTTGAATGTCATTGTATTTTTCTTTGATGTCAATTAACTTAATAATCAGCCCTTCATCAAATTTCCTTTTTCGACCTGTATTTCTTTTAAAAGTTCCGCTCCGGTCGTCAATTTCATCCCTGTATAAAAACCTGCGCTTATAGCTCTCATCATCCACTTCATCTTCGCAGGCAATGGTCAGATCAATATAAATGGAAGGGTCAAAGTCTTTCTTTCCTTCTATCTTGCCACCATACAAGGAAGTCAACAACGAAGTGGTTCTTTGCTGCCCGTCCAATAAGTACTGGTATTCCGCTTTATTAAAATTGTCATCAATGATTTTATGTCCCCCGATTTGGCGGTGGTTCTGGAGTTTAATCGGTGTCTTCCAAACCAAGATACTTCCCAGTGGATAAAATTTGTAAATGCTATCCCAGAGTTTTTTTACGTTTTCCTTTTCCCAAACCACGTTCCGCTGGAAGGTCGGAATCTGATAATTTTGGTTCTTTAAATCATCGAGGTAGGTCGTGATTCCTTTGTCGGTTGGCTTTATCCGGTCGGTAAAATTCATGTTTGAACGATTTTCTTATTTGTATGCAAGCACACTGAAACCGTTCCAATTTTTTTGTTGAAAAAAGGCTTGTGAAGTGATTTGAATTTTTTGCCCAAATTTTGGACTGCCCGCTCCTTTGTGGTGCGGCATCTTTTTTGTGATTTGGGGATTGGCTACACACACCCCGCCTTTTATTATTTTTCCTCCCCCATATTATTTCAAACTCGACATACTATGAAATACTACCTCATCGAAAACGACACCAAGTGCGGGCCGTTCACCCTTGACGAACTCCAACAAAAAGAAATCCAAAGAGAGACCCCCATGTGGACGAGGGGGTTGGACGACTGGACGGAAGCAAGGAACATCCCCATGCTGAAAGAAATCCTTGAACAAACACCCCCGACGTTCAAGAAAAAAAACACGGTTTTGCCGCCACCTCCACCGACTGCTGCCACAAGCAGGAATACCGAAAAATATCACGGATACAACCTGGCCTCTCGATGGGAGCGGTTCCTTGCTTCCCTAATTGGGGGCTTGATAATATTTGTCCCAGTTGCCTTTGTCACAAAAGGCGATTATTTCCTCCAGGAAGATTTTTTTTCCCCGACCAGTATCATTGTTGATTTGATTGTAACCATCATCATCGGCGGACTGATGTACCCGCTCTGGAATGGCAACCTCGGCCATAAAATATTTGGCCTAAAAGTGATTTCCCTAAAAAATGGAAAGGATATAAAACAACCGACCGACGGAATAATAAGGGAATTTTTGAAGTATATTTTCAGCTATTTTATTTTGCCCATTATCTGGTTGCTTTGGGACAAGGACAAACAGAATTTATATGACAAAGCCGTCAGCACAGTCGTTGTTAAAAAAAAAGAGGGGTAGCCAACCGGGCTTTTCGGTGGATGTTCAAAGCCGTAATTTCCATCGGGATAATAGCCAGTTCGTTTTTCCTTTTTACTGCCTTTGTTTATACCGACGGCATCCCCTTTGTTTCGGATATGCTCATCAATGCTTTGCCGGATGAGTTTTCTATCGAAATAGGAAAAAAACTCCGAGACGAAGTGCTGAACAAAAAAAGAATGGACGATAACAAAACCGACCAGTTGAATAAATTTGCCCGTGAAATGGGCTTTCCGAAAAAGGTAAAAATATATGTCATTAAATCATCTGAAGTCAATGCTTTTGCGACGCCGGGAAAATATATTTTCGTTCACACAGGATTGCTAGATAAACTCGAAGACTATACTGAACTGGCAGGGCTGCTTTCCCACGAATATGTGCATATCGAAAAAAACCACGGGCTGCGGAGCGTAGGCAGGAGTTTGGGCTATGAAATATTCAGCCATGTTTTTTTCAGCAAGGATTTAAAAGAGCAGTTGTTCGACAAATCGAATATGCTCCTCAACATGGAATATTCCCGCCAGTTCGAGAAAGAGGCCGACCTTCAGGGGCTGGCATTTTTGGAAAATAAAAAAATCGATCCACATGGAATGCTGTCGCTGATGAAAAAACTGAAAAAACAGGAGCGCCCCGGAAAGCAGGATAAAAAGCTTAGTACTCACCCCCTGACTATTGACCGGATAGAATATATTGAGGAGGAAATTGAAACTATGGATTATGTACCGGAAAATAATCGGGTATTGGAAGGGGTTTTTGAGGGAGTGAAATAATTTATGGGGAAACGATCAATATTTCTTTTCACTTGCTCCCTAAGCCGTTTTGCCTTAACACTGTACAAATCTGCCAGATCACGGTCCAGCCTGATCTTATTATTTCTGACGTAACTACTCAGTATGGCGGGAGAGAGGAAGAAAAATGGATTTTTTTTCTTCCTCTCTCCTGCTGAGGCTGAGTGTTTTTTGATGGTCAAATGTAATGGGACGATGAAATAATATTGCCTAATTAATTTTCTGTAGTTCCAATCTCGCCTATATTTTCTCAAAACCAATTTTTATAACAACCCCTCCAATACCCGCCAAACATTCTCCATCAAAATCAACTGCCCGTCTTCATTCGGATGCACCCGATCGCCCTGGTTTAGTTCAGGTATGCCAGCTACTTTGTCGAGGAAAAAAGGGATAAGGGATGTCCCATGCTTTTCGGCCAGTTCAGGATACATTTTTCTAAATGCAGAAGTATAGCGCTCACCCATATTCGGAGGCGCTTCCATACCAGCCAAAATAATTTTAGCAGAAGGATATTTTTCTTTTACTGATAAAATAATCGCCTCTAAATTTTCCTTCGAAGCCTCTGGTGGGATACCACGCAAAGCATCGTTGCCGCCCAGTTCCAAAATAAAAATTTCCATCGGCTGTCTAATGACCCAACTGACCCGTTCTCTGCCTCCAGCAGTCGTTTCACCACTCAGTCCTGCATTTACAGCCTTGTATGGTAAGCCAAGTGAATCCAGCCTTTGTTGCAGAAGCGAAACATAGCCATCGGCGGGGTCAATGCCATAGGCGGCCGTAAGGCTATTGCCAAAAAAGATAATGTTTTTCTTTTTGGCAAGCTCAGCTTTCTTTTCGATAGAATTTTGGTTTTGAGAATTGGTGTTATCATTTTTTGTTTTTTCGTTATTACATGCGACGAGTGAAAGAGTGACGATCAGAAGGCCGATAATTTGAATATTCATTTTTTGGAAATTTTTATGACAAAGAAATAACTTTAGAAGCAAAAGAAAATTAATTTTTCGATAAACAGTTTTCTGAATGGGAACGCGGATAACACAGATTAGACGGATATTTCACGGATCTTCCATCCGTGAAATATCCGTCTAATCTGTGTTATCCGCGTTCCCATTCATCTACATTTTTTAAAAATTCAATATTCCTTTTCAACCCCTTAAACTTTGTCCTTTTCACCGCCGATTTTTTAAATAGTTTTTGAAATACCTCCTCTGTGATTTCCTCCCACTCCCGTTTTTCCATTTCCAATAAATCAGGGTGCGGCTCAAAAGCAGGCTCTTCATGGGGTTTGGAAAAACGGTTCCACGGACATACCTCTTGACAGATATCACAGCCAAACATCCAGTTTTCCATTTTGCCTTTAAAACTTTCGGGGATGGCATTTTTTAATTCGATGGTCAAATAAGAAATACATTTGCTCCCATCCAAAATATATCCCTTTGGTGAAATGGCATCCGTAGGACAAGCATCAATGCAGCGGGTACAAGTGCCACAGTAGTCCTTCATGGGGCTGTCAGCTTCTAATTCCAGATCAACAATTAATTCCGCCAGAAAAAAATAAGAGCCGGCTTTTGGATTAATTAATAATGTATTTTTCCCCGTCCAACCTACACCTGCATGCTTTGCCCAATCCCTTTCCATGACGGGTGCCGAATCCACAAAACAGCGCCCATTTATTTCCCCAATATTTTCCTGAATAAAAAAAATCAATTCTTTTAATTTCCTTTTTAACACAAAATGATAATCCTCGCCATAAGCATAACGGGCAATTTTTGGCGCATTACTATTTTGTTTTTCTTTTGGGAAATAATTGTGCATCAATACAATGACAGATTTGGCTCTGGGTACGAGTTTGGTTGGATCAATGCGTTTTTCAAAATGGTTTTCCATGTATTGCATTTCTCCGTGGTAGCTTAAGTTAAGCCATTGCTCAAGGCGGTAGGCTTCCTTATCAAGTCGTTTGGCTTTTGCGAAACCAATAAAGGAGAAGCCAAGACGGTAGGCTTCACAGCGGATCAGTTGTGCATAGGTTTGTTGTTGACTTTTCAAGCGAGGAGTATTTTTCTCAAATAACTAAATTTTTATCCATATAAAATACAAAGACAAAAATCTATCTATTCACAGCAATTCTCGCTATTAAAAAAATTGAAACACGTGGAGAAGAAAACACACCTCCCTCCAAAAGCCCACTTCCCTTTGGCTTCAAAGAACGGCTTTCATATTTCAAAAAAACTAATAGCGAGAATTGTTGATCTATTCATAAAAATGTGTTGATAAATTAAAACTGCTACCAAATTAAATAGGTCGTTGTCTCAGAAGGTTCAAGGAATTAAGAGAGGCAATAGGGGTTCTCAGTTCTCATCTCTGTATCAACATTTTGAATTTCACCACTAAAGGTTTTCCCTTTTGATCTTATTGAACGGTTATTCTATTAAAAAAAGATTAATACCAATGTCTGTTTTATTAACATTTATACCAATTAGTGTTGGATAATAACTATTGATAATCAAAGTATTATCAAAGTCAGTGAGTATCATGTTACAAATGGGCAAACATTGGTTACCGTCTGGAAAGCCTAGTCTGAAAAATGTAAGGTCATTTGCGAATGCAATCCAGGGTCAACTATCTGTGTCCAATCTCATACACCAAAATTGTTGATAAACTCGGGCCTCAATTTTATGTGATCCACATTTAAACTTTGGTTTTGCAATACTAACAATAACTTAAATTAAATCACATCATGCGAGCAACACTACGAATGATGATCATATTGTACATGGTCATCTTATTCCCTTTCACCACGTTTGCATTCGATAGTGATCCACCAAACCATCCGAAGCATTCGAATGCTTTTTCAGCTTCCAACTTCATTGGGAATTTTGATAAAAAGTTCCTTAATGAAGGTGAAGTCAATGAAAAGGAAGGTGGCTTCTTGATCCAAACTTTCAATAGTTTTGGATTTTCGTGTTTGACCGTAAACACGTCAGCCACCGATGTTAGTTGTTTCGGAGACAACGATGGCACCGCTTCAGTTTCTGCGACTGGAGGTACTGGTGCCATTTCGTATATCTGGAGTACTGGTGGAAACACTACGAGCATTAGTGGGTTAACAGCGGGCACATATTATGTAACCGCTACCGATGGTTTTGGCTGTACTGGTACAGCCACCGCCACTGTTGGAAGTCCATCGCAACTAATTGTTAATACCAATGGCACAGACGTATCGTGCTTTGGATTTAACGATGGGACAGCCTCCGCCTCCGGCACTGGCGGCACCGGAGCGATCACCTATTTTTGGAGCAACGGCGGCAGCGGGGCGAACATAACTGGCCTTTCCGCAGGCACGTACACCGTTACGGCGACCGATGCAAACGGCTGCGGCGCAACTGCGACGGTGACCGTTGGCTCACCTTCGGCCGTTTCGGTCAGTGCCACGGCGACAGACATATCTTGTGCTGGCGGCAACGACGGAACTGCGTCCGCCTCCGGTACAGGTGGTACAGGAACGATCACCTATGCGTGGAGCAACGGCGGCAGCGGGGCAAGCATCAGCGGACTATCAGCTGGCACCTACACCGTCACCGCTACAGATGCGAACGGCTGCGGTGCAACGGCAACAGTTTCCGTTGGCTCTCCTTCGGCCGTTACGGTCAGCGCGACGGCGACCGATGTCAGCTGCAACGGCGGCAACGACGGGACGGCCTCTGCCTCCGGCACTGGCGGGACCGGTTCGATCTCATACGCCTGGAGCAACGGCGACACTGGTGCGAACATCAGCGGGCTATCAGCTGGCACCTACACCGTCACCGCTACAGATGCGAACGGCTGCGGTGCAACTACGACGGTGACCGTTGGTTCACCGAGTGCTGTCACGGTCAACGCAACTGCAACGGACGTGAGCTGCAATGGCGGCAACGATGGGACGGCCTCCGCCTCCGGCACTGGCGGCACGGGAGCGATCACCTATTCCTGGAGCAACGGCGGCACAGGGGCAAGCATCAGCGGCCTGTCCGCAGGCACCTACACCGTCACGGCAACCGATGCAAACGGCTGCGGTGCAACGGCGACGGTGACTGTTGGCTCACCGAGTGCTGTCACGGTCAACGCAACTGCAACGGACGTGAGCTGCAATGGCGGCAACGACGGGACGGCCTCCGCCTCCGGCACTGGCGGCACGGGAGCGATCACCTATTCCTGGAGCAACGGCGGCAGCGGGGCAAGCATCAGCGGCCTGTCCGCAGGCACCTACACCGTCACGGCAACCGATGCAAACGGCTGCGGTGCGACGGCGACGGTGACTGTTGGCTCTCCTTCGGCCGTTACGGTCAGCGCGACGGCGACCGATGTCAGCTGCAACGGCGGCAACGACGGGACGGCCTCCGCTTCCGCCACTGGCGGAAGCGGTGCGATCTCATACGCATGGAGCAATGGCGATTCTGGCGCCAATATCAGCGGGCTCGCTGCTGGCACCTACACCGTCACCGCCACAGATGCGAACGGCTGCGGTGCAACGGCAACAGTCACCGTTGGCTCGCCATCTGTAGTTTCAGTTTCAGCCAGCGCTACCGACGTCTCCTGCTCAGGCGGGAATGACGGGACGGCCTCTGCTTCCGCTACCGGCGGGACCGGTTCGATCTCATACGCCTGGAGCAATGGCGATTCTGGTGCCAATATCAGCGGGCTCGCTGCTGGCACCTACACCGTCACCGCTACAGATGCGAACGGCTGTGTGGCCTCGGCAACAGTCACCGTTGGCTCGCCATCTGCAGTTTCAGTTTCAGCCAGCGCTACCGACGTCTCCTGCTCAGGCGGGAATGACGGGACGGCCTCTGCTTCCGCTACCGGCGGGACGGGTGCGATCTCATACGCCTGGAGCAATGGCGATTCTGGTGCCAATATCAGCGGGCTCGCTGCTGACACCTACACCGTCACCGCTACAGATGCGAACGGCTGTGTGGCCTCGGCAACAGTTTCCGTTGGCTCACCAAGTGTTGTCACGGTTACCGCAACTGCAACGGACGTCTCTTGTGCTGGCGGCAGCGACGGAACGGCCACAGCCTCCGGCACTGGCGGAACCGGTGCGATCACCTATGCGTGGAGCAACGGCGACAGCGGGGCAAGCATCAGCGGCCTTTCGGCAGGTGCTTATACCGTTACAGCGACCGATGCAAACGGCTGCGATGCAACTGCGACGGTGACCGTTGGTTCACCTTCGGCCGTTTCGGTCAGTGCGACGGCGACAGACATATCTTGTGCTGGCGGCAGCGACGGGACGGCCACAGCCTCCGGCACTGGCGGAACCGGTGCGATCACCTATGCGTGGAGCAACGGCGACAGCGGTGCGAGCATCAGCGGCCTTTCGGCAGGTGCTTATACCGTTACAGCGACCGATGCAAACGGCTGCGATGCAACTGCGATAGTCAGTGTAACCGAACCACCAGTTTTGACTGTTTCAGCTACAGCAACTGACGCTTCTTGTAATAACAATGATGGAACGGCCTCCGCCTCTGCTTCAGGGGGAACTGGCACTATTACCTATTCATGGAGTAATGGAGATACTCGTACTACAATCACTGGCTTAGCACCTGGTACATACACTGTATCTGCTACAGATGCCAACGGATGTATTGCGACCGCGAGTGCAACAGTTAATTTGGATAATAATTCTACGCCAGTAATTGATACTATTATAGTTCCAGTTGATCCGACCCCACTCGGAGATCCTACTGATGTTACAGGTGAATTCACTGATCCATGTGATTTAGATGATCATAATGCGAGCTGGGATTGGGGAGATGGTTCATCTTCTACTGGAACAGTAGATCAGGTGACCAATACGGTAACTGGAACCCATACTTATTCTGAGCCAGGGGTATATATAGTTACTTTGATCGTAACTAACGGTTATGGTAATTCAGATACTTTAGTTGCTGCCGAATACGCAGTTGTCTATGATCCTGATGGTAACTTTGTCACAGGAGGAGGTTGGATACAGTCGCCTCCAGGCGCCTATACACCAGATACCACTCTGACTGGCAAAGCGAATTTTGGTTTTGTTTCCAAATACAAAAAAGGAAATAATAAGCCAATTGGCAACACGAGTTTCCATTTCAATGTAGCTGACTTCAAGTTCAAGAGCACGGAATATGATTGGCTGGTTGTTTCTGGAAAGACCAAAGCTAAATTCAAAGGCTCTGGCGAAGTCAATAATGGTGGTAATTATGGTTTCATGATTACTGTTATTGATGGTGACAATCAAAACAATCCTGGCCCTGACAAATTCCGAATCAAGATTTGGGATAAGGACAATGGAGACGAAGTCATCTATGATAACAAGATGGGGGCTGATGATAATGGTTACGATACTCAGGAGATTGATGGAGGTAACATTACCATCCATGAAAATAAAGGGAAAAAGCTGGTAAGCAACACAAGTCCAAATGGCGACCTGCCACACGTAAAGCAATCGCAAATGGACTTATCCATCGAATCTGATAAAATTCAATTAACTGTTTATCCTAACCCAGTTGGTGATGAATTGATTGTTGATTATCAACTTCCTTGGAAAGGAAATGCCGATTTAGTAATTTTTGATATGACAGGAAAAGTAATTTACCAACAAAAGGTGACTTCATCAATTGTTGGCAAACAACAACTACTCTTGTCAGTTAGCACAATGAATAGCGGAACGTACTATATCAAGATGATCGGAGCTAAAGAAAGTGCAATATTTAAGTTTGTGAAGATGTAATATTCTATAACATCTTAACTCAACAAAATAAGCACAGATTGATTTATTGCGGTCTTTCCTGAAGAGGAAAGACCGCTTTTTTATTAGACATTTAAAAAAAAACAATTTTAGATTGACATATAAAAATAAGAGGAAGAGGAGGAAATTAAGAATGGAATATTTTATTTTTCGGAAACAGAAATTATTAAGACAAAGAAATAATATGGTAATTTTTTTATTTTATATATATGAAGCGATTTAAACTTTTTATTCGCCCCAGAGGGACATAAAATCGGTAACAAAAATCCAAGAATAAAGCGCTTCGTGTCGTAGGTACGAAACGTTTTGCCAAATATGTTCCGTACCTACGGCACGGACAGCTGTTTTTACACTTTTATTACCCATGCCTTGTCCCGCTGGGACTTTTCTTGAAAAAGTTTAAATCACTTCTATACCAACAGAGAACAGAAAACAAAATTGGGTTATAGTTATTGCTAAATTATTTTTTCAGTATAAAGCTTTATATATTCTTTAATGGTGTTTTTTAAATAAAAGTGTCTGATAGAAGTTTTTGTCCAATTATTATTATATGCTTCTAAGAGTGCGCTTGTCAGAGAGTCAATTTCCATTTTCTCAAATTTAATAAATTTCCCGCTTACTACTTCTGCTAAAGCACCTTTCTGAGAAGTAATGATTGGAATTTTTAATGCAACGGTTTCGGCAGCGGCAAAACAGAAGCCTTCACTATAGGATGGGATAACCACACAGGATGAATTTAATAATTCACGGTATAATATTTTTCTGGGCAAGGAATGTTTTAGTTCGATATACGAATCAAGCTTATATTCATTTATCAGGCCTGTGATTTTTTTATAAAGGTTTTTCGGTTGTTTAGGTATGATTAATTTAAATTTTGCATCAGGAATCAATTGCCTGAATTTCGCAGCAGCTGGAAGAAGGATGTCCAGCCCTTTCGATATGCCCAGTCGGCCAAAATATGTGAAAGTGAAAACTTGGCCTGGCGTATGTTTATAATTTTCAAAAGCACTGTAATTTATACCATTATATACCCGAACAATTTTATTGCATGGAATTCCATATTTCATTAATTCATTTTTAGTGAATTCTGACACTGCTACATATTTTTCGAAAGGTAGCCTCAATAATATTTTTTCGAAATAATAAAATCCATTTTTTTGGATAAAAGAAGTAAACGGGAGCTTTTTCCACAACTTGCCCCAAACCTCGTGGAATGTTACGTATACAGGTCGGTTGCATATTCTTCCGGCCAAAACAGCCGGAAGGGCAGCGTTATAGGTAGTGGTATGAATTAATTGTGCATTTTTGGCATGCTTTAAAACTTCTGGCAGACTGAAAAAAGTAAAAGCAAAGCGGTTCCAACAATTGATCCTGAATATTTTAACGCCTTTATGAATTTCTTTCTTTGGCAACTTTTTTTCATATCGGGTAGTCACCACCACCACTTCATATTCCATCTTCACTAATTCCGTCGTCAGGACATAAAATAATTTTTCTGCCCCTCCGATGTAAGGGTAGAAGTGTTCGAGGACAAATAATATTTTCATTTAAGCTTATTAAAATAAAATTTACTTTTTTATTCTACTTTAACACTTTAAAATTATGCTCGTGATCATTCATTGTTTTTCACGCCTGAGAGAAATATCCTAGTAGAGAGGGGTGTGTTTTTTTAATTTTTTTGAAAAACACACCTTTCTGCGAATGATTCTTAACCTCCGGCCCGAAAACAGATGATTATTTTTTAAAGTGTCAAAGTAGAATTAATTATCACCGTATATTTCATTTTTTCTTTTCTGCGTTGTCCAAGGCTATTTTACGGGCAATCTCAGTAAGCACATCATCTTGTTTTTTTATCATTTTATATAGTTGTAATTGGAAGTAAAATAAAAGTCCTAACGCAAAAAATATAACGGCATTGATGTTGCTTTTTATGCCGAATATTTTAGCGATAAGATTGGAAAAAAAATCAGGAAAAAGGGAAAAAATCAGAATGCCCCCCCAAAAAAGAGAGATAAGCATGGTCTCAAACTTATTAGATTCTGATTTTCGATAAACCAGTAATTGCCTCAATATCAAAAACAGGGAGAATAGTGGTATGATAATTTGGAAATAACGAATCTCCATATAGAAAATGATTTAAAACCCTATTGAAAAATCACCCGCCATAGGATGTTTCTGGCAGTCCTTAAACCCATAGAAAGATTTTGCCCTTTACTCATTGAATAATCTGTATATTTTACTTTGATCGGTGTTTCAACCACATTCAAACTGCAATGTTCTGCCGCAATTAGCATTTCGCTACAAAAGCCAAACCCCCTGTTTTTTAGTTTTAGGTTTTCTATGGCATTTCGATTGAATAACCTTAGTCCAGATTGGGTGTCTGAGTAGTTATTTTTGCAAAACACATTCGTTAGGGCATTGGCCATTTTGTTGTAAGCTATTCGACGTATTGGAATGTCATTTAACTTATTACCGAAACGATTGCCGACAACAATATCTGCTGACTCAACAGTCATTTTATATAATAATTTTTCAACATCTTCTATATAATGCTGTCCATCGCTGTCCATTGTTATGGCTATTTTGTAATTATTCTTTTTTGCAAATAACAATCCCGTTTGTACAGAAGCACCTGCCCCCCTATTAACAGGGTGGGTAAGTACAATGGCACCTGCTTTTTTTGCAACTTTTCCAGTATCGTCAGTGCTTCCATCGTCAATTACGCAAATATTTTTGTATCCGGATTTTTTTATATCCAAAATAACAGATTCTATAACGGATAATTCGTTATATGCAGGTAAAATGATCAAAATATTCGACTTGTGCAAGGGCATTTTTCAAGTGGATTAACAAGTCTTAAAGATGCTATTTTTTTTTAAATTATAATAAGGGTTTGGCTATAATTTTAGATAATATTTTCAATTGTTTTTTTAAAATGTATTGCTGTCTTTCCCCAAGTAAATTTAGCAGCCTGATGCTTTCCTAATTCGCTATATTTATTTCGAATTTCCTTCTTTTTGGATGAGGATATTAACAATTCAGAAAGTTCTTTTTCTGAATTTGGCGAGAAATATAAAACGGCATTTTTTCCGACCTCCGGCAGACTTGACACATTGGATGTCAACACAGTTGTGCCACAGGCCATTGCTTCCAATATTGGCAATCCAAATCCTTCATAAATGGAGGGATATACGAATAATTCGGCCATGCTATAAAGAACAGGCAACTCCGTTCTTTCAACATAACCCAACCGAGCTATTTCCTCGGTATAAGGAGAATGCCTGATTGTTTCTAAAATGGGTTCCGATTTCCACCCTTCTTTCCCGACCAATACCAATTGATGGGTAAATCCTGACTCCTTTTTAAATTTATTAAATGCATTTATCAGTACTATTACGTTTTTACGGGGTTCCAATGTCCCGACATATAGTATATATGGTTTGTTTATCCCATGTTTCGACAAAACAGTTTCATCTATTTTTCTGCGGAATATTTCATCTTTTCCCAATAATATTGCAGTTGATTTCCCTTTTGTATGCGGGAAAAAACGGATTAAATCCTGCATGGTGTTTTTGGAATTGGTAATTATGTGATCCGACTTTCTTAAAACCCTCGGCAAGAAAATGCGTTGGATGAATTGGCTAAAGAATAAATGATATTGAGGGAATAAATACATGGTCAAGTCATGGATGACCGTTACCCGTTTTATCCTTTTGGGTAAATTAAAAGGGCCGAAATGTGCTGGCTCAATCACAAGGTCAATCTCCATTTTTTTGATAATATTTGGCAATTGAAAAAATAATCGCCAAATAGGATAGCCGGGAATCCTTGAATAGGGTACAACTATCTCGTTCATTCCATGGAATTCTTCTTTTGCCTCACTCCTAAATATAAAATACTCGTTTTCCTTATCTATTCTTGAGAGCGCCTTGAGCAATTCTTTTGTGTAAATATGAATGCCTCCATATTGCCTGTCAAGTGGATCTGCTAAAAAGGCGATTCGCATTAAAGAACAAAATTTATGATGGTCGGAAATGACAGTTTTTCAACTTGATTGTAGGGTCCAGTTGCAAGAGGTTTTGGTTTAAGAAAAACTTGCTATCAACAAAATTATCAATAAATATGGTGGACTGATTTTTCCCTCATGTAAATATGTTTTATCCTGTGTCACATCAAGTAAAGTTTTATGTTGAAAATTTTTAAGAACAATGGAATGCCTGTTTTTTTGCTTGGTATTTAAGGCGTCTTGGCATGGAAGGTTGAAATAGATTAGGTATTATTTTAAATAAACCCTTAATGAAAAAAGCACTAATAACAGGCATAACGGGACAAGATGGGGCTTATCTTGCAGAGCTTCTTTTGGAAAAGGGATATGTGGTACACGGCATCAAGCGCCGGGGGTCATCCCTTAACACAGCAAGAATTGATCATATTTACAAAGATCCCCATGAAAGAGGTAGACGGTTGATATTACATTATGGAGACCTGACCGATTCGACAAATATTATCCGCATCATCCAAGATGTGCAGCCAGATGAAATTTACAATTTGGGAGCAATGTCGCATGTGGGAGTAAGCTTTGAAACACCAGAATACACCGCTGATGCCAATGGCATCGGCACCCTTCGCATCCTGGAAGCTATTCGTTTGCTTGGATTGGCAGAAAAAACAAAAATTTACCAAGCGTCCACTTCGGAATTATATGGACTGGTGCAACAAGTACCTCAGACTGAGAAAACGCCATTTTATCCCCGTTCTCCCTATGCGGTTGCGAAATTGTATGCCTACTGGATCATGGTCAATTACCGGGAGGCTTATAATATGTTTGCCTGTAACGGAATTTTATTTAACCATGAAAGCCCTTTAAGGGGGGAGACCTTTTTGACCAGAAAGGTTACTCGCGCGGTGGCTAAAATTGCCCTTGGGCTTCAACAGGTTGTTTATCTTGGCAACCTGAATGCAAGACGAGACTGGGGGCACGCCAAAGATTATGTTGAATTGATGTGGCGGATTCTTCAGCATGATGTCGCTGACGATTGGGTGGCGGCAACGGGCAAGACAACCACTGTCAGGGAATTTGTGCGGATGGCGTTCAGGGAGCTGGGAATGGAATTGTCTTTTGAAGGTAAAGGAGTGGATGAATTCGGAGTGGTGTCGGAAGTCGATCAGTCAAAATTTTTTAACAATGTAGGCCAAGTCTGTTCTTTGCCGATTGGAAGTGTGGTTGTAAAAATCGATTCAAGGTACATGAGAAAATCAGAGGTGGATCTGCTTATTGGGGATGCCTCAAAAGCTCGAAACCTGTTAGGTTGGACTCCGCAATATGATGTCCCAACACTCTGCAGCGAGATGGTCATGAGTGATCTTGATTTATTCAAACGGGAGCAGGTTCTTGAAAGAGAAGGTTTTCGCATATATAATGAGTATGAATAATTGGGTCTTAAAATAAGACCTCTATATCAAAGTGAATTAATTCAAAGTATTTGGAAAAAAACAGTAAAATATATGTAGCTGGACATAGGGGTTTGGTAGGTTCTGCAATCGTGCGAAAATTGGAGAAGGAAGGGTACAAAAACCTTTTGACTGTGACCTCTGATGAGTTGGATTTGAGATTTCAGGCACCTGTCCATGATTTCTTTAAAAAACATCATCCGGAATATGTTTTTTTGGCAGCAGCCAAGGTCGGTGGAATACTTGCCAACAACACTTATAGGGCAGAATTTATCTATGATAATTTGATGATTCAAAACAATGTCATTCACGCTTCATTCCTTTCTGGGGTGATAAAATTGTTGTTTTTAGGATCGTCATGTGTGTATCCCCGCCTCATTCCCCAGCCTATAAAAGAATCTTATCTCTTACAGGGTGCGCTCGAACCAACCAACCAACCTTACGCCATTGCAAAAATAGCTGGTCTGGAAATGTGCAATGCTTATCGATCGCAATATGACTGTAATTTTATTTCGGTCATGCCGACCAACCTTTATGGCCCGGGAGATAATTATGACTTAAATAATTCGCATGTGCTTCCGGCGCTCCTGCGGAAGTTTCATGAAGCCAAAATAAAGAACCTACCGGATGTAACCTTGTGGGGCACGGGTCACCCTCGCCGGGAATTTTTGCATGTTGATGATTTGGCCGATGCCTGTTTCTTTCTCATGCAACATTATGATAAACCAGAACTGGTGAATATTGGGACTGGTAAAGATTTGACGATCAGGGGACTTGCCCTGTTAATTAAAGAAATAGTCGGTTATAGGGGAAAGTTGGTGTTCGATCATTCTAAACCAGACGGCACTCCCCGGAAATTGTTGGATATTTCAAAAATAAAAAACATGGGATGGAATGCCCAGATAAATTTAAAGACTGGAATAATGGATGCCTACGAGGATTTTAAGGGAAAACGATTTATTACCAATTAGTAGATGGACAAGATTACTTTAATTCTGTCTGGGTGCTTAAATAAATTTTGCTTTTTGTATGAAAGTTAGTGTGATCATGGTAGACGGCTCTTTTAGAGAAAATATTTTCGGCGCAGAATATTTTACCAAACAGGATTTTCCAAAAAATGAATTTGAGGTTATATGGGTCGAATTTTATAAAAAAGCAAATCCTAATTTGTACAAAATAAAAGACCTAAAGATTATTTCACTCGGCAATAAAGAAAACACTGTTTACCATTCTTCTTATTGTTTTAATGAAGGAATTAAACAAGCAAAAGGCGAATTATTAATTATTCCCGATGCAGATGTGATTGTCGAACCCGATTTTGTTAAAAAAGCATGGGAAATTCACCAAGCCTTTGAAAAACTTGTAGTATACGGCTACCGATACAACGAAGTCGACGATGCTCCACTTGAAAACCATAAATTTTCAGAATTAAAAAAGAAATGCCTAATTACTAATCCAATCAATTATGGCGGTTGCCTGACTGTACGGAAAAAATGGATGCTGGAAATAAATGGCTACGACCAAACGGAAATTTTTTCCACTGGATTTCATGCTAATGGCAAGGACATTTATACCCGCTTCCGCAATTATGGAATGGCTATCCAATGGGAGTCTGCTTTGAAATTGTACCACCCCAAACATACCTTCACTGCTGAAAAAGCTCCCGAATATTCCAGACAGCGGGAATTGATTGCATGGCGGAGCAATAATCTGGAATACTTGCCGCTGGACGGAATAGATCCTGCTAAAAACACAACTTCTGTTTTCAAAGTCAAAAACCCGCCTGTTAATGCAGCCAGAAAACGCCTGAATTTATTTCAGCGTATTAAGCCAAAAATCGCTCTATGATTTATCAAGATGTCATTTTCATTCACATACCCCGCACTGGCGGCACTAGCATCGAAGCAGCTGTTGGAATGAAAATGGGCAATAATGACAAACATTTATCTGCGTTGGAATTGAGGGAAAGTGTGGGAGAAAAAAAATGGAAAGATTCCTTTGTCTTTTCTTTTGTCCGAAACCCTTGGGACAGAATTATTTCCCTTTATCACCAACCTTATTTTAGGAACAAAACAGATTATGCGAATCAGGGGTTAGCGCATTTTATTAATAATTATCGGCCAGCAAAATGGGAAAGACAATTTTATTACGAATATCTGAATACGGACGGTATTGACTTTATTGGCAAATTCGAACGGAGAAAAGAAGATTTGCAACATTTATATAAATTGACTGGAATTCATTTTAATAATTCCATGCACGAAAGGAAGACCGATAGGAATCCGGATTATAGGGTTTATTATGACGACTATTCTGCACAACTGGTTTACGATTTGTACTATCGTGATATTGAAGATTTTGGCTACAAATTTTAAATCAGTTCTTTATACAATCCTTATTGATGTTTATAAATGATTTCGATTCAAAAAAAATTCTTGTTCATCCATATTCCAAAAACAGGGGGCAATTCCGTCCAGAATATTCTCAGAAAATATTCAGAAGATAAAATAGTAACGGTTGCCGATCATCAGGACGGGATAGAACGGTTCGAAGTGAGAAACGAAAAATACAATATCCACAAACACTCAACACTGAATGATTATAGGAAGGAACTCAAACCATACATTTATGATCAATTGTATAAATTTTCAATCATCAGAAATCCGTGGGAGCGGATGGTTTCGTTCTATTATTCGCCCAACCGAAAAGTGTCTGAGTGGAATAGGAATGACTTTATAAAACTGTTAAATAGGGCAAAACCCATCGGGGAATATATTACTACTACCCCACCCCACCAATACCCCAGTCGACATTTTTTCAGGAAACTTCTACCCAAAAAAAATAAATCAACCCTGAGCGAAATTGATTTTTTGATTCGGTTCGAACATCTCCACGAAGATTTCAAATCTGTCTGTCAAATAATTGACATTCCTTTTGAACCATTGCCTCACCGAAATAAATCAAACAGAAAACATTACACCTATTATTATGATGAAGAATTGAAAAAAATGATTGAATTAAAATTCAAAGACGAAATAGAATTCGGAAATTATCAATTTAAATAGCCATGATTATTTCACATAAACATCGCTTTATTTTTATAAAGACCGGCAAAACGGCGGGTACGAGCATTGAAACATATTTGTCTCCCTTTTGTGGCAAAGATGATGTATTGACCCCTTTTGGAATTGAAGAAAAAGGGCATCAACCGAGAAATTTTTCCGGCTTTAAAAACCACATGCCAGGGCATAAAATAAGGAGTATAATACCGGAACCTGTTTGGCAAAATCATTTTAAATTTTGCGTGGAAAGAAACCCATGGGACAAAGCATTATCGCATTATCATTTCATCAATAAGCGGCAGGCATTAAATATTACGTTTGATGAATACCTCGCAGGTGGATATAATTGTTTGAATTTTCACATGTACACCGAGCCTTTAAATCCCAATAAAATTATTGTTGATCGAATTCTAAGGTACGAAAACCTTTCGGAGGAATTAAGCGAAGTTTTTGATAGGTTTAAAATTCCTTTTGTGGAGGATCTTGGCGTGCGAGCGAAAGGTCAATACAGGACTGACCGCCGACCATACCGAGAAGTGTTGACCAATAAGCAAAAAGGCATCATTGCAAAAAAATACAAACAGGAAATCCAATTATTTAATTATCGCTATTGAAACGCTATAAACGCTGCTATTGATGAACAGTTGCTTCGCAGATTGAATTACCAACTGGAAAAAGATCTGTAAATTAAGAGGCAAGACATTTTTCCCAATCCGCTAAACTCGAGATTCTTTCCATTTCATTTTCTTTTTTCATCTCGGCTCGGATGTTATCAAAGTTTAGTGTATAAATTTTATGAATTAAGTCCTCTTTCGAGGTGAAGATTATAGTATTTTTTTTGTTATAGAGGTAAATATATTTTAGCCAAAATGCCACGTCTTCTTTTTTATAGCTATTGGGTGAGAAAGAATATGTAAAATTTTCCTGTTTATATTCTAATAATTTATATTTTTCCTCAGAACAATAAATAGGAAATAGCGATCTGTCAATGCATACATTATACTCGATTAATATTTCGATACTTGGTACTAATATTGGAATATTAAGATTGTACAATTCTACCGTAGATATGCTAAAGACAGAATACGGGTAAATAATGCAAGCTTTGAATTTTACTAAATCTGAATATTTGTAATTGGAAAATAAATTTTTGATAAAATCAAAACGTATGCAATCTGCCCTCTTAAACAAACTATGCTTTCTTGATAAGTCATTTAATTCTTGAACGCTTTCAAATGGATGTATTATCTTCCTGTTGTGAGCGGGTCCAATCAAAACAGTATTTTTACTATTTGCTTTTGCTGCCTCCCGAAAGTTAACTATTCTTGTTGCTAAGTTAAACATTCGGCTTTTTAGTTCTGCAAGTCTCCAAGAAAACCCCATTTTTTTAAATGACAGATGGTGAGAATAAACCAACAGTTTTTTGGGTGCTATACCGGTATAATGTTTTATGTAATGAAAGTCATAATCAGACATGACCGCCAGGGTATGTTTTGAATCGTTCTGCAAAAAGGATAATGCATCCAGCATTTGAATATGAAGGTCTTTTGGCGTACGTATGTTAAAACGGTGTCCACAATTAAGTATAATCCTTTTTTTATACTTTTCGCAAAATTCAACAAAATTAAAGGGATGAATTAAATGGGAGGGCCAAAAACTTATGACAAACACATCAAATCGCAACAAATCATTAATGTTTTTCTCATAGTAAAATTTGTCTATCTTTTTGTACGGTATGCGCATTTGGTCCAAGTATCTGCTATGGCCGGATAAACTATATATTTCTACATCATGATCTAATTTTTTTAAAGCACGGTATTGCCATAGCTGACAGCCAACGTGAAAATCAGTTATTAATATTTTCATATTTTAAGGGTTTAAAAATAACTCAGCCATTCATTGCATATTTTAATGTCCAATTCCGTAATTACATCGTTTTCTAATAGGTTGTGATATATTTTTCTAAGTAATTCTTTAGCATTAGGACACTCATCAGTATGATTGGTCAGGAAGTCTAATATCCTTTCATTTGCCAGGTACATGGGGATCTCTGACTTAAAATCATTTATTAAATTGTGCTGGTTTCGAATTTGCGTTACGTTGGGGGAAGTGTAGGCCATATGCTGTCCATTTTTTCTTAAAATTATGTTGGCGATAATGCCTTTAAGTATATCACAATATCTAAAAGAAACCGAACAGGGGAGTAGAAGGGCTATAAAAGTTCTAGGGTGAACCCAGAATGTATTTTGAGTGTTAAAAATACAGATGTTTTTATTCGATACAATTATTTTTTTATCTTTTTCCCAATAAATTTCATGGGTGCAAATTAATCTAAACAGGGCATCAACATCAGGGTCGTTTTCTACCAACCCAGCGATGAGCGCTGGCTTTGTATTCGTTTTTTCTAAATGGAAGTCAGGCCTTATATTTTCTTTTATCAGGGACAAGGGATATCCCCGGGGCCATATATGGTTATTATTTGTGAAATATTTGAATGTATTTATCCATTCGCTGTTATTTTCGTGTATCATGTATGCGTTCTCCCCAAAAGCTAAAACGTCATCGAAGTTGTCATGGGGAATATTGTCATCATCCGTCTCATAAATCAGGTCATACCCGTTTTGAATAGCATATAAATAGCCAAAATTTTTTCTTCCATAATGATTAAATGGGATCAACTCATATAACTCCGGGAACAATCGCTTTTGTGATTCAAGGTCTAGGTAAATGCAGTCTTCATCGTAATAACAGTCCGGTGTTTTTTTGTCGCCCGAAATAATGACATCGTATTCTTTATTTTGAATATGTTTTTTTATCGCCTCTGTTGTAGGGTTTATCGTTGTAATGATAACGCACTTTTTTGAGTTGCTTTTATTGCGATTTACCATTTCATTATGATTTTTATCCATTCGTTTATATCTGTTTTTACTAAATTAATTTTCCATTCAAAATGTTCTATTTTTATTGAATCGCTGGACGAGGTAATAAGTTACTTACAATATTTTCGCATGAGGGGTCTATTTCATCAAAATAGATGACAACATCGCATAGGCTTAAAAAAAGCTCACCGAAAATACTATCCATAAATACATGATTCAAGCAACTTGTCAATACTACGTTTCATCATTATCAATCATAAAGATAATGCAATACCTCCTTATTATAGCGGCAAAAATAGTAGAACAAAAAGAAAGGGATGTTACGAAATGTAAAACATTGGTTACCAATAGGCAAACCAACCCTTTAATCGATTTACATTTTTAATCTTACTTTGCAATAAATGGCAGGTCTATCTATTTTTAGCGAGGGATCAGTGGTATTGAGAATTAAGGAAATAAATGATTAAAGGACAACTTGCCCTTTTTCAAAATACTTCATAGAAAAAAAACAACGTAACTATTCAGAATAGCGGGAGAGAAAAAAAAATGAAATTTTATCTTTCTCTCTCCCGCTGGGACTGGGTGTTTTTTGGTGAAAATTGAAAATTTTCACCAAAAAACACCCCATACTGATTAGTTACAAAACAACAATGATTGTACACATTAATTATTCAAACGAAATTTACTATAAAAGTCAATTGCGGAACACGCAGACTGCGCTGGAAGTTGGCCAATTTGATAAGAGCATCCCCTATTCACCAAAAGATATTGATAGAGGTTTTTACAAAAAAAACAAACATATCCTACAACTTAAACGAGGCAATGGATACTGGCTTTGGAAACCCTATATAGTAAAGAAAACTTTGGAAAAATTGAATTGGGGAGACTACCTTTATTACAGCGATTCGGGGTCTTATTTTACGGGTTCTATCCATCCTTTGATTGCCCATGCAGAGTCTGTCAATCAAGACCTTATTGTTTTTGAACTTCGCCTTTTTGAAAAGGATTGGACCAAAAGGGATGCATTTGTCCTAATGGATTGCGATAGTCCAAAATATACTGATTCCAGGCAACGAATCTCAGGGCATCATTTGTGGAAAAAGACACCATTCGCAATGCAATTTATAGGCGAACAATTACAGTACAGCATGGATGAACGAATCATTACAGATATGGAAAACCAGTGTGGGTTACCTAATTATCCGGGATTTAAAGAACACCGCCATGACCAATCTATCATGAGTCTTTTGTCAAAAAAACACAATCTGAGGGCATTTAGGGTTCCTCAGAAATGCGGAAAAAATATGATGGAAAAATATCCTGATTCAAATTATGCTCCTTTCATCCAACCTACCCGATTGAGGAATAAATTTTCGTTTTCTTACCGTTTAAAGGAATTTTATAAAAAGCAGAAATGAGCAGGAGAAAAGTGTGACCCGAAATAATTTATTTCCGGTTCCTTTAGCAGATTATTTGTAAATTACCTTATTAAACATTTATCAACTAATTGCTACTTATGAGTGATAAAATCATAAAAATTTTCGCAGCGGAAGATATGCAGTGGACGCCTTTTCAAAACAACGAAAAGAAAACAAGCCCTTTATTGAAAAGCGGGGTGTTATTTACGCAACAGGCACGGGACTGCGATGTGCTGATTGCTAAAAGATTGGAACCGCTCCGGCCTTTTGTCAAAAAATACGGTAAGAAAAAAGGCTACTTAATATGGTCCTCTGAACCGAGAGGGCACATTCATTTTAAAAATACACTTAATTATAAAGGTGTAACCATTCACGTTATCAATGTATACACCGGCGACAGCTTTGTCGATAACCTATATGAGTTTAAAGTTTGGAGATGGATTCAAAAACCTAACCCTTTGGGTGACCAATCCAGTTTTTCCAGGCTGAAAAACAAAAAAATAGTGGCTCTGCTCGGTTATCGCCCCGACAAAAAGAAATGGAGCCTGATGCGAGATGGGAAGAACATTGACCTGTCCGTCAAGCGTACTGAATTGGCACTGCGCGGACATGAATTGGGAAAAATGGATGTGTTCGGAAAAGGCTGGCCAAAAGATATTGCACTCGAAGATTCCAGATTTGCAACAGATTGGCGGGATCGTAAACGAATTATTCTCAGCGACTATTCCTTTAATGTCGCCATGGAAAATACCAATGCGGATTATTATTGTACCGAAAAAATATGGGACAGTATTCAGGCGGGGTGTTTGCCAATTTATTGGGGGAAAGGAAATAAGATTTATGAGGATTTCCCCAAGAACAGTTTCCTCGATTATGCAGACTTTGACAGCCCCGAAGCACTTTTCGAGTATATTGATAAAATGAAATATGCTGAATTTCGGGAACGTTTTAACTGCTGTGCCGAGGTGTGCAATAGAGTGGCAAAAGAGTACCCGACCAAAGAGAAGATTAAAGAGCTGAGAAAACCGAGAATGGACCATATCATGGCAAAACTGCATCTGATCATGGAAAGTCAACAATTAGATAGTCACGCTCAAGCTGGTGGTTCAAATAGCTTTTTGCGGATTATTATTTCAAAGATATCCGGGCACATTAAATGGCTCAAACACTTTTATCGCCTTGTAAAAAATTATTCGTTTTTCTGAAACATGCTTTTATTAATGCGAATGAGGGGTTAAAATGAAAAGGTATTGATAATCAAAAGATTAAATCATGGTGATTTTAGAAATCACCATGATTTATAGCTATAACTTATTGAAAACCAATGATCTGATTTAACCCGTCATTCGTATTATTAAATTCTTGGTAATATGACGCGTCCAACTGTTGACAAAGGTCTGTGATAAGCTGATGAAGAAGCAGCTATTTTGAGGCAAGACATAAAAAATGCATCGGTGCGCTTCCAGAAGGCTATTTTTGTTCAGTCGGTAATCCATGGCAAATGCAAGGGATTGTAGCATGTATCTGGCAATCTACATCACAGTTACAAGCGTAAGGACAACGAAGGGAGAAGGTTTTTACTCTGGATATCAAGTTTTGTTTGAATGTTTCATTTTCGAAGGGGCCTTGCCATAAACCTTTTTGAACGTTTTTGAAAATTGGCTGATGGAGGAGAACCCTGTTTTGTAGGTTATTTCCGATATATTCAGTTTCCCTTCCCGGAGGAGTTCGGTTGCTCTATTCAACCTGACAGAGCGTATCAATTCCGTAACGGACTGGCCGGTCAGGGCCTTGAGTTTCCGGTGCAAATGCATCCTGCTCATCCCGAGGTGCTTTCCAACGACATCGCCGTTAAGGTTGATCTCTTCGAGGTTTTCGAGGACGTAGCTTCGGATATTGGTGATGAACTCATCTTCCTGGGGGTGCGAGGCATTATCGGAAAGTTCCCCGTTCTGGTAGCGTTGTTGGAGGAGCTGCCTGATTTCAATCAACCGCCGGATGCGCATGGCCAGCTCCCTTGGGCTGAACGGTTTCGTCAAATAGGCATCCGCCCCCTGCCGCCACCCCCTCAGCCGGCTCTCCAACGATGCCCTGGCGGTAAGCAGGATGACGGGGATATGGGAGGTGGCCGCACTTTCCCGGAGGGCCCTGACGACTTCGTACCCGTCCTTGAGGGGCATCATCACGTCGGAGATGATCAGGTCAGGGATGAGTTCCAAGGCTTTTTTGACCCCTTCTTCCCCGTTGCGTGCTTCGCTCACGTGGTATCTTTCAGGGCCGATGCATTGGCGGATGTACCCCCGCATTTCGTCGTTGTCTTCAATGACCAGCAGTTCCAGTTTTTTGTGGCCGTTCCCTGATGGAGGGGCAGGTCGGCTGGGCACTTCCCTTCCCTCCTCTGTTATTGATAATGGGCCCGATACCTTTTCGCCCTCCAATGGTTTTATCCGGTCGGATTGCAGAACGGGCAGCAGGATTTCAAAACCGGTGCCTTTTCCCGGTTTGCTTTTCACTTTGATCCCGCCGCCCTGCAATTCCACCAGTTCCTTCACCAGGGCCAGGCCGATGCCGGTGCCTTCCTGCATGCGGGTGGAGGAGTCGTCCACTTGGTAGAACCGATTGAAAATTTGATCCAGGTGTTTTTCCTCTATTCCTTTTCCCGAATCCTTTACTTCCAATCTAATACCATCCTCACCTTTCCATTGCGCCTTTTCTAAAACAACTTGGACTGAACCACCTTCTTCCGTGAATTTGATGGCATTGGAGAGCAGATTGTAGATGATCTTGTCCCATTTGTCCCGGTCGAATTGCGTCTTCCAGCTTTGCTTTTTGGCGATAAATGCAAGTCGTTGATCCTTTTTTTCTGCCATCGCTTGAAACTGCTCGATCAAGTTCTGCGTGTAGGCAGTTATATCGCCCCTGTTGACTTCTATTTTCATGCGCCCACTTTCTATTTTTGAAATGTCCAACATCTGGTTGATAAGAGACAGCAGGTGCTTGGCATTTTTGCTGATGCCCCACAGTTTTCTTCTTGCTAAAGGGGCAAGGTTCGTATCATGGACGAGCTGTTCCAATGGGCCGATAACCAGTGTCAGCGGGGTACGGAATTCATGGGTGATATTTGAGAAGAACCGGGTTTTGGCTTTATCCAATGTTTTTAGTTCTTCGGCCTGCTGCTGAATGGTTCGGGTGCGGTTTTGTACTTCCTTTTCCAGCCTTTCTTGTTCTAAGTGTAAGCGTCGTTCCCTTTGACGCATATAAGCCCAAGCCAATACTACTATCGCAAATGCAATCAATGTGATAAACCACCATTGCAGGTAAAAGGGTTTTAATACTTTTAGATCGACGTGCAACTGTTGCTCCGACCAACCTGTATTATTGTTTCTTCCCTTTATATTGAGGCGATAATTTCCATAGGGTAGATTGGTGATGCGCAGGTAGTTTTCCTTGGTATATTGCCAACGGTCATCATAGCCTTCAATCTGATAAGCATAGCTGTGGTTTTCGGGTTTTTCAAAATCCAGTAGGACGAATTTTATTTCAAATAATTTATCAGTGGGCTTTATCAGGATTTGGTCGGAGGTGTGGAGCAAATTGGTTCTGTCCGTCATGTTTTCCTGCCCGTCTTCCCAAACGTGGAAACTGGTAAATGCCAGTGGAGCCTGGTTCTTAACTGATTCTGAAAAACTGCTGGGACGAAAACTGATCAACCCGCCTAGTCCTCCAAAATAAAAAGTGCCATCCTTGGCCCGGTAATGAGATGAAGTATTGAATTCGTTATGTGGCAATCCGTCTTCGGTCAGAAAAGTTCTTATCAAAAAAGTGGACTTATTTATTTGCATCAGCCCCTTGTTGCTTGGAACCCATAAGTTGCCAAATTCATCTGGGTAAACGGCGTAAGTGTAGTTGTCGGGTAAGCCGTCAGAAATAGTAAATTGCTGAAACGTTGAAGGCTTATTTTTATCCAGTGAAGGCTCCCATCTGATGATCCCTCCCCCCTCAGTGGCCAGCCAAAAAACACCATCTTTATCTTCATTAATGTGCTTGATATGGTCAAAAGGCAAATCTCCACTGTTATTGCTGAAGCGCCGGACGATCCCCTGTTCCTGATCCATTAAATAAACCCCATTTTCTGTAGCCAACCATACACCCGAATTATTCTTGTGCAAATGATAAATCTTCAGTGATTTGAGCGTATCAAATTCATTGTAACGATTAAAAGCAGTGGGCTTCTTTTCATGAAAATCGAAATAATTAAGCCCTTTTTCGTGAGCAGACAAATATTGTCCTGGTTCTTCCAAAGGCAAAAATGTATAGGTAGGTGCACCGTGCTCAGAATTTTCGAGATCAATTTCTTTACCTGTCCTCAAATTGATTTGATAGAGAGGGGTAATATTGGAATATCGTGAACTGACAATCGTACTATCCAAATAAAACAAACTGTATGCACTACCCGATGTAGAAGATATACTGTCAACCTCATGTGTGTTCGGATTGTATTGGTAAATCTTCCTGTTCTGAAAATAGATGTTTCCTGATTCGTCTTCCACAATCCCCCTGCAATCGGAGTATTCTTCTTGGCTGTGAATAAGCTGAAAAGGATTTTTTGCAATGCGGGTTTTTAGGAGACCTATGGGCGCCAGAAACCATACGTTTTCTTTGCCTTCACAAAATGCGAACCTGTTGGGAATCGAATTGAGTTTTAACCCTTTGTGCAAATCAAAAATTTTCTTGCCCAAATGGTCAAATACATATAAATGAGGTTCGACTGCTTCGGTCGGTTCGGCTCTAAAGTACCAAAATCCTTTTGAGTCACGGTGCATCCAAATATTCCTCGGCTTGTTGTTTTTTATCAGGTGGTCATCTGTAAATAAAAAAGGTTCGAATTTCTTGCTCTTTTTGTTTTTTCTCCAAATTGAAAAGTTCATCGAACCTGCCTGTATGGTTTTGGTAGCCACCCAAATCTCTTTCTCTTCAGAGAGCCATATACCATGTACCATTTCGGGGAAAAGGAACTTGTCAATGAGATTTCCATTAAGGTCGAGGCATAAAACTTCCCTTCCCTTCCCTTGCGTTCCTTTCTTGTTGAACCATACTTGCTCACTGTTTCCTGTCAGCGTATAAATTAAATCATTGGCGATCTGATAGATTTTTTTAAAAGCCCTATCCTGGTACAGGAACAGATCACCGCTTTTGGTTTGAATCCAAATATGATCCGAATGACCACTGCTATGGGAGACTTTAATATCGCTGAGTGAAAAGGGCATTTCGTCTTCCAAATATTCTGCTAGAGGAGTCACTGCATCGATGACGGGGTCAACAATGTCTATGGCTGTGACCAGTTCTTCTTGCCACTTGCCAATACTATTTCCCGCTCCATAGTACACCCATAGATGGCCGCTCTCATCTTCCGCTATCCGAAAAATGTCGCTGTTATTGAATAATCCGTTCCGCTCCTTATTGAATATTTGGAATTCATAGCCGTTGTATTGATTCAGGCCGTATTTGGTGCCGATCCAAAGCAACCCCCTGCTGTCTTGATATACAGCGCTTGTCTGAAAACTCGCCAGCCCATCTTCCTGCGTAATTGTTTGCAAATCAAGAAGATACTCTTGCGCCACAAGGGGAATGCTTAACCATGCAAATAGAAATAAATGTAGAAGTAAGATGTAGGTTCTCAACGGTGTAAGTTTGTTCAATGAATACAGGGTAGTAGTTTTTGCCTTTAAACGGAAGGGAAAAAATGCCAGATTGATTCAAAAGGTGAAGGAGGGCGAAGTTACGAGTTTTACAATAAAAAGTGAAGTTCCTTTTTATATCTAAAAAGGTTTTCTTACAAAAACAGAAAAGCCACAAAATCAGTCATTTAAGGGATTCGGAAAATTTTAACCTACCCAGTCCCGGAGGGACGGCAACCTTTAGCGAGGGATGTGAATCCCTCGATTTTTTCGAGGGATTCACATCCCTCGCTAAAGGTTGCCGTCCCTCCGGGACTGGGAAAAACGCACTATTCGATTTTTTTAACGGGTAGGTTATTATTTGCCAATTCCCTAAAGTAGTATTCCAATGTAGTCGGGGTTCTGTAACCCCGAACTGATCTTAAATTTCAGGCAAGTTCGGGGTTGCAGAACCCCGACTACATTGGAATACTGCCCCAAAAGTTCAAATCAGTGGTGATTTCATTTTTATAAGAAAACCCTTTTAGATATAATAATGCGTTTTCAAATTGGATTTCAATCCTCAATTCAGAGGCTTTAATACCTCACGCAGGATATTTGTCATTCTAGAATAAAATGAAGCGGGAACTCGATTGGAATTAGAACTTGGAGGTATTGGATTTTCTTTCAGGTTTGTTTGGTCTGTTCCTTTTATGTAATGGCTATTTGTAGTACTACTCGCCAGTTTTGGAAAAATGCCTATTCCTTCCGACGTGTATTTTTCCCTGAATTTCTTTTGCAGGTTTTTGTTTTCCTTTTTTCTTTTTTCAAATTGAGCGGTCAAATTGGTTTCTTTCAACGCAGGGCAAACCAATAATACTTCATTTATCTTTTGAAAAATAAGTGGCATATCATCTCTGTAATTCAGCAGCGAATGCCCATTAAATTTATGGTGAAATTTCATGCCTGATTTAAAAAAAATAATCCGCTCCAATAATTCCATATCCTCCCCAAAGCGGTGCTCTTCGAATAGCCCAAATTCTTCAAAAATTTTCCGTTGGTAAACAATGGCAGCCAATCCATAAACCGCTTGATCCCGATAATCGAATTCCCCTTTTTTATTTTTTTTCCGGCGGTTTTCTACCAATCTCATCATTCCTTCTTGTTGGAAAATATTCAATGCTTCTTGCTCACACCGGCTGCGTATTATTTGACTGACCGAAAACAGCACCCCTTTTTCATATATCGGAATCAAATGTTTTTCGATGCGGTTTTTCAACGACACATCGTCGGCATCCTGAAAGGCAATGATTTTTCCGGTGGAGGCTTTCAACCCGGCGTTTCTGGCCCCGCCAACGCCTTTGTTTTCCTCCAAAGAAACAAGCCGGATGCGGTCGTCCTCCAGCATCATCCTTTCGACGATTTTTGCAGTGCGGTCGGTGCTTGCGTCATCCACGACAATGATTTCCAGCGGGTTATAGGTTTGTAGCAGCATGGAGCGGATGGCTTTTTCAATGGTCCTTTCGGCATTGAAAGCGGGCATGATGACGCTGACCAAATCTTTTTGAAATGGGAAATCATAATCCCCCAGGTTCCATTTCAATTCCCTAGCCAATGCCGCCTGATTTTGCTGGCCCCGGATGTCGCTTTCCGACACGTCTGCGATGGCCAAATTTGGTGTCAGCACAAAGCATTTTTTGGGAAACCGGGCTATCACACTTCGCAATGGCCCCGAGTCGAACGGGCAGTTCATTTTTTCAATTTCTGAAATTAAGATATCAAAAACCGAACAATGGATGCCAATGGCAAAAGCCCCGTCAGTGGCATTGGGATAATAATAAGGCTCTTTTAAATCAACCTTTTTTTTTAATTTATTCGGATAGCGCAAACCGCCCGGTATTTTCCACACATATTGGGAAGCACCGAGGTAAAGCAATTTCCAATCAGCAGGGATTTTTTCAGTAGCGTTTTTAAAACGGTTTTCAAAATCTTTGTGAAAAATCACATCATCTTCGAAACATAAAATCCATTGGTAATTATTTTTTTTGGCATTTTTTAAAATAAATAAAAATGTTTTTAAGCATCCCCATGCCCCAGGGCTTTTAATGAGTTTTCTTTTATATTCAACTTCCAAAGGGTGGCTTCCGTCGCCACCTATTGGTCGGTTTAAATACTGTTGGTGTTCCGCTATATTTTCGGGAGAATAACCATTGACTGCTTTGACGAACTCCGCTGCAATGCCGAGCCGGTTCAGCTTTTGCAGCATAGACAGTTTGCGGTCGGTTCGCTTTTCCAGATTTAGCACATAGACTTTATCAAAGTAATGGTTAACAATGGATTTAAACAGCATTATTTCTCCAGTTTGTTAATGGCAAAAACGCCGGTCAATTTCTGTAATTGTGCATGAATTTTTCCTGTAAAGGAATGCCGTTTCCTGCCGTTTCCTTGTCGCTGCTTTTCTGCAAGGCGCAAGGCTCGTTGTTTTTCCTCTAAAAAAAAGGAAAGCAAGTTCGATTTGGAAAAATGCTGTTTCCATTTCTCGTCAATTATTCCTATCGGGATTACTTTTCTGGGGTCAAAATGATATTGCAAAAAATGAATATCAGCAAAAAATCGCTTTCGCACTTTTTCGATTAAACCTTTATTATAATAATCCTGGTAATGCTTTCCGGATTTTGTTTTGTTCAGCCGGACGGAGGCGGAAAATTGCAAACCCGCTTTTTTGTTGATTTCCATGAGCGACTCCCGCATGTTTTCAAACCTGCCGATATAATTGACCAAAAGCTCACCCTCCGAATTGATAAGCTGGTAAAATTGAGAGCGAAAATGGTTGTCGGCCACGGCATCGGGCAAAGCACATACCGCATCTACAAAAGCCCCAAAGGTCATGCCCCCATAAAACGAACTACCAAACCTTTGTAAGGGCATGGCCACACCATTTTTAAAACCCGGTCCATTATAATCTGCTGCCCTGATTTTATCTTTAAAACAGGAAACCAGCCTGTCCCACGGATTTCTCACAAAGGCAAATTTGAAATAATCCTTATAGGTCGTATTGAGTCGGTCATATTCAGCAAAAGGAAATGGATAATGTGCAGGATTGTGTATAAACGCCTGGATGTTTTCCTTTTTTTCCATGCCGAGCAGTTCAACAAGCTGTGCTTTCAGCGACGTACAGCCCGTTTTTGGAATAATAAAAAAAACAGCTTTATGGTTTTCAATCAATATATTCCTATGATGGCGGTAATTGGGTTTATTCATGGTAAATAACTTTTGGGTTGCCTTGTCGGGCATGGAGTTTTCGTTTTTTTGAAAAGAAAAGTCATAGTTTTCTAAATTCCACCTCAACAGCTTCGATATTTCCGCTTGGTTGCGTTTGCCCCTGATATCACTGTCCGATACATCCGCAATGACGAGATTGGGGTTCAGGACAAAACACTGTTCAGGGTAGGCATTGATGACCGCCCGGACTGGGCCACAATCTATTGGGCTGCTCATTTTCATGGCTTCCAGTATCATCAAATCGAACACCGAACAATCAATGGCAAAGGCAAACGTGCCGTTGGTTTTTCGGGGAAAATAGAAAGGGGCATCGGGGTCAACGGTCAGTTTGTTCTTATCAGGATAACACAGGCCTTCTGGGATTCCCCATCTGCGTTGCGAGGCACCGAGGTATAGCAGTTTCCAGTCGCCTGGTATTTTTTGGACAGTTCTTTTAAACTGGGCTTCAAAATCTTTGTGGAAAACCGCATCGTCTTCCAGACATAATACCCGCCTGCACCCGTTTTTTTGGGCGTCCTCCAAAATGTAGAGATAGCTTTTCAAACAGCCCCATGCACCTGCGTTTTCAATGAGTTTTCTTTGCCAGGCTAATTCTTCCGAGACACCTCCCGCTCCAAGTGGCTGTTTTAGGTAGGTCTCGTATTCAAGTCGATTTTGAAAATCGTATCCGTTGACCGCCGTTACAAATTCTGCTGCAATATTCAGCCGTGCGAGTTTTTGCATCATCTCGATTTTGCGGTCGGCACGCTCCTCCAGATTCAAGACATAAACCCGGTCGAAATACGTATTCACAGCAGAATGGCTTTTTTTCATTTGCTTTTTCTCTTTTTTGAAAATCCCAAAAATACCGCAAAACCACAAGTAAACTAACGTCTCTTCGAATAGTATTAACCCGGATGTTACGCACGGAAAAAACTATTAACACCTAGGCAAAATTACCAAAGGCATCCATTCATAATTTTGATTTAACTTGACCTGCATGTGATGAGAAAAAACGATTTATTGTATTTCCCTTCATGCCCCACTGAATAGTTAGTTTTATTGTATTGGCAATATCAATCATTTAGACATAAGAGTTGTTCATGAATAAAAATTCAGAATCTGTCTCCCGGTGTATCCTCCCCCTAACCCCCTCCAAAGGGGGAGATAAAGCCTGCTAAAATTTAATATTATAGCAAATACAAAATAAATGAACGGGTCTCTTTCCCCCTTTGGAGGGGGTTAGGGGGAGGATACAAATCAGGATTCCTTATTTATGAACACCTCTATAGCATGAGATATTTAATAAAAATAGTAAAAAAATGCATGGCTTGGGGGTTGCCCTTGCCTCCAGCATTCTACAAATGGGCGGGTTATGCGCTCATGAACCGCTGGCAATATGAAGAAGCTGAAGTTTTTTTTGGGTATTTACAGAAAAAATATCCCGAACGAATTGAGGGTCACGAAGGTCTGATCATTTTAGCCCGAAAAACAGAACGGCAGGACTTGCTGCTGGAGAGACTTGACGTTGCCATCCAATATTTTCCCTGGCATCTGGAATTTATCGGATTGCAAATAAAAACGCTCACCACAAGTGGTGCAGCCGGGGAAGCCAAACAGCTAATCAATAGGCATGCTCCCCGTTTTCAAAACGACCCATCGTGGGCAATGGTAGAAGCAACTTTTTGGAACGAGCAATACGAATACCCATTTGTTAAAAGCATTTTGCAGGCTGCCACAGAAAAGCACCCCGGCCATCTGGAACTAATGTTGATGCAGTCTCAAAACCTTTGGCAATTGGGCGAAGACAGGGCGGCATTTAAAATCTTGAATGAGGTTCAGCCTCAACTTGATTTTGAGAAAAAATCCTTGCCGGAACAATTTACCTATCCTTATATAGGAACCTTAATAGCTGAAAACAATTTAGAGAAGCTTCAAGGCTTTTTTGAAAAATCCCTCGCAGGCAAAGTCTCTAACTGGGAAATCATTTCGGGTTATTCCCAATTGCTTACCAGTCGTGGAAATTTTGCAAAGGCAAAGGCTTTTATAGAAAAAATGATTCGGGAACGGGCATCTGAATTGTCGTTGGACAAATATGTGCTGTTGGTTTTTGAACATGAAAAAATAAAAAATATAAGTTTGGCCCTGCAATCTGAAAAACCAATTAACCAGAGTGGGTTCAGTAATGATTTTTTTTCCGATTTTTTAAATAATATTTTATCGCAATTAGAAAAGCATCCCCATTTTCCACATAAAAAAAATATCCTTACAGGAATTTTCAGCCAACTGAACCGACTGTCGCAAAGTCACCCTGTATTGTTGAATACCGCTGTTTCCCTACAAGAAACTTATCGGGCCGCTCGCCACATCATTGCTCAAATAAAAAAAAGTAATTCCTTTTCCTTTATTCGGTTGGGCGATGGCGAAGGACATTTTTTGCCTTATGAAAATGACTGAAAAAATTCAAAGAACAAGATAGGTTTAAGAGCCAAAAAAATATGGTGGGGAGAGAAAAAAATAACCGAAAAAAATTGGAGAAAATTGGAGGCAGCATATTTTTCGGCTATTCAAAATGCTGACCTGCTTGGCATTCCCTGTCCGAAGCGGGTAGGTCAGATTTTTTCAAATGTCCCAGTAGGAAGCCCCTACTTCAACCTGGAAGCACGGGGTTTGAAAGCCATTTTTGATTTTTTAAGTATATCCGAAAAAGAAGGAAGGGGTGATAGTTCAAACCTGCAAATACTGACTTCCTGCCATATCCACAGCCATTTGGAAGATATGGAACTATGGGATTTGATTTTAAGTGAAATCAACGATTGTTCCATTATTTCATGCCATCCTCAGCTTGTTGAGGTGCTGTGGGAAAAGCACAATATCACGGTGCGGGAATTCTACCCTATTCCTTCCGAGTATAAATATTCCAGGCTTTTTGACCATGACCAAAGTGACACAGCACCGCACTACCCCGACCGTTTTAATTTTATAAAAACAAATCTTACGGTCGCTTACCCCGGCGAAGTTTTTTTAGTGGCGGCGGGTTTTTTGGGAAAATTTTATTGTCAAATAATTAAAGAAAAAGGAGGTATTGCATTGGATGTGGGCAGTGCAGCAGATTATTGGTTAGATTACAAAACAAGGGTATGGACGAAATTTCCCAACCCTTTAGCTGTAACAAATAAGGAGATGATATAATAAAAACTCGGTTCTTTGACAATTTTCGTGGAATAAAAAAAAACAGGAAGAGAGGGAGAAAAAAAAACACTGATAAAATAGTTGGCTTCCACAGGGTTTGTCGAATAATCAAAAATTCATAATTAAAAAAAGGACATGAACCAAACCATCCGTTTTCCAAAAAAGATAATTGGCCTAAGACATAAAATAATTGACTGGGCATCGAATAAAATATTTGACCTGCAAAGTGATATTAAATTGGGCGAGGAATTATTGCAAAAAGGTCACTTTGAAAAAGCTCGGATAGTTTTTCAAAAATGCGTTGAAAAATTTCCGATAAAGCCACAGGGATATGAAGGACTTTCGGCAGTTGCAATAAAAACCTGGGAATGGGACAATGCTGAAAAATGGTTGAATATTTCCATCAATAAAACCAAAGCAAAATCAAGTTACCTGAGAAAAGCCATCCTGTTGGTCAACCATGCACAATTTACGGAAGGTTTTAATGTGATGGATGAAGTGATAAAGCTATATGGGGCAGAAATGGACACTTTATTGTTCAAAGCCGAGTTGCTGTTCAAGCCTAAAAGATTTTTGGAAGCTGTTGATTTATTAAAGGCTTTAAATAAAAAAACAACTACACAAATTTTGCTCGCACGGGCATTGATCGGCGACAAAAAATTCGAAGAGGCAAATAAAATCATTGAAATATTGCCTGCTGCTCGGAAGCCTTTAAAAACACAAGAAGAAAAAATGATAAACCTATTGACCTGTTGGCAAAAACACTATCTCGCTGGAGCAGATTTAAATAAACCAAAAATTTTTGGAATCGGGCTAAGCAGGACAGCAACCACCTCCCTGACGACCGCTCTTGAGATATTGGGTCTTACTGCCATCCATTTCATCAACCCCCTTACTTACCAAGTTATTGACATAGAAGATTTTCTATACTATGATGCTTTTTGCGATTCGCCCGTCAGCTTCCGCTTTGAAGAATTATACAGCCTTTTTCCCAATGCCAAATTCATTTATACAGAAAGAAATTTGCCCGATTGGGTGAGGTCGAGTTCCAACCTTTACAGGCCGAGGGGGTTCAGCACTACGAAAGAACTTCAGGCTTGGTTGAAAAAAAATGATGGTGGGAAATTCGAAAAACTGTACCACAATTTTGATCCCATTTATCAAAAATCCTATGGCAGTTTATACGCTGATTTTCCCGATTGGGAATCGGCTTATCTGGCTTTCGAAAACAGGGTTTACGATTTTTTTTCCGATAAGCCCAAAAATAAATTGTTGAGAATAAATATATGCGATGAGCCGGGATGGGAAAAATTATGTGGCTTTTTAAATGTCCCTGTTCCTGATGTGCCGTTTCCGCATTCCAACACGGTGATGGCGAGGGAAAAGTCGATATGAAAATGGAATAGAAGTGATGCTCATGGACACAACCATTACCTATTGCGCCTGTTCCTCCTTTCTTTCATCAATTCCTTATACTTCAGAATGACCTCTTCGGGTTTACCGATCATTATTGGTTGCCCCTTGTGCAGCAACAAAACCCGGTGGCAGTGCTTCTTGATGGTGGGGATGGAATGACTGACGTGTACGATGGTCCGGCCATTAACCAATGATTCGTGAAAAATTTTTTCTGACTTTTCCCTGAAACGAACATCTCCCACGCCGCCAAAAAATTCATCCATCAAAAAAATGTCTGCATCGGCATACACTGCTACGGCAAATTTCAGGCGAGACAACATGCCCGAAGAAAAATATTTCACTTGGGTATCCACAAAGTCCTCCAATTCGGCAAATGCGACAATATCGTAAAACACCCGGCCGATTTGTTTGAGCGTCAGCCCTAAAATTGAAGCATTTAAATAGATGTTTTCCCGTGCAGTCAGTTCATTATTGAACCCCATTCCGAGAGTGAGCAGCATGAAGCGGCCCTTCATGTTCACCTCACCGCCCTTGTCAGGTGGATATGCGCCGGCCATGATGCGCAGCAAGGTGGATTTGCCAGAACCATTGTGGCCGAGGATGCCAAAAAATTCCCCTTTTTTTATTTCCAGGTTGACATTGTTCAGGGCTTTTATTTCCCGTTTATTGGTGTGGGTAATAAGGGAAATGATACGCCCTTTGAGGGTTTGGGTGTCCTTGTCCCGGATGAAGTAGGTCTTGCTGATATTTTTGAGTTCTATGACAGTTTCTGGCATGAGCGGTAGTTATAATTTTTCGAGTGCCTTTGCACTGTGTTTTTTAAAAAACCAAAGTCCAAATCCCAGTACGGCCAATGCGGCCAGCATGTTTACGCCAAAAAGCATCATGCTCAGTGGCTCCCCATATACCAGTACGCTGCGGGCATTGATCATAATGCCGGCCAGTGGGTTGAGGTATTGGATCAGTTCTGCTTTTCCGGTCAGTTTGGTAAGATCGAAAAATATCCCGGAGCCCCAAAACAAAAGGGTGCTGATGACAAACCATATATTGTCAATGTCCCGCATATAAATACTGATGGTGGAAAAGATCAACTGCGTGCCCAGGATCAAAATCAACAGGTTCAGCAGGATAAGCGGAAAGGTCAGTATGTACCACGAGAAAGTGTCGTTCAGGAAAATATTGCCAATGAAAAAAGCTGTAAAATTAAATAGGAACCCCAACAGGGTAGCACCAATGGCTGAGTAGAAAATGTCCAGCCTGTTGATTTGAATGTTTTCCAGCAAATATCTTTTCATCTTAAATAGATTCATCGAACCTTTGGCACTTTCGGAAAAAAATTGAAACATAATAATGCCGATGAAAAGGAACAGCAGAAAATTTTCCGTCTTGCTTTTAAATACATAAGTAAATACCACAAAAAAAACACCCAGTTGGAACAGGGGTTTCAAAAGTGCCCAAAAAAGACCCAAAAAAGACCCATAATAGCGGGTGACAAAATCAAATTTTGCCATCAGCCAGATGCGCTCCATGCGGTTGTTTTCGGGAATCCAGTCAATTATTTTTTGTACCATCAATAAGTGTAAATATTACTTTTAAAAAGGAAAGAAGTAATGGTTTGAAAAATTGTCACAACTTCCCGAAAGGCCAATGATTAAAAACTTTATATTAGGGCGTAAAAATAATTATTCCCTGAATATTATAGGCATGAATATCCCCTTTTTCTCATACATTTGTTTTCATAAAATAAGTGATAAAAAAAGCTTGAATTTATGCAGGATAACATTTCGGATGTCAGCTATATCATTGGTTTTAGGGAAGCCAATACGGAGCGAAAAGCGGCTTTGATATTTGTATTAAAAAAACTCCGAAATTATTTCCCTGATTTGGAAATATTAGTAGTAGAGCAGGATAATAAGCCGAAACTGACATTGGACAAATCATTGAATGTAAAAAAAATATTCATCCGAAATGACAGACTATACAACAGGTGCTGGGCATTCAATGTTGGGGTAAATAATACAGAAAAAAATATTTTCGTCTTTGCCGATTCAGATATTTTTCTGGAAAAAAAGGATTATCTGGAATGTTTTCAAACAGTAGCTGAATTTGAGGCTGTTACACCCAATATGTCGGAGGCCATTAATATAAGAATATCAAACCCGGCAACGCTTGATTATGAAATTTTGCATAAAAGAGAATTATTCACCTTTGCCGGGGGCATTTTGTTACTGACGAAAAATGGGTTTGGGAAAATAGGTGGCTGGGACGAGCGGTTCGAAGGATGGGGGGCAGAGGACGAAGCCATTTCCCATGTGATTTTTGAAACGCTTACTTCCAAATCTTTTTCTTTTCCACTTTACCATATTGACCACCCCCGCACCGAACTGGACGGAAAGCAACAGGAAAAATATTTGGAGAACCGAAACATGGCGAAAGAAATATTGTCCATGAGCGGCCCTTCTATAAAGAATTATATCCAACGTTTAAAAAATATCCCGCATGGAATTCCTGAAAAATATTTTAATGAAAATAAAGAAAAAAAAATAGAGGGCTTAAAATTTATCTTGGCCATCACTACTTACAATAGAATAGATTATTTAAAAACCTGTATTAATTCTTTTTTACGGACAAAAAACAAGGATATTAAGTGGCAACTCTTGATTGCCGACGACGGTTCAAGCGACGGTACAAAAGAATATTTAGCAGAATTGGAAGCTACAATGAATGCAAAAATTATTTACAATAACAGAGTGGACATTCACCAACAGGTAAATTCTATTTTAAACTATTTATCCAATATAGATTTTGATCTTTGCTTTAAGTGCGATGACGATGTTGTCTTTCAAAAACCCGGCTGGGATTTATTATATATGGAAACAATCGAACGTACTGGTTATCAACATCTTGTATTTTTTGATAATAACTGGAATCCTTCCGTCAATCTGAACCGGCCCATTACATTTGGCCAATTAACTTCAAATTGTCCTCCAGAAAAAATCCAAGGTGCTTTCTATACACTTACCATGGAAGTAATTAAAAAGATAGGATTTTTTGACCGGCAGTGCTTTGGCAGGCGGGGGTTAGGGCATGTTGATTTTAGTTTTAGGTGTTGCCGGGCAGGGTTTAATTCCATCGACCATCCGTTTGATGTTAAAAACAGTAACGATTATATCCGGTTGCAAAAATCTAACAATTATTCCAGCTCACTTTCTGCAAAATATAAATCACTATTGAACCCTAAAGAGGTCGTTGAACAAAAAAGAAAATTAATTTATAAAAATCGAATTTACATCCCCTATAATGAAAAAGAAGACAATTTACGTTATGAAGAGTTGAATGCTATTAAAGCATTACAAAAAAACAATAAACAAACGAAACAAGTAATGCACAAAAAGGCCGATGCTACTTTTTATCCCGAAAGGGGTCTTGGTGGATTTTTCGGATTTTTGTTAAAGCGGTTTTACAATATATGCATTGATCTTAGATTGTATTTCTTACCGGGTTTAATAAAAGCATTTGGAAGAAATTTAAATAAATTGAGTATTGACCTGATTAATATTGAAGATTGACAAATTATGCTTCAGGGCCATTTCCAATGCCACCAAAACTTTAGTTCCTCGAAAATAAACGAATCAAATTACGGGAACACTTGATAAAACCCAGTATTTAGCAGAGTGATCATCCCGATAAAAAAGCACGGTGAAAGATTTTTTTCATCCAATTATGAACCATACTGTCAATAGGGATTAAAGTAAAAAAACAATAAATAAAATAATGGTAAATGATCGCCCTCAAACCATGGGGATAATCATGCCTATATTTTTTAACAAGACTTCGGTTAATGGGTAATTGCCTTAAATAATAACTGCCGGATAAAGACGCTTCCTCATTTATAATTTCAGTCGTAACATCTGGTAAGTTAGCCAATTCAAAGTGTTGTCCAATCCGCATCCACAATTCCCAATCTTCAGAGTAAGTCAATGTTTCGTCATAGCACCCCACTTTTTCCAATACAGCTTTTCGTATCACCAAAGAGACATGACAAAAAGGACATCGAAATAACATCTGCGCTCTAATGGACTGATCATTTTGAGGGTTAAGCATTATCTTTCCATCCGACATATAAGCTGTTCCCAATAATCCCACCTCAGGTTTTTTTTCCAAAAATTCAATTTGCTTAGATAATTTGCCCTTATCAATCCATTTGTCGTGGTCGTCTATTCTTGCGATATAAACACCCTTTGCCAGTCTTAACCCTTTATTCAACGACTTTTGCAATCCCAAATTTTTGGAGTTTTTCTCTACAATAATTTTATAAGTTCCTTGCAATCGTTCCAGAACTTGTTGAGTGTTATCGGTCGAGCTATCGTTCACGACTATCAGTTCAATGGATTTGTAATCCTGTTCAAAAATATTTTCAATGGTTTGCTGGACAAGGTGCCCCCTGTTATAAGTCGCCATAACGATGCTTACTTTCGGGTTTTTGCTGTATTTCACAATATATTTATTGAGATAAAATTTGTCTATCTGTCACTAATGTTTTGCCACATGTAACATCGGTAGATACCTTGAAATAATTGGTTATTTCAGCGTAAAAAAAATTAATTATGCTATCAAATAATAATTTTCAAGTCTTATTTTGCCAAATAATTTCGTCGTCCATTGGTGAAAAATATTTTAAAAAAAGCAATCTAAATGCTTGAACAAGCCATTAAAATCACGTCCATCATTTTTGTGCTGTTTTGGTCTGTGATCATTTTTTCGGAATACTGGCATTACAATCCAAATTATGGCCACGCATTTAAATATTTTCAATATGCCGATCTTTTAGCAGTTCTTGTCTTGATGGGAACAATGGCCAGTTGGGGCATTGCTAAATTCACCAAAACAAAGAATAAAAAGATATTCGTGAATGGTTTGGCCGTTTTTGGAATCTTATTGCTACTGGACATTCTTGCCGTTTCCTTTTTTTATGGGAAAATGAGTGGTATGGATTTGACGCCGAAAGGTTTGCTTTCGCATTTAGGGCATTTTACGGGAGTAGCTTTATGCATTTATCTTATATATTTAGTTTGCCGTGTATCGGGAACGTTGTTGACCAATATCTTCCCTCCTAAAATTTTGCAGGATGATCTGCCAGTTATTCGAACTGCTTTGGGAATTATGCTTATAACATTCACATTGTTTTTCTTAGGTATATTTCATTTGTTGTATATTTTCATTATTGCTCCATTATTTACGGCCATTTTGCTTTTAAATTGGCGAATAACCATCCAGGTCATAAAAGCCACTTTGTTAAAGCCAATTGAAATTTCCAGAAAGTTTAACGCATTAGGCATATTTAGCTTTCTTTTTTTAGCCACGTTTTTAGTTTTTGACTTCGTCCAAATACTCCGTCCCTTTCCTTTGGGCACCGACTCCATTAATTTATATGTAAACTTACCAACTTTGATTTCCGAATATGCTGGATTGGTGGATGGTCACCAGCCATATAATTGGTCATTGTTTATGTCTTTGGGCTTGGTGGTCTTTGGCAGGGTGGATGTCGTGTTGGCACTTGCTTTCTTTGGAGGCATTTTGACCCTATTGGCACTTTTTCGCCTGAGCAGGAAATGGCTCGATGTTAACCATACCATGTTTTGTCTATTATTATTTTTCTCTGTCCCCATGATCAATTTCCTGTCCTACATGGATATGAAAATAGATTTAGGCTTATTATATTTTGCGATATGCATATTGATTCTATTTGTAAACTGGGTAGCCCAGCCCGATTTAACCAAAGCCAAAAAAGTTCCCATCAAGGCATCCGTTACTAAAAGAAAAAAAGGTGTAAAACAACAAAAGTTACCACCTAAATCAGCCCCCATAAATAGTTATATAATTAAAACAAAGTCTTTTTTCGCAAACCGGATGCCTTTAGTTTTAACAGAAAATAGGATAGTGGTTTTAATGGGCCTTTTTGCAGGATTTGCATTTGGTATAAAAATGACGACCCTGCTTATTTTCTTTGCACTCATGACTGCCTTGTGGTATGCGGAAGGAGGAATATGGACTTTTTGCAGTGCAGTTTTCTTGGTGGCAGGCACCATGTTTTTACTCCGGTTGGACGAACAGGCGTTGCTCCGTCAATACCATCAAAATGTTTCGATTTTACAATGGATTTTGCTTGTCATTGGTTTGGGTTTGGGCTTGTATATTGGATTAAATCGCAGGCAGGCCATGTTGCAGCTTATTAAAAAATCATCTATCATTTCCATCTTTTTTATGTTGCCTGTGCTGCCCTGGCTCGGAAAAAATTGGTTGGAAACTAAAAGTTTTTCCACGGAAGCTTTATTAAATGGCAAAAAAGCATTTCCTGAAATAGATATTAAAACTTTAGAAAAGAATTGGAAAGAGGCTT
Source organism: Saprospiraceae bacterium (assembly GCA_965222975.1). Classification (GTDB taxonomy): domain Bacteria; phylum Bacteroidota; class Bacteroidia; order Chitinophagales; family Saprospiraceae; genus UBA6168. The sequence goes on along the minus strand of CBDCVJ010000077.1, from coordinate 12,697 downwards.
ATGAATAAACGGGTGTGAATAGGTCTCCGAAATATTAAACTTTGAGAACATGCATGCTTCAACAATAAAATTGAATTTAATAAAAATAACTTTCCTTTTCCTTTTTTCTTTTTTACAATTTTTATCAGCAGGACAAAATAAAGGAGAAATAACCATACCCGGCTTATATAAAATGCCGGAAACAAATATCCAAAATACAGAAAGTACATCTAATGCAAAAAGTGGCGTAAAGGAAGATCTGCATAAATTCATGGGCTATGAAATCTTACCTGCCCGTTATTTTTCCTTGCCTTTTGATGTACCTATAAACAATAATTTGAATTTCATTTTTACGGATGTTGGTTTTTTATTGTTACTTATTCTTCCCATACTTTTTTTACTCCCTACTAGAAGAACTGACCAAGAACAAAAACCTTCGCGCAAAGCATTGTTGAATTTAGCATTGATGGCTTTATTGACTTTGTTCCTAATTATCTCCGTGCCAAGCGCTTATTTGAACAAACACAATTTTACAACCTTGGACGAAGGGTTAAATCTATTGAAAACACCAGCAAATACAGGGGTTTTAGATAATTTTAATAAAATCATAAAAACAACATTATTCCACCTGTACACCCCATTTCATCAATATTTTTCCTCTTTTTCCGGCAAGTCAGATGCTATAACTTATCCCATTTTACTGATCCTTTTTATAGTGCTTCTATTTCTGGTGTATTTCCGTATTAAAAAGCATACAAAAATCACGAAGGCGGTAATCTTATTTCTAACGACCTACTTTTTCCTTTGGTGGGTATTGGGTTCTGGGGCAGCGTGGTATGGCATTTTACTTTTTTGTGTACCCTATATTTTCCTGGCAAAAGGCATTGGCACCAATAACAGTAAATTTCCAAGCTTAAAGAATATTTCCGCCTCAACATTAAAAAATGGTATTATAATGTGCCTTTGTTTCTTTTGGGTTTTAATGGCCTTCGCTTTCAGGTCAACCAATTATGTTCCTACTGATGAAGAGCGGGCCAAGCATATTTATATACCTCCGATTTTAGAATATCAAATGGGCAATATCGAAGAAAAGGAATTATTGAATATTCACCTGGCCAATTACCATGAAATAAAAGAGGTAATTAATCAAGATGATCGATCTTTGGTTTACCGGGTGGGTACCAGCATTAATTATTTTATCAAAAAAAATGACAGAAGGGTATTTAATGATACTTATTTGGATTTCTTCAACCTTATGGTAAAGAAATTTAAAACCAAGGAAAAAATCATTCAAGCGCTTAAAGCTTCAGGTTTTAAATATATTGTCATTGACCTGAACATGAGTGACAACGATTATACTAAAGAAAAAACGCTCACCAGAAAATTTATTCAACTCATGAATACCTTGTATAATAATCCAAATATTGAGTTGTTGGCAACCAATAGAACGATTAAACTAAATAGCAATGGACAGATAATAAATGCCGTTTTTGAAGATAAGGGGGCAATAGTAAATAGTGGGCAGATAGCGCTATTTAGAATTAAGTAAAATGGCTATTTATCCCAATATTTGCAACTTCGCAAACTTCAACATAATCCGCTTCTGCTTCTCCGTTTCCAGATTATCAAAAAAGATCGTAGCCATACGCTTGTCCCTGTTGCCGTCCACGGCGATGACCTTACCTTCGCCGAACTTCATGTGCAGCACTTTCATACCTGCCTGTATCTCACTGGCTGGGCTGGGCTTAAAATTCTTAGGATCAACGACAAAAGCAGGTTGAGTCACCCTGCGTTTGAAATTGCCCGACACACCAGATGTTTGCCTGGCTTGCGACCTACCCGCGGCCGATTCGGTGCGTCCAAAAGCAGTCCGTGTTTTTTTACCGATAGGTACGGCAACATCCAAATGTTGCATTTCTATTTCATCCAAAAAGCGGCTGGGCGAGTTGAAACGTTCTTGGCCGAATCGGTAGCGGCTATTGGCATAGCTCAAGGTTAGGAATTGTTCGGCACGAGTGATCGCTACATAAAAGAGGCGGCGTTCTTCGTCTAACCCCTCTGGTGTGTCCATGCTCATAAATGATGGAAACAACTGTTCCTCCAACCCCGTCACATAAACGCTCTTGAACTCCAGCCCTTTTGCCGCATGCACCGACATCAGGGTAATATAATCTTCATTGTTATTGGCTTCGTCAAGGTCGGTCATCAGGGCAATGTTTTGCAAATAGCCCGACAGTGAACGGTCAAATTGATCGACCGGCCCATGCACCACCAGGTCTTCTTCCCCTTCAATGATGAGCCTGTCTTTCGTTTCCACCACATCATTGTCCACGAAGGTTTTGATGCCATCCAAGAGGCTGCGGATGTTCTCCGCCCGGTTCATGCCCTCTACCGTTTTGTCCTTGTTCAGTTCGTCCATGATGCCGCATTGCTTGGCGATGTAGAGGCCAACAGTATGGGCATCAGCTACCTTTGCTTTTTCGATGAAATCTTGGATCATGCGGATAAAATTGCCGAGGGAGTTTTTGGTGCGGGCAGGTAGAGGCACTTCAAAAAGTGCTTCCCACATCGTCTTGCCCGATTGCTCGGCAAATGCGCTGATTTTCTCAATACTCGTATTGCCGATGCCACGGCGCGGGTAGTTAATGACCCGGCGAAGTGCCTCTTCATCGCGTTGGTTGATGGCGAGGCGCATGTAGGCAATCAGGTCTTTCACCTCTTTTCTTTGGTAAAACGACAGACCGCCAAATACCCGATAGGGAATGTTGTAATTGCGCAGCCATTCTTCAAAAACCCTCGACTGTGAGTTGGTGCGGTAGAGGATGGCGATCTCGTTATTGGATAGGTGATGACGGTTCTTTTGTTCAACAATAAAACTGGCCACCCGTTTGCCTTCCTCACTGTCTGTCACTGCCTTGATCACTTTAATCCTTTGCCCATCACCCTTATTGGAAAAAATGGTTTTCTGAATCTGTTTAGAATTATAAGAGATGACTTCATTCGCGGCTTTGACGATGTGATCAGTAGAGCGGTAATTTTCCTCCAGCTTGAAAACTTGGATACCGAAGTTTTTATAATCTTGCTCGTAGTCGAGGATGTTCTGAATAGTCGCTCCACGGAAACCATAAATACTTTGGGCATCGTCGCCGACCACGCAGATGTTGCGGGGGCTACCCTCATAGTTTACAAATTTCTTGACGATGGAATACTGTAAATAATTGGTGTCCTGAAACTCATCCACGAGCAGGTATTTGAAACGCTTGCGGTATTTGTCTGCCACTTCTGGGTGGTTTTGAAAAAGCTCGAACAACCGGAGGAGCAGGTCGTCAAAATCCATCGCCCCAGACTTCTTGCAACGGGCGGTGTATTTTTTATAAATCTCATAAAAATAAGGTCGCTTGGCCACCCGGTCTTCTTCCCGTAGGTCGGCTTTGGTTTCGTAAAGTTTAGGCGTCACGAGGTTGCTTTTGCAGGAGGAAATGCGGGAGCGGATATTGTTCACATTGTACTGCTCCTTGTTGAGGTTCATTTCTTTTATGATGGAATTGATAACACTCTTGGTATCGTCCGAGTCGTAAATGGTAAAATTGGAGGGGTAGCCGATATGTTCTGCCTCGTACCGAAGGAGGCGGGCAAAGATGCTGTGAAACGTGCCTGCCCACACCCGCTGCGCCCGTGGCCCAACCACTTTTTCAATACGCTCTTTCATCTCCCGGGCAGCTTTGTTGGTAAAAGTGAGGGCAAGTATTTCCCAAGGTGCAATGCCTTTTTCGATCAGATGGGCGATGCGGTAAGTAAGCACCCTCGTCTTACCGGAGCCAGGGCCAGCCACCACAAGGACGGGGCCTTCGGTGGTGGTGACAGCTAGGCGCTGCACATTGTTCAATTGCTGTAAATAAGTACCTTGGGTTTGTATTTTGTCTAAGTCGAGCATTTTTTTTAATTGATAATGGAGAATGGAGAATTGAAAATGAGTACAGTGCAAAATTATCAATTCTCCATTTTCAATTCTGCATTCTCAAGTTCCTCCCAATATTCTACTGCCCTTCTGGTGTGCGGGATGCATATCGAACCACCTACTAAATTGGCTATGGAAAACACTTCGAACACCTCTTCTTTTGTCACACCAAGTTCATGGCAAGTGCCGAGGTGATAGCGGATACAGTCGTCGCATCGGAGAACCATAGAGGAAACGAGACCCAGCAGTTCCTTGGTTTTCACATCAAGCGCACCTTCTTGGTAGGTGGTTTTATCCAAAGCGAAAAAGCGGTTGAGCGCCTTGTTGTTTTGGGCGAATATCTTCTCGTTCATCTTCGTGCGGTAGTCGTTGAAATCTTTTACCAAACTCATGGACAGGCTACATTTAAGATTAATGGAATGGATACTTGGCAAAGGTAATGGAAATGGGAACGACTAAATAATCGAGAAAGAACATCATCCTATAGAAAGTCAACAAGGGAAATCCATTTTGCTTACTGGCATTTTTTTTGAAATACTAGGAAAAGGTTACACCCACCCCTCCGCTCTTTATTCCTTCTCATTAAGCTTTTCGTGGATTTTGGACAAGGATCGATCAATTTTATCCTTTGAGTTTTGAACAATTTTTTTGCGGACTGAAATCACGCCTTAAAATTTACCTTCCAAGTAGATGTATCAAAAAAGCTTACGAAATGACCTATTGCAATTTCAAAACCTTCTTTTTCACTTAAAATAACAACTACATGAAATCTAAAAGTTTACAATGCAAGTCTGTAGCACAGCTTCAACAAGCCTTACAAGCAAGTATCTCTACAGATTTTCAGCCGACCCTTGCCATTGTTTTTAGTTCGCTCAAATACAATTTCAAGGAATTGAACGAAGTCTTTGTGTCCAGCGGCATAGATATGCTCGGGTGCAGCACCGCAGGGGAAATTGTTGACAACGAGCTTTGCGAAGATTCCATCGCCGTGCTTTTGATGGATATGAAAAAAGAATACTACACTATAAAAAATACAGACTTCGAACTTTCGGAAGTATATTCGAAATGTTTAGAAGTAGGCGTATTTGCAAAAAACCTGTTTGAAAACCCAGGTCTGGTCATCATGTCGGGCGGCATTAAAGTAGATGCGGCAAAAGTCATCGGTGGAATTAAGGACGGGATCGGGAAAGAAATCCCCATGTACGGTGGGTTGGCAGGGGATGAACTAGCCATGTCAAGGACTTTTGCGTTTTCCAACCACTTTATCACCGATGGTGGCATGGCGGCACTCATTATTGATACAGATAAAATTGAGATCAGTGGCATGGCCGCAAGTGGCTGGAAAGCATTGGGGGGCGTAAAAACCATTACTAGGTCGGAAGGCAACGTCCTCTATTCCATTAATGGCGAACCAGCGCTCGATGTGTTCTTGCGGCATTTTGGGGCCGAGGACAACCAGGAAACGAAGAGTGACCTATTGATTACATTACAGACCAATTACCCGCTACAGATTTTGCGGGCCGATGGCGGAACAATCCTAAGGTCACCTCTGGTGCTGGATGAAGAAAACCGCTCATTGGTATTAGCTGGAGGGGTCGAGCAAGGGGACAAGTTCAAGTTTTCCAATTCGCCCGGGTTCGAGGTCATTGAAGAGACCGTCACCGAATTTGAGTCGTTAAAAACCCTCGCTCCTGAGGCCGATGCACTTGTGCTATTTTCTTGTAAAGGCAGACATGGTGCATTTGGGCCAGTACTCGAAGAAGAGGTGGAAGGGCTGTTCAATTACTGGCAAAAGCCTATGGTTGGTTTCTTAAGCTATGGTGAAATTGGAAATACTAAAAACGGTATTTGCGAATTCCACAACGAGACCTGTTCGCTAATGCTATTGAGGGAAAAATAATGATCTTATTAGCGATTGACCGTTGACCGATGGCGTTTTTCAAACAGCCATTGGCCAACGGTCAATCTTCAATCCCGCATTTATTTGTATTCAACTTCCAATTAACCGATCAGTATTTCTTTAGAATTTATGAACAACAACCAAACAGCCAAATTATCTGCCCTAATTGATTCTTTGAGCCAAATCGGCGACGAAGAAAAGCAGGCTTTGCATGCAGAAATAAAAAAAGTGCAGAAAGCGGTGGATAAAAGCGACTTTAGGTACTCCCGAACCAAAATGGACCGGGAGATAGTCGAGAAAGCATTGAATTCTTCCATAGAAGATTTGGAAAAAAAACAAAAAACAGATCGAGCAGATCAATGCGATGCTCTCCATGCAAAAGGAAGAATTGAAAAAGCAAAAAAGAATCATCGAAGAGAAGTCCTTTAAACTAAGCGAAAACCTGAAAAAACTGGAACTTTCCTACAACGAAATGGAACAGTTCGCATACATCGCTTCGCACGATCTAAAAAGCCCACTTCGAACCATATCAAATTTTGCCCAACTTTTAAAAAGGAGAAACTATGACATGCTTGACGATGCAAGCAGGGAGTTTGTAGATTTCATCGTTTCCGGCGCCAAGCAAATGCATGAAGTCATTTGCGACTCTCTGGAATACTCAAGGATCGGAAACGATGAGCATTCCTTCGAAAAAGCCAACCTCAATGACATTTTAAGCATAGTCCGCTTCAACCTCAAAAGAGAAATTGAAGAAAACGAAGCTTGTATCCAATCAGATAAGCTCCCAATCCTCACGGTGAACAAAACCAGCATTCTGCAACTGTTCCAAAACCTCCTCAGCAATGCCATTAAGTTCCGGCAGGAGGAAACCCCTTGTATAAGGATCAGTTGTAAACAGCATGGGGAAGGGTACGAATTCGCTGTTTCAGATAATGGTACAGGAATGGATGAAGAATATCAACACAAAGCCTTCCTCCCGTTCCAGCGTCTCAATGACCGCCACAAACCTGGGTCTGGAATAGGTCTGGCCATCTGCAAGAAGATCGTGAAAATGCATGACGGGGATATTCGTTTTAAATCGAAAAGGGGGGAAGGCACCACGTTCATTTTCACCCTGTACAATAAAGTGGTTTCGGTAGATGGTACCGACGAGGCTGTGCCTGAATTGGAGACATCTTAATGCTCTCTCCAGCAGAGAGGCCTTGTAAATAATGCAAAGTTTTAACCTATCTCCCTCTTCAACTTTGGGATGTCCAAATTCGCCCACCTTTTAACATTCCTATTTTTTTCATAACATTTCCTGATCTGATATTTAATTTCGTAAAAGCAACGGACACTTTATTTTAGGTGAGGCAAACGTTTTACCCTGATTTGACTGTCTGTATTGTCAAGTATGTATTGGTTTCTAATTTTCGTTCTTGACTAATAGTGTGCAATAATCCAAAGTATCAGCTTTATGGGGCTTTCTCATAAAATATTAAAACCACGAAATCAGTCTTTTTTCAAGGATTAACATCACTATTTTTAATAAAATTCATCCGACATGATTTCAAAATCCATTTACTTTTTTTTTATCTCCTGTCTATTTATTACCTGCAGTAAAAAGGCAACTCAGCCCGCAAAGCCAGTAGAGGAGACTTTTTTGGCAGAACATTTTCACGGCTATTTATTGATAGGTTGTGAAACACCACCCTATCATTTGAATTTGGATTCACTTATTAAAAATTGTGCCTCGCCGGGCATATTACCAGATAGCTTTCCGCTTCCGTTAATGCAAAATGCAGATGACTTTACCAATGCTTGTGGTTTCGACAATAATAAAGACAAGTTTGGCGCTGCCGATAACTTCGATATTAAAATATTACACCAGGAAAATACCATAAATTTAGAATCGCTCATTCCAAATGCCACTTCTCAAAGTATTCCAATTGAATTCAGCGGCACGGAATATAATGCTGGGGAATACCCTTATCTTGGTGGTTATCAACTGACAACTTCTGAATTGGAATTAACCATACAAGTGATAAATGAATACATCGGCGGATGTTTTCACAATGCTGTCATTTGGCAATTAACTTACTTGTAGAGGTTTGATCTCTGACTTCTATAATTCCCTGATCCAAATATTCCGGTAGCTTACCTTCTCCCCGTGGTCTTGCAACCTGATCGGTGCTTTGCCGTGGGCGATATTCTTGGGCAGGCCAACGTCTACGGTTGTTCCTTTTATTTCGACATGGTTTTGGATCAAAATGCCGTTGTGTAAAACGGTGAAATAGCCGGGCGACACCCGAATGCCATCTGCATTGAAAACAGGCGCTTTAAAAATGATGTCATAAGCCTGCCATTCACCTGCGGGACGACAAGCATTCACGAGGGGAATGTACTGTTTGTAAATAGCTCCAGCTTGGCCATTGGTATAGGTCTTCCCGCCATGGCTGTCCAATATTTGCACTTCATAGCGGTTTTGGAGAAATACCCCACTGTTGCCTCGGTCTTGGCCCTCGTCCGTATCGTCAGCAGGAGCACGCCACTCCATGTGCAATTGGCAATCGCCAAAGGTGCGTTTTGTAAAAATGTCGCCAGTACCTTTTACGACAGTCATAGAGCCATCATTAAGTTTCCATTTCACCTCCTTACCATTGTTATGCGTCCATTCGGACAGGTTTTTCCCATCGAACAAAATGATAGCGTCGGATGGCGGTGCGGTGCCCTCCCCCGGCGTAACCATTCGGGGTACAGGTTCCCAAACTTGAGTAGCAACAGGGTCGGTAATCTGGGCAGTGAGCAAGCCCTTTATGATAAAGCAAATTATGAGGACAGTGAAAAGTTCTTTGTTCATCTGTAGTATCTGTTTTGATTAAATGAAAGGTACGAATGTATTAAGAGGGCTTTATTTCCACAACTATAATTTTAAACCACTTTTCGTTTTCTGCAAACCGCCTATCAAAAACCTGATTTATCCCAAACTTTTTTGTAAAAAAGATAACTTGAAGCCTTATATGTAAAAGCATTGCCGTTATTTTCACAACAGAACAAACCACGGCCTTTTGGGGCAGTGCGGTAAAACCACCTCTCCATGGCCCGCTCTAAAACCCTTCGCTATGTACTCTCTGCTACGCGCCTGTTCCACGCTTTGGCTATGCTGCCTACCCTATTTCATTATTTCCCAAAACGTTTCCATCACTTATGTCAACCCAGAAGATTTTTCGGTATGCGACACCGTTGAGTTTGAGGTGACGGTAGCCAACACATTAGCTGATGCCTTGGTTGCTGCCAATTTGACGGCGAAAATGCCCCTTGGCATTAACTATTTGGCAGGTAGTGCGGTGAACGCAACCGAAGGCAATACCTCCAATCCAAATGCCCCGGTATTCAAGTTGGACACTATTCCACCGGGCACTTCAGTGACCCTGACTTATAGGGCAACGACCCAATGCACCCTTGTGGACGCCATCAATAGCGGCGACTTGTTCACAAACATTTATACTGTTAACTATTCAGGTGGTAGCAATTCTGTAACGACCGTTCCCTATGTCATCGAAACCGCACTTTTACAAGCTATCAGCCTGAACGACCAATTGATGAGTGGTGTCACTGGCGATGTGCTGACCCGAACCTGGACACTCACCAATACCCGTCTGGGCGCAATCTCAAACCTGACTTTTACCGACCTCTATGCAGATGGTATTTTCATCACTTCCCCAATGGGAACGGTCATTACCCAATTGCAGGGCATCCTAACACTGGAACTTACTGGCGTTGATTTCATGAATTTTGGCGATGGGGATGAACTATTTGAGTTGAATGAACAGATCATTATTACGGAGATCATCGAAATAACAGGCTGCGGTGAGCTTCCCCAATCCACGTCATTTATGACGGTCAGTTGGGGTTGTCACGGGGTGGTATGTCAGAAGATTTCGACCAATGCCGTGGTTGCCATTTCGTCCAACGATGATGTACCTAACATCGTATCTACTATTATTGACCCACTTCCTTCCGATTACTGTGCAACCACCAGCCACCCTCAAGGCATCCTTTTGGCAAACACGGGCAATGCCGCTGCCACAGATTTGGCCGTTTATATTTCCCATTTCAATGATGGCTCAATGGGACTGGAGCAGAATTCACTTTCAATAACAATTGGGGGAAATGCCGTTGCAGCGCAAGTGGATTATTTTTATTCAATCAATTTCGGTGCATGTGCTACACCAGGTGCATTGTTCGACTCTATAGCCATCGTCATACCAGTCACTACCGCCAGGCGACACGGCACTCATCGAATGGGAGTCCTTCGTCTGTGCCGTTGACTGTGACGCCGAACCGCCTCAGTGGCGATATGAGTTTTACCATGAAAATGATTGCCCGCCGGGTTCGTTCGGTTCAGGAGGCATGGTATCACAAGATTTTGGATCGGAAACCTTGCTCTCACAATTTGTTGAATTTTACATCGGAGACTTTCTCCAACACGGTGGCGTTTACACATTGACTTATACCCTGGCTTCGCCTTTGCTCGTTGACTCCTCCGGTGTACTAAAGGTAGATATTGATCTCCCATGCGGTATTGGTTGGGGCAACAACAATAATTTTTAACTTGAATGGGAATACGCCTGACAGCGTACAAGTTTCCCCTGGTTCAAATGGTAATGAAGTATCGCTTTTTTTTGACCTTCCTTTTGGGGTGGATTCGGTCGGCTCCGATTTTAACGTCACCTTTGCTTGTGACCCAGATTGTTTCGACATCCCCGATTGCATTGTGGAGTTTGTGACCAGTTGCCCTGAACTGCCTGTCACGGGGGTTGTTGAAGACCTCTCTGTCAGTGTCAATTCCACCATTCTGCTCAGTGAAGCGGAATGTGGCCCTCAAAGTTGCGAGAATTTCCCACTGACCTATTTTTGCGAAGCAAGTACCAATGAAATTTGCCCTGATACTATCATCGGATATTTTATTAGCGACATGGATTTCCATAGGGAAAACCTCGGCCTGGCTGATAACAATAACGACCGGGAGGTTGATGCATCTGGCAATGTCGACTCTGAACCTCATCCGCCGCGACCGGGCACTCACAGGCGACACGCTGCACACCACCGTCAACGGCACTTTGCAAGTGGATATACCGGGCGCATCACTTGCCCAACGCTGTGGTAGTGGTAAACTTCGAATCACATTTGATCGATGACGGATGGGACGGAGGCATCTTCATGGATACAGTCTTTCACTTGCCGTTGGTCGAAGACCTGACTGGTTTCCTCAACCTTGGTGGCACCATTACCATAATTGATGTCAGTTCAGGCGAGGTATTTGAGTGCCCCTTGCCAACTCCGTCCGTGGCTGGCGGACAAACTGGGGAAATTTCAGTCGTGAACACCAGGCCAAAGGATATATTCGATTTTTGGTATTACGTGACTTATGCCTACAACATCACCCCTGAATTTTTAGCAGCGCAGGGTTGCGACATCCCTCCCGGTTGGGAATTTGAAGCAGGCGACCTCATTGAGGCCAATGTCTACCACAAGGCCATGTTCATCCCTACTACCGATGTTATTAATATGCGGACGGTCACTGCGGTATTTGCTGCCAATCTGCCCGGCCCATTGCAGAGGGAGTACTTCGCCTGTGGCGCCTCTTTCGAACGTTGGCAATTGGGGGGTTACCGCTATATACTTAGACCGGGGCTCTACGAAATGCCACCCTGTGCATCGTCCAGTACGCCCGGGAGGTACCTTTCTTCGAATTTCATATCTCCAGACCCAATTTCTTCCCATTTGAATTCAGGAGTTTTGTTGACCTATTGACCTGGGAATACATTGTACCAAATCAGGCCAACCTACTCGATTCCAAAGTTGAATTCCTGACCGTTCAAGGTGGATCTACTCCATTAATGGACGCTCCATTCCCTTGGACAGTCAATGGATCGGTTTATTTATTCGATCTGGATAACCTTTCATTGGGGTCATTAGACGAAGGTTTCCATCTCCGTCTCAACCATGAGTGGGAATTACCTTGCAATATCTCTGAACCCCTGCCCCTTGATTTACATGCCTTGCTCGATTTCGCCCTTAGTCTGCCTGAAACTAACCCTCTGGACACTTTGATAACAGGTTCTGCAACCATTTTCCCCGTCCGGCCTGACTTGGAATTGATCCCTGTCAATGTTCATCACGAAAGCACTTCCAACCAAGCGGTTTGGGAAATGGAATTGGGCAACTTCACCGTTTTTGCTGAAACAGCTACCAACGCCTGGGCCACCATTTATTCGCCCAGTGGGCAGATCACTGATTTCCAACTCATCAACCTAACTACAGGCCAAACGATCACTCCTGAAAATGGTATATTTCAACTTGGCGACCTTCCGCCAAATTGGGTAAACGACTTCCAGATTGTCGCCAACATTGATAATTGCGAACCAGACCTGATAGAAGTCACCTTTGGCTGGGATTGCGAACTCTACACCGATCCCGCACAGGCGGCATGCGAGGAGGAAACCATCGTTCTAACGCTCTCTGCATTGTTAGGGGAAATAGAAATGGATGTGCAAAGCCCTGCCTCACCATTCCTACTCTGCGATACAATAGGGTATCATACCATTGAAATTTTCAACGCCCAGTTTGGTGCTGTTTACGATATCGAACTGTTGGCACTCCTGCCGCCTGGTCTGGTCATCCTGCCCGGTACCAGCCAGTTGGCCTACCCCACTGGCAGCGCTTTCCAAACCATACCCGATCCGGTTTTTGTAAGTGGCGATACAGCTTTGTACGATCTCTCTACTTTGAATACCACCCTTGGTGAGGAAGGGCTGTTAGGTTTCAACCAAGCCCCTGGCCACTCAGTAAGCATCCGCTTCCAAGCAGCTACGGAA
>CBDCVJ010000076.1:0-81526 GCA_965222975.1 Saprospiraceae bacterium | reverse complement strand
CCTGTGGAGTTGTAGACTGTATTTTCCCACCTTTGTTCTACATTGTAATTATTTACACTTTTAATATGTGCCTCTAATTGTAGCTCCCATTTTTCTTTGATTCTTTTGCTGGCGAATAATCCAAAATAAGGTAGGGTAGAAGTGGTCAGCGAATCGTAGTCTGTAATGGTGTTATTGATGCCAATAATTGCTCCTATCCTTAGCCTTTTGTTTTTTGTCCTTTTTATTGGCTGCACAATTATTTCGAGATCCTTTGGCTTCAATTTTTTATCGTTGTATTTAAAAGCTTCTGTTTCTAATAGAGGAAGTGCTGCCATAGCACTTCCTTGAGATCGCACGTTTTCAATATTGTTGTCAGGAGAGCCTTCTGTATCTTTGGCCTTACTAACCAATATGTCCAAAATTTCTATTGTTTTATTTTGGTTAATTACATTAGAACGTTCCTCTTTTATTTTCCCTGAGTCCATGTCCCTGTTTTCAGGAAGACCATTTAAATCATCTGGCATGTTTGATGACCCCTTATTGTCTGAGTGCCCTAATCGTCCTCTATTTATTGTTTCGAATCCTTCTTTATTATTTATTTCTCCGTTTATTTTTCCTTCTTTGTTTTTATTAATTAAATTAGTATTGTCAAAAATAATATTTTTATGATTAGCGGAAATTAATTTGTTTTCACCAATATTTTCTTCTGAAGTAAAGGAAGGGCCGACATTGAATTCATTTTCAATGCTTTCATTTTTTACACTGTCTTTGTTTTTGTTTTTGTTCGAATTTTTTTTAGGCAAACTTGATGATACATTTTTAATTTCTTTTCCTGTTTTATTTTTATTTAAAACAATGTTTTCAACAGTTGTTTTTTCTTGGGCTTTTTGAAATTGTTTTTGAAAAATAAAATACGTAACCAGCGACAATAAAGCGATTCCCCCAACCCCTTTAATAAATATATTTATAAGATTTGCCTGGTTTTTACTGGGTGTCCCGTTCAACATGCCATCCATCACCTCCCAATCGGCCGGGGAATATTCATTGGGTACATATCCCGATATTTTTTCCCCGATTTTTTCCCAGTTATTTAGTATTGACTTATCCATGATGTTTTTTTTGAAAAATCAATAGTTTTTTAAAAGTTCTTTTAATTCTTTTTTGGCATTTGATAAATGCCATCTTGAAGTAGAGTCATTTATGCCAAGCATCGAAGCTATTTCCCGGTGCTTATAACCATCCACCACATATAAAGAAAAAACGGTTCTGCTCATAGGGGATACTTTTTGTAAAGAGGCCAAAATATCCTCTGCTGATAATTGCTCCACAATGTCATTCTCGATGAGGGGTTCTGGCAGGTCATTGGGTTCCATATATTGAATTTTATTTTTGGAACGCACATGGTCAACGCAGGTATTTATGGTAATACGTCTTACCCATCCTCCAAATGTGCCACTCGAATTAAAACTCTTCAGGTTTTTAAATACTTTGAAAAAGGTCTCATTCACTAAATTTTTTCCTTCATCGCGGTCGTTCGCATATCGCAGGCAAATAGCAAATACATGATTGTACCAACGCTTGTACAGTTCTGATTGGGCAAGCCTTTCCCCTTTCAAACACTTCTTGATTAAATCATCCACCGCAACTACAGGTTTTGCCATGATATGTTTAGGTGTCATGAAAGTTTCTTGTATTTCTACCCCTGCTATGTGGTTTATCATCATAATGGTAGCAGATTAAGTACAGAGATAAAAGCTTTCAGATAAAAAATAAAAATCAAGAAACCGATTGACTTCTTTATATCTTTTGCCTTATCGCTTATATCTTTTGCAATAGCTGTTTCCATACTAATTCAGGTGTCACGATTGACCAAATCCAAGCAAAGTCGAAGGTATGACGGGATGAAGTTTATAAACGTTTGGCCGAGAGTTGATATATTATTCACCGAATCCAAAAATACCGAAAAATGTCGTCAAAATAATTGCCTTAAAAAACGAAAAAAACAGATCATTTCTCTTCTAAATCATCCCTTTTACAACTCCCAAAACCCTCCCTCTTTTCTTACCTTTGCACCATGAAAAATGATGAAATAAAAGACGACGCAGCAACGCCGGAAAACGGCAATTACGACGCCGGGAACATCACCGCTTTGGAGGGCCTTGAAGCAGTGAGAAAACGCCCGGCGATGTACATTGGAACAACAGACGTAAAAGGCCTGCACCACCTCGTTTGGGAGGTGATAGACAACTCGATAGATGAGCATTTGGCGGGTTATTGTTCTGAGGTCCATACGGTTATACATGAAGACAATTCTATTACGGTAAAGGACAATGGTCGGGGAATACCAGTAGGTATGCATGAAAAGTTGAAGAAGTCCGCTTTGGAAGTGGTCATGACCGTCCTGCATGCCGGTGGCAAATTTGACAAAAACACCTACAAAGTATCGGGCGGCCTTCATGGAGTGGGGGTTTCCTGTGTAAATGCTTTGTCAGCTCACCTACGGGCAGAGGTTCACCGGGACGGTAAAAAATATGAGCAAGAATACGAACGGGGCAAGCCTCAATACGATGTTCGGGAAATCGGAACTACTGACATCCGGGGCACCATTGTCAAATTCACGCCTGACCATGAAATTTTTGATTCCCTCATTTACAATTACAACACATTGGCGACCCGCATGCGGGAGCTTTCTTACCTGAACAGTGGACTTACATTGACCCTCACCGATGAACGGGAAGTAGATGAAAATGGCCGATTCAAAGCGGAATCCTTTTATTCTGAAGGTGGTCTCAAGGAATTTGTCCTATACCTCGACGAGAGCCGCCAAAAATTAATTGATGCTCCAATTCACGTGATTGGCAAAGAAGACAATGTAGAAGTAGAAGTGGCACTGCAATACAACACTTCTTATGCAGAGCACATTTTCTCCTACGTCAACAACATCAAGACGCCAGAAGGAGGGACGCATGTAAATGGATTCCGTCGTGCCGTTAGCCGTGTGCTGAACCAGTATGGAGATAAGTCTGGCATTCTTACCAAAGTAAAGAACAAGGTTACCATTACAAGTGATGACTTTCGGGAAGGATTGACTGCTATCGTTTCGGTGAAAGTACCTGAACCGCAGTTCAAAGGCCAAACCAAAAGCGAACTCGGCAACTCGGAAGTTACTGGCATTGTATCCCGCGCCGTAGGCGATGCGCTCAATACTTATGTCGAAGAAAATGCTGGTGCTGCAAAGAAGATTTTGGAAAAAGTCATCCTCGCCGCCACTGCAAGGCAAGCGGCTCGTAAGGCACGGGAATTAGTGCAGCGCAAAAATGCCCTCACAGGTAGCGGCCTTCCCGGTAAACTTGCCGACTGCTCTTCCCGCAAACCAGAAGACAGTGAACTTTTCTTGGTCGAGGGGGATTCGGCAGGTGGTACGGCCAAACAGGGGCGTGATCGTCATATCCAAGCGATCCTACCGCTCCGGGGAAAGATCCTGAACGTGGAGAAGGCTATGGAGCATAAGATTTATGAAAATGAAGAGATCAAAAACATATTCACGGCACTCGGCGTCAGCATCACCGAAAACGATGAAGGTGAACGAGTATTGAGTACGGAAAAACTCCGCTATCACAAAGTGGTCATCATGTGCGATGCCGATATTGATGGTAGCCATATCACCACTTTGATCCTTACTTTCTTCTTCCGTTATATGAAGCCGCTGATTGAACAGGGCTACATCTATATCGCCGCCCCACCACTTTATATGGTAAAAAAAGGCAAGCAGTTTCAATATTGCTGGAATGAGGAGGAAAGGCTGGCGGCCATCGCAGCCTATTCGAATGGTGAAAATGACACTTCTGTCAAAATACAGCGCTATAAAGGGCTTGGTGAAATGAATGCCGATCAGCTTTGGGAAACCACCATGGATCCCGTGTCCCGCATCCTCCGTTTGGTCACCATTGAAGACGCCACCGAGGCTGACCGCATCTTCTCCATGCTCATGGGTGAGGATGTACCGCCCCGACGTGCCTTCATCGAGGCCAATGCAAAATATGCGAATATTGATACTTGATTCAGGTGGCAGTTCCCAGTCAGATTAGAAGAGAATTTTAGGTGGGATTGCAAATGACGAAAAATTAAAATAGAGCCTGTTTCTCTACTTCAGGGACAGGCTCTATTTTTTGAGAAACCTTTTGCGTTTTATCAAAAAAATACTCTCCTTCGTTTCCTTTCTTTTCATACTTCCCTAATTTTAACCTGAATTGTAACTGGACAGCATGGAGAGGAAAGAAGAAAAAATAAAATTTTTTCTTCTTTCTCTTGATAGGCGGGTGTTTTTAAATGAAAATTTTCAATTTTCATTTAAAAACACCCCTGCTGCAGCAATTCTCGCTATTAAAAAAATTGAAATATGTGTAGAAGAAAACAAGAGGAGAGAGGTGTGTTTTTTTGGTTTTTTTTGAAAAAAACCAAAAAAACACACCTCTCTCCACCCCCCCCTTCCCTTTGGCCTCAAAGAACGGCTTTCATATTTCAAAAAAACTAATAGCGACAATTGCTGCCCCTGCTGAATAGTTACCCTGAATTTTTATATAAAAATAATTGGCTTATGTGGTTGGGTTGAAAACTGCCAACCTTCCACCGCCAGCCGTCCACCGAACAAAACCACCCGACCCATGCCTACAGTCAGATTCACTTATGCGTTGAAGCGTTTTTTCCCAGAATTGAAAGAAACGCCTGTCAAGAGCGACACCTTGCCCAACCTGTTGCAAAGCATTGATCAGCAATACCCCGGCATCCAAAACTACATTGTGGACGAACGGGGTGTGCTTCGCAAACACGTCAATATTTTCATTGATGGCGAACTGATCAAGGATCGGGAACAACTCAGCGATGCCTTTTCGCAGAATAGCGAGGTCTATATTATGCAGGCTCTGTCGGGAGGGTAGGACAGTCAGGGTAGTCATGCGGTACTGGTATTTGGCAGTAATAGCTTTTTCTTTTAAAAAATTGATTGTTATAAATTACCGCTTAATCGTTCTCATTTTAAAGCACAGTATTTATTCGTTGATCATTTGCATGAAAAATTTATCCCAACGTTTTTCCAAAAAACTAATCGAACATTTCTCTTTGCACCCTTTACGTACTATCCATTAATCAACCGTTCACTAATCAACTAAAACATGAAATCAACCTTATTAATTGGTACCCGTAAGGGCCTAGTTGTTTGCAAAAAAAATTCTTCCGGATGGAAAATTGAAAACGTTCATTTTGATGCCATTCCAGTTTCCATAGCTTATGCTGATGAGCGGAACGGCACCTGGTGGGCCTGTCTTGATCACGGGCATTGGGGTGTTAAGCTTCATCGGTCGAAAGACCGGGGAGGGACTTGGACAGAGATGTCTCCCCCCGCCTACCCGGAGGGTTTGGAAATGAAAGAAGGGGTGGCTGCTGTCACTCGTTACTTATGGGCCATGCAGCATGGCGGACATTCCAACCCCGGCCGTTTGTGGATCGGTACCGAACCGGGAGGGTTGTTCCGTAGTGAGGACGGAGGCGATTCGTTCCAGCTTGTTGAGTCGTTTTGGAATCATCCGAGCAGGCCGCAATGGTTCGGTGGTGGAAAGGACTATGCGGGTATCCATTCCGTGGTGGTTGATCCGAGGAATGAAGATCGAATCCTTGTAGGCATCAGTTGTGCAGGTGTTTTTGAGAGCTTGGATGCAGGGGAAACATGGACAGTAAGAAACGACGGCCTGCGGGCAGATTTTTTGCCAGACCCCAAAGCGGAAATAGGGCATGACCCACACCTGTTGTTAGCGGCTCCATCCAACCCAAACATCCTGTGGCAACAAAACCATTGTGGCATTTTTCGCTCCACCAACGGTGCTATTTCTTGGGAAGAGGTTTCGGAAAAGGAAGGCCCTGCCAATTTTGGTTTTGCCATTGCCATTGCCGATGACAACCCTGACCAAGCATGGGTCGCACCTGCTGTGAGCGATGTCCATCGAGTGGCTGTTGATAAAGCGCTTTGTATTTGCCGGACAGATGATGGTGGTAGGACTTGGAAAGATTTAAGAAAAGGGTTGCCCCAAGAATTCTCATTTGATATTGTCTATCGACACGCTTTGGTTGCCAATGGCGATGATGTAATTTTCGGTACTACGACTGGAAATGTTTTCCATTCCAATGATCGGGGTGATAGCTGGCAGCCGATCAGCAATTATTTACCGATGGTTTATTCTGTGCATTTTACTGAGTGAAAATAACCAAAGCGTTAGAGGTTGGAGCTTTCCAAAAACTCCAACCTCTAAGTTGAAAAATAGAGCATTTTTTTTGCGTTGGTTAAATTTTTCCAAATCCATTCAAAGATTTCGAGCAGAAGTCCAGGTTTCATTTTTCCCTAACAATTTTGGACTTGTTTTTGACGGGTCGTTTGCTGTATTCCTTCGTATCCCATTTACATAATTTATTTTTTTTGATAAATTTTAATTTATTGTGTAAAACATTTCTTTCCCCAACAACATATCCTACTCAGCACTTACAACCCACATTTAAATTTTTTGGTTATCCCCTCTACCGCAGTTACTTCCCTCTAGCAATTCATAAACAAACCACTTAACACAAACACCTACCTGATCTCCCTTTCATATAAGGGATATTTTCATTTATTGCCTAATCACAATGGTATAAGTGGAAATATGGCAATAATGCATTGAAAACCAATTACTAACAAATTTACATTTATGAGAAACAATTCTATCTTCCAAAACAAACCCTTTTCTTTTTTTTCAAAAACCACTAGGATAAATTTAATTAAATACTTGGGGGCACTTTTTATTGGAACTGCTGTTATTGTCTCTTTTTGGCAAATAGAAAAACAGCCATATATCCAACCTGCCGTCGAAAATAGCATATGGCAAATTCGTAGTACAAATGAAAAAGGTGAATTTCATGCTGGCTGCATCGCTGCTCATCATCACTCTCCCGAGGCATTTCTTTTTCATGATTTAAATCCATTTCAGGAGCAACTAATGCTACAATTAATCAAACAGGGAAAGGTAATCGAGCGCCCTGAAGTCTGTTGGCATCCAGATACTGATAAGAAAGCCATTGAAAATTTTCACAAAAAAAACCAAGCTGCCATTGACAATAGCCTTGTCGATGATCTTAGCAAATACCAGTTAGGTGGCCGTTGGACAACTACGGCAACAGATGGCGGGGGCTTGTCGCAAGGAGACCCAACTACCCTTACATGGAGTTTCGTCCCAGATGGCACGACCATCCAAAATGGTTGTGGCGTTGCGGGTGAAAGTAGTGACGATAGCGACTTAATCGCTTTTTTGGATGGCGTTTTTGGTGCTGGTCCTGGAGGGAGTGATTTGACCCAGCGTCCTTGGTTCACCCATTTCGATGAAGTGTTTGACCGCTGGGCTGAACTGACTGGCAATACGTACGTCTATGAGTCCAATGATGATGGCGTACCTTATGCAACTTCTTCTAATCCGGGCGTAGTAGGGACAAGGGGCGATGTGCGACTTGGCGGGCATAGGATTGACGGCAATAGCGGCGTTTTGGCCTGCAACTATTTTCCAAACAATGGGGATATGATCATTGATACAGACGATAGTTTTTATTCACCTTCCAATATCCTTGGTTTCAAAAACGTGCTTTCCCATGAGCATGGACATGGACTGGGCTTCCATCATTCCTGTCCAATAGAACAAGAAAAACTGATGGAACCGTTTGTCACCACAGCTTTTGACGGGCCGCAAGAAGATGACATCCTTGCCGGTAACAGGCAGTATGGCGACAAAAACGAAGACAACAATACTGCTGGTACTGCTACTTCCCTTGGAACCATTAATAATGGCAGCACTGCATCTGATACCATTGTCAGTATTGATGATTCTTCTGACAGTGATTACTATTCATTCAGCATAACGGCCACCTCGAATGTATCGGTTACAGTGACCCCCACTGGAACAACCTATTTATCTGGCCCACAAAACGGCAACGGTACTTGTTCTGCGGGAACCAATTTTAATGCACTTACTCAAAGTAACTTGGGCGTTGAGCTGATAGACACAGATGGCACAACCGTATTGGCTACCGCCAATGCAAATTCTGAAGGATTTGCTGAAGTCATTTGTAACCAATCTCTTACAGCAGGCACTTATTATGCGCGGGTATTCGGAGATGCTTCTGTCGTTCAGATGTATGATATTGAAGTAGAGGTCGGCAGTATAACCTGCCCAGCTTGTAGCGTTGTGATCAATGAAGTGGACTATGACCAGGGAGGATCGGACGATGCAGAATTCATAGAGCTTTATAACCCTTGTGGCTTTTCGGTTGACCTGAATACCTATTCTATCCAATTGGTAAATGGCGGGAACAACAGCACCTATCAAATAATCAATTTATCAGGCTCTTTGGCTTCAGGCGACTATTATGTAATCTGTGCTAACAGTGCTAATACAGCTAACTGCGATCTTGATGTTAGTCCCGATACCGACCTGATACAGGATGGAGCCCCAGATGCCATCGGCCTTTTTGATGGAGCAAATCTTGTAGATGCCCTTAGTTACGAGGGGGATGTTTCAGGTTTTGTGGAAGGAAGTGGCACTGGGTTGGTTGATGACGGTAGTGAAAACGATTCAGGCCTTTCCCGCTATCCCAATGGATCGGACACAGACATGAACAATGTGGATTTTAGTCCGCGCTGTATTACACCAGGAGCAGCCAATACAGATGATGATTCTTTTTGTGGCATTACGACTAATTGCCTTACCACTTTGTTTTCAGGGGGAAATGGCTCTGATGGGAACATGTTTGATATTACCAACAATGGAAGCGACAACTTAACGATAATTTCTTTTGAGGTAAATTTGGATGCAGGCACCCACACAATCGAAGTCTATTACACCACTTCTACTTCCACATATATTGGAAATGAGACCGACGCAAGTGCATGGACATTATTGGGATCTGAAACGGTAACTTCTGCTGGTGTCAACAGCATGACAGCGGTCAATATCAGTGGCTTAACGTTGAGTCCGTCACAAAGCAAGGGGCTTTATGTAACAGATATTGGTGGTCAGGATATGAACTATACAAACGGGACATCCACTTCGAATGACGGGGTGTTGTTGATTAACCTCAATCCCGGTGTTGGTAAATCTTACCCTTTCGGTTCTACATTTTCTCCTCGCCAATGGAATGGAACAATCTGTTATTCTACCAGTCCACCCTCGACAACTGAACTTTCAATCACAGCTACTGATGCGGACAAAGCGGAAGAGAATAGCGGAAATACTGCTTTTACTTTCACAGTGACAAGGAGCGGGGATGTATCTGGTGCTACGACTGTTGATTATGATGGAACAGGAAGCGGGAGCGATCCCGCCAATGCCGCAGATTTTGGCGGAACGCTTCCAAGCGGTACAGTTTCTTTTGCTGCAACTGAAACTTCAAAACTGATAACTATTGATGTAAGTGGTGATACAGATGTTGAAAACGACGAAGGTTTTACGGTCACCCTTTCCAATTCTTCTGGAGGTGCGACAATTACAACGGCAACTGCAAATGGAACAATACAAAATGATGATTGCACTTTATTAACTTGGTATCAAGATTCCGATTCTGATTCTTACGGAAACTCAGCTGTTTCGCAACAAGCCTGTACCCAACCATCGGGTTATGTTTCTGACAATACCGATTGCGATGACTCAGATGGAAACGTCAACCCTGGAGCGACGGAGGTCTGCAATGAAATGGACGATGACTGTGACGGCCAAGTTGATGAGGGTGTCCAAACCACTTTCTACGCTGACACTGACAGCGATGGGTATGGCGACCCTTCCAGCACGACCCAGGCCTGCTCTGCCCCCTCTGGTTTCGTTTCCGACAACACAGATTGTGATGATACTGATGGAAACGTCAACCCCGGCGCTACAGAGGTCTGCAATGAAATGGACGATGACTGTGACGGCCAAGTAGATGAGGGTGTTCAAACCACTTTCTATGCTGACACCGACAGTGATGGCTATGGCGATCCCTCAAGTACGACTGAGGCCTGTTCTGCCCCATCGGGCTATGTTTCGGACAATACTGATTGCGATGATACTGATGGAAACGTCAACCCCGGCGCCACAGAGGTCTGCAATGAGATAGATGACGACTGCGATGGTCAAGTTGATGAGGGCGTTCAATCGACCTTCTATGCCGACTCCGACTCGGACGGATATGGTGATCCCTCAAGTACGACTCAGGCTTGCTCCGCCCCATCGGGTTACGTTTTGGACAATACCGACTGTGATGACTCAGATGGAAACGTCAACCCCGGCGCCACAGAGGTCTGCAATGAAATCGACGATGACTGTGATGGCCAAGTAGATGAGGGCGTCCAATCGACCTTCTATGCCGACACCGACTCGGACGGTTATGGCGATCCCTCAAATACGACTGAGGCCTGCTCTGCCCCATCTGGTTATGTTTCCGACAACACCGATTGTGATGACTCAGATGGAAACGTCAACCCCGGCGCCACAGAGGTCTGCAATGAAATCGACGATGACTGTGATGGCCAAGTAGATGAGGGCGTCCAATCGACCTTCTATGCCGACACCGACTCGGACGGTTATGGTGACGCTGCCAATTCGACCCAAGCCTGTTCTGCTCCATCGGGCTACGTTTCCGACAATACCGATTGCGATGACTCAGATGGAAACGTCAACCCTGGCGTCACAGAGGTCTGCAATGGTATCGACGACGACTGCGATGGCCAAGTTGATGAGGGCGTTCAATCGATCTTCTATGCCGACACCGACTCTGACGGCTACGGAGATGCTGGAAATTCTATCATGGCCTGCTCTGCGCCACCGGGCTATGTTTCGGACAATACCGATTGCGATGACACGGATGGTAACGTCAACCCCGGCGCCACAGAGGTCTGCAATGGTATCGATGACGACTGTGATGGCCAAGTTGATGAGGGCGTTCAATCGACCTTCTATGCCGACACCGACTCTGACGGCTACGGAGATGCTGGAAATTCTATCATGGCCTGCTCTGCGCCACCGGGCTATGTTTCGGACAATACCGATTGCGATGACACGGATGGTAACGTCAACCCCGGCGCCACAGAGGTCTGCAATGGTATCGATGACGACTGTGATGGCCAAGTTGATGAGGGCGTTCAATCGACCTTCTATGCCGACACCGACTCTGACGGCTACGGAGATGCTGGAAATTCTATCATGGCCTGCTCTGCGCCACCGGGCTATGTTTCGGACAATACCGATTGCGATGACACGGATGGTAACGTCAACCCCGGCGCCACAGAGGTCTGCAATGGTATCGATGACGACTGTGATGGCCAAGTGGATGAGGGTGTCCAAACCACTTTCTACGCTGACACCGACAGCGATGGGTATGGCGATCCCTCAAGTACGACTGAGGCCTGTTCTGCCCCATCTGGTTTCGTTTCCGACAATACCGACTGCGATGACTCTGATGGAAACGTCAACCCCGGTGCGACGGAGGTCTGCAATGGTATCGACGACGACTGCGATGGCCAAGTAGATGAGGGCGTTCAGTTGACCTTCTACGCCGACACCGACTCGGACGGTTATGGTGATCCATCAAGCACAACTCAGGCCTGTTCTGCCCCATCGGGTTTCATTTCTGATAATACCGATTGCGACGATACGGACAACTCAGTTTATCCAAATGCACCGGAAATTTGTGATGGGAAAGACAATGATTGCGACGGCCTGATTGACGAAGACGGACTAACTGAATATTTCGCTGATACTGATAATGACGGGTATGGTGATCCATCAAATTCGCAGACCACTTGCTCCCAACCCATGGGCTATGTCCTTGACAACACTGACTGTGACGATACAGATACGAATATCAACCCAGGTGCTACAGAAGTCTGCAATGGTATAGACGATAACTGCGACGGTAGTGTGGATGAGGGCGTTCAATCGACCTTCTATGCCGACACCGACTCGGATGGTTATGGCGACCCAAGCAGTTTCATTCAATCCTGCTCTGTCCCTTCAGGTTACGTCGCTGACAATACCGATTGTGATGACACCAATGGAAATATCAACCCTGGAGCAGCAGAAATTTGTAACGGTGTTGATGACAACTGCGACGGCAATGTTGATGAGGGCGTTCAATCAACCTTTTACGCTGACACCGACTCGGATGGGTATGGCAATCCAAGCAGTTTCATCCAAGCTTGTTCTGCTCCTTTGGGCTACGTTTCCGACAACGCGGACTGCGATGACACTGATGGGAACGTGAACCCCGGCGCCACTGAGGTCTGCAACAGCATAGATGACGACTGCGACGGCCAGATAGATGAAGGTGTTTTGTCTACCTTTTATGCCGACACTGACTCGGATGGTTATGGCGATCCATTAAATACGACCAAGGCCTGTTCTGCCCCTGCGGGCTTTGTTTCTGACAATACCGATTGTGATGACACTGATGGAAACATTAACCCTGGCGCAATTGAGGTTTGCAATGAAATAGATGATGATTGCGATGGCCAAGTAGATGAAGGTGTTCAGTCGACCTTTTATGCTGATACTGACAGCGATGGATATGGTGATCCAAGCAGCACGGCTCTGGCCTGCTCTGCCCCATCAGGTTATGCCGCTGACAACACTGATTGCGACGATACGGATAATACAGTTTATCCAAATGCGCCAGAAATATGCGATGGAAAGGATAATGATTGCGATAGCCTGATAGACGAGGATGGCCAGTCAGAATTCTTCGCAGATACTGATAGTGATGGCTATGGCGATCCTTCCAATTCGCAATTCTCCTGCTCGCAACCAGTAGGTTATGTTCTCGACAATACTGATTGTGACGACACCGATGGAAACGTCAACCCTGGCGTCACAGAAGTCTGCAATGAAATAGATGATGACTGTGATGGCCAAGTTGATGAGGGTGTTCAGTCTACATTTTACGCTGATACTGATAGCGATGGTTATGGCGATCCATCAAATACGACCCAAGCCTGCTCTGCCCCTTCGGGCTACGTTTCCGACAATACCGACTGTGATGATTCAGATGGAAATGTGAACCCTGATGCCACTGAGGTCTGCAACGGAATCGATGACGACTGCGACGGCCAAATAGATGAGGGTGTCCAGTCTATCTATTATGCCGACACTGATAATGACGGTTATGGCAACCCAAGCAGTTCCGTTCAGGCTTGTTCCATCCCATCTGGTTATGTTTCCGACAATACTGACTGTGATGATTCAGATGGAAATGTCAACCCAGGTGCTACCGAGGCCTGCAATGAAATAGATGATGATTGTGATGGTCAGGTAGATGAGGATGTCCAATCTACTTTCTATGTCGACACCGACTCGGACGGTTATGGCGACAATGGGAATTCCACTCAAGCCTGCTCCGCCCCCTCTGGCTACGTTTCCGACAACACAGATTGTGATGATACCGATGGAAACGTCAACCCCGGCGCTACGGAGGTCTGCAATGAGATAGACGATGACTGTGATGGCCAAGTAGATGAGGGCGTTCAATCGACTTTCTATGCTGATACTGACGACGATGGCTATGGCGATCCCTCAAGCACAACCCATGCATGTTTTGCCCCGACGGGTTATGTTTCCAATAATACTGATTGCGATGACACCGACAATACTGTTTATCCAAACGCGCCAGAACTCTGCGATGAAAAGGACAACGATTGTGATGGCAATGTAGATGAAGGCATTCAGTTGACCTTTTATGCTGACACGGACAGCGATGGATATGGCGATGCGGCAAGCCCTGCACAAGCATGTTCCGCTCCAACAGGTTATGTTTCCAACAATACTGACTGCGATGATACCGACAATGCCATTTATCCAAATGCACCAGAAATTTGTGATGGAAAAGACAATGATTGCGATGGCCAAACTGATGAAGATGGTATTACTGAATATTTTGCAGATGCTGACAATGATGGATACGGCGATCCTGCCATTTCGCAGTTTGCTTGCTCAAAGCCATCAGGCTATGTCACCGACAACACGGACTGCAATGACACGGACGCAAATGTCAATCCTGGAGCGACGGAAGTCTGCAACAACATTGACGATAACTGTGATGGGCAAACGGACGAAGGTGTACAGTCCACTTTTTACGCGGACACTGATAGCGATGGGTATGGCGACCCTGCGAGTTCGACTCAAGCATGTTTCGCTCCAGCAGGTTATGTTTCCGACAATACTGACTGTGATGATTCAGATGGAAATGTCAACCCCAGTGCCATTGAGGTTTGCAACGGTATCGATGATGACTGCAATGGCAATATAGATGAAGGCGTACAGTCGACCTTTTATGCAGATGTGGATAGTGACGGCTATGGAAATGCGTCAAGTCCTATTCAAGCCTGTACCTCCCCATTGGGTTATGTTTCGAACAACACTGACTGCGATGACACCGACAATACCATTTATCCGAATGCACCAGAAGTTTGTGATGGCAAGGACAACGATTGCGATGGCAATATAGATGAAGGTGTGCAATCGACCTTTTATGCCGACACAGATAGTGATGGGTATGGTGATGCTGCAAGTTCCATACAAGCTTGTACTGCTCCATCGGGCTATGTTGCCGACAACGCTGACTGCGATGACACCGACAATACCATTTATCCGAATGCACCAGAGCTTTGTGACGAAAAGGACAATGATTGCGATGGCAATATAGATGAAGGTGTGCAGTTGACCTTTTATGCCGATACAGATAGTGATGGGTATGGTGATGCTGCAAGTTCCACCCAGGCCTGCTCTGCTCCATCGGGTTACGTTACCGACGACACTGATTGCGATGACACCGACAATACCATTTATCCAAATGCACCAGAAGTCTGTGATGGCAAGGACAACGATTGCGATGGCAATATAGATGAAGGTGTTCTATTAACTTTCCATCCCGATAGTGACATGGACGGTTTTGGTAACCCTAATATTTCTGTCATGGCCTGTACCGCACCGAGTGGATATGTGACTGATAATACGGACTGCGATGATACCAATGCGGCCATTCATCCGAATACAGTTTGGTACGAGGATACAGATGGAGATGGATTTGGAAATCCTTCTGCATTTGTCACTACTTGCGATCCGGGGCCAGGGTATTCGTTGGATAATACAGATTGCAATGATGGATCGCCTGCTATCAACCCGGGCGCTACCGAGCAGTGCAACGGCTTGGACGATAATTGCGATGGCATTATTGATGAAGGTTGTATTTGTACGATCACAGAAATTGCCGTTTCCAATATTTCTACTTGCAATAGCCAATTCACTCCTGATCCTCTTGATGATACTTTTACCGCCGATGTAACCATCACATTTATCAGTGAACCCAATGCTGGTACGCTTGACATTACTGGTGACGGAACGGCATCAGTGGCAGTATCTGATCTATCAGGTAACTCTCATACTTTTTCAGGAGTTGAAATGAGCGCTGATGGTACAGACATTGAATTGACAGCCACATTCTCTGATGATCTAGCTTGTACCCTTACCAATAGTAGTGCGGGAATCGCTCCTTCCAACTGCTCTAATTGTTCAGTTTCAATAACAAATCTCGTTGTAACAGATGAAACATGCCCTGGATTTAGCGATGGCAGCATTGCTATCACTGCGACGGGCACGGGGCAAGTTGTTTATTCTATTGATGGTGGCA
This sequence comes from Saprospiraceae bacterium, assembly GCA_965222975.1. Lineage (GTDB taxonomy): Bacteria > Bacteroidota > Bacteroidia > Chitinophagales > Saprospiraceae > UBA6168. Next base: position 65,821 of record CBDCVJ010000076.1, on the reverse strand, counting down.
ATACTTCTAACTTCTCTGGTGTCTTTCATAACCTAACACCAGATACTTACAATGTTGTAGTATGGATTGTAGGTGCGCCATCCTGTTCAGCTACCGATGTCGTCATGGTTGGATCAGCTCCTTCTGAGAATTTACAGACATGGTACAAGGACTTTGACGGGGACCAATATTCTGATGGGTCTTCCCAACAGTCCTGCCATCAACCTACTGGATGGTATTTGTCCAGCGATTTGATTGCAACCAGTGGGGATTGCGATGACTATGATGCTACCGAACATCCCAGTCAGGTATGGTACAAAGATGCCGATGATGATGGCTATTCGGACGGCAATTCACAAACAATGTGCAATAGGCCAAGCGGTTATAAGACTGTCGCCGAACTTACCGCAACGGATGGCGATTGCGATGATAGCAACCCGGATGTCCATCCAAACGCAGTAGAAATCTGCAATGAAATAGACGACGATTGCGATGGGGAAATTGACGAAGACGCTTCAGGTGGCCTAACTTATACTGGCAATGTGGTTTTGAATACACAAGCAGCGGTTGATGCTTGGTCGAGCTGTTATTCCGTCATTGATGGTAATCTGACTGTTCATGGTTCTGGCGTCCTTAACCTTGATTCACTGATCAATATTGTAGAAGTGACAGGAGGTGTCAACATTCAGGGCACATCTATGGAGGACATGGGTGGGTTGGATAGCTTGAAAGAAATTGGGGGCACTTTAACCATTTACCTCAACAGTCAGCTTACCACAATGGAAGGTTTGGACAGCTTAAGCGAAGTGGGAGGGAGCTTGACGCTCTACTATAATTTTGCCCTTTGGGATTGCTGCCCGATTTATAACCTTATCAATGGTAGCGGTATCGGAGGGGCTACGGTCATTTTCTTCAACAACTTTACCTGCAACAGCGTGGCCAACATCAATGCAGCATGCAGTCCCAATAATCTTGTCGCTCCACCTTCTAACAACAATGGCTTGCTCATAGATCCGCTCAATAAAGCAGATTCCTTCATGGACATTGGCCTTTTCCCCAATCCTGCCGATGAAAATGTAAATATTTTGGTTTTTGGAAAATACAAACAAGGCAGGTTGAAAGTCTTCGATTTTGCAGGAAAAGTGGTTATGGAAAATAATTTAGAAGAAAATACTGCGGAAGAAAAAATATCTATAACCAATTGGCGGCCAGGCATCTACTTTATACAGGTAATACTTGATGGTAAAACCGTCACCAAGAAATTGGCTGTTCAATAATTTTTGTCAACATCAAATGCAAAGCCGCATCCTAATCTTGTTGGGGTGCGGCTTTTTTGTTTTCTGTAAAAAACCAGAAACGGTTTGAGCAAAGTGGCATAATTTTTACTCCTTAAAGCGTGCAACAAACAAACCTAAATCTATGCAACAAACAAAAAGTCTTTCCAATAACACACCTACTGACCTATCTCCATCTTTTCAAGATTGGCTAAACAGCGAAAAAGCAGCGGCAAGAAGTCACCGTCAGGGCATATTGAAAATGACCGCATTATTTGTTGCCATTATTGCGATCCTTCTCATTAAAGACCAAAGTGCTTTCCTCCAAGAGCTTATTAATCAGGTTACGGTGATTGCACTTCCATAGTATTTATCTTCAAATCGTATCAATACAAAAAGGTCTTTTTTCTTGCAGATAAGACCTTCAAGGGATTACAACAAATTTTCGGACAGGCCTGTCATTTTTGACAGGTCTTTTTTGTTTGGGGCTTTTGTTTAATTTTGGCGAAAAACAAATAATGAATAAAGCCATTCTTATCTTCTTACCGCTTTTTATTCTCTCAAAATCCTTTTCACAAGAAAATTTTGACCCAGCGATAAAACCTCTTTTAAGCGAACAGCTCAAACCATTTTATTTCGGTGTTGCATCAGGTGACCCAAAGCCCGATGGACTGGTTATTTGGACTAAAATAATTCCTGAGACATCAGAAAACCAGCCAGTTGAGTGGGAGATAGCCACTGATACAACGATGCAGAAGGTTGTCCAATCGGGTACAGAAACTGCCATTTCCGAAAGGGCGTTTACCACAAAAATTTTTGTCAAAAACCTCACACCTGCCACTACTTATTATTACCGTTTCAAACATCAGGATAAGTATTCTCCAATAGGACGTACCAAAACAGCGCCTGTAGATGATCCGAATCAACTGCGTCTCGTCGTCGTTAGCTGTGCTGATTACCAAATGGGAGAATACAATGCCTATGGCCATATCGCCCAGCGCAATGATATTGATGCGGTTGTGCATTTGGGTGATTATATTTATGAATACGGTGCGAGAAAATGGGGCCCGAAGCGTACCCGTAAAAGCATGATCCGCAGCCATATCCCCGCCCATACCTGTCGGACTTTGCAGGATTACCGAACCCGCTACGCTCAATACCGTACCGATATCCAGTTGCAAGAATGCCATCGCCTTCATCCGTTTATCACAATTTGGGATGACCACGAAATTGCTAACAACCTCAATTCCGTAAATGTGGAGGAGATGCGGGAAGCTGTAGCACGACAAGCATATTTTGAGTGGCTACCGATTCGAGACAATGACGAAAAAAGCATCATCCGTAGTTTTTCCTTTGGGAATCTGGCGGAAATGTGGATGCTTGATGGACGCCTGGAAGGGCGTAGCCCACAAGGAAAAGGAAAAGACGATCCTAACCTATATTCTCAAGAACGGCACATGCTCGGCAAAGAACAAACGGAGTGGTTGTTAAACGGAATGGCCAATTCAAAGGCTCAGTGGAAAATCATGGGCAACCAAGTAATATTTTCTCCATTGCACGACAGTAAAGTTTTCGACCGCAGGCCAGATATGCGAATGGATCGCTGGGATGGATATCCTGTAGAGCAACAATATATTTTTGATTTTTTTTATAAAAACAATCTGCAAAATATTATTGTAATAACTGGCGATGTCCATACCGCATGGGCCCTCGAACTGACAAGTGATCCGCTTGATAAAAATATATATGACCGAAAAACAGGTAAAGGGGTCATCGGGGCAGAATTTGTTTCACCAAGCATTACTTCATTTAATTTGGACGAAGTGGCACCCCGCATTATTGCAACCGAAGGTAAGCGCCGGTTGAAATTAAAAAAACATAATCCTCATTTAAAATATGTTGACCTTGTGAGGCATGGCTATTTCACTTTAACACTGACAGCGGAAAAAGCACAGGCCGATTGGTATTTTATAAAAAGGAAGGATAGGGTGGACTTAAGCATTAAGAAAAAAGTGACCCGGGGAATTAAATTTAATGGAAAACACGTTTACAAAAAATGGTCAAAAAAATAATTTTCATTTTGTTTTCACTTTTTCTGGTTCGCCAGTCATTTAATATGATAAATGGTATTGCTGATCAAGAACCGCTTAACCATCTTGGCCCTGCGATGTTTTTTTCGTGGCTATTGAGCCTCTATATTACTGGCATTTTCGCTTTTGCTGGGTTTGCACTCCCCACCCAAAAATTAATGCCTGAATCATATTATAAAATTAGAAACAGAAAAAAGTTGATTAAATACTATAAATTATTGCGGGTCGATATTTTTAAAAAATTACTAATTAAATTTTTTTATGGGAAACCAAAAAACAAAAAAGCATATTTTGATGGAAAGCGCTCTGGCTTTTATCATTTCATCATCAATACCAAAAAATCGGAATTTGGGCATTTAATGCCATTTATGGTAATTTCGATCTTAATGGTTTATCTGCTTTTTCATGAAAAATACTTTTTTGCGTTTGGATTATTGTTCTTCAATATTATTGGTAATTTTTACCCCATCATGATACAAAGACACCACCGGGCAAGGCTTGCGAGAATGGGTGCTCTAAAAGAAAAAAGAGCAGTGCAGAAACTTAGGGGCCGATGAAAAATAATCCCGATGTAAAATACGGGACAGGTTATACCGATTTATTAATCTTTAAAATCAAATTGAATTTCACTATCCCGGCCTGTCGGGATAGCAATGCGGGTAGGCTTGCTGATTTGCTAAATTCCATCCCGAATTTACTTCGGGAAATAAATCTTTATTCTGAAATCGGGAAGTTATTTTTTACTGATCCTAAATTGGAAATTTATCGAAAATGACTAAACAGGCAAAAAGTAATTTGGAAAAAGCCATGCAGTTTGGGCGTTCACTCGATCAAGATGATTTTGAAGCGACTGCTGCATTGTTGAGTGAAGACTGTATTTATAAAATTGGAGGGGCCACCCTTAAAGGCTCATCTGACATTGTTGGTTCGTATGAGGAAAATATGATCGAAGGAAGAAAGAAAATGGACAAATTGGAATGGGGGAAAAGCAGAATAGAACCAATTAATGAAAAAGAATATTTTGTCGATTTTACCGATTATTTAACCCATAAAGGAGAAAAATATACGCATAGATGCAAACAAAAAATCAGTTTTGACGAAAGTGGGTTAATTGTAAAAATAGAACACATTGATGACGAGGAAGAACGGATTAGGTTGAACGACTACTATCGAAAAGTGGGCATATTGAAATAATACTGTAGCAAAGCTTCCAATACTCCACGTGCTGGGAGTTCTTGGTTTTCAAAACAAACATTAACATTTAAATTTGATCCTGTCTCGAACCTTCCTATTTTATCAATAATAGTCTTTGACATTGCATGTTGTTAGTTTGCAACTACTTTAATTGATCAAAACAAATTCCGTCCGACGGTTTTCTTTTCGCCCTTCCTCCAATTCGTTTGATGCAATGGGCATTGTTTCCCCAAACCCTTTATATTTTAAACGGGCTGCTTCAATATTATTTTTTAATAAATAATCATAAACCGCTTTTGCCCTATTTTCGGACAAGGCCATATTGTCTTCATCAGTGCCAACATTATCCGTATGGCCATTTAATTGTATTTTAATAGTAGGATTTTCTTCCAATAATTTTTTCAAGCGATTCAGTTCGGAAAGACTTTCATTTTTTAATTCTGCTGAACCAGTTTCAAAAAATACATTTTTTAAAATGATGGGTTTTGAGAGATCCCCTATTTCCACTCCGGTATTTTCTGGTACGGGGTTTAATTCTATATTTAATTCAAAAGGTTCATTAATTGATCCTTTATTTTTCAAAGCAAAATTTTCGGAATAAAAAAGATATTTTTCTTTGGAAACATTTAATGCATAATCTTTTCCAGTGGGAAGGGTAATCAGAAATTCCCCATCTGCGTCTGTCATTGAGCTGATAAATACATTTCCGGTTTCAAGGTCAATAAATTCTACTTGGGCCGATAGTTTTTTTCTGTCAAACGCATCCGATACGATGGCTTTTACATAAGTAACAGGCTGAGGACGGGCCGCTTCGTGGAGTTCGAAACTATAGATGTCAACTCCTCCGTACCCTCCTTCCTTATCGCTTGCAATGAAAGCTGTTTTTCCATCTAAACTTACACTTAAAGGGCCATCTTTCTTATCACCGTTAATAGGAAATCCAATGTTTGTTGGCTCTCCCCAACTACCGTCGGAATTTAATCGGGAGAAAAAGACATCAAAGTCTCCCAATCCTGGATGTCCCTCCGACATAAAATACAAGGTCTGGCCATCAGGATGAATAAACGGGCACTGTTCCTGTTTTTTAGTGTTTATTAATTCTCCAATATTTTGTGGTTTGCCCCATGTGCCATCTTCCGATCTATGGCTTACTAAAATATTGCTATCTCCTTCCCAGCCCCTTGCAGCTCTAATAAAATACAGCGTTTTACCGTCTGCTGATAATGAAGGTTGAGTTTCTAAAAGGTTAGAATTAATCGGTGCACCTAAATTTTTCACAGGAGACATTTTGCCGTTAATCATTTCGGAATAATAAAGGTCACATCCGCCTAAGCTGCCACGTCTATTGCAAGCAGTGAAAATAATTAGTTTTCCATCTGCAGAAATTGTTTGAGAGCCTTCATTTTCCATTGTGTTAATAGCAGTTATTGGTTCACCCTTTTGCCATGTACCATCATTGGATTTAAAACTCCGGAAAAAATCTTCATGTTTGTGCCCACTGGGTTCCTTTAAAAAAGAACAATAAATCAACGTTTTGCCATCGGCTGTCAACGTAGGGAAATATTCCGATTGATTAGTATTAATATTGGGGCCCAAATTTATTGGGTCAAATGGTACAGGGTTGGCATAAGCATCGGCTGCGAATTTTGCGCTTCTATAATATCTTTCTGCGGCGGCTTTTCGAACGGGGCTCATTTTTCCAACCTTTAGATATTCTTCCATATGGCTTGCTGCTTCACCAAATTTCTTCTGATCAAATTCAACAATCGCAAGGCTATAAAGAACATCTGATTTATAGTTCGGAGCAATTGCCAATGCTTTTTCATATCCCAATTCTGCTTCTGCATATTTACCCTGTCGATTTTTGACATCGGCCCATTCTATTTGGGCGTCAATAAACTTGGGATCAGAGCGCAGTGCTTTTTCTAAAACTTGGATAGAAGCCTCGTACTGGCCATTGAACAAAAGCCGCTGGCCTTTTCGGAAAGTATCCAGCAGTTTTGTCTTGGCTGTCTTTACTGTTGTGTAGCTTTTTTGGGCAAAACAATTTTGCATTAAAAAAACCAATAATAAGATGGCGTATATCCTTTTCATAATACGTTTAAGAAATAGTTTGAGGATCTTCAAGAAAGAGTTGTATCCAAAAAGAATGACATAAAAACGGGCGGAAAGCTATTGGATTGCAGGCATTTTTCAAAACAGGTAGGTTCTAATTCTCAGGCTAAAAATAAAAAACCACACACCTCGCTCCATGATCCAATCCTTTTCTCAGGTAAGGCCTGCCTGCCGGAGGCTGGAAAACTGGCTATCAATAGAAAGCATAGGGTAGGGGTAGCCCCAAAATGAAAACGGCTGCTGGAAATCCGGCAGCCGTTCAATGTACATTTTCCTATTATGTTAATTACAGTACAATCATACAATGGTATCAAGTAGTTCAACTGCTTTTTCAGAACCTCGTTCAGCAGCTTCTTTGATGTCTTTGATGAAGCCAGTTTCCCCAGCCTTTTGACGGGCAAGCCCTCTGTTGAGGAGTTGTTCTGCCATAGTCGGTGATTCTTTCCGGCCTTCTTCTATATCAATCGTCTGGTTGAACATCTTGACTGCGTCGCTGTATTCGCCTACCTCAAAGAGGGCTCTGCCGTAGTTGAAAAAGGCGTTTTTCTTCCATTTATAGTTTGGGTCATTTTCAGCGAAATGCCGCTTAGTGACCAACTTCAATTCAAATATCGCTTTTTGGAATTCACCTAGTTGAAGGTGCAATTCTCCTTTCAGCCTGCGGGCAGTCCAAAAGATGGGTTGGTGTGGGATGGAGGTTTTGATTGTCTTCTCAAGGTCTTCAATGGCACCTCGCACGTTTTGTTTTTTGATCCTTACATTGGCCCGACCCCAATAGGCATCGGGGTTGTTTGGATGGATGTCAATGCTTTTGGAAAAATCGTAATCAGCATCTTCATAATTCCTCAAACGGAAATTGACATAACCCCTTCTCTCATAAGCTTTTCCATGCCGTTCAAACTTTTCAATGGCTTTGTTCAATGCCTTCATGGCTTCCTCTTCCTTTCCAGTTTCTTGTACAAGCTCGCGCCCCTTCATGTAAGCTTGTATGGCACTTTTATCACCTTGCGGCTCAATGGTTTGGTCGGAAATCAACCTACCTTCATGAATGACCCACATTCTGATATCGCCTGCTATAGCGTACTGAGCCACATAGCCGAGCAAGTTTGAAGTGTTTTTCCAACTTTTTTCAGGACATTCAGAGATGAAACGGGGAAGGTGGAGAGTATAGGAGGATTCTTGGAAAATATCATCCGCATTTAAGAGGATATCGTTGCGGTAATAGTTTTCCGTGCGGTGTTGAAACAATTTCAACACCTGCTCATAACTTCGTTGGTTGCCAAATTCTAGGCATCCCGAGAGGATAGTTTTGAACGTGGTGCTCATTTCGCTGCTGTTTTATAAATATTAAACTGTTAAATTCTTCGACTGTGCGTAGTGTTTCTCTGTTAAAGTTTTGGAAATACATTTTCATAACAATCCTTTTAATTCACTCTATTGATGGACATTTAATACATGTACATCAAATATTATAGTATCAATTTACTAAATCCCGTTCTCCCAGATTGGTATGCTTAAGTAGTTATTGGTATAAAATCCCTTCTGACCGTGGCGTTTTTAGGTGCGTTTGTTCAAAAGTCAAGAATCACAAATATCCAAAATGATTTTGACTACACCAAAGAAAAACAAGGTTATTGAAAAAAAAGTTGCTAAAAAACTTGCATTATTTGTTTTTATTATTCGATGTAATTTTATTGTTTGTTTTTTTTACACAACTTTTTGATTGTCATTTGGTTAGGAAGCAATGCATTATTTGCTTGGAGGAGAGGTATCTAAAAGAAGGTTTTTTGACGTTTTACGGGTTTTTTCTACGGGCAAACCCAAAAATAGGTTCATTGGTTGGCTTAAAATTGAAAAAAAGAATAATCTAACAGCCTGTTTGTGAGGTAGTTGAAGCTGTTTAGTTTTTCTTGGAAAGCATCAATCAATAGAAAACAGAAGTTAGGCCGTTTTACTGTCAGAAGTAAGATGATACCCAGTCTGACCTCTGGCCTCTTTTTTTATTTGCCTTGTTCAAAGTTTTGCAAATGCACTTTTGAGGTCATTGATTAAATCACTGACATCTTCCACTCCAATACTCAGCCGGATTAGGGAATCGGTCAATCCAACTTTGAGCCGTTCTTCTTTTGGAATAGATGCGTGGGTCATGGACGCCGGATGGCCGATCAATGACTCAACACCACCCAACGATTCAGCCAAAGTAAATATATGGGTATGGCTCATTATTTTCTCGGCATCTTCATAACTGTCGCCTTTCATATCAAAGGATACCATAGCTCCAAATTGTCGCATTTGCTTTTTTGCAATTTCATGGCCAGGGTGGTTTTCAAACCCAGGGTAATAAACATGGTCCACTTTGGGATGGCCTTTTAAGAAATGAGCAATTTTTATAGCATTTTTACAAGACCGATCCATTCGTAAATGGAGCGTTTTGATGCCCCTTAAAATGAGAAAGCAGTCCGTAGGTCCTGGTACTGCACCAGCACTGTTTTGGATAAAATAAAGGCGGTCAGCCAGCTCTTTATCTTTAACTATCAGTGCCCCATGCACCGAGTCAGAATGGCCGCCAAGGTATTTGGTGGCGGAGTGTAGAACGATGTCGGCTCCGAGGTCAAGTGGTGTTTGAAGGTAGGGAGAGGCAAAGGTATTATCTACGCATACGATTGCTCCATACTTTTTTGCCTTTTTGCTTATGGCTTCAATATCAACGATTTTGAGCATGGGATTGGTCGGCGTTTCTATCCATACCAACTTTGTTTTATCGGTCAGGTACTGCTCGAATTGGCTGGCATCGTACATTGGCACAAAATGTCCTTTCATACCAAACCGCTCATAGATTTTAGTGATCAAGCGGTAGGAGCCTCCATAGAGGTCATTGATAGCAACTACCTCATCCCCTGCACTTAATAGCTTCATCGCAGCGTCCATGGCTGCCATGCCGCTGCTAAAGCAAATGCCGTGAGTGCCGTTTTCCAAAGCAGCCAGATTGGCCTCCAAAACTGTACGGGTTGGGTTTTGGGTGCGGGCATATTCATAGCCTTTGTGGTCGCCCGGAGCGGCCTGTGCATAGGTGGAAGTTTGGTAAATGGGGGTCATGACTGCCCCGGTCTGTTTGTCTGGCTCGATGCCTGCGTGGATTACTTTTGTTGCAAATTTCATTTTTACTATTTCGAATTACTTGGTCGCAACCAGAATGGATTCCTTTTCTTTCATACCCATTTTATTTCCTTCACTACTTTCATTCATTGAGTACGAAAGGACTTGAACCGCAAAACCTGCTTGCTCCAATCGTTTTTTCAACCCTTGGACGGAATAAACCCTCACATGGTCATCCTGCCCAAAATACTTCTGTCGTTCTTCAGGGGTTCGTATGGCAATATCTTCAAATATGTCGCCATCTTTGAAAGGGGTCTGGATAAGGATCTTTCCGCCTCCCTTTAGCACTCTGTACAATTCCCGCATGGCTGCCCTGTCATCTTCTACGTGTTCCAGTACGTGGAAACAAATGATGAGATCAAAAGATGAGTCAGGCTTATCAATATGGGTAATGTCGTAAGATTTTTGCGCTTCGAACTCTCCGGCAAAATCGGTGCTGACATATTCTATGGCTTCCCATTTTTCCAATTTCTGGAAAAGGCATTTAGATGGGGAAAAATCGAGCACCCAGCCTTTTAGCAATTGTTTTTCGGTGAGCAACTGCCATAACCTCCGATTGCGGGGCAGGCTTCCACAAAGAGGGCATAACAAATCGCCTGTTGGGATTTGGATGAAATTGGATAGCCCTTTTTGGCAAACATTACAAAAAAAGCGATCCCCCCTGTACGCAAGGCCATAAATCCTTCTCATAGATGATCCGTACTTGGACAACCATTTTTTCGGAAAAACACCTTTGGCTATATTTTTTAATAATTGGTACAGATAGTTTAGGGAAGTGCAAATACATATTCAAATGTAATTTTGCGCTTGAATATGTATTTGCGTTTAATCTTGTATTTCAATTTCAATTTACAAAAGGAAAGGGCAACTAGGAATGACCCCGGTTGCCCCGTACTTATAGCTTTTGTGGTTTCTGAATTAGTTCACAGATGCCGTCAATTCTTTGCCAGGTTTAAACTTGACATTGCTTTTGGCAGCAATGGTGATTGTCTTTCCAGTGGCTGGGTTGCGTCCCTGACGTTCTGCCCTGTGGGTAACAGAAAAAGTTCCGAATCCTACCAAAGTGACTTTGTCGCCGCCTGCGAGTGAATCAGATACGGATTCAAAAACTGAATTTACAGCAGTTTTGGCTTGAGCTTGAGTAAGACCAGCGCTTTCTGCTACCTTGTTGATTAAATCTCCTTTATTCATTTTTCAGATTTTAAAAATTAAGGAATTATTAAAGTCGCGCAAATTTATACAAGCATTGGTTTTTCCAAACGTTTTCACTTTAAAAATGCCTGATTTTATTGGGTTTTTCCATAATTCGGGCATTTTTCTTGGATAATGACGACATTTGCACCTGTATAAATCAATTAATCCATACCATGAAGAAATTTTCTGCGCTGTTTATTTTTAGTCTGTTTGCTGCTTTCCTCGTTTTTTCCACCTCTTCATGCAACCGCGGCTATGGTTGCAAAATCAACGAAAATGCCCATGTACAGCCAAACAAGAAAGGCAATTACAAAAAATCGAAGACCCGTTCGGGGCTTTTCCAAAGGGAATGAACAAGCGTCGTAAATAACCTTACGTAGTGCCTGTCCAATGGGTTTCAAATATTTTTTTTGAAAATGTCCAGCCTATTCTTTATTCCCCGCTCATTGCCTCTGTCAATCCCTCACCTATCAAATTAAATAAGGTGACCGTCAGGAAGATGGCACCGCCCGGAAAGATGGCCAGCCACCATGCCGAATGGTTGATCCGGGCATCCGACAACAACCGCCCCCAAGTGATCCCATCCTCTCCCACACCAATACCTAAAAATGAAAGCGCAGATTCCAACAGCACAGCAGACGCCATGCCGAAGGCGATGGTTATCATAACAGGCGCGATGGCGTTGGGCAGGGCATGCTTGAAAAGAATGCGGCGGTCTGAGAAACCCAATGCCCGTCCTGCCTCAATGTATCCGAGTTTGCGTATCCGCAGCAGTTCGGCCCGCAAAAACCGGGCAATCTGCGGCCACCGTATCAATCCAATGATGACCATCACATATATAATAGAGCTTTTTGCCAAAACAGCTACTAAAGCTAACAGGAGCAACATGCCTGGAATGGAGTTCATAACTTCAATGGCCCGCATGATGAGAAGGTCGAGTGGGAGCGCGACATGCTTTCGGGCGAGCGGCCATTTTTTCACAAAAAATACAATCAAGTTGGCGGCTACCATGATTGCTGCAAATAGGCTTAGGCTCTTGAACATTTCCAACCCTATATTTTCCCCCTCTGAAATAGGATATCCTCTTACTTTGAACGCGTAAAACCATGCAAGAAACAAGGCAGTTAAGTTGATGAAAAGTCCTGCCCGGCTGATGCGAAAACGGTCATCCCCAAAATACCCTGCCAATGCCCCCAAAAATATCCCAATAGCCGCCGCGATGGACATGGAGATCAACCCGACCAGCATGGCAACTCTTGTTCCTGCTATTAATCCTGCTAGTAGATCATGCCCCAGGCGATCAGTGCCGAGCCAATGACGGTGACGCCATGAATCTGTTTTTTGTGCTGAAAATGGCCCTTTGTATTTGTTGCGGATGTCGGTTGTTCTGGGAGAATAGGGTATGGGAGGGAAAATGACGGCATCGTATTTTTCATTCTTCCAGTCCATTTGCAAAAAATCCGTTGTTTGCTGGAGCAGCCCCATATCCAAACCAATTTGATGAATGACAGGGAATTGACTACGGCCATCTATTTTGCAATAAAGCGGTTTCTCGTTGGCAATAAAATCCCCGAAAACGGCAATGAATAACAATACATAAAGGATGCGCAGCGACCACTTGGCCAGTCGGTTGCGCCGGAAACGCTGCCATAGCAAAGTACTTGGCTTATTTTCATCGCTTTTTATATGGTTATCCTTTTTAGGCATTTTAGTTTTTCAAAAATTGTAACTGCCTCCTGCAAGTTTCTCCCAACTGCCTATTGGTCACTGAATTTAACTCTTGGGTCAGCTGTGCCATACAGTACGTCCGATAATAGAATACCTACCACGGTCAGTACTGCCCCGAGCATCATGATGGAAAAGACAATGGGCCAGTCCTGTTCATTTATGGATTCCAGCATAGTCCACCCCAGGCCCGGCACGTTGTAGATCATTTCAATGACCACAGATCCGGCAATGGCCGCAGGCAAAACCGATGCAACCAATGTTATGAGCGGAAATAGCGCATTCTTGAATCCATGCTTCCAAATCACTTTACTTTCGGGCAGCCCTTTGGCGCGTGCTGTTTTGATGTATTCTTGGTTCATAACATCCACCATGCTGCCCCTTGCCTGCCGGGCGATAAAAGCTACGGCTGGATAAGTGACGCAAATGATGGGCAATACCAAATGAGGATACATGATTTTTAATTTTGCAAAAAAAGAAGCCTCCGGCGGCAAGTGACCGAGCCAAGCACCAGTAAAAAATTCCATCCCATATTCTTTTGTAGTAAAAAAAATAAGTAGCATGGTGCCGATCCAAAAAGTAGGTAACGAATAAAGCATAAACAACACCAGCGAAGTGGTTTTGTCAAAACGCTCCCCTTTTTTCACTGCTGACCATATACCTAAAGGAACAGCAATCAGAAAGGCCAGCGAGATGGCACTGATGTTTAAGACCAAAGTCCATAAAAGGGCAGGCCCAATGATCTCCGAAACAGGCCGTCTGCGGGTCACTGACATGCCAAAATCACCTGAAACAAAATTGGATAGCCAGTGATGGTATTGATTGTTGAGGCCATGCCATTGGAACACAGGGAAATTTAGTTTGCTCGGTGTGGCTTCGTTTTTCAATTTGTCATAGTTGTTTTTTAAATCAAAGAAACCAGCCGAAAGTACTTTTGACAAATTCGATTGATCAGTAAGTGTTTCCTCCATTTTTTTCAAACGTGCCATAATAGCCCCATCTCGATGGAGGGAATAAAGTTCTCGCAGGTTGATCTTAAATTCTATGGCAGCACCGTCGAGACTATCGGGCAGGCTAAGCACTTGCAATTCCATTTTCCGTATGGAATGAAAATAGGTTTCTATCTGCGGCCAATTGCCATATTGGGCAATCAGTTTTTCCAAAACTATCCTTCGCCCTGGCGGGAGTATCCTGTACAAAGTATCTGGAAATGCCTTTGAAGTGATGGTGAAATAAAAGGCGGGCTTATTGAGATTCAGTACTTCGGCAGCATTGCTATATTTTTTTTCTGCTTGCATTAGGTCATTTGGGGAAGAGATGAGGCCAAACGGATCTTCCCTCAAATAGTCCACTATCTGATTGCTTGGCACCAGCCTGCTCAGGCCAAATGTCAGCATGCTCGCCACTATTAAAGTGGGGACGAACAACAGCAGTCTTTTTAATAGGTAGGAAAACATGGGGGAATGGGCTGTAAGCTTTTGGCTATTAGCTTTCGGTTTTCAAACGAGAATAAACCAACTGCTGATTGCTGATAGCCAAAAGCAAAAATCAATTGTTCGCTCTCAATTTAAAATGTTGTGGCGAGAGCCCCATCTGGCCAAGGGCAGGTTCAAACCGCTTATGTACCGCAACCCTATCAAGTGGTATGAGCAGGAAAATTACTGGCTGCTCATCGTACACTATTTTTTGAAATTCAATGTATTGGGCATTCCGTTCTTCTTCATTCGTATTGTAGCGAATGGCATCAATAAGGGCATCGGTTGAAGCATTGCCGAAGCGTGGGTAATTCCCCTGTCTTGCACCTATTCCATCAGTATGCCATATCTGCTTGAAATCATCGGGCAATGGAAACCAACTGGCGCCCCGGCCAGCGAGTTCATAGTTGCCAGCTGTACAATTTTGCTGGGTAACTTTGAATTCCATGGATTCTCTTGTTATTTCTATGCCTACTTTTTGTGCATTGTTTTTCAGTAGTTCAGAGTAATTGTCCTGAAAATTGGAACGGGGGTCGTATTGGTAAGATAAGCTCATTTCCGTCAGCTTCCCATCAATCACCTTATCCACCGTGCCGTTCCCATTTGTGTCCTCCCAACCTGCTTCTTTTAATAGCTGCCGTGCTTTTTCGAGATCAAACTTGATTGGTTGGAGGCTTTTATCAAAATAGGGTTTTTCAGGGAAGACTGGACCAATCATCCTCGAACCAAGGCCATTATAGACTTCATTGATGATAATGTCCATATCGTTCAAATGTGCCAGGGCACGCCTCACTCTTTTATCTGAAAGTTTAGCGCTGCGGTTGTTCATCAGGGTCATAAAATAACCATAAGTCGGTGGGGTATAAAAGTCGAAAATAGGTTTGGCAAATTCATTTTCCCTTAAATCCAAAAACTGCTGGCCATCTATTTCGGCTGAGGCATCTATGCTCTCGTCCTTCAGGGCAGTTATGGTTGCGGCTTGATCTGCAATTGGGTAAAAAATAATGGTGTCTGGATGAGCGACTAGGAAGATATTGTTGCTGGCCAGTTTTTCACCCCACCAATTTTGTTTTTTGGTTAAAACCACCCGCTGGCCTTGTTCCCATTCTGCCAACTTATAAGGACCGGATCCTACGACTATTTCTTTCCCGAATTTTGGATCGGAAAACGATTCGGCAAACTGGACGATATTTGGGTCTTCTCCTAATTTATTTGCATTGGCAGGATCCCTCAATTCTCTGAATGAAATGTTTTTCATTAGCCCTTCCGGGTCGTAAACATGCTCGGGGAGGAAAGTGAAATTGGAAATCCCAGGTTTGCTCAGTATATAGGCATTGTTAGTAAATACACTGAATTTTTTTGGGCTGGCCTCATCCACCACGATGTCCACTACATTGTCGAAATATGCAGCAATACTCTGGGTCGGTAGTTTGGGGTTGAAAACAATTTTCATGGAAAACAGGAAATCATTGCCTGTAATGGGTTGGCCGTCGTCCCATGTTGCTTCGTCCAGTATTTCATAAGTAAATTTCAGCCCTCCGGCAAATTCCCCCTCTGTAATGCTCTCCAAAACAGGTTGTGATTTTACGACCATAGGTTTCAGTTCCTGCGTCCTGTAATCAAAGTCCATCAATTCTTGGAAAACCAATTTGTAAATGGCCGTTTCGTACTTTGACCCCCCCAAATATGGGTTCATTGTTCGGATGGCAGTCGGCTGTCGCAACCGCAAGGTGTTATCGTTATTTTTCCATTTAGGCGCATCTTGTTCGTCAGGATTACAGGAAAACAAAAGGAAAAGGCAAATGGTGGCAACTGTAAAAAGGGAATGGATGCTGATCATGGCAACTACGAGTTTTTGGTGAAAATTGATTGGAAAGCACGAAGTTAAAGGAAATGGCTAAATGGTTGGATGGTTAAATGGCTTTATACTTGAACAACATCTGAAAAGTGGACTCCTTGAAAACCATTTAGCTATATAGCCATTTAACCTTTCAAAGATTTTTTATGAAAAACATACTTATCGCAGGCGGGACAGGACTTTTGGGAAGGCGCCTTAGCCATTTATTGAAAGAAAAAGGCTACTTCGTTGTCCATCTTAGTAGAAAGCAAAACACCAGCGCTACATTCCCTGCTTACCAGTGGGATTTGAAGAAAAAATACATTGACCCAGAAGCGATTGGAAAAGCCGATGTCATCATTAACCTCGCCGGGGCAGGCGTCGCCGATGCACGCTGGACAGATGCTCGCAAAAAAATCATCATTGACAGTCGGGTAGATTCAACTTTGCTTTTAAAGTCATTTATCGAAAACAAAGAAACGTCGGCCACGACATACCTCTCTGCTTCAGCCATTGGCTATTATGGAAACCGGGGGGCTCAATTGTTGAAAGAAACAGACCCTCCAGGTGAAAATGGTTTTCTTCCCGAATCCGTCACCGCATGGGAAAAAGCCATTGACGAAGTGGCTAAAACGAATATCCGCACGGTAGCATTCCGAATTGGGATCGTCCTATCCACCAAAGGCGGGGCGTTGCAAAAAATGCTATTGCCTTTTAAGTTTTTAAACGGCACTTACTTCGGTGACGGCAGCATGTACTATTCATGGATACATATTGACGACATGTCCAATATGTTTATCGAAGCCATTGAAAATGAGTCGTATAGCGGGTGCTATAACGGCGTCGCCCCCAGCCCCGCTCCCAATAAAGAGATCATACTTACCTGCAAAAAAGCGCTCGGCAAACCTGCCCTCATCATACCTGTCCCTTCTATCGCCCTCCGCACGGCGATGGGTGAAATGGCCGATATGATTTTGGACAGCACGAATGTTTCCTGTGAAAAAATAGAAAAGGCCGGTTTCCAATTTCAATTTCCGGAGCTATTGCCCGCTATTGAAGATTTATTGGAAAGAAAGCTCTGACCTCCTACTTTTACGGCAGTCTTCAGTTGGCTGTCGGCGATATATGGGAAAAAAGGATTGTTCCCCCATATGCCAGCTGCATACTGAAGACTGCCAACTGATATGTTCCGATTCGAGTATCCATACTACCTCTATTTCCTCGCTGTGCTGCCTGTGCTGGCGCTTCTTTTTTTTGTTTTTTTAAAATGGAGAAAAACAGCTATGGCCCGCATGGGGGAATCCTCTCTTTTAAAAGCATTGATGCCCGATGCTTCCAAATACCGGACAGGTGTGAAATTCGGACTGATGTTATTGGCGTTGGCATTTCTATTCATTGGCTGGGCCAACCCTCAGTGGGGATCAAAAAAAGAGGAAGTCAAACGCAAGAGCGTGGATGTTATAATCGCCCTCGACATTTCCACCAGTATGTATACCGAGGACATTCCGCCCAACCGTCTCGAACGGGCCAAGCGTTTTACCGAGAGTGTGGTAGAGGCGCTGAAGGGGGAACGAATCGGCCTCATCTTATTTGCTGGGAGCGCCTATTTGCAAATGCCCATTACGACCGATTATGCGGCGGCAAAGCTTTTTGCCCGTAGTGCCAATCCTGACCTTGCTGGTTCCCAAGGGACGGTTATTGGAGAAGCCATTGGATTGGCAAGGCGGTCATTTGCAGAAGACGAGGGGAGCCATAAAGCATTGATAATCATCACTGATGGTGAAGACCACGACGGAGAGGCACTCGAACAAGCTGCTGCTGCACGAGGCGAGGGAATCTTCTTGTCTACGGTGGGGGTGGGTACGCCTTCAGGGGGTTTTATACCTATTACTATTCGTGGTAGAGAAGATTATAAAAGGGATCAGTCGGGGCAACCTGTGCGTTCTAAGCTAAATGAGGAAATGCTGGAAGAAGTAGCTCAGAAAGGTGGTGGCATGTATTTTCATATTGCCGATGGAGAAGCCGTCGCCAGTGCGCTCAAAGGCCGAATTGAGCAAATGGAAAAGAGAGAATTGGAGGTGCGTTCTTTCACGGAATATAACAGTTATTTTCAATATTTCATCGGCGCGGGGCTATTGCTTTTGGTCATTGAATTTTTGATTTCCTATCGCAGGGAAGGCTGGACGAAAGGGAAGGATTTGTTTGGGTAGGTAATTAGAGTTTGAGGAATTGAGAGAATGAGAGTTTGAGAAATAAATCAACCTCTTATGGCTTCTTTTGTTTTTCATTTTATGAAAAAAATAATTTTCAATATGCTTTTGTTTTTTGGAATGTTCGCTAGCGGCTATTCACAAAAACCTACAACTGGTAATGAGGCATTTGATGCAGAATTAAATAAATTATTAAATTATTCCGTACCGATAATAAGTGTGGATGAATTAAATGACCAATTAAATAATGTAAAAATATTTGATACCCGTGAACCAAAAGAATATTTAATCAGTCACCTGCCGAACGCTGTACATGTTGGGTACAATAATTTTAATTCAGCTATTTTTGAAAGAATAAATAAAGACGAAAAAATAGTCCTTTATTGTTCCGTCGGATACCGTAGTGAAAAGATAGGAAATAAATTACAGAAAATGGGGTTTAAAAATGTTTGCAATTTATACGGCAGTATTTTCGCATGGGTGAATAATGGATATCCGGTTGAGAAATTTAATGATAAAAACGCTAAAGAAGTACATACCTATAATGAGGAATGGGGTTACTGGATTAATAACCCTGATATTAAAAAGGTTTGGTAATTTCTTTCCTGATTTATTGGCCTGGTTTTGAAGAAATCTTTCCCCATCCCCACCTGAATACCAGCAGAAACCCAACAAATATCAAAATGCCTTGCCAGAAAGGCAGGCGGCTAATTACCCAGATACGTGTTCTATCCAATACCCAAAAAATAGCCAGTAGGGCAAAGATCATCATGATCAGTCCAGTGATTTTATCAAACCCGGGAATGTTTTTTAAATCCACATTTTTGCGGATGAGCCACAGGGTCGCTATCATGGAAAGAACGGGCAATACCTGTGTGTATAAATCAGTCTTTAAAATGCTCCGATTCTCAAACAGGAATAAATAAAGGCTCAGCGTGACGGCAAAAATTCCAGGGATGCACACCAGATAAATAAGTGTAGAATAAAGATAAGTCCAGGGCTCAAGATGCCCTTCCCCTTTGCCCATGCGACCAGCGAGGTAGGCGGTAAAAGGGATCAACAAAAAATAGGAAACAATCCAGAATGGATGGTCGGACAGGAGGTTGAAGAATTCTTGTAGCGTCATAAAAACTTGTTTAAAATTTTAGGGCAATGATACAGGATTTTAGAGTTTTGATTAGAGGTTCCCGTCATGCAGATTTGTAGCCAGGCAATTAATAATCCTTTTGATAAGATATTCTGTCAAATGATATATGTCACAATTCTAAATGGACAATATCATATTAATTGTTGGTGAGACAGGTCAACTTTACAAAATCCGAAACAAGAAGTAAAGCTTGTCCCGTGCATCCCTTTATCTGCATAAAATCAATTAATGGGAGAAAAATAAAATTGATCCCATTCTTACTTGTCATTGCCTGCCTTTTTTCGACAAGCAGTTTTGCCCAGTCTTCTTTTAGCGATACACTCCGTATTTCCATAAATGATTTCGAATTCGAGAGAAAAAAATACGATTTTACTTCTTACTTAAGTGTCTTGACCGACTCGGCTGGGACATGGACAATAGACAATATTCTTTCAGATGCCTTTCAGGATAGATTTCAAAAAGACAGCCTGAACCTGCTCGGCTCTTGGGCTTCTGACATGGGGCCGGATATTAAAGCAATCTGGGCACGACTAACTATTCGATCAGAATTGGAATTTCCGCTTAATTGGTTGATAAATATCAGCGCTGGAAACGTTGAACTATTTGTGCCCGCCGACTCAGGTATTTATGGCCACAAAATTTCCGGCGTCAACCTGCCAATGAGCGATCGGTACTTTCAGGCGAAATATGGAAACTTGGCCTGTCTCCCATTGGAAGTTCCACCCAACTCTTCGCAGACCCTATATTTCAAATTGACAAACGGCGTCTCAGCCACTATAGGCAATTGGCCACTTACCTATTTTAACTGCTCACTTTTTGCACCTGAGACTTACTTTGATTTTGACCGCAATTATCGTTTTTTCCAGGCTTTGATTCTTGGAATTATGTTGGCGGTTGCTTTTTATCATCTCATCATTTTTTTATTCAACCGCAAATGGGTCTTCCTTTTTTTCAGCCTTTTTGTTTTAACATATTCGATGGTATTTTCAGCATTTAATGGCTATGCTTCCGAATTTCTATTTCCTGGAGCGGAGAAGAGTACATTCGGACTTGTTTTCGTTGCTATTAGTTGGACGGTAACTTATATTTTTTTCTACCTCTTTTCCCGTTCCTATTTGCGATTAAAAGATTTGTTGCCGACTTGGGATAAAATATGGGAAGGTTTGGTTCTCTTGCGCATTGTAGGTTCAATTATCCTTATTAGCACAGTGATTTCTGCTGGGAGTTTGTTCGAAATGGAAAAGAACATTTTCTTTTTTCAGGTCAAAATCCTTGGTGTGATTTCTATGCTAATGTTTGTTGTGCCTATAATTGTTTCAATAGGAAGTTTAGTGAAAGGGAACAAACCTGCCTGGATTTACCTGCTGGCAATGACTATTTTTATTTACCAGCAATTAGTCGCCGAAATTAATTTTTCCACCTCCCTTGAAGTTCCATATTTTAATCTGGGCGACTTGGGTATTGTTGTTACTGTTTTATTGTTTTCTCTTGGTATAGCTAAAATGATACAATCGCTTGAAAGGAAAAAGACAGTTGCGGAGCAGTCTCAGATTCTGCTTCAAGCGGAGGCCGATAAAGTGAAAGCGATGGACGAATTTAAGACCCGTTTTTATACCAATATAACACATGAATTTCGCACACCGCTTACTATCATACTTGGTATGGCTGAACAAGTGAAAAATCAGCCTGCCGAATGGTTCAGTGAAGGGTTGAAAATGATTAAGCGCAATGGCCAAAAATTGCTGAACCTCACCAACCAAATGCTTGATCTGTCAAAATTGGAGGCCAACGTCATGCCCGTCAATTTTATTCAGGACGATATTGTCGTTTACCTAAAATACCTCGTCGAGTCCTTTCATTCCCTCGCTGGAGCAAAAAACATCCGCCTGTAGTTTTCGGCGAAACAGAAAGAAATCAAAATGGATTTTGACCCTGATAAAGTACAGCACATTGTTTCCAACCTCATCACCAATGCAATCAAATTTACCCGCTCGAATGAGGGGGATGTTGTGCAGGTTGCTGTTTCAAAAGAAGACAAACGTGAGGGGGGGCAGTTGGTTTTATCGGTCGGGGATACTGGAGTAGGTATTTCAGCAGAACATCTCCCGAAAATTTTTGACCGTTATTATCAGGCGGAAAATGACAACAGGACTTCAGGTACTGGCCCTGGCCCGTGAACTGGTCAAATTGCTGAAAGGAGAAATAACAGTAAAAAGTACACCTGAAAAAGGTTCTACATTTATGGTTCGCCTACCCATTACGAATAAGGCTGGGCAAGTGCAGAAATCACTGGCAGAAGCTACAACTCCTTCCGCTGAATCTTCTTTTGAAATGCAACGACTCATTAAAGGTCAGTTGTCGAAGACACTTGGGCCCGGTGGCTGGAACATGATCCACTCACTATGCTAGGCACTTATAGTGCAAATTTCAAATCGTTGAACGGTGTCTTTTTTGACTGTGGGAACTTGGATGAATTTGGGTTCTGGCAAGCTTATGATTTCTACCGTCAAGGACTGGATGCGCAGGGGATCAGTTATACCGATGAAATCTATGACGGTGGTCACTTCGATAAGGCATTTTCGAGGTTAGAAGTTTCGCTCGAATTCTGCTCAAAAGCCATGCATAAGTGAAATAGAGAACCAGCTTATAAAGATATCAGATTTTAAGAAATCTGACATCCTTGTTTAATCCATGTGTTTTTAATTAAAAAACACATTGCAAAAAACCGCGTTTCCAAATCTCAACATGCAGTTGCTTAGGGGGTAAGTATTTCCTAAAACGTCCTGAGTAACTGCCAAAAAACACACCTCCCTCTAATATAATATGGTTCTTCCTTCCAGACCTGAAATACAGCAGTATATTTTTAAAGTGCCAAAGTAGAATTAATAAATATAAATAAAATAGGACCG
Source organism: Saprospiraceae bacterium (assembly GCA_965222975.1). Lineage (GTDB taxonomy): Bacteria > Bacteroidota > Bacteroidia > Chitinophagales > Saprospiraceae > UBA6168. The sequence goes on along the minus strand of CBDCVJ010000076.1, from coordinate 43,516 downwards.
CACCTGAACAAGTACAGCCCTTGCACAAAGTATATTATTTTATCATATATCCAATAACAAGGTCACCGGATCTTCCAACAATTTTTTCACTTTCACCAAGAAAGTCACCGAACTACTGCCATCAATCACCCGGTGGTCGTAACTCAGGGCGAGGTACATCATCGGACGGATTTTGACTTCACCGTTGATAGCCATCGGTCGTTGTTGGATGGTGTGCATGCCGAGGATGGCACTCTGCGGTTCATTCAAAATAGGAGTGCTCATCATTGAGCCGAACACACCGCCATTGGTGATGGTGAAAGTACCGCCACTCATTTCTTCCAGTGTCAGAGTGCCTTCCCGTGCCTTAGTGGCAAGTGCCTTAATTTCCTTTTCTATTTGGCCAAACGACTTTGATTCCACGTTTTTCACAGGTGGAACAACGAGGCCATTAGGCGTCGAAATGGCAATGGAAATATCTGCATAGTCGTGGTATATCAAGTGGTCGTCATCAAGCTGTGCATTGACGCCTGGCATTTCCAAAAGCACCTTGGCGCACGCCTTGGCAAAAAGCGACATGTAACCCAGTTTGATACCGTTCTTCTCTACAAATTGCTCCTGGTACTTTTTCCGCATGGCCATGATTTCCGTCAAATCCACTTCATTGAAAGTGGTGAGCATGGCCGTTGTATTTTTCGCACTCACCAACCGTTTGGCGATGGTGCGGCGCATGCGGCTCATTTTTTTGCGGGTCGTATTTCGGCTAAATGAAGTTGGTGCTTCAATGGTTGCCTGTGGAGCAGGTTTGCTATCTACCGCTTTTGGACTGCCAACTACTGACTGCTGTCCCGAAGCGTGTTCGGGATTTCCGCTTTGCTTCAAACTGCTGACTGCTTTAAGTGCGTCCTCTTTTGTTACCCGGCCACCTTTACCTGTGCCTTTCACATTTTTCAAATCATTCTCACGCATAACCTTGGCAGCGGCGGGAGAAGGGTGTCCGGCAGCATGGGAAGTGCTGCTTGCTGCTGGCGGTGCTGATTCCTGAGCTGGTGCAGAAGCTGCTTCTTTTTTGGGAGGATCAGGGCTGCCATTGCTCTTGGCAGCGGAAGTGTCAATTTTAGCAACCAATGCGCCAATCTCAAGGTCGTCGCCCTCGGCAGCTACGTAGATCAATTTACCTGCGGCTTCGGCTGGAAATTCGAGCGTGGCTTTGTCAGATTCAAATTCACAGATGGCTTCGTCCAGATCAACATAATCGCCATCGGCTTTCAACCATTGGGAGAGGGTAACTTCAGTTATGGATTCCCCGATCACGGGAACTTTCATTTCAACAATGCTCATTGTATGGAAATTAGGAATTGGGGAATTAAGGAATTGGGAAAATGGTAAACTTTTACAAGTTTCAATTTCCCAATTCCTTAATTCCCCAATTTCAAAGAAGTGGCAAATATAAGGTCAATTGGCAACTATTCAGAACGGAGATAGAAAGACAACCCTGCTGAATAGATATGTCAATTGTTATAAAGGAATTTATAGATGACGGCTTTATCATCTTTGCCTTCATTTGCGATGTAAAGGGTGCCGTCCATATCGAAGCAAATGCCTTCGGGTTGGGCATGAATTTTTTTCTTGAGTTTTTTCAAATGATTGATCTTGCCGTTCGGGCTGAGGACGAGCAAGAGTTTCCCTTTGGAGGAGGTAACATATATTTCCTTTGTAATAGGGTGGATGGCAATGCCAGATGGGCTGAATTTCAGTTTATCCTCATCTTCGGAAAAAACTTCTAGCAACTTTTCCATTTCCCCATGTTCTTCCATGTGGCTGATATATTCTTTGAAATCAGGCAGGGTGAGCGTGAAAGCAGGGCCCTTTTTCATGTCCATTGTATTTAAGTCAAATTCATAAATCGCTTTTTTAAAAGCAGATTGTGGGTCTTCGCCCTCGTATATTTTTCCTTTACAGCCCAACAGCAAGCAGTTTCTGGATGGGTCACAAGCAAGCCCTTCCACATCATTATCTTTGTTTAAATAAGTTTTGATCCAAACTGTGGAGGGGTTATCTGACAAAAAATCCTTGATATGGAAAATGGTGCCATTGCTCTTGATGACATAGGCATCGTTGCCGACGACTTCCAAGCCTTCATAATCCCCCTCGTCCCAAAACTCGATTTCTTTTACTGTTTCTCCGCTCTTTTTATTGATCAAGTAGACAATACCCTCTTCATCATTCACAGCGATCAAATTTTGCAAGTCTTTGGTAATGCCCAAGCCAGATATTTCCTTGAGGGCTTCAGGCATTTCAAAAGTAGCATTGGGCTCGTTAAGCTGATATGGGAAAAGGGGGTGAGGTGGATCGTTGGCGACTTCTGTGGGTGAACTCGCAAGAAAAAAAGAAAAAAGTGCAATTAAAAGATACTGGGACATGGTGGTTAATTATTTGTTTAGATAACTGTTCTAATTATTGATTCCAAAATTGGCGCTTGGTTAGCATCTTGCTGCTGGAAATTGGGGCATAAAAATAAAAAAATGTCGCACCAAACTTAGTGCGACATTAACAAATTATAATCTCATGAAAATAAACGATATACAAATTAACTTATAAAACCCCCTGTTTGTTTCACATAAGTGTTGCAAAATGAGGAAGTTAGCAGCGAAATAACATTTTTGTAACAAAAAACCGGAAACATTGGTGGGGTTTTGCAATGTAAGAGCCTAAAATACAAAATTCTGCATACGTTAGCAAGGGAAAAAACAAATTGTCATGGAGAACATAGCTAAAGTCAATATTTTAAAGATAGGGACAGTCGGCGAACAAGGACAAGAAGATCTGTTGGCAAGGGAAGAGCCTTTGGAAATTAGGCTTGGGTTTGAAAGGGACGGTGTCCGTCATCAGAAAAGCATCTCTGTGACCATGAGGACACCCGGACATGATGAGGAATTGGCTTTGGGCTTCCTATTCACAGAAGGTATCATTCAAGCATTGGGCCAGGTTGAAGGCGTGTACCAAACGCCCGTGAGGAGGAAAGCGGCAAGGGAAAATGTCATCGTCGTTGAGTTAAAAAAAGGGCATGGGTTTGACTTCAAAAAACTGGAACGCCATTTTTACACCACCTCTTCTTGTGGCGTTTGTGGGAAAGCATCCATTGAGGCAGTAGAGGTGCAGTGCCAATTTGAACTTCCCGAACAACAACCAAAAATAACTGCGAGCCTCCTGCACCAATTGCCCCAACTTTTATTAAAAAGCCAACCGGTTTTTGAAAGCACGGGCGGCCTGCACGGCGCTGCTTTGTTTGATGGAAAGGCAAATCTATTCGTTTCCAAAGAAGACATTGGCAGGCACAATGCATTGGATAAACTCATCGGCTTTTCTCTGAAAAAAAATTGGATGCCCCTTTTTGAAAATATCGTTTTGTTGAGCGGTAGGGTGGGATTTGAGCTCGTACAAAAATGTGCTGTGGCAGGTGTGCCCATCCTCGCAGCAGTCGGTGCGCCTTCGAGCCTTGCCGTACAGTTGGCAGAAGAAGCCGGCATGACGCTCATCGGTTTTTTGAGAAATGGGCAGTTTAATATTTATTCACACCCAGAAAGAATAAAAGTCAGTGAATAATAATTTCAATGGTTTTAATTTTATCCAAAAATAATCATTGCCTAACAACTAACAATCAAACGATGAAAATCAGAATACTTGGCAATTCCATCCGGCTTCGGCTTTCCCAAACGGAAGTAAAAAATCTGTCAGAAAAAAATAAAGTGGAAGAAAAAACACATTTTGGGTCAGCGCCCGATTCCATGTTTATTTATTCTTTGGAAAAAAAGAAAACAGATAAAATAAGTGCTTCCCTTTCTGGTAATCGTATCCAAGTTTTTATCCCGGAAAAAATAGCAGATGATTGGGCGGATTCCAATGAAGTTAGTTTGGAAAATAATATGCCAATAGGAGAGGACGATGCACTCCGAATATTGATTGAAAAAGATTTTAAATGCCTGACAGAAAGAGCTGAAGATGAAAGCGATTTATTTCCCAATCCAGTAGAAAATTGTTGATACAGCATTGAGGCGAAACCTCAACGCCATCCCTCAGGCCTTTTCCCGCATTTGAGATTTTCTTTCAAAATCTTTTACTGAACAATTGCGGTGAAAAAAATAAAATAACGTGCAAAAAAATATTGTCATCCAAGGGGCAACCCAAATGCCTGAAGCAGAAATTGAGATAAATATTCATTTGGTTAAAAAATTAATTGCAGAACAGCACCCTGATTATTTAAAATACAAATTGGAGTTTTTGGACGAGGGGTGGGATAATGTGATGTTCAGGTTGGGAAAGGAATATATGGTGAGGGTTCCCAGAAGAGAAGTTGCTAATCGGCTTTTAACAAATGAACAAAAATGGTTGCCCTTTTTTTCTAAAAAGTTGCCTATTCCTGTCCCTGCCCCCGTTCGCATTGGTGTTCCAAATACCGATTATCCTTGGCATTGGAGCATTATACCGTGGTTTGATGGGTATTCCTCCGATACTGCTCCGCCAAATGAAAAACAGGTTTTGGTATTGGTCGAATTTTTTAAAAAACTGCATGTTCCTGCTCCAGCCGAGGCACCGACAAATGATTATAGAGGGTTGCCGCTAAAAACAAAACGGCCTAATATGTTGGCCAGGTTTAAAAAACTAAAAACTAAAACTGATTTAATTTCCTGTAAAATAGAAAATATATGGCAAGAAGCATTAAATGCAAGTTTAAATAAAAACAAAGTATGGCTGCACGGCGATATGCATCCCAGAAATATTATTGTAAAAAATGGTGAAATAAAAGCCGTTGTTGATTGGGGCGATATGACCGTAGGTGACCCTGCTACTGACCTGTCCAGTTTGTGGATGCTTTTTGAAGATAAAATTGCATTTAACGCTGCAAAAATTTACGGTGCATCAGAAGCATTAATAAAAAGGGCAAAAGGATGGGCGGTATTTTTTGGCGCTATATTATTGGATACGGGGTTGGTAAATAGTCCTCGGCATGCGAAAATTGGAAAAACTATTTTGGAAAAGTTAAATAAGAATTGCGAAAATTTAATGTAATTCTGTCCGGGTGCTGAAATGAAAATAGAATATTTTATAGATGATTACATTTAAAATTAAAGCTGCTAAATCATGGTGATTTTAAAAATCACCATGATTTAAACCACGGAATTAAATTTCAAATGTAACTACCTATAAATAAGCGCTTAGTTTTCTAATGTCTCTCATTTATTAGGTATTCCTATTTAAAATCTCAAAAACAACCGGTTCATTAACCAATTCATATTTAAAATTTAAAACACTTGCATTGATAAAGGTCGTCCAACCATGTCGCTCAGTTCCATATGCCTCGTGAATATGCCCAGCAATATGGAATTTCGGTTTTATTTTTTTTATCCTGTTCAATAAATCTTCACAGCCCACCAACTCGCCTCGGATCGTTTTGTCTAAAATGCTATAAGCTGGCCCATGCGTAATTAAAATATCGGTATCGTAGGGGATTAACTTCCAATGCTTATCAATTTCATGGCCTCGCCGACGGTTAAATGCCCAATCGTGAAACCACGGTTGGACAGGTGATCCCCATATTTTAATCCCGTTGATTTCCACACCACTGTCATTCAAATAAATAATGTCATCAGGAATGATGTGCTGGACAAAACTTTCGGGAAATCGTTCGAAAAAATAATCGTGGTTGCCGGCGATGAATATTTTATGTTCAAAATCCTGTTCGGCAAACCAATCCAAAAAATTCCGCACCTCCTGCTCTTTCCCGATGCCCGACACATCGCCCGCATGGATGAGCATATCCCCTTCTGGCAAGTGGAGTGCTTCGTGAAAATTATGAGTATCTGAGATCGCAACTACTTTCATATTTCTAATTGAGGAGGTGGGCACGTAGATGCCACGGGATTGGTAGGTGTCCCACTGATTTCAATCAGTGAAAAACCCGTCCACCCCGTGTCCGTGTCATCCAGGCGTCCATCTTCGAGTACAATCTTATGAGATATTTTCCCCAAAACCAAAACGTCCTCTTTTTGTTAAAATGCGAATCTAAAACGTACATTTGCAACGCTTTTTTCCTAACCATTTTTATCTCATATAAATTCCAATAATGAGCAACACATCGTTCCACGACCGGTTTGCTGACAGGCATATCGGACCTAGCCAAGAAGACACCAATGAAATGCTAAAAGCCATAGGCGTTTCATCCCTCGAACAATTGATTTATGAAACCGTCCCTGATGCCATCCGTATGGAGGGCGAAATCAACTTGCCAGTGGCACAGAACGAATTTGAGTACCTTAGGGAACTCAAGGAAGTGGCCTCGATGAACAAGGTCTATAAATCGCACATCGGATTAGGGTATTACCCGACAATCACGCCGTCCGTTATCCTTCGCAATATTTTCCAAAATCCAGGATGGTACACACAGTACACGCCTTATCAAGCAGAAATTTCTCAGGGTCGCTTGGAGGCACTGTTGAATTTCCAGACAGCAGTCAGTGATCTGACCGGTTTTCCAATTGCGAACGCCTCCTTGCTCGATGAAGGCACGGCAGCGGCGGAGGCCATGGCCATGTTTTACGGCGTAAAGAACAAACGGTCAAAAGGCGATCCGGCCAATGTCTTTTTTGTGGATGAAAAAGTGTTCGATCACACAGTTGATATTTTGAAAACCCGCGCCCAGCCACTCGGTATTGAAGTGGCAGTAGGTGATTGGAAAACGTATGAATTTACCGAAAAGACATTTGGCGTCCTATTGCAATACCCCGCCAAGGATGGCGCTGTTGAGGACTATCGGGCATTTACCGAAAAGGCGAAAGCGAACGATGTGTATGTAACGGTCGCTGCCGATATACTTGGTTTGGCAATGTTAAAGCCCCCGGCAGAATGGGGCGCTGACTGTGCAGTGGGCAACACCCAGCGCTTTGGTGTGCCGATGGGGTTTGGTGGGCCTCATGCCGCTTATTTTGCCACTACCGAAAAATATAAAAGGATCATTCCAGGCCGCATCATTGGCGTTTCAGTGGACGTGCATGGCAACCGCTGCCTGCGCATGGCTTTGCAGACGAGGGAACAGCACATCCGCAGGGAAAAGGCAACCAGCAACATTTGCACAGCACAGGCATTGCTGGCCATTATGGCTGGTATGTATGCTGCATGGCATGGGCCACAAGGTATCAAAGCGATTGCAGAACGGGTACACGGCTATGCACAGATTTTGGATAAAAACCTGCGGGCAATGGGCTACGAGGTAATCAATGATCATTACTTCGACACCCTTTGCATCAAGCTCGATGAGTATGGTATTGACAACATCCACCATTTAGCGAATGCCCAACAAATCAATTTCCACTATGGAAATGGCAACATCCAGGTCACTTTGGATGAAACGACCGGGGAGGAAGACGTTGACAACATTATCAGCATTTTCAGCCAATTGAACGATAGAGATCACGATCTGGACTTCAATGATGTGGATGGCCTGAACATCCCCACTACTTTGGTACGGGAGTCGGAATACCTGACTCATGAGGTGTTCAACAGTTATTATACGGAAACTAAAATGATGCGCTATATCAAGCGCCTCGAAAATAAAGACCTCTCGCTGACGCATTCGATGATTTCCTTGGGCAGTTGCACCATGAAGCTGAATGCAGCAACGGAACTGTTTCCCGTCAGTTGGCCGGAGTTTGCTAATATGCACCCATTCGCGCCAGAAGACCAGACAGAAGGCTACCGGGAAATTTTCCGGGAACTCGAAAAATACCTTTGTGAAATAACAGGCTTCACCGCCTGCTCCCTTCAGCCCAATTCTGGTGCTCAAGGCGAATACGCAGGCCTCATGGTCATTCGGGCCTATCATGCCAACCGGGGTGAGAGTCATCGGGACGTTGCACTGATACCTTCCTCTGCGCATGGCACCAACCCTGCAAGTGCTGCAATGGCAGGCATGAAAATCATCGTGGTCGCCTGCGACGAAAAAGGTAATATTGATGTGGTCGATCTACAGGCAAAAGCAGAAGAACATAAAGAGAAATTGGCCGCCCTGATGATTACCTACCCGTCCACACATGGTGTTTTTGAGACGGCGGTCAAAGAAATTTGCCAGATCGTCCATAACAATGGTGGCCTTGTTTATATGGATGGTGCCAACATGAACGCCCAAGTAGGGCTGACCAGTCCTGGTATTATTGGTGCAGATGTTTGCCACTTGAATTTGCATAAAACATTTGCCATCCCACATGGCGGTGGCGGCCCGGGCATGGGACCCATCTGCGTGAACGACAAATTGGCTTCCTACCTCCCCGGTCATGTGATGACCAATACAGGCGGCAACCTCGGCATTCCCGCCATATCGGCAGCGCCATGGGGCAGTGCGAGCATCTTGCTTATCTCTTATGGCTACATCCGCATGCTGGGAAGAAAAGGAGTGACGGATGCGACCAAGTACGCCATCCTGAATGCCAATTACATGGAGACCCGCCTGAAAGATGCCTTCCCTGTTTTATACGTCGGTGAAAAAGGACGTGCCGCCCACGAGATGATCATTGACGTGCGCCCGTTCAAGGAATTTTGCAGTGCCGAGGACATCGCCAAGCGCCTGATTGATTATGGTTTCCATGCGCCGACGTTGAGTTTCCCTGTCGCTGGTACACTGATGATCGAACCAACGGAAAGCGAAAGCAAAGACGAGCTTGACCGCTTCTGCGATGCCATGCTGGAAATCAGAAAAGAAATTGATGAAATCGCTTCCGGCATTTTTGCCAAAGACAATAACCCGTTGCACAATGCCCCGCACCCTGTAGAGCAGATCACAGCGAATGATTGGGACAAACCTTATTCCCGGGAAAAAGCAGCTTATCCACTTCCTTATTTAAAAGAAGGATTTAAATTCTGGGTGTCCGTTGGCCGGGTGGACAATGCTTATGGGGATCGGAACTTGGTTTGTACTTGTCCGCCGATAGAGGCGTATATGGAGGAGGAAGCGGTGGCTGGGTAAAGGATTAAAATAATGGGCGGTGAATCAAATGTAAGGTTGGTACTCCAAATTGTACTGCTCAAAAGAACCAGCCAATGGCAGCCCTGTGCTATTTGTCCTTTTTCGAGAACGACAGTGACTTTCTGACCAGTCGGCTGACCCTTGCCCTTACGGTGGCGAAGAAGTCCTCCATGAAATAGGTATACTCCTTGCCGACCTGGTGCTGCCCCGGCTTGAAGATGCTTCGGTAGGCTCCCCAGTCGTCCGTTTCGAATGTACACTCCCTCAACCCCTTGACAGCCTTTTCCCTTGCCTCCGATGTGGAAGGGTGGGCGGGTCGAAGGTCGTCCAGGCTCACCGCTTGCCTTTGCGCCTTTTCACAAAAGACCACAGCTCATCTGTATGGATACCAAAACAGTTGCAGCTTTTTTATCCTTTTTAGCAGGGGCTTGCCGAACCCCAGCCCCTTGGGGGTTTTCGACCAGACCGTGCGGGCAAAGGCCTGCGGCTAGGCCAGACTAACCCCGAAGGTGCGGCAGATGGCCCGAAGTGACAGGCGCTCCCTGCACTTGTAGTTCTGTTTGCCGTAATGGGTCAGGCGGTTCTTTTTTACTTTTGTGGACAGGCATCTTGGACAGCGTATGTTCATTGTTTCAAAGTTTTGTTCACTTCAAAAATAATGAACTTGTCCAAGGTGCTATTTTTTTCACAATCAGCTTTACATTTGATACACCGCCAAAAAACAAACTCCTTTCTCCCGCCTTTGTGATCCGTTTTCATGGAATTGATAAATGTCGCCTCCCACGTTGAGAAAAATCACTTTTCCAAAAATGAAGGGCTTATACATTAGCGGATGATTTACCTAAAAAATTAGCTGCCTCGAAAAGCAGCCAATCTCAAAAACTTTATAAATAACACAAGGTGTCCCGAATTGCTGATTCGGAACACTTTTGAAATCTTTTCATTGATGAACAACAAAAAATATGTGTATGTTTTTGGCAACAAAACAGCCGAAGGAGATGCAGGCATGAAAGAACTATTAGGCGGCAAAGGAGCTAACCTGGCAGAAATGAACCTGATTGGAATACCCGTACCACCAGGATTTACGATCACCACGGAGGCTTGCAACAATTATTTTAAAAGCGGCAAAGATGACCTGATGAAAACGCTTATAGACCAAGTGGAATCAGGTGTCCGATCGGTCGAGGAAATTACTGGATTCCGGTTTGGTGATCCAGATGATCCGTTGTTGCTTTCTGTCCGATCAGGCGCACGGGCATCTATGCCTGGCATGATGGACACCGTGCTCAACCTCGGCATGAACAATAAGGTGGTTGAGGGTTTTGCCAAAAAAACGGGTAACCCCCGGGCTGCATGGGACTCCTACCGTCGATTTATCCAAATGTATGGGGATGTAGTAATGGGCATGAAACCGGAAAACAAGGATGACACAGATCCGTTCGAAGTCATCATTGACATCATGAAAAAAGAGAGAGGGGTAAAACTGGATACGGATTTAACAAAAGACGACCTCGTAGAGCTGTGCCGCCGATTCAGCAAGGTTATCGAAGCACGTACTGGCAAACAATTTCCTCAGGATCCTTGGGAACAACTTTGGGGAGCAATTACCTCTGTATTTGATAGTTGGATGAACGACCGCGCCAAAACCTACCGGGCTCTCAATGGCATTCCTGAAGGTTGGGGTACTGCAGTCAACGTACAGGCGATGGTATTTGGCAATATGGGTGAATCTTCTGCTACTGGCGTTGCTTTCACCTGCGATCCTGCTACTGGCGAAGATATTTTTACAGGTGAGTACCTCATCAATGCGCAGGGGGAAGACGTGGTAGCTGGTATACGCACACCGCAACAGATCACTTTGGAAGGTTCCCGCCGCTGGGCCAAATTGGCAGGTGTACATGAGGCAGAGAGGAGGGAGAAATACGCCTCGTTGGAGGAGACCATGCCTGTTCTTTTTAAAGAATTGGACGATTATCAAAAGCAACTTGAACTGCATTATGGTGATATGCAGGATTTAGAGTTTACCATACAAGAAGGCAAGTTATGGATACTCCAGACCCGTAATGGCAAACGCACAGGGCAAGCAATGGTACGCATTGCCATTGAAATGCAGGCGAAAGACCTGATCGATGAAAAGGAAGCCCTCCTACGTATGGAACCCAATAAGATTGACGAACTGCTGCACCCTGTTTTTGAACCTGAAGCCCTTAAGAGTGCAATGGAAGTTACTCGTGGTCTTCCCGCTTCACCTGGAGCGGCCTCCGGTCAAATCGTCTTTTTTGCTGACGACACTGTGCATTGGACCGAAGATGGTAAAGACGTCATCCTCGTGCGCCAGGAAACTTCGCCAGAAGACATCCAGGGCATGGATTACGCTAAGGGTATTCTCACGAGTCGAGGAGGTATGACATCGCATGCGGCAGTAGTCGCACGGGGCATGGGCAAGTGTTGCGTGTCTGGGGCTGGCGTTATCCAAATTGACTACATTCATAAAACTATGAAGGTGGGTGAATTGTTATTTGAGGAAGGCGACTGGATTTCGCTAAACGGAACTACCGGTCAAGTATTTGAGGGGAAAATACCCACGCAGGAAGTGACCCTGAGTGGTGATTTTTCTAAACTAATGAAACTATCCGATAAATATGCCCGCCTGAAAGTAAGGACCAACGCCGACACGCCAGAAGAGGCCAGGATTGCCCATCATTTTGGAGCTACTGGCATCGGGCTTTGCCGTACTGAACACATGTTTTTCCAGGGAGAGCGCATTAAAGCTGTCCGTGAAATGATCCTTGCCGAAAGCGAAAAAGGCCGCAGGCGAGCCTTGCGCAAACTGCTTCCGTTCCAGAGAAGCGATTTTGAAGGACTGTTCGAAGCTATGGATGGCCTCTCCGTTACTATACGGCTGCTCGACCCACCATTGCATGAATTTCTGCCAAACGATAAGCAAGGGCTCAAAGAAATGGCCCATGAACTTGGCCGCTCATATTTGCGGGTGAGGAATAAAGTGACCGAACTACAAGAGCAAAACCCGATGCTCGGTCACCGCGGCTGTCGCCTAGCCAATACCTATCCTGAAATCACGGCCATGCAGGTACGAGCCATTCTGGGAGCGGCCCTCAATGTACAGGCCAAAGGCATTAAGGTCAAACCAGAAATCATGATCCCGCTTACCAGCGTGGGCAATGAATTGCAAATGCAAACAGATTTGATCCGTGAAACAGCAAAATTGGTTTTTGCCAAAAGAGGGGCAAAGGTTGACTATAAAATCGGTACCATGATTGAGGTTCCCCGTGCCGCTGTGGTGGCAGAGAAATTGGCTAAGTGCGCTGATTTCTTCTCATTCGGTACTAACGACCTGACCCAAATGACGTTTGGTTTTTCTCGTGACGATGTGGGTAAGTTCTTACCTGTTTACATTGAAAAGGGCATTTTGAAAGAAGACCCTTTCGCCTCTATTGATCAGTTTGGCGTTGGCAAGTTGGTAGAAATGGGTGTGCAAAAAGGGAAGAGTATCAAGCCAAATTTAATGGCAGGTGTCTGCGGCGAACATGGTGGCGATCCTGCTTCCATTGAGTTTTTCCATAAAATAGGATTGGACTATGTGAGTTGTTCACCCTATCGTGTACCAGTGGCCAAGTTGGTAGCTGCGCAGGCTGCATTGAAACAACGGCTACAAATTGAGGAGGAAGTGTTGGATGAAGTGGATGTGTGCTAATATATGCCGAAGGTAGTTTTAAATTGCTATTGGCTGCTAGCTAGCAGCCAATAGCAATTTAAAACGTAACTATTCAGCAGGGTTTGTTTTTATCTGTTTAAAGGTGTCGTACAAATGGGATTTCAATAAATCATCTGTATCCTGTTTCCTGAAAAATTCAAATTTAATAACCTGCCTTTTTTCTATGGTTCCATTGTGAAAATCATAAGTTGCAATGATGAGCTACCTGTTCAAATTCGACTTGTCTACACCTTTTAGAACGACGTTTTCTTTCCTTATTTTTTTTCCATTTCTAATAAGGTCCACAGTAATGGATTCGCCCGGCCGGAAACGAGCTACTTGTTCTTGGAGTTCAGGAACCGTATTGGTTTTTTGACCATTGATAGCCACTATAACATCGTTCATTTCAATACCAGCTCTTTCAGCGCTGCTACCTTGATCTACCCGCCGCACCAAAATACCTGCTACTTCGGGAAGGTTCATATCAAAAGCAACTTCTTCATTCACATCGAGAATACGGATGCCAAGCAAGGCACGTTTTACCTCTCCGTATTCTTTTAGGTCACGGATGATCTTTTTGACCAAATTGGCAGGGATGGCAAATGAATAACCTTCATATCCCCCCGATTCGCTCATGATAGCGGAGTTGATCCCGACCAGCTCTCCTCGCAGGTTGACCAACGCGCCGCCACTATTGCCGGGGTTGACTACAGCGTCCGTTTGGATGAAACTTTCAATGGCATATAGGCCTTGTAAAATATTGATATTGCGACCCGTAGCACTAACGATGCCAGCAGTAACGGTTGATGTAAGGTTGAAAGGGTTGCCGACAGCCAGCACCCATTGACCAACTTCCACTTCATCGGAATCGGCATAACGAAGAGTAGGAAGGTTGCGGCCATTAATTTTCAACAAGGCCAGGTCGGTAGTAGGGTCTTTTCCAATGACGGAGGCGCGGTAGGTACGTTTGTTGGATAAGGTTACTTCTACTTTTCCGCCGTTATCAATGACATGGTTATTGGTAATGATGAAGCCATCCCTTGAGATGATAACGCCAGAACCCCCAGAAACTGGCTCATACCCGCTGGAACTCTTGACGGTGATGTTGACCACGGCATGGGTCACGAGCTTAGAGGTTTCCACAAAATTTTCGGGGACAAAATATTCAGCAGACGGTTTTGTATTGAGAGGTTCTTGTTTGAAGCCAGCAAAATGGACTTCGGGATCGTCGGTCGTTTTTTCATTGGACAGATCGGTTTTCAAATGATTGAAGAGCAAGAGGGTGAAAGCTGCATTGAACAACAAAGTGGCGGCAATAGCATAACCTAATTTTTTCATAATCTTTCAAAAGTTAGCGGGTGAAATAAATTGGTTTATCCAGTTCCAAGATCATCCTTTCGGAATGGAAATCCGGGAATACGGTTTCGGGGTTGGTTTATATTTAAACAATCAGATTTGTCAAATGATACTCTTTAAGGGTCGTTTTTGGTTTTTGCAAAAAACCAAAACAACTTTCCACAATACTTCTTCTTAAAGATGAAAGTTTAATTTTTTCCTGAAGAAGTATATTTATATGCTTGGGCTGCGAACATTAATAGGCCATGTTGGACGGGAGAGAGTCGGATTTTGTTTTGTTTATACAGTAAAACGTGCATGATAATATTGGAAGACTCAACAATAACGAAAGCAATAGCGGCTTAATCTGCAAAACAGCCAATTTTTTTTGAGAAATGCAGGATTATCACGGACGAAAAACGTTAAAGAAATTTTAATGTGTTGATAATGCAACGTAGCAGGCAAGCAAAGGCATTCCCAGAAAATGGTTTTTTTCCAGCGAAAAATTTTATTAAAGCAATTATTTAGCGAATATTCGCTAAATATAAAGGCATAAATATTGCCTTTTTGTTTTCTATGTGTTAATTTCGCCAGCGAATATTCGCTAAATTTGATACATATCCACTTCACCTAAATAAAAAAATACAAGCATGGGAGATACAGTCACCAAAGCCCCGGTCCTTAAAGGGGGCGAATTCATCATCAACGACGCTTACGCTGCCGATGTGTTCATACCGGAAGATTTCAATGAAGAACAGCGCATGGTGCAGCAAATGGTAAAAGATTTTATCAAAGAAGCCGGAGAAAAGGCCGGCAAACTCGAACATCAAGTAGCATTGATGGAAAAGGCCGGAGAACTTGGCCTCCTCGCTGCCCACATTCCCAACGAGTACGGAGGCATGTTAATGGACAGCAATACGGTAAACATTATCTATGAAGCAACGGGTGGCTTTGGCGGTGGCTTCACTACTTCCTTTGCGGCGCACACGGGCATAGGCATGTTGCCGATCCTTTATTTTGGTACGGAAGAACAGCGCAAGCACTATTTGCCAAAACTCGCCAGCGGTGAATGGAAAGCGGCTTATTGCCTTACTGAGCCTGGTTCCGGTTCTGATGCCTTAGCGGCAAAGACCCGCGCTGACTTGACCGAAGATGGAAAACATTATATTATCAATGGACAGAAAATGTGGATCTCCAATGCGGGGTTTGCAGATGTGTTTGTTGTTTTTGCCAAAATAGATGGCGAGAAGTTTACGGGTTTCATTTTAGAAAAAGGCATGGAAGGGTTTACGCTCGGAGCGGAGGAGGAAAAATTGGGCATCAAAGGCTCGTCCACCCGGCAAGTGTTCTTTGAAAATGTGAAGGTGCCCGTGGAGAATGTTTTAGGTGAAATAGGAAAAGGCCATCACATTGCATTTAATGTACTGAACGTAGGGCGTTACAAACTTGGCGTGATGAGCCTCGGAGGTGCAAAGTCGGGCATCACTATGGGCGTGAAATATGCCAATGAACGTCACCAGTTCAAGGTGCCTATTTCCAGTTTTGGAGCCATCAAATATAAAATAGGCGAAATGGCCATCCGTGCGTTTGCACTGGAGAGTATGGTCTATCGTATTTCCGACCTCATGCGCGGCAAGCAGGAAGAACTGATGGAGGAAGGCATGAGCTATGCCGATGCCAAATTGGAAGCAGCAGAAGAATACGCCATTGAATGTGCCATCTCAAAAGTATATGGCTCGGAAGTGACCGATTATGTGGTGGACGAAGTAGTGCAGATACATGGCGGAAATGGTTTCTCAGAAGAATATCCCGCTGCCCGTGCCTACCGGGATGCCCGCATTAGCCGCATCTATGAAGGCACCAACGAAATCAACCGCATGCTTATGGTATCGCAATTGTTGAAGCGGGCCATGAGGGGCAAATTGGACATCGTGGGGCCAGCTTGGGCCGTGCAAAAAGAATTGGCATCCATGCCATCCTTCGACAGCCCGACAGGTGCTTATGGAGAGGAAAACAAAGCACTCAAAGATTTCAAAAAGACCATCCTTATGGTGGCAGGTGCTGCCGTGAAAATGCAAATGGACGGCTTGCTTGATCTCAAGAAGGAACAGGAAATACTGATGAATGTTGCCGATATGATGATTGATACCTATTTGGCAGAGTCTACGCTCTTACGGGTCGAGAAGTTGTCTGGTATGCTTGACAAAAAGTTCGATCAAGAGGTGTACAATGCCATCCTAAAAGTATTTTTCACCGATGCCAGTGACCGCATTCAGAAAAGTGCCAAGGATGCACTCGCCTCGTTTGCCGAAGGCGACCTGCTCAAGACCCTGCTGATGGGCTTGAAGCGTTTCACCAAATATCCGCCGACCAATGTTAAGAAAGCCCGCCGTTTGGTAGCTGATCAATTGATCGCTGCGGACGAATATTGTTTTTAAGATTTTTTCAACATGGATATCGAAGCCCTTGAGATGATCCTCAAGGGCTTTTTTCATTTTATAAAAACCCTAAACCAAAAACCAATGCCCAATCCTTACCTTTGCACCCATGTCAAGAATCATGGGCATAGACTATGGCACGAAGCGTATCGGCATTGCAGTGACCGACCCTTTGAAGATCATCGCTTCGGGGCTGACAACCATACCTACCAAAGAACTGTTTGAATTTTTGACCGACTATATAAAGGAAGAAGAAGTCGAAAAAATAGTGGTCGGAGAACCCGTACACAAAGACGGCAACCCAGCACAGATCGCCCATATTGTGGTTGGTTTTGTACGTAAATTGAAAAAGCAATTTCCCCATATCGAGGTGGTCATGCACGACGAATGGGGTACATCCGTCAAGGCGAAGGAAATCATCCTGCAAAGCGGCGTCAAACAAAAAAAACGCCGAGACAAAAGCTTGGTGGACAAAATTGCCGCCGCACTGATTTTAGAAGATTATATGAACAGCAGCGGTGAATGGTAAATGGTGAACGGCAAGTTTTTAAGCCATTCACCGTTTACCATTCACCGTTCACCATTAAATAAATGATTTTACCGATATATGCCTACGGACAGCCCGTTCTTAAGAAAGTAGCAACTGATATTGATCCTGATTACCCCGACCTGCAAGAACTCATCTCCAACATGTGGGAAACCATGCGCAACGCAGAAGGTGTTGGTTTGGCTGCCCCGCAGATCGGCCTTTCTATCCGCATGTTCTTGGTAGATACCTTGACTCCCCAAGAAGAAGAAAAGAAAAAAAGCGGTAAAGAACCAGAGTACCAAGGCATCAAAAAAGTATTCATCAATGCCCATATGATCGAGGAAACGGGCGAAGACAATACCTTTGAAGAGGGCTGCCTCAGCATCCCCGATATTACGGGGGATGTTGACCGATTGGACACTATCAAAATACGTTACTTTGATGAAAATTTCGTCGAACGCGTTGAGGTGTACAATGGCACCAATGCCCGTGTGATACAACATGAATACGACCACATAGAAGGGGTTCTTTTTGTTGAAAAACTCAAGCCACTGAAAAAACGCATGATCAAACGCAAACTGGAAAAATTAAAAAAAGGACTGGGGAAGGCAGAGTATAAAATGAAATTCGCAGTGGCGAGGAGGTGATATAATGATGAATGCAAAATGACAGATGACGAATTCGGAATGGGATTAATATGGCATCTTTTCGTACGGAAATACCATCTATCCAAATAGGTGTTGAAATTAACCACCAACATCAATTGCTGTGCATCGGCTCTTGTTTTGCGGAGCATATCGGAGAGCGCTTGGAGCAGTTGAAATTCCCCACTCTTATCAACCCGTTTGGCATTGTTTACAACCCTGTTTCCATCGTTCAGGTTTTGGAGAAAATATTATCGGAAAGCAGTTTTAAAGAATCCGATCTTTTTGAAAACCTTGGCCTTTGGCACAGCTTCGATCACCACGGCCGTTTTTCCCATCCAGTCAGAGCGACCGCTTTGCAGCAAATAAACCACTCGCTGGAGCAGGCCCGCCATTTTTTGCAAAATACCAACCTCCTTTTGCTGACCCTTGGCACGGCCCATGTTTTTATTTATAAAAAAACAAATACTGTGGTTGCCAATTGCCATAAAATGCCGGGTCAGTCATTTGACCGCCGCCGCTTGTTAGTGGAAGAAGTGTCAGCACCACTGATTGCTGTTTTGCAAAAATTAAAGGAAAAATTACCTTCTTTGGAAGTGGTCACCACTGTCAGCCCAGTGCGTCACCTGAGGGATGGTTTGGTGGAAAACCAACGCAGCAAGGCTACACTGCTGCTTGGTTTGGAGGCCGTTTGCCGTGAACTTCCTTTTATTCATTATTTTCCATCCTATGAAATAGTATTGGATGACCTACGCGATTACCGCTTTTATGAAAAAGACCTCTCGCATCCAAATGGATTGGCCATTGACTATATCTGGCAGCATTTTGAAAATGCATTTTTTGATAAAAAAACAAAGTCGCTATGCCAGCGCATTTCCCAACTTACCTCGGCAGTGGGGCATCGACCTTTTCATCCTGCATCAGAAGCACACCAGTCTTTTTTGAAGAAACAATTATCCATAATAAAAGAAATGAAAGAAGAAAACCCGTCACTGGATTTTACTAGAGAAAAGGAATCGTTTGAACGGCAGATGACAGAATGAATGTTGTTTACATAAACCGCAACGCCAAATACCTCGTATCCAATGCTTCATTTCCTGTATCATTGAACAGGTAAAAAACGAACACGGTACCCTGGCCCTCTTTGCACAATGCCAACATTCGGCAATGCTGCTTATCGGAAAAATGCTTTTTTGGTGTGAAAAAATAGGTCATGCCCCAGTCGGCATTAAAATCCTTCTGCACCATTTCTTTCGTTGGTTGGATGGCAGAAATGACCGATTCGTCCGCATTGGTGGCTACATGGGTCAAAGTGGCGAATGTCCGCAGATGTGGGTTGGTGGTATTAGGTTTTTGCTCCTCCCACGGAATAACGAAATAGCGGATGTCCAGATCTTCTTTGCTGGAGTGGATGGCGAAATGGCTGTTTTGGAATTCGTTTTCCACAGGTTGGTATTCCCGGTAGCCCGCGTCCAACGGCTCAAAAAATTCGAGGTTGGTTTCTTTTAATAATTGGAGGAAATTTGGTGGATAGTCTATCTTTTGGGAAATGGCGGTAGTGGTCAAAAGTGAGGCCATGATGATTGATAACAGATTTTTCATAGCTGGGCGATTTTGATGAAAAATGACTTGCAAGATAAGGCTAACTCACAAATCCCCCAACTGCGGCCGAACCACAACCTCCTCCACCACCGCCGCTGGACTCATTTGCCAGGCACTCCACACCGCAATGGCAATATCACTCGCTTGCATCAGGCGGCTTTCCGGCAAGTCCACCCCTGCCCAACTGTTCGACCAAGTAGCACCGGCAGAATGGACGTTACTTTGATGCCTTTTGCTTTCAATTCTTCCCGCAACACTTTGGAAAAGCCTAAGAGGGCAAATTTGGAAATACTGTAAGAGCCGCCGTTCGGATAGGCAATCAGGCTGGCAATGGAGCACATATTGAAAATGTGGCCGTTGCTTTTTTTGAGCATGATTGGAAGGAGGGCACGGGTGAGGTGGTAGGCGGAGTAGAGGTTGGTTTCGATCATCATTTCAAGGGCACCGTCGTCCTCTTGGCTTATTTCACCAGGAATGAAGAGGCCTGCATTGTTGACGAGGACATCCACCTCCTGCCAATTTTTTTTGATAAAATCGGCGAATGCGAGAACATCCTTTTTCTTTCGCATATCGGCCACTTTGGTCAAAACCTCAATGTTGGGGTATTGCGATCGTAATTCTTTTTTAAAGGTTTTTAGGTCGTCGTTATTACGGGAACAGATGGTTAAATCGAAACCTTCTGAAGCAAATTTTTCTGCGATGGCCTTACCGATGCCTTTAGTAGCTCCAGTGATGATGATGTTCATACTTCCGTTTTTATTAGGTTGAGGGGGTTGAGAAGGGTTGAGATGGTTGAGTACGTTCATGCTCAACCATTTCAACCCACTCAACTATTTTTTCCAAAGCACCAAGTTAAAAATTCTGGCATTACCTGTGCCCAAGTGGAGGGGTGGTGGATGCCGCCTTTTACTTCCCGGTAATGGATGTCTTTGTCTGTGTAGCCTATATTGGTCAGAACTTCGATGAGGTCGAGGGTGTCATCAATGGAGTCGATGATGCCGTTGTTGTTGCGGTCGTCCTTTTCGTCCATGGTGCCCGTTTGGAGCCAAAATTTTAAGCCCGGACGGTGTTCGTCTGCTTGGATGATTTCGTGTATGATACGGTGGGCATCGGGGTCACTTGCTATGAATTCGGAATGCCTCCACCACAGGGCACCGGAAAAGACACCGACCTTGGAGAAGAGGTCAGGGTGGTTCCAAACAATATCAATGGCAGAAAGGCCACCGAGCGAAAACCCTGCAAAGGCCGTTTTTCGAACATCTGTCGTGCAGGGGTATTGCTCTTTGATAAAAGGCAATAGTTCATTGGAAATGAATTTAGCGTACCTGCCAGCCTTGCTGCCCCGGCCCTTATAATCGGGCTGCCCCGATACGCCATATTCCTGTAGGCGGTTGGCGGCGTGAATAGCAGCGGTCATGATAGATGGTATTTTTTCCTCCAAAAACAAACGGTGGAGGGTTTGGGTGAGGCGCACCTGTTTCATGTCCTGCCCGTCGTTAAGAAGCAGTAATGGTAATTTACCACTTTGAGCTGCGTCGTAATCGGGCGGCAGATAAACATCAATTTTGAAACGGCTGTCGAGGAAGAGGGACTTGAAATGCGCTAGGTGATGGATGGTGATCCCGTCCTTTATCTCTTTAGTTGTTGTGTGTAGCAGGCTTGCAATATCCTCCATGTTATTTGTCTGGCAGTCATGGGATTTGGGTGAAGGTGGAATTTGTTGCTGATATTTAATTTAACCCGTCAATTTATTTGGCAAATTCACAATAATTTAAAACATCATAATTGGAAAAGTGACAAATCGAAAATTAAAAAAATAAGAATTTCACTTGTTGAATCTTTTTGCCAAAAAAACTTCTAAAATAAATTTGGCAGATGCTTTAGAAATTGCCTTAAAATGACTTTACAGTATATAATTCAGTGTAGCTTTGCACCCTGTTTTACAAAACATTTAATCTAAAATAATCAAGCCAAATGTTCATAGCGGGCAAATGTAGTAAAATATCATTTCCTGCTTTTTCAAAAATTAAACTACACCTATTTGTTGCAATGGTTCGTGAAGGTTCTTGGTCAATGGTTTTGCCGTTTGAAAATATTTATAATAGTTCTAAATGTTTTTCAAAAAGTTGAACGACTCAGTGACCTTTCAAAAATTGTCCTAATTTTATTTGTCATGCGCAAAACTTTGTTCCAACCTGTACAGCGCTGAAAGGTTAAAACCAAAAACTTCACAAGCCATTGTATTAAAAACAACACCATGAAGAAAATTGGTATCCTGTTCGGAAAAGAACGCACCTTCCCCAAAGCCTTTGTTGAAAGGATCAATTCGAAAGCGGTAAAGGGGGTGACCGCTGAATTTGTCAACGTAGAAGAAGTAATGATGAACAAGCCCTGCGGTTACGATGTCATCATTGACCGCATCTCACAGGATGTCCCATTTTATAGGGCTTATTTGAAAAATGCGGCAGCCACTGGCACGGCAGTCATCAACAATCCTTTCTGGTGGAGCGCTGATGAGAAATTTTTCAACAATGTCCTCGCCGATCAAATCGGCATCCCGGTACCGAAAACAGTTCTTTTGCCAAGTAAAGACCATCCCGACGACACTTCCTCCGAAAGTTTTACCAACCTTAAATTCCCGCTCGAATGGGATGCGATGGCCGAGTACCTTGGCGGTTTTCCCATGTTCATGAAACCTCATGCTGGCGGTGGCTGGAAGAGTGTTTACAAGGTGGATGACTGGACGGCTGTATTCAAAGCCTATCACGAGACGGGCCAATTGGTCATGATGTTCCAGGAGGCCATTGAGTTTGAAAGTTACTTCCGTTGCTATGGCATTGGCCGTAAATATGTCCACATCATGGATTATGAGCCCCGCAATCCTCACCACCTACGCTATGTGGCCAACCACAATGTGTCGGATGAAATGAAGGCATTGATGAAGGATTATGTACTGAAAATCTGCAATGCCCTTGGCTATGATTTCAACACAGTGGAATTTGCCATAAAAGATGGCATTCCTTATGCAATTGACTTCTGTAATCCTGCACCCGATGCGGAGGTGACTTCAGTGGGCAAGGAGAATTTCGAATGGGTGGTTGAAAATGCTGCCAACTATGCCATTGAGGCGGCGCAGGCACATAAAGAAGGCCAGAACAACCTCACATGGGGCACCTTTATGCAGGAAAGCGTCATGGGCGCTAAGCCAAAGCCGGCGCCCAGAAGGAAGAAGAAATAGATGGTTTTATGGCTGAATGGTTGGGTAGTTTTGCGGTATCCAACTATATAACCATCCAACCATTCAACCATTCATATTATGGAAAATATACCTATCAAAGTAGCCATCCTGGATATGTACGAGGGTACTCGCAATATCGGTATGAATAATATCCAGGACATTGTAAAAGAGTTCTCGCATTACCTTGATTATGAAATCTTTGATGTGAGGAGCGAAGTGCAAGTGCCCGGTCTCGGTTACGACATTTACATTTTTTCGGGCGGACCGGGCAACCCTTTGGTAGGCGATGAAAGTTGGCTCCAACCTTTCCATGACCTAATTGATCAACTGTGGGAACACAACAAGTACAGCGAGGATGGAAAGAAATATTGCTTCTTCATCTGCCATTCCTTCCAAATGGCCTGTCATCATTTTGGATTAGGTGACATTACCCGTAGGCGCAGGAAATCGTTTGGGACTTTTCCGGTTTATAAAACAGAAGCGGGCAAGAAGGAGTGGCTGTTCAAAGCTTTGGACGACCCATTCTTCGTTGCTGATTTCCGGGAATACCAAGTGATTCATCCCAATTATGAAAACATGGAAAAAATTGGGGCAAATCTGCTCTTGATAGAAAAAGAACGCACCAAAACAGGCCTGCAAAGGGCCATGATGGCTATTCGTTTTTCAGATGAAATGATCGGTACGCAATTTCATCCGGAAGCCGACCCAAAGGGCATGAGGAAGTATTTTTCAGATGAAGAAAGGGTCATTGCGATTTTAGATGAATTTGGCAAAGGAAAACTGGAGTTCATGGTCAAAGACCTCAACCATCCAGACAAAATAGAAAAGACCCACAAGATCGTACTGCCGTTTTTCCTGCACCGAGCCATTCAAGGAGTGCGGGAGAGCAAACTACAACCAGCTTAACATATTTTCATTTTTATTTCAAATGATCTCCCATCTCCGCAAACACTACAACACCAACTTTTCTGAAGAAAAATATAGGATATTCCTCGACGAGATCGCCCGGGAGGCGGGCCATGCACCAGCCTTCCCAATTGCCGAGACGCCTATTTTTATTCCAAATTATTTAAAAGAGCAACTTCTGCAAGCTTGTGAAGATCTGTGCAACGTACTTTGCCTTGCCGACTTCAAAGAGATGTCGAAAGACACCTTGTTGCCGGAATTCTATGTGCCGGGCGAAACCGATCACCCTGCATTTTTATCTGTTGACTTTGGCGTGTGTGAGGATGAACAAGGTCAATTGTCGCCCCAACTGATTGAAATACAGGGGTTTCCATCTTTGTTCTATTACCAAAATATATGCGCCAATGCCTACCGCCACAACTTTGACATTCCCTCAGGATTTAAGCACCTCTTCGGTGGATTGGACGAAGTGGCCTATTTTGACATACTGAAAAATGTGATCGTTGGTGATGCCAAACCGGAAAGTGTGGTAATGATTGATATTGAACCGTTCAAGCAAAACACTCAAATTGATTTTTGGGCAACTTCCCGTGTACTGGGTATCAAGGTGCTGTGTGTGAGCGACTTGAAGACCGAGGGCAGGGATGTTTTTTACCTAGATGAAAACGGGAAAAAGATTGGAGTAGAAAGAGTGTACAACCGAGTCATTTTTGACGAACTGCTTAAACGCCCTGACCTGAAGCGGGAATTTTATTTTCAAAATGAGTACGACATCCGTTGGGTTGGTCACCCGCACTGGTTTTCCCGGGTCAGTAAACATACATTGCCACTTTTTGACAGCTCCTTTGTGCCAGATTCGTTTTTCCTAAATGATGAAAACCTGCCGAACGATCTCGAAAACTATGTGTTGAAACCCCTCTATTCCTTCTCCGGCCAGGGCGTCATTATCAATCCTGTTCAGGCTGACATTGAAGCCATTCCATTAGAACAGCGCAGCCATTATATTTTGCAAAAAAAGGTAAAATATGCTCCTATCATTCAGACATTGGACGAACCGGCCAAATCAGAAGTGCGCATCATGATGGCTTGGGAAGATGGTGCTGCCCGGCCACGGGCAATGACCAATCTCGTTCGATTGAGCAAAGGGGAAATGGTTGGTGTGCGGTACAATAAAGGAAAAACCTGGGTGGGCGGCAGCGTCGGTTTTTTTGAATAGCAAGGGGCAGATACACAAGCAAAAACACCTGCACTTAAATACGGGTCAGGCGTTTTTGCCTTTGAGTTTGTAATTAAAAACTGCGCCAATACCTTTTTCCTACTTTTGCCGTAAAATAAAACTGAGGGCTGATGCCCCAATTAATTGAATCAAACAAAGCGATCCAGCAAACAGACGCAGATAAAGCGGCAGATACTAAAAAATTAAACATAGCCGATACTTCCCTGTTTGCCAACCCTGTTTCATGACACTGCTAATAATATTTTTTGCTGTATCTATTCTTTTTTCATTCCTATGTTCCATTTGGGAAGCTGTTTTGTTGAGTATTACCCCATCTTTTGTCAACCGGCAAGTAGAAGAAGGCACGCAACTTGGCAAGTCCTTGCAAAAATTCAAAGATGATATTGATCGGCCACTTTCCGCTATTCTGACCTTGAACACTATCGCTCATACAGTAGGAGCAATTGGGGTAGGGGCGCAGGCAGGGGAAGTGTTTGGCGAACATACTTTTCCTTTGTTTGGGCAGTGGGAACTGTCGTATGAATCCATTATTGCGGCGGTAATGACGCTGGCTATCCTGATCCTTTCTGAAATCATCCCCAAAACGCTAGGTGCAAATTATTGGCGGAAATTGGCAGGCTTTACTGTCAAATCATTAAAGGTCGTTATTTTTTGCCTAACTCCGTTTATATGGCTTAGTATGCTTATCACAAAAAACCTGAAGGCAAAAGAAGTAAAAAGTGTTTTTTCCCGGGCTGATTTCTTGGCTATGGCGAGCCTTGGCAAAAAAAGTGGCGCATTGAAAGAAAACGAATCGGCCATCATCGAGAACCTCCTTCATCTCAACAAACTTAAAGCAAGGGATATCATGACTCCCCGCACCATGATGTTCATGGCCGACCAGAACATGACCTTGGGAGAATTTTATGAGTCAAGGGACAAAATGCCCCCTTTTTCCCGCATTCCTATTTATGATGATGATCGGGACGACATAAAAGGGATTATTTTAAAAAATGAAGTCCTTATCGGAATGTTGGAGGGAAGGAAGGATAACAAGCTGGAAAGTATCAAACGACCTTTGGCTATTGTAAACGAAAACAAGGAACTTCCCCACCTCTTTGAGTTTTTATCAAAAAACAGGTCACATATTGCCGTTGTTTCTGATGAATATGGGAGTACCGTTGGCCTTGTTACTTTGGAAGATTTATTCGAAACAATCCTTGGCTTTGAGATCATGGACGAATCAGATCATATTCCTGACTTGCAATTATATGCTCGCAAAAAATGGGAGGAACGGGCAAAGAAAATGGGGATTTTGGTAGAGCCAACGAATGAAGGGAATGGAAATTAATAAAAGTTCAAATTTAAATACGCTGTTCCTGATGGCAAGAATAGGTGTATTTAAATTTGAAGAGTTTTATTTGAGTTTATAAATTATTTTGATTCTTTATATAAGCCTGCCGTTTTCTCCAATCGTTCTTTTATTTTTCTCCGCAACCCCACGGGTTTCAACACTTTTATCACTTCGCCCATACCTAATATTTCCCGTTCCAGTTCATAATTCCAAACTACATTTAAACTGAATTTTACCCAACCATCTTCTTCTTCTAAAATTTTCTGACTGGGATGCAGCGGTTTGGTAATAATATATGGCAGTTGGGGTTTTTCTAATTTTAATAAAATGTGTCGCCCTCTCATTTTAATGGTTTTGGAAACGCCGATCACTTCATCAAAAAAACGGAAAACATCAACGAGCGGTTTTTTATATTTTATGCCCCCGTATTCTTCCATTGACACAATTCGGTCAAGTGCCAATATCAATAAATTTTCCCTGTTAACTTTATTAGCGCAAAGTAAAAACCAACGGTTGTTATATTCCTTTAATAAATAAGGGAAAATGATTTGTTCCAATGGTTGATCTGCTTTAAATGATTGGTAAATTAATTTTAACGGACTTTTTTTCTGAATGGCTTTGTGCAGTGGTTCAATTAATTCCAATCCTTTTAATTGCTCGTTTTTATCCAAATCAATATAGGAAATGCCTTCATTTTTTTGTTTTAATATTTTGTCCTCCAATTTCGCTACTACTGTTGATAAATCTTTAAAATAATTGAACCCTTTAAATTGTTTTAAAATACCGACCACTTCATTTAATTTCTCCAAATCATAATCGGAAATAGGTGTATTGGTAATGCTGTATTCTCTATCTTCATAAGTATAATATTTCCTGTCAATAACAACAATAGGCGCATTAAATCCCAATTTATCACTCCGCATATTTTGGATGTCCAATTGCACTGTCCTTTTGCTTACACCGGAGTCTATTCCCTCATATTCATACAGCGCATCCGACACGGCATCAATGAGGTCGTCCAAAGTCCATTTACGGAAGCGGTTTTGCAGGCATTTGTCAATGGTTCGGTAACGGAGCAAAGCTAATTTATTAATGGGCATGAAACTTTATACTGCCTGATATTTCCTCCGATACTTATCCTTTTTCTTTTTGGCTTGCCCACCTTTATGCCCTTCCGGTATGATCCCCAGTTGTAGCATAGCCTTTTCAGAAGCGGTCTGTTCCGCACTTTTTTTGTTGAAATCATCCGCAGTGGCCATCTTGTTCCCGTCTATCAGGACGGCAACTTTGAAGCGATCCCGTTTTTCAAACTTATAGCGGGCCACCAATTTATAAGAAACGGTCTGCCCATTTTTTTGGCACCACTCCAACAGCTGGCTTTTATAGTTGTCGTCGAAGCTCTCCAGTTCGTGGACGTTGAGGTAATTACGGAGCATTTTGTTCACAATAAACTTGGTTGTGCCGTCATACCCCTTTTCGATATAAACAGCACCGACGAGCGCCTCAACGGCATTGCCCAGCATGGATCGGCTCAAACGGGTCTGGCTGTATTCCTGCAATAGGACATCCAGCCCCATTTTGTCGCCAATGCTGTTAAGTGTACTGCGCTTGACAATCTTGGACCGCATTTTTGTGAGAAACCCTTCGTTGCCGTTCGGGTATTTTTTGAATAAATATTCCGCAACGATGGTGCCCAGCACTGCATCGCCCAAGTACTCCAAACGTTCGTTGTTCTGGATGGCATATGCCTTGTCGGATGGATTGGATTTGTGCGAGAAAGCCAACTTGAATATGGACAAGTTGGAAGGCGTGAAACCGATGAGCGGCCTCAGTTTTTCCGCAAATTCTTTTTCCGGGTGGAAAAAACGGTTGTAAAAGCGTAAAAATAGCTTCAGCAATAGATTAAGGTTTTGTTGGCTGCAATAGGCACGAAAATGAACCCGCCAGTTGCCTAGCCCAGTTTTGGCAGACTGAACCCTGAGACGCCAGCATTTTTTAAAACGGCATCCAAAGTAAAAATCAATTATATAAAATGCTGAAAACCAATAAGAAATAAGAAGTGAAGCTATTTGAAAACAAGAAGAACTCCTTTTGCGGGTTATAGGTCAGGTTTTGAGCTATGATTTGGGGCAACCCGTAACTCGCATTTGCAAAGGCGTAAATTCTTTATTTCAATTGCTCCAGACTTCTTTCAGCCTTAAAAGTTAACGGCACGATTGGAAACAAAATAGGCAAATAACATACCTTACCACCCATCGTTTTTCTAACAAGCCGTTTACCCTTCGAATTTTTTGATGATTACAGAGGCGTTATGTCCACCGAACCCAAATGTATTGCTCAATATCGCTTTCAAATCCCGCTCTTGGGCTTCGTTGAACGTTAGGTTTAAACGATCGTCCAGTTCAGGGTCATCTGTGAAATGGTTGATCGTTGGAGGTACAAATTTATCATTTATTGCCAAAATTCCAGCAATTGCCTCAATTGCACCTGCTGCACCCAACAAATGCCCAGTCATGCTTTTGGTGGAACTGATGTTCAAATCGTAAGCCGATTCCCCAAAAACCTTCTGGATGGCCTTGACTTCTGACACATCACCCAATGGCGTAGAAGTGCCATGAACGTTGATATAATCAATGTCACTGGGGTTCATTTTAGCATCTTCCAATGCCAGTTTCATTACATTGGCGGCACCGAGGCCTTCGGGGTGTGGGGCAGTTATATGGTACGCATCGGCAGTAGCCGCAGCGCCGACTATTTCCCCATAAATTTTTGCTCCCCTCTTCTTGGCATGCTCCAGCTCTTCCAGCACCAATGTGCCAGACCCCTCTCCCAGCACGAAGCCATCCCTATCCAAGTCGAAAGGACGGGAAGCGGTCTTTGGGTCATCGTTCCGGGTGGACAGGGCTTTCATTGCACTAAAGCCACCCATCGCAACTTTTGTTACCACAGCCTCCGATCCTCCTGCCACAATGATATCGTTCCTGCCCCATCGGACATAGTCAAAAGCATTCATAATGGAATGCGTAGAAGATGCACAGGCAGATACGGTAGTATAGTTGATTCCTCTGAACCCATATTTTATCGAAATATGGCCAGGGGCTATGTCACAGATCATTTTAGGGATCAGGAAAGGGCTGTATCGAGGGGTTCCATCTCCAAGTGCAAAATTTTCAATCTCGCTTTCCAGTGTAATCATGCCACCGATGCCAGAGGAATAAATAACCCCAACCTTATCAAGGTTAATTTTTTCCAGGTCAAGGCCAGCATCTGTAATGGCTTCATCGGCTGTGACCAAAGCATATTGGGCAAACAAATCCAAACGTCGAACTTCACGGCTGTCTAAATGCTCTTTCGGGTCGAAATTTTTCAACTCGCAGGCAAAACGGGTTTTGAAATTGGACGCATCAAAATGAGTAATGCCAACTGCTCCGCTCATACCGTTCCGCAAGCCGTCCGTGTATTCCTTTATGTTATTGCCTATGGGGGTCAATGCGCCGATGCCAGTTATGACTACCCTTCTCATATATTTGGTTGAGTAAGGCAGGATGCCCAATTATTCGATGAATAGGAATTGGCTTCTACCTTTTATTGTGAGACACAGGCCGTCATTGAGAGTTTGTTCAACATGCCAACCAAATGTCTTGGGAAAATTTGATCGTGGAGAGAGAAACCAAAGGCTTCAGGATGAGTGCAACATGCTTGGGCCTTTGGTTTCTGGTTCATTAGTTACCGTAATTGGGATGGAAAATTACTTTGAATTTTCAGTCAAATATTCTATCGCATCACCAACGGTTGCAATTTTTTCAGCTTGTTCATCAGGTATGGAAATATTGAATGCTTTTTCCAGTTCCATGATAAGTTCTACGGTATCGAGCGAGTCAGCACCGAGATCATTGGTGAAGCTGGCTTCGTTCGTCACTTCCGAATCTTCTACACCGAGTTTTTCAACAATGATAGCTTTAACTTTATCTGCAATTTCAGACATAACAAATACGCTTTTAAGGTTTTGAAAAAATTTTTGCAAAGAAAGACAAACTAACTCTTTTCAAAAAATATTTACGCTCATTTTGAGTTAAAAGAGGTTTGCCTGCCCAGATAGGAAGAGGATTATCTGCATTAATTCCACAGGTGTATTTGACTTTGTGAAAGAGAAATGTACTTTTGGGAAGCAAAACTAATTGTAAAACCAACACTTAGCTGCAAAAACGCCCTATGCCTTTTAAAATCAAGTCATTAAAAATATAATTTCATTAAAATTTCAACTGATGCAAGCCGATAACGTGAAGGAGATCCAGCACAAAAACACCAAAATAGTAGCTACTATAGGGCCTGCCAGTAGCTCTTACGAGTCCTTGCTCGACCTGATCCATGCAGGAGTGGACATATTCCGACTGAATTTCTCGCATGGCACACACGAAGACCACCTCGAAGTCATACGTCGGGTTACCTACATCAATGAAAAATACAACATCCACATTGGCATATTGGCCGACCTGCAAGGCCCAAAGCTACGGGTCGGCACCATCAAGGACGAACCATTGCAGCTTAGAGCCGATGATGAAATCATATTCGTAAATAAAGAATGCGAAGGCACAAAAGAGGCCATTTACATGAGCTATCAAAAATTGGCGAAGGATGTAAAGGCAGGTGAAATGATCTTGGTAGATGATGGGAAAATTCAGTTGGAAGTATTGGATACTAATAAAAAAGATCAAGTCAAACTAAAAGTGCTACATGGCGGGCCACTTTACTCCAACAAAGGGGTCAACCTACCCAACACCAAGATAACCCTGCCGTCGCTCACCGAAAAAGACCGGAAAGACCTTGATTTCATCCTTACTCAACCTGTCAATTGGATTGCCCTTTCTTTCGTCCGATCACCCAAAGACATGAAGGACCTACAGCAATTGATTGAGGCAAAAAACCATCCTGCCAAGACCATCGCCAAGATTGAAAAACCAGGGGCAGTGGAGAAAATTGACAAGATCATCAAGAATTCCAACGGTATCATGCTCGCCCGTGGCGATCTCGGCATCGAAGTACCTATTGAGGAATTGCCCGTTATACAAAAAAACATTATTAAGAAATGTATCCAGCGGGCGAGGCCTGTGATTGTCGCCACACAAATGATGGAATCCATGATGAAAAACCCATCTCCTACCCGGCCAGAAGTGACTGATGTGGCCAATGCTGTGCTTGACGGAGCCGATGCTGTAATGTTGAGCGGTGAAACGGCGGTGGGTGACCATCCCGTACTTGTGGTGGAAACGATGGAAAAGATCATTGCTGCTGTCGAACACAACGAAGCCTATTCTGTTGATTCGCCCATGCCTGCTCCAAAAGCGAGTACTTTCCTCAGCGATATCGTTTGCTTTAATGCGGTTAATGTGGCCAAACAGATTAATGCCAAAGCCTTGACGGGCATGACCGTTTCTGGTTACACCGCCTTCAAATTATCCAGTTGCCGCCCCAAAAGGAAGATTTATATTTTCTCAGAACACATCCATATGCTGGCCACTCTCAATCTCGTTTGGGGCGTCCAGTGTTTTTATTATGATAAATACAATTCCACTGATGAAACCATTCATGACTTAGTGGAAATCTTGAAAAATGCTGGAAAAGTTGAACCCAGTGACCTTTTGGTCAACCTGATGTCCATGCCGATTGATCGGCGGTTCATGACCAATACGTTGAAGATTACGCAGGTGGAATGAAAATAATTGAGAATTGAAAATTTGGGGGGGGGGCTAAAGGAAAGTATTTTTGGGAGATTATTTTCAGGTAAAACTTTGCCATTTATTTTAACAATTTAATTCGTATAACCTAATCGACAAAATTGTTGGCCAAGTTTTCCATTTTCCATTTTCAATTATTTATGTTCCCACCGATTCACAAATATAATCGGGGATAATACCATGCGAACGGATCAACACTTCCGCTCTTTCTTTCCGGGTATTTCCTGTCAGCACTAGTGCCGTATCTATGCCGAATTTATTTCCACCGAGAATATCCGTATGCAATGTGTCTCCCACCATTAATATTTCCCTTTTTGGAAAATCACCTTTTTCCATTAATTGCTCATAAGCATACATAAACATGCTACTGTCAGGTTTTCCAAAATGGATAAATGTTTTTTGGACGATGCGTTCTACTATATCCGCAACACCGCCCGTGGCAATGGCCACTTCGTCTTTTGAAGCAGGGTAGGTCAGGTCAGAATTAGCAACAATGGTAGGAATGTTTTTGCTCTTTAATAAATTAACGGCCTTGCTGATATCGGAATTCCAATTAAACCCTTCGTCATCCAAAAAAACAAGGGCCGTAATATCTCCAATATCTTTTAATTCCATATCTGTAATTGAGATCATCGCTAGGCCTGCTTCATCAATATAATGTGCAGCGTCTTCCGTTCCTAAATAAGCGACCCGCCCCCCTCTGATTTTATTTACGAGATACTCTTTGGCCATCATGCCAGAGGAAATTATATGATCCGTTTTAATGGCTTCCAGCCCGATGTCATGGAATTTTTCTGCCAATAGTTGAGGACTGCGGGAGGCATCATTGGTCAGTACATAAAATTCACGCCCCGACT
Organism: Saprospiraceae bacterium; assembly: GCA_965222975.1. Taxonomy (GTDB): domain Bacteria; phylum Bacteroidota; class Bacteroidia; order Chitinophagales; family Saprospiraceae; genus UBA6168. The sequence continues at coordinate 10,952 of CBDCVJ010000076.1, read as the reverse complement.
CAATTATGTATTGCACCGTCTCAATGGCACCAGGTATCAAACCTTTATAGGTTTTCAAAACCCCATAAGAATCAAGGAAAACAACGTTGTAGTTTTTAATAATAGATCGGAATGGTTGGATGGTCATTTTTAGAGAATGAGAGAATGAGAGAATGAGAGGATATAATGTGTCTCTCATACTCTCACACGCTGATTATTTTTAATAATTTATCAGGGTTAAAAGAATCTATTTTTGGGAAATAAATATCGAATGCTTCTTTTTGCAATTTGGTGGCATATATTTCATGAAAAAAATAACGGCCATTTTTTACCACATAATTTAAAATAAAAAAGCGGTAGGCTTCTTTTAAAAACAAAATTTCATTTTCCGTTAGGGGAAATGTTTTGTGGTAATATTTTAGAAACAATAAAAAGCGGTCTTCCATGTATTGGCTGATGGTATAACTGAAAACGCTGCGGTCGCCAATATCGGAAACGACCCGGCTGAAGAAATAAAAATCCATCATGCGGTTGCTGATGCGGAACCAATCGTAGTCCCACCGGGAATATAATTTTGTGCTGGGGGTGACGGAAAAATTGCCAATGTTCCAGTCCACAAAAACGGGAATAGTGTCAAATTCATAAACGCCCAATTTTTCAATATTTTCCAAAAATAGATGGCATTGCTTTTTTATTTCATCCAAATTGTTGCGGTGTTCGTAGCGGCCCATATCCGTTTCCAATAAACTCAAAAAATCACGGATGTCCCATGACAAGGTTTTGGAAGAAGGAGGCAAGGTGTGGCGGATGATGTGGCAGGTTTTATGAAAGGTGGCTATTTCGAAAGCCAATTTTTTTATATGGTCTTCCGTCAGTCTTTTGGGCATTAGTTGGACTATTTTTACAGGCAGGTAAAAAACGACCCATGCATCCACAGCCCCACTTTGAAAGCGGTGTACAAACAGCTTATCACCTTTCATCAAAGAGCGGGCGAGGAAATTATCAAAGGGTGCTGGCAGGTTATTGTTCAGCACATTGATAATGGTGTGGTCTTCCACGAAATGCTCGTACTTGCCGAAATAGGAGAGCTTGGCGATTACCCATCCTCCATCTTCTAATGCCACTTTATACACATGGTTGGTGGACACCTTGGCACTGATATCACTAATGGATGCGATACCCCGCGTGGCATCGTAGGCCATCCACGAGTATTTGATGATGGTGATAAAATCTATTTGGGTCATGCCGTTTTTTTAAAATGTACAGGGTGGCAAATGTCGTAATTATTTCCAATGGAAAAAGGCTTGCCGTAATTGGGAGGTTTATCTCCCAATTGCAAAGATCATTTGGGAGGCAAATTTTTCAACTATGTGAACCAGTTGAATATTTAAATAACCTTTTTATTTCTTAACATAAATTTAAACCAATAAACCCAACGGTAGTCCCAATACCATTCGTCTTTCCTCATACAATTATCAAACAAAAAAATCTACTGTTATGAAAAACCTAATTCGTTTCTTTCTTTTTGCATTTGCCGTTTCTATAATATTTTCCAACTGCCAATCTGACGATGATGTTGGTAAAATTGGAACGCCATTTACCATTGAATTTGAGTTTAAAAAACAAGTAACGGATGACCTGAGTGTTTCCTTTGTGGAAGTAACTACTGACTCCCGTTGCCCTTGTGAAGCCGACTGTATCACCGCAGGAGAAATAGGGGTAAAAATAAAATTGGAAACCAACGGTACGACTCTAACAAAGCTCTTTACCGTTGATGGATATGACGGCCCTAAAGAAGGAGTGACCGAAACAGATTTTGAAGGATACCATATTGAACTGAAAGATGTACTGCCCTTTCCATGCAACGGTGAGCCGAATACTGACGGTGATTATTCCATTGAAGTGTTGGTCACGGAATAAAAAAAATAAAAACCTTGAATCCTATTCGTTTTAAATACGCCCTCTAATTTTTTTTCTGACAATCACTTTCATTTATATATCCGAAATAACTGCCCGTTCCAATTGGCTGGAACGGGCTTTTTTTTGAGCCTAAGTGATTTCATTTGGTCAAAAGATTTACTAAATTTTTGAAATTTAGCAAATCGGTCAAAGCTCCCTTGTTTTGCTAAACCTCAGAGATTTAGTAAAACTCTTTCCTATAAATTTTTGACCAAATGAATTCATCAAGGGCTTTTTTTTACCATTTATTAATTTTTCAACCTCCGCTTTATCGGTATTGTTTTTTCAAAATCCAATGCCCCGTGGTCAAACCGCTTTACAATAAGCTGATTTTCATTAATCTCACAATCTAAATATTTCCCTTCCCTGGTAGCCCCGCTGGTAAAAGTTGGGATAAATCCCTGTCCGACATTTTCTTCCCCAATAGCGCTTCCATCCCAAGGTAGGTAACAAACCGTTTGGCATAGATGGGCATGTCCAGCAAAAATGGCAATGACATTATATTGCTGAATCACGTCCCAATAGGCTTGTCGGTGCGCCTCCGTCCAAAACTCTGCCATTGCATTTGTTGCCCCGCCCCCCACATTTCCCATTGAAAATTCGTCGAGTCCATAATGGTGGGAAAGCACTACCGGGCGGCCAGAATTTCCGACGTGAGTTTTAAGGTCTTCTTTTAAAAAGGAAAGTGATTTAAAGGGGTTTTGCAGGGGTTTGAATTTAACAGGAGTATCACCGGGAAAAACATTCAGTTGAACAAAATGCACATCTTCCCAGTCCCATGAATAATGGATGTTTGGGTAGGAAGAATTGACCTTGGGGATGCGTTTCCTTGTTCGTATTTCATCCCAGAGGTCAATAGATTCTTTGTTCCATACCCAGTCGTCATCTGGAATGATTTTGTCCAAGCCATATTCAATAGATGGTTTGGGGCTATTTGCTTTTTCTTTGTTGGTGCGGGCAAAATCATGGTTCCCCAACCCATCAAAAGTGTATTGTTTAAATCGTTTGATAAACCGATGATAGCGTTCAAATTCATCCTCCCGGCTGTTATGTGTCAGGTCGCCCGATATAATAACGCCCCGGTAATCTTCGCAGCAAACTTTTTGGTTGATGATTTCCCCGATCCGATCAGCATATAAAGCGGCACCTTCAGAGGCATTCATATCTACATAATTAAATTGCGGATCAGCGGTTGCCAAAAACCGGATGACACGGTCGCCATTGATATTTTTTTTGGAAATGCAATTACATTGATCATTTTCGGATGGCGCCTTATTTTCCTGACAAGCCGTCAGAAATAACATGGCGACGATAAATGTCGGTTTAAAAATATTTACAATTAGGGAACGATTTGCCATTTTTGAAGAAGGTGGATTTTATTATCATCCTAAGTTGCTATACACTTTTTGAAAAAGGCTGGTTTTCATACCTGAGAGGAAGGTCAATTTAGAGAGGGAGGTGTTTTTTTTGACCCCGATGTTTCATCGGGGTCAAAAAAAACACCTCCCTCTCTATGAGCTTCTTCTCCTTTTGCCTGAAAACGGATTTGGGCAAAAAAAATGTATAGTAACTTATTATCACTCTTATCGAATTATACTGAGTTTTAATGTTTGCATTAAATTGTCTTCAGAAAATATTTTCAAAAAATAAATGCCTGATGAAAGCCCTTTAGCAACTAAATGGAATTTTTTATCGCGAGTTGTCCAAGTTGCATTTGTTTTTCCCGAAGCATCTGTCAGTACCAATGTTCGTTTTTCAGAATGGGAAAAATAGATAGTCGTTTTTTCGGAAAATGGATTGGGGTCGGCGAACACTTCCAGTTCCATTTTTTCAATAACCTCGTCTGTGACTGCCTCTTCGGGAGTGTCTTCTGTGACTTCGGGTGTAGTTGGATGAGATGGTTCGCCCATCAATTCCTGCTCAATATCCAAAGGCCATTCGAGCGTAGGGCTTTCCAGTAGTCTATCATTTTCCAAATCCAAGTTAAGTGAGTCATGGTCTTGTTGGATGAGGTTGTAGTTGTTTCCTTTTTTAGCTAACCATGATTCAATAGTTTCAATGCCATGCTTTTTTATTTCCATCGTGCCCAAATTGATAGCCAATTCCTCTAAGTCTTTTGGTTCCGGTTCATCTTCTTCATTTATTTCATTTTCATAAAAAGACTTCTCTTGAAAAGGAATTAAATCTGGGGCCATATGTGGCTGAAGGCTAATCAATTGCTGATGACCTTCGCCGTCAACATTTCCGCCATTCATTAATATCTCTTCTGCAAGGGCACTAGGAATATATTCTATTTCATTAGCGACAATTGAATTTTTTAACAGCGAATCGTCAGAGGGTTGTAAGTCGGTTGGTACAAAATCCTTTTTTGGCGCAGAGGGATTTGTGATGGACAATTCTGTTTCGGTTTGTGCATTTTCTTCTTTCTTTACAGGTTGGCCAATCATTTGATTGCCATCGTCAGTATTAAGGATATCTATAGGTGGAGTAACGGCTATGTCAGTGAAATTATGGTCGATATTTTCCAATAGCGTATTTCCTCCGAGGTCGGTGATGGCACTGTCTAGTTCTTCACTCAGATCAAAACTGCTTTTTTCGATGGCTGTTGTGGTCATTTTATTTTTTATAAATATTTGTTGTTTTGAAAATGCAGTTCTTAGAGGCTGTCTCATAAGTTCCGATTTGCTAAATCTCAAAGATTTAGTAAATAGGCACTTATGAGACAGCCTCAAGAGTCGAAAATGCTCTCGAATATAGAAAATTTGAAAGAAATGAAAATTAAATAAAATTACTGAGCCTCTAAAAAGTTTTAAGGAGTTGCTAACCAGTAGCCACCCCTTGCATCAAAAATGCACAAATGAGTGCGCCATAAGTTCCCAAGGCATATCCTAAAACGGCCATTAAAACACCTACGGGTGCCAGCGATGGACTAAATGCAGAAGCCACAATGGGAGCAGATGCCGCACCACCGATATTGGCCTGACTGCCCACCGCCACAAAAAAGAAGGGCGCTTTGATAATCTTGGCAACAGTTAGTAAAATGGTAACATGAACAATCATCCAAACGATGCCGATTGCAAACAAGCCAATGTTCTCGAATATCTCACCAACGTTCATGTGCATACCAATGGTCGTTACCAATACATAAATGAACAGACTGCCCCAATTGGAGGCCCCGACACCTTCCAATTTTCTGGCACGGGTAAGGGAAAGCAATAGCCCGATGGTAGTAGATACTACTACGATCCAAAAAAAGCTACTTATCAGTGAATTCAGTCTGGCAGCTACCAATGCTTCTTTGTAGTTGTTCAGCCACGGCACAATTGCATCTGCTACCATGTGCGATAAAGCCACTCCAAAAAAAGCAACTGCGAGGATTATGAACATGTGCCGGGTAGTGGGCACCCGTTCGATACTTGCTCGGTAAGCGGCTATTTTTTCTTTCAGATCGGTGATGGCTGAATTATCCGCTTTGAGTTTTTTGTCCAACTTATCTGAAATACCTGCACCATAGAGCAGAAAAGCCATCCAAATATTAGCCACTAGAACGTCAACAATCACCATGGTTCCGAACAAGGAATCCCTCACATCAAAAATTTCTTTCATCGCTGCTTGGTTGGCGCCGCCGCCAATCCAACTGCCTGCAACGGTGGACAAACCCCGCCAAATTTCATCGGGCGATGCTGGAATGAACCCTTCTGGAGCAACGTAGGAAATGACCAAAAGGGCAATCGGCCCTCCAATGATAATCCCTAAAGTGGCTGTAAAAAACATGATCAATGCTTTACTGCCCAGCCGCCTAATGCCTTGAAAATCAATACTTATGCACAGCAATAAAAGGCTCGCTGGCAACAAATATCGGGAGGCGACAAAATAGAGATTGCTGTGCCTTTCATAGGATGCATATTCGCTTTCCTCAATCCCATTGGTGGAAAGCCATTCTTTTATTTGATTAAATGAAAGGCCATCGGGTAGGTTCAATCCTTTTTCGGCCAGCATGGTCAACAGGCTGTTGTCAAACCATTCAGGGGCAATCAGGTTAAATGGCCAATATAAAAAGGCGGGCAGAAAATAGCACAGCACCAAGGTGGGGATGTATGTGTAAAATTTTTTCCATGCAGGCAGTTTGGCGGTATAAAATATCAACCCAAGCAAAAGGGCGAGAAATCCGAACACGACAGCATCATTGGTGAAAATAGGTTCCATGTTTGATCAAAAAAAGTTGGTGAAAATTTAAAACGAGGGGCAATAAAAGAATTGTTGGGCAAAACACATCATTAATCACGAAAAATGTCTTATTAAATGTGAAGAATTTTTTTGGTAAATTTCTATTTCAATATTCCTTTACCCAACCTTTTATCAAAAAAAATTCATTGTCATTGGAATTCTGGAAGTATAGGTTTCCCAAACAGCTTTTTCGTTCTTGCCAAAAAACACACGACATTTCGATGAGCCGAGCATGTATTTTTCTTAGCAATTAAACAGACTTTATGCGGAAACATCCTTATTTACAAGGAGTGCGAACTTGTGCCTGTTTTAAATAGCGCCCCGAAAAAGTAATTTAATTTGACTGGCTCCGAAATAATGCACCCATTCCCAGTTTGTTAATTTTTGAAAAATTAGTGAAGTTTATTTTGCTGTTTTTCAATGTATTTGATTTAATGAAGTTTGGAAATGAAACAATTCGAGTATCGGCGAAATGAATATTTTCCAAACTCCTTAAAGCCTTTTAAAGAGGCTTTATTTGCAATGCCTATATTTTGCAGAGTTGGATTTCATTTTATATGAATTAAGATGGGTTTTAATATGAATCATATTGATTAATTTGGCAAGTGTTTTGTTCCAGATTAAAAAGTTTTCAAAAATGACGTCTCCTTATCCGAAAAATTCTTCCCATTCCGATTTTCCATTTATACAAGGAGACTTATTAAACGCTATCGAGAGAGGGCCACTTGCCTAAAAGTTTGTTCCTTTCTTGTTTTTTTCCATTTTTTTTTACTCACCTTTAAGTTGGATGTACTTTATTTGATTTTGTGATTTGACCTAGTTTATGTACAGGTCAGAAAACACAAGTATAATATTGTCGACTCACCTTTTTTATTTCAAAACACTAGAACGCTGGACACAAATTAAAAACTAAGAATGCTCTGAAATTCAATATTTTATGGTGTTTGTTCACGCCGGCTTTGATTGGTTGTTGAGCAGAGGAATTTCGTTTGGTTAAATTAATGTTTATTGTTTTTTCGAAATATGGTTTTGAAAAAGCATAGGTGTTTTATTGTCAAAAATAATGATCTTAAAGTATTGAAAGAGTAACGGTTGTGTAAAATCAATAATTAGCGATTTAATTATTGATTAAAGCTTAAATGAATATTAGTAAATAATTGGGAATGCCATGGAAAATAATTATCTTACTTTAAAAAAGGCAAGTTTTATTTTTTTTAATAAAGTCCTTGAAAAAAAAGAGTTTTATTTTTATAGGATATGTAGTTTGTTTTGTCTTTTTTTATTTAGCCTTTCCAATATATATGGCGAAGGGACAAAGCAACTTTCCCCCACCTCAAGTGATCGGGTCTTTCTCAATTTAAATGGTCCTGGATATAATAATTTTGGAATGTATGATGGGACGGACGATCAACGCTTATATGTGCATATAGAAAATCCGGGAAGCGAACAAATATATTTAGGGTTCAGCCATCCTGTCAACTATCCCAACTGGCCTTGTGATGCGGGTGCATGCTGTTTGCCAAATGGGGAATCTGTCAGCCAGATAAATGGTTACTTCAGAATAAAAGACCCCAATGGTAATGTTGTATTCGGGCCTCAGCTTTTGAATGGAAATACTTCTCCTATTTCAACTTGGGGGCAAGCTTCGAATGGGCCAAATCCAATAGTTGGCGCTGGAGGGTACAACCCTTTTGCCTATACCCCTACCATGGCCGGTGATTATTACATAGAATTCAGCCGGAATGCCAATTCTAATGGTACTGATTTATATATCGAATGGTGGGATATTACCGTGGCGACGACTGGTGGTAGCCCTTCCGCTATTGATGGTCGGGTGTTTGCCAAAAACTGGGCTTTTTATGTGCCGCCTATTAATTGTGCTGCTGGCGGTTTTGGATGTACGGCTCCCAATCAATTTGGGGTATTTGATCGTGCATTCCATGGCTCTTTCAATGTATATTCTGATACGGACAGCATTGTCACCAAGGTCGATTTCAATGGCTCAGGATTCCAACCGGCTGCCTTCAACATATTTTTCAATGATACAGGGACTGGCAACACAGGCAATGTTAGTGAAGACAGGAAGTCGCTTGATACTCAATTGGCAGGTACATCTCTTTACCCTTTGTTCTTAAACGACCCCGACCCCAATGTATATCTTTCGGGTATATTGGGTACGTATGTAGGGGAGCCATTTGTCGTTGGCTGTGATGGCAATAGTGGGGAGTTTTTTGTGACCGTCACAAAGCCTGGACAGATAGAACTGTTGATTGACCTGAACCAAACATCCGGCTCATTTAAATATGACCCAGGCACAGAAGATATTGCAATGGCAATCAAAATAGAGCCGTTGATAGGCGAGCTCCCTCCTTATACCCGTTCTATTTATTGGAATGGACTCGATGGGCTTGGCAACCAGGTTGACTTAATGAATCCATTTGATTTTCAAATGAATTATACCCAAGGTGTTTTTCACTTGCCCGTATTTGATTCTGAGTTCATGGCCAATGGTTTTACTTTTCAAACAGTGCGGCCAATGCCTGCTCCAAGTGCAAATCCGGTAAATCTGTACTATGATGATTCCAACATACTTGATGACAATTTCAACGGTTCTCCAAAAGTCCAATTGGATGGTTGTCCTGCACCCTGCCATCAATGGAACAATGCCTGTTATGGCGATTTGAATACGATCAATACCTGGTTTTTTGGTAGCGAGGATAAAAAGCAGGTAAATGAAACAGCTATTTGCTTGGTAGAAGCCATTGATGACCGAGATACAACGGATATAAATACAAATATTGCCATTGACATTTTAGATAATGATGATGGCATTGCGATGGACACTGCCGCCATCACGACCACAGGTGTTTTACAGCCTTCCAACGGTACGATAGTCGGCGTTGATATGATGACGGGAGAGATCACTTATATGCCAAATAATGGCTTTCAAGGAACAGATATGTTTGAGTATATCCTTTGTGATATGGGTATGCTTGTTTGCGATACGGCATTAGTTACTATTGTCGTATTTGCAGATAATGATGGTGACGGTATTCCCGATTTGGACGACATTGACGATGACAACGATGGGATTTTGGATAAAGATGAATGCAATGTTTTCGATGGAAATCTGGTGGTCGACCTAAATGTTTTGCTGAACGAGAATATATCTTTAACCGTTGGAGGTGTTGGTACATTTGGCGTAACGCCAGTAACAGGAGGACTATATGGCTATACTTTTGATGATGAAATCGGAGGTGTTTCTTATTACCGTATTACGGAATGGACTGGCGATTATTCTGCTTCCATAGGAGGAGAATTGCAATTCGGTATTGCAGCCAATGACCTGATGCTGAGTTTCTATCAAGACAATCAGGATATCCGCATCCGGGGCAACGGTATTACCTTAACCTTTGATTTTAATAGCGGGACTTTTTTTGATCAGTATCCGGCCAACTTTAATGAAGTTTTTAATTTCAATGTTTCGTTGACGGCAGCTAATTTTGGTACAGACGCTGCCACTTTTCAGGCCGTAATGGGCAATTTGGAGTACGTAGAGATTAGGGCTGAAATCTGGACTGGTATCACGGCTGTAGAGACGGCGCTGGTTGCTGCTGGTTCTACTTATGCAGGAGGCAGCCCTGTGGCAGATTGCGATTCCGACGGAGATGGCATCGTCAACCGTTTTGATCTCGACTCAGACGGCGACGGCTGTGCTGACGCTTATGAGGCGGGTCACAACGAGACAGTCCAAGCTGATAGTACCATCGTCGGCCCTTACGGCAATAACGGTTATGATGAAAACGTGGAATCGGACGACACCCAAACTGCTACTGCCACCTATACGTTAGAAGACAACGGTAGCGGTATTCCCGCTTTTTTGGATAGCTTAACTTTTGGTGCAGGTTGTCCACTCCCTCCAGAAATATGTGGCAATGGTCTAGATGATGACTTCGACGGCCTCATAGATTGTGATGACCCTGACGTATTCTTTGACCCCGCCCTTCCAGACAATGACAACGACGGCATCCCCGACTGCTGTGATGACTGTACTGAAGACCGGGACAATGACGGCATTGTAGACTGCGAGGACATTGACCCCACTGGGTTCTTCTATTACGAGCATACAGGTGAGATTATCTCCGGTGCTACTATCATCGTGCAGGAAGTTGGTACGGGCAACACCGCCAATGTCAACCTGGTCGAAAATGGCAGCAATGGTAATTATCAATGGACGGTGAGTGCTTCCGGCACTTATGAAATGATTATTACACCTCCATCAGGTTGGACGTTCAGCAATAACTGTCTCCAACAAGACCCTCCTGCTTATGATCCCACAGGCATGACCGATCCTGTCAATTTGGGCAACGGCGAAAATGGTACAACGGGGTTTTTGACTTCTAATAATTGTACGTCCTACTTCCTGACTTTCGACCTCGAAGCCAGTGACCCGCTCATCATCAACAACAACATCCCCCTTATACCGACTACCGAAATCGTTTGTGACGATGGTATTGATAATGATGAAGATGGCTTGATTGATTGCGATGATGTGGATGAATGTGCTCCTGATCCCAATCTGGTAGGTGACTGCACGGGATTGGCAGTGATTAGTCCCGAACCCGATTGGGTTTTCCAATGGTTGCGGGACGGCAACCCGATTCCGGGTGCTACCAATTCATTTTATGCTCCCAGCCCGGCTATTTTTGGTGAATACTCTGTGCAAGTGACCAATCAATGGGGTTGTGTTAATATAAGTAGTGCTATTGTCGCTTGTTGTGATCCAA
>CBDCVJ010000075.1:0-89291 GCA_965222975.1 Saprospiraceae bacterium | reverse complement strand
TCTCCCGCTGACATTCTTATCGACGAAGTAAATGTTTTTTGTGTAGCTGCTGTGAACGGGAATAGCACCTCATTTCCCATAGCTGACTTCTCAAGCCGTGGCCCTTCCAAGTGTTCAGGTAACAGTTCGCTACAAATAAAACCTGAAGTATCGGCACCAGGTGTTAATGTCCGTTCCGCCGTACCCGGCGGTGGTTATGACGCAAAACCCGGCACTTCCATGGCCGCACCTCACGTGTCAGGCGCCATTCTTTTATTGAAAGAGGCATTCCCTGATCTCACAGGGCGTGAATTGAAATTGGCCCTCTACCATACCTGTACTGACCTTGGTGTACCCGGAGAAGACAACAATTATGGCATGGGCATCATCAATGTCCTTGAGGCATTCAATTATTTGGTGGAGCAAGGGAATGTTCCCGTCTCACCCTACCGTGCTACCGATGTTATGTTGGTCCATGTTTACAATCCAATCCTTTCCTGTGGAAATGCCGTCAGTCCAACCATTGTAGTGGAAAATGCAGGAACGGATACCCTTTTCTCTTTTAAAGTTTCTTACAAAGCTGGGGGCACCAATGCCGATTACCAATGGAATGGTATGCTTCCCCCAAAGGAAAGGATAACACTAACCCTCCCTCCTGTTACGGTTGGATCAGGTATGCATGAATTAAATGTTGGTTTAGAAGAGCCTAACGGCGTTATGGATGAGCGGCCACTCAATAATAAATTGACCTCCAGGGTTCAAGTTTCTGACCGTCCGCGTTTTGAAGCAATTGTGGAAGGCCCTTCCAATACAGCTTGTGAAAACACATCGGCCCTGCTCCGGGGCGTCCTCCCCGATAACTTGCAAGACCTTGGAGCTTACATGGATATTGATTGGTACGACCATCCTTTTGATGGAACTTTTCTTGGGGAAGGAGAAGTTTTCACCACTCCCGCTTTATCAGAAAATGCCACATTTTATGCCGAGGTGGAATACTCTATTCCCGTTGGTGAAAGCAACCCTCTTTTTGGCCCTACTCAAATGTCTGACACTACGCACATAGGGCTTGATTTTGAGGTCTTTGATGACATTTTATTGGAAAAAGTACACGTCTTTGTTGAGCAAACAGGAATTGTTTTGGTTAAACTGATAAACCTAGGAAGACGGTACCTTTGAGCAGGATATCACCAATAACACTTCCACTGGAAAAAGGCAAGTAGTCCTTAATTGGAACCTCTCGCCCGGCAAGTATCAACTTAGTTGTTGTTGGGGGTAAGCCTCTGAAATACAACACGGAAGGCGCAGTTTACCCTTATGAAATACAAGATCTCATTTCCATCACGGGCACCACTGACGGTAAAGGGGAGGACGGTGCTTATTATTTCTTTTACGACTGGGAAATCTCGTTTAAAGAACCGTGCGGCCGCACACCTGTACACATCGAGGTAGGACCGGCAGGCAATGCACCTATTGCCGATTTCACTGCTTCCACCGACACCGTTGATATTGATGATAACGAGACCGTTTTTTTCACTAATAATTCCAATAGCGCAGTAGAATGGTTCTGGAATTTTGGGGACGGCATGGTCAGCACTGAGGAAAACCCTACACATGATTTTACGGCACCCGGCCAATATATGGTCAGCTTGACGGTGGTTGACACTAGTGGTTGTTCTGGGTCTTCCTTTATAACCATCGTAGTGGAAGAATCAGATATCAGCAGTACCACGCCTGTAACAGAATTTGATAAGGTGGTTGTTTTTCCAAACCCAGTGAAGGAAAGGGTTTCCATCTACCTCGACCTCCCCTTCTCTCAACCTGTTTTCTCTTCGCTTGGCCGATAGTACAGGCCGAGTTTGGGCAAAATCCGAACACCAAGCAGGCATTGATTCCGTTCTCGAAATGGATGTCAATGGCTTCCCTCCAGGGGTTTATTTTTTGTTGGTGGAAATGGACAAGGCGAGTTCGGTTTGGAAGGTGGTGAAAATTTAAGGCAAGGATATTTGTAAGTACCTTGATATATAATTTCACTACCGTACACTTTTTGGAAACGACTGATTTTCATGTCTGAAAGAAGGAAAGTTTAGGGAGAGAGGTGTGTTTTTTTCGTTAGACGAGGCAAAAAATCAACTGCGCCTGTTTTGCAATGGCAAATACATGCTCCCGTTTTTTACCTTTCCCCGAAGCCCTTTCGATTTTGATCACAGCAGGGATCGCTGTTTAACAAAACCAACCATCTATGAAGTCCGTTCACTGCATCCTGCCGTTTCTTCTTATTTGCTTTGCTTCTGCGAGAACATTTGCCCAACACGTACCTACACCTGCTCAGGCACAAACTCAGCCCATCCTGTTAACAGGTGCTACAGCCCACCTTGGCAATGGGGTAGTCATCGAAAACAGCTGTGTGGCGTTCGAGAATGGCAAAATCACTTTTGTGGGCAATGCAACTGTAAAACGTGGCTTTCCTAACCACCGGGAGATAGCTGCCAATGGCAAGCACCTGTACCCTGGATTTATAGCACCAAATACAACACTCGGCCTCGCTGAAATAGGGCAAGTCAAAGCGACCCGTGATGAGAACGAACTTGGCAGTGTCAACCCGAACATCCGATCTATCGTTGCTTATAACACAGATTCGGAAATCATTCCTACCGTCCGGTCGATGGGAGTATTGATGGCAGAAACAACCCCCAGAGGTGGCCGGATTTCAGGTACTTCCAGCTTGGTGCAACTGGACGCGTGGAATTGGGAGGATGCTTCTTATGCAATGGATTTTGCCATCCATCTGAATTGGCCCCGCACCTCTACGTTCAGTCGTCGGGAAAGGCTGGTTTCCAAAAATGAAAAATACGCCGAGCAGGTACAGAAAATCGAAGACTATTTCAAATTGGCAGAGGCGTATAGTCGCCGTGCTGTTTCTGAGCAAACCAACCTCCGATTTGAATACATGAAAGGGTTGTTTGATGGAAGTAAGAAATTGTTCATCCATGCTAACGATGTGGTTGCCATACAGGAGGCGGTGCTGATGATGGAAAAATTTAATCTAACACCCATTATCTCAGGTGCCCGTGATAGTTGGATGATTACGGATTTTCTCAAAGAACATAATGTCCCTGTGGTCATTGGCTCTACGCAAAGTCTTCCTGGCAGGGAGGATGCCGATATTGACCAATCTTTTAAAACGCCTGCTTTGCTGCAAGCAGCAGGCCTGCTCTGGTGCTTCCAGCATGAAGGATATTGGCAACAACGCAACCTTGCTTTCCAGGCTGGGCAAGCGGTTGGTTTTGGCCTTGATTATGAAGATGCCATCAAAGCACTTACCTCTAGCACAGCTAAGATCATGGGCATAGATAAAACTGTTGGTACTATTGAAACGGGCAAGGACGCTACCCTTTTCCTATGCGATGGCGATGTGTTGGATATGCGGACATCTAAAGTGACCCACGCTTTCATTCAGGGCCGGGAAATCAACCTTGATAACAAACAGGAAATGCTATACCGGAAATTTCAAAAAAAATACAAGCAGAGGTAATGGATAACGGATAATGGATAATGCGAATCAAGGATTGAAAACTAAAAGGATATTGATTATCAGGGTTTTAAATCATGGTGATTTTAAAAATCACCATGATTTCATCTCCTAAACAACTAACTATCGAGTAGATAATTCAACCCTTGATTCGCATGGATAATGGATGATAATTATTCATTCTTCATTCTTCATTAAAAAAAATGGAATTGCCAAAAAGACAGATCGAAGAATTGCAATCCATGTCCCGCAACTTGGAGCAGACCGATAATTTTGATATGGAAATAGAACGCTTCTCCAAATTTGCAGAGGAGTTGAAAGAATTTGTTCGCAAAAATGCATCAAATAAAAAGGTGGCCGATCAGGTAAATGCTATGCCAGTGATTGACTACAAAAAATCGCAAACTACCGTGGCTAATACGTTTATCCGTTTTTTAAACAATGAAAAAAAGAAGGAAAAGGCGAAAGCCATTGAAGCAGCTAATGAAATTGCTTCTAAATTCGGGCGGGTGATGTGGCATTGGTACGAACAATGACCGTAAATCTCTAAAAGGGTTAGGAGGCATTTTGGAAGTGCCTCCCAACCATACATGATTCAATGCTATCTATAGCGGGCCATCAAAAGCGAACCTAATTGATTATCTCAATTTATCTCCGGCGTTTCCAGTTCAGCCAGCGATTTGTGGATTTCCTCCCCTGTCAGTTCATGCTTGGTGATATTGCCTGCAAAATAATCTTCATAAGCTTTCATGTCAAAGTTGCCGTGGCCACAGAGGTTCATCAAAATGGTTTTTGACACACCTTCTTCCTTGCATTTTTTCGCTTCCATAATGGCCGTTGCGATACCGTGAGTCGCTTCAGGCGCAGGAAGGATCCCTTCCGTTTTGGCAAATAAAACACCTGCCTCAAACACCTCGATATTGTCGTGGGCACGGGCTTCGATCAACTTATCTTTCAGTAATTGACTGACGATCACACCAGCGCCATGATAACGCAATCCGCCTGCATGGATAGGAGCAGGCACAAAATTATGCCCCAAGGTGTACATCGGCAGGAGTGGAGTCATGCCAACAGTATCGCCAAAGTCGTAGCGGAAAACACCCCTTGTGAGTTTGGGACATGAGGCAGGTTCGCTTGCGATGCACCTTATGTTTTTGCCTTCCTCCAAATTGAAGCGCAAGAAAGGGAAAGCGATCCCCGCAAAATTGGAACCGCCGCCAAATGGCGCGATGACAATATCAGGCATATCACCTGCTTTTTCCATTTGTTTCACTGCCTCCTGCCCGATGACAGTCTGATGTAACAGCACATGATTGAGTACGCTGCCAAGGGAATATTTGGTGTCATCATTGGTAGCGGCCCTTTCAACAGCTTCTGAAATGGCGATCCCCAACGAGCCGGGTGAGTCGGGGTCTTGCGCCAATATTTTCCGGCCTGCTTCGGTCAGGTTTGAAGGGGAAGCATGGACTGTAGCTCCCCAAGTATTCATCATCACTTTGCGATAAGGCTTATGGTGATAGGACAATTTCACCATATACACTTCACATTCGATCCCAAAATGTTGGCAGGCAAAACTGAGGGCACTACCCCACTGACCAGCCCCTGTTTCTGTGGTAATTCGTTTTACGCCTTCCTTTTTGTTGTAGTAGGCTTGAGCAACAGCCGTATTTGGTTTGTGCGAACCAGATGGGCTGACCCCCTCATATTTATAATAAATTTTGGCGGATGTGTCCAGTGCCTTTTCCAATCCATAAGCCCTGTACATCGGAGTTGGTCTCCACATGGTGTAGATGTCCCTGACCACATCTGGAATATCCACCCATTTTTCCGGAGTAACTTCTTGTTTGATCAGTTCCATTGGAAAAAGTGGGGCGAGCGCCTCTGGGCCGATCGGCTCTTTTGTTCCTGGATGTAAAGGCGGCAATGGCTTATTGGGCATATCAGCGATAATGTTGTACCACTTGTCGGGTATTTCGCTTTCGGTGAGTGTAATTTTGCGATTTTTCATATTACGTGATTGTTTGATTTGTAATGAGAGTTTGAGAGTTTGAGAGATTAGTGAAAATCAAGATTTGAAAAAAAACAGAACTTAAGTTTATCATTTATCCCACGGGAGCCAAAGTTTTGAAGTTCGGACTTGCCCCGAAATTTACTTTTCGGTAAGCTTCGAAGTTCAAAACTTTGGCTTTCATGGGATAATTGGGAAAATAAGAGTACAGGAATTTCAACCTCTAATTCGCATTTATTTCTCAATCTCTCACACTCTATTTTAAAGCCACCTTCGCTCCAGCCTTGATTTCCTCCACAATTTCTGGGTTCAGCAAAGTAGAAACGTCGCCCAAATTGGAAACATCGCCAGATGCTACCTTCCGCAGTATCCGACGCATGATTTTTCCCGACCTCGTTTTTGGCAAACCTGAAACGATCTGTATCTCATCGGGCTTTGCAATTGGGCCAATTACTTTGGTAATGACATTCCTGATTTCCTTTCCGAATTTGTCCTCATCTTCAATAGCATTCTGTGGAATCACATAAGCATAAATTCCCTGGCCCTTGATTTCATGAGGAAAACCAACCACCGCGCTCTCCACTACGTCTGGGTGTTCGTTAATGGCATTTTCCACTTCGGCAGTGCCCATGCGGTGGCCTGATACATTGATTACATCGTCCACCCGGCCAATGATGCGGTAGCGACCTTCCTCATCCCGGCGGGCGCCATCGCCCGTGAAGTAGAGGTTTTCAAAAACAGAAAAATACGTCTGTCGGCAACGCTCGTGGTCGCCGTAAGTAGTGCGGAGTATGGACGGCCAAGGATGCCTTATGCAAAGCAACCCTTCTTTTCCATTGCCCAATACTTCATTGCCATCGGCATCAACTAAAAGGAGTTGAACGCCCGGAAGCGGGTAGGAAGCATAGCAAGGTTTAGTGTCCGTAATATCAGGCAACGGAGAGATAAGGATGCCGCCTGTCTCCGTCTGCCACCAAGTGTCCACGATGGGGGCATTCTTTTTACCTACCTTTTCGTTGTACCAGTTCCAAGCTTCTTCATTAATCGGTTCGCCCACCGATCCAATGACTTTCAAAGTACTAAGGTCGTATTTATCCACCCACTCATCGCCCTGTGCCATGAGCGCCCTGATGGCAGTCGGAGCAGTATAAAACTGGTTGACCTTATGCTTGTCGCATACTTCCCAGAAGCGGCCGGCATCGGGGTAGGTTGGTACTCCTTCAAACATCATGGTCGTTGCCCCTGTGAGCAGCGGCCCATATACGATATAACTATGTCCAGTGATCCAGCCGATGTCGGCGGTACACCAATAGATATCGCCGTCCTTATATTGAAATACATTTTTAAATGAATAGCAAGTATAAACCATGTAACCGCCGCAGGTATGCACCACCCCTTTTGGTTTGCCCGTTGAGCCAGAGGTATAGAGGATAAATAGCATGTCTTCAGCGTCCATTTCCTCTGCCTCGCACTGGGTCGGTTGGTCATACAATGCCTCGTGCCACCACACGTCGAGGTCGTTGTTCCAGTTGATTTCCCCTCCGCTGTTTCTATGTACCAAAACGGTTTTTACGCTGTCGCATCCCATAGCGAGTGCATCGTCCACTACTTTTTTTACTGGGATGTGCTTTGCGCCCCGACTATTGAAATCGGAACAGATTACCATGTTGCAAGTAGCATCTTTGATCCGGTCAGCCAAAGCAGATGCCGAAAAGCCTGCAAATACCACCGAATGAATAGCCCCGATGCGGGCACATGCCAAAACGCCTATGGCCAGTTCTGGCACCATTGGCATGTAAAAGCAGATCCGGTCGCCCTTTTTGGCACCCAACGATTTCAACGCATTGGCTGCCCGACAAACCTCGGCATGCAGCTCTTTATAGGTGTAAGAAACGGCCTCCCGGTTTGGGTCATTGGGTTCCCAGAGAATGGCCATTTGGTCACCTCTGGTTTCGAGGTGACGATCGAGACAGTTCTCTGTGATGTTGAGTTTGCCACCAATGAACCATTTGATGTTTGGGCCGATGAAATCCCACTCGAGGGTTTTGTCCCATTTCTTTTTCCAGGTGAAAGATTCTGCTTGTTCTGCCCAAAATTCTTCTGGGTTATCTACACTGCGTTGATAGGCCGCCTTGTATTCGGCGAGGGTGCTGATTTGATGTGTCATTGTCTTATTGGAATTTTTTGTTTTGTGAAATTTTGAAGAAGCCAAAAGTAGGCGTTCTCCTTAAAATGCCCAGTGAGAGAACTTTGTCCTAAAAGTGACTTTTGTCATTAGAATAGGATGCTGGAGCAAATTGCTTCAATTCTTTTTTCGCTAACCACAGAGACACGAAGAACACAGAGTTATGCTGTTTTTTCTTCTGAAAATCACTCCCTGCGCTCTCCTTGTCTCCGTGGTTTTCATAGCACTGGAGAAACTTGTCCTGCATCCTCCAATCCCATCACAAATGTATATCATGTGCCTCCCCTGCCCCACGTGGAATGCGAATATTTTCCACCAGTTCTTGTACCTCTTCTGGCGTATCAGATGTGAACCGGGCGACAGTCAGCGCTATAGCAAAATTGAAAAGCATGCCCAACGTACCGATGCCTTCCGGGCTGATGCCAAACCAATACTGATCTGGTGTACCACCCCCATACTTGAAATACCAGATATATGCACCTGTAAAAACCAAACCCGTGATCATACCTGCTACCGCTCCTTCCTTATTCATTTTTTTGGTAAAAATACCCAACAGGATAGCCGGGAAAAACGATGCTGCTGCCAAACCAAAAGCCCATGCGACCACCTGCGCCACAAAGCCCGGCGGATTGATTCCGAAATATCCTGCAATCAAAACAGCTACTGCTATAGATGCCCTTGCTGCTATTAGTTCACCCCTTTCTGAGATGTCCGGCCGCAACCACTTTTTCATCAAATCATGAGCGATGGAGGTGGAAATGACAAGCAGCAACCCCGCTGCCGTTGACAAGGCCGCTGCCAAACCTCCTGCCACTACGAGGGCAATGACCCATGCAGGTAACTTGGCAATCTCTGGATTGGCCAGTACCATGATGTCTCGGTCAACGGTCAGTTCATTGCCTTTCCAACCATTGGCGTTTGCAGTGGCGGAAATGAAGCTACTGTTTTTGTCATTATAATATTGGATGATGCCATCGCCATTTTTGTCCTCGAATTTCAACAATCCCGTTGTCTCCCAATTTCCGAACCACGCCGGCATTTCTGCATAAGGTTTATTGCTGACTGTATTGATTAGGTTGGTACGGGCAAATGCGGCAATGGCAGGGGCAGTGGTATAAAGTATAGCAATAAACACCAAAGCATAACCTGCCGATTTCCTCGCATCCGAGACTTTAGGTACAGTAAAAAAACGGACAATCACATGTGGCAGGCCCGCCGTGCCGAGCATCAATGCAGCGGTGACAAAAAACAGATCCACTTTGCCTTTGTGCGAGGTGGAGTATTCATTGAACCCAAGGTCAACGCAGAGGGCATCAAGTTTTGCCAACAGAGGAACGCCATCGGACATCGCACCCCCCAATCCCAATTGCGGAATCGGATTGCCGACCATAATGGCCGAAATAAAAACGGCCGGAACGAGATAGGCAAATATCAACACACAATACTGCGCCACCTGCGTATAGGTGATGCCTTTCATACCACCCAGCACCGCATAAAAAAACACAATGCCTACACCAATCACCACCCCCCATTCAAATGGTATTTCCAGAAAACGGGAAAAGGCCACACCAACCCCTTTCATCTGCCCCACCACGTAGGTAAAGGAAACGAACAATGCACAAATCACTGCCACCAACCTTGCTGTCTGCGAATAATATCTTTCACCAATAAAATCAGGAACGGTGTATTTTCCAAACTTCCTCAAATATGGGGCAAGTAACAAGGCCAACAAAACATATCCCCCTGTCCAGCCCATCAGGTACTGCGCCCCCTGATACCCCATAAACGAGATCAGCCCAGCCATGGAAATGAAAGACGCAGCAGACATCCAGTCAGCCGCCGTGGCCATCCCGTTGATCACAGGTGGAACGCCGCCGCCTGCCACATAAAACTCTGAGGTGCTGCCCGCCCTCGACCACCATGCCACCACAATGTACAAGGCAAAGGTGATTCCGACGATCAGGTAGGTCCAGGTTGTTAGATCCATTGTTTCATGGCTTCATGGCTTCATGGTTTCATGGCCATGCGCTTAACCATGAAACAATGGAACCATTCATTCTTCCTCCACCCCACACTCCTTGTCCAGTTTGTTCATCCAGTTTACATAAATAAAAATGAGGGCGACAAATACATAGATGGCGCCCTGTTGGGCAAACCAAAAACCGAGTTTGAAACCACCAATTTGAATGGTGTTCAATTGATCGGCGAAGAGGATGCCGCAACCGAAAGAAACGATGAACCAGATGCAGAGGAGAATGGCCAAATAGTGGAGGTTTTTTTGCCAATAGGCCCGGTGCTTGGAGGAAGACATTATTCTGTTTTGTTTTGAACGGTAATGTATAAACTCCTGAGAAATAATAAAGAATCAGGAAGGTGTAATTTTTTCAACTTCGTTTTCTTTTCATTTTACGCTAAAACAGTAGCTTTAAGCTTTGTGTAGAATTGACCAGGTTCTGCCACCCACTCATTCTAAATATGCACCAAATGGAAAATCCGACAAAAACCCCAATTCAAACCATTGTCCAAACAAGCCATGCAGAGCAGGTTTTAGCAGTTGCCATCAGCCCAGATGGAAAATACCTCGCTTCAGTAAGTGGCGGTGATTCTGCAGTAAAACTTTGGGACTTAGAAACAGGCACGTTGATCCGAAACTTTTCCGGCCATTCAGGTTGGGTTCAATCGGTTGCTTTTAGTCCCAATGGAAAATATTTATTGACCGGGGCATGGGATGGAAATGCAAGGCTGTGGGAAGTGCTCACAGGCAAATGTGTGAACAAGTACCCACATGAGCCTGCAAATGCAGTCTGCTTCGTTTCAGAAGATAAGGTCATCACGGCAGGCGGCCATGGGCAAGCCTATCTGTGGAACCTTTGGGCCAAAGGAAATCCCATATACAGTACTGTTGGGCATACTAAGGAGATTCTTTCTGTTTCAGTCAGCAAGGACGGGAAATACCTGGCCACAGGGAGCATGGATGGTTCAGCCTTGCTTTGGAAATTGGAGAAAGATACTGCCAAACTTCTAAAAAAGATTCCCCATTCTGATGACAAAACGAATTTTGTTCACGCTGTGGCCATTGACCCATCTGATCATCCAACCTATCTAATCACCGCCGCTTCGACTGAAAGGCACTCCGGTCCTAAAGGGGAAAAAAGGCCGCAGTCACTCAAAATGTGGGACATTTCCAATTTGAGCAATGAACAGCCGAAACTCTTGGACGAATTTGTTGGCCATTCCGATAATATTTATTCGGCAGTGATCAGCAATGATGGGAAATATTTGGCGAGTTGTAGCAAAGACAAAAGTATCTGCCTTTGGAATCTGAAAGGTAAAAATGAGAAAAGGCCTCTGTATCGGTTTGATGAACAACCCCTAGGTGTGGCAGCAGCATGTTTCGATCCCACTGGAAAATACATGGTAAGTGGAGGATATGATAAATCAGTCCTTCTTTGGGACATTGAAAAAAGGGAAAAGGTAAGGTCTTTTAGTGGGCATTCAGCAATCGTTTATACTTCTGTCATGACGCCTGACGGAAAATATGTCATCGAGGGAAGCGAGGGAAACGATATTAATCTTTGGGATTTATCGAAAGGCAAATTGGTTGATTCGCTGAATAAGAAAGGCGCAAAGGACAGGCCATGGGCTTTTATTTCTGCTTTGGACGTCAGCCCTAATGGTTCCATGCTGGCATCGGGCGGTTCCGATGGATTTGTTAGCTTATGGGACATAGAAGCGAAAAAAATTATGGAAGACTTTCGTGCCCCACATGTAGTATCTTCTGTCCGCTTCAGTGAGGATGGAAAATATTTAGTGGCAGGCACCAACGACGGCCACATCAGTTATTGGGAAGTGGGAAAAGAAAAGCCTGATTGGAAAAAATTAGGGTATGCCGAACATGGGTGTACAGTTGATATCAACTCCGAAAAAGGCTATTTGGTGGCGGCATTCGATCATTTCCAAAACGTGGGTAAAAGCCTAGACCAACGAAAACCCGACTTGATCCTGATTGATTTTAACAACGACAGGCAATACGTTTTCCCTTTTGAGCATAATGACCGGATTCGTGCCATTCGCATGAGCAAAAATGGCCGTTACGTTGCATCGGCCTGCCACGATGGCAAAGTCCGGTTATGGAGCCTAGAGGACTTAGAAAACATTAAGTGTGTTAATGATTATCCAACCCCTTTTCCCTGGGTGATCTCCATTGATATGAGCGATGATGGGAGATTCATTTTAAGCGGCAACCGCAACAATAGTGCCCGCATTTGGGATAGGGATTCAACGGACAAAATGCCTATCCAAATATTTACCGGACACACCTCAGAAGTATTTGTCTCCTTTTCGCCAGACGAAAAATACGTAATCACTGCCAGCAAAGATTCCACCACCAAACTATGGGACCGGCATACTGGCAAAGAAATCACTACCCTCATCAGCATTGGGGAAACCGACTGGGCGGTACTGACCCCTTCTGGTTTATTTGACGCCTCACCCGGTGCATTGACAAGAATGCATTATGTGATGGGCATGGAAATCATCGAACTCGACCAGTTAAAAAGCCGCTATTGGCAACCCGGCCTGCTCCCCATCCTAATGAACTTCGAGGCAGGCGAATTGATGAGCGCCGACCAACTTGCCCAAGTGCCCCTTTACCCTGAAATAAAGCCATTGGAACTGGACGGTTATTTATTGAAAGTAAAACTGGAATTACGGGATGGAGGCCTCGGCAGGACAGCCCTTTACATTAATGGCAAGGAGCTGGAGGAGGACATTAACAAGGATCGGAAAACGGCGTTTGAATATGACCTTAGCCCTTTCAAGAAATATTTTTCTGATGGGAAAAACATCATTGCCATCAGATGTTGGAACAAGGAAGGATGGCTGCCCAGCCCGTTCGAGGAGATTGAAAAAGGGTCAGGCGAAGGGTCCAAGCCATCCCTATATGCCCTGTTTGTTGGTACCTCAAAATACAAATATGTGCAGCCCTTGTCTTTCCCTGACCTGGATGCAACCTATCTCAGTGGAGCCATGAAATTGGTCGGCGAAAAATACTTTGGAGATAAAGTGCAGATCAAGCTGTTGACCACTGAGCCTAATTCTAATGTTGGGTTTTCGAACAAAGGAAACATCCAAAAAATAGTTGAAGAATTCACCAAAAAAGCTAAGCCGCAAGACGTAGTCGTCATTTATTTCAGCGGGCATGGTGCCAATTTCCACGATGGGAAAAGGGCTTTGTACTATTACCTCACTTACGAAACTGACTCCGACAAACTCAACGATCCCGCCTACCGGGACAAGACCTCCATTTCCTCGGAAGAACTCAGCGATTGGATAAAAGACATCCCCGCCATGAAACAGGTTTTGATCCTTGATACCTGTTATTCTGGAAAAGTCGTTGACAGCCTCAAAAGCAAAGATGCTATTGACGCTACCCGTGAACGGGAGATGGAACGCATGAAAGACATCGCCGGGATGTACGTGCTTGCCGGAAGTGCGCCGGACAAGGTCAGTTATGAAGGAAGTGTTTATGGTCAAGGTTTTCTGACCTATGCCCTGCTGATGGGAATGCGTGGATCAGCACTGAGCAAAAGTACAGGTCAACGAGCCTATTCCGTGGATGTAATGACACTCTTCTCCTGGTCGCAGAGAGAGGTGGAGCGTTTGTCCAAAGAATTTGGTGTTGTACAAATGCCAACGTTGCGCCCTCCGAGGAACGTGAGAAGTTTTCCTATTGGCCTCGCCGATCCAGATACGCAGAGCAAAATCAAGTTGGCATTGCCGAAGCCCGTATTCGTTCGTTGCAATTTATTGAACCCAGAGGATTATCTCGACAATTTGAACCTTTCGGAAATGCTTGACCAATATCTGGCAGGAAGCATTGGAATTGGGAACAGGCCACAAGCCATTTGTATCAATGTCGCCAATTTTCCGGGCGCCCACTATGTCAGGGGGCTTTACTCAAAAAAAGACGATGGTTATGAAGTAAAAGTCAAAGTTTATAAAGAGGAAGATGAGGGAGAAAAGGGGGTATTTACAAAAAAACTCAAGGGCAGCTTCACTGTTAAAGGGCAGGGCATGGAAGACCTCGTTCCAAAAATTGCCCGTGAAGTAGAAAACGCCACCTTTGTCATTGATGATTACGAAGTGCCCACCGACGAAGAAATTGGCGTTTTGGAAAAAGGCTTGCTGGATGATTTGAAAGCCATCAAAGGCAAGGCGGGCTATGGGTACGATCCTGATTTTATAAGTAAAAAACATAGTGTACCATTGCCTACCCTGGACGCCAACCAAAAAAAGGACATCGCTAAAACCAAGGACAATGAGACGGAACTCAAATACCAGTATTACAGCGTTGTCCAGTGCAGGTCGAGAAAGTTTCCATATTTCGCCGCTTGCAACCTGCATGGCGGGCAATTTCAAAAGCAGGGCAGATCGGGTGCATTCATCCGCGACCCAAGGTTGGCCAAGGAATATCAATGGGGCGATGAATTATATACCCATGAGTTTGAAAAAGGGAAGAAATATTCTTCATTCTGCCATCGTGGCCACATGACCAAACGGGAAGACACCCAATGGGGCAAGGACAATGAAACGGCCCTGCGAGGGGCAAAACTGACTTTCTTTTTCACCAATTCCATCCTCCAACATGGGCATCTGAACGGGGTTGTCTGGAGGGGGTTGGAAGACTATATAATGAACATCGCAACAGATAAGAAAAAGGCTGATAAAAGTTCTGATGTTTACAAAATCAACATAATAACCGGACCGGTCTTTCAGAACGACGACCCTTCATTCCCCATCGAAAATGGAAATGCACGAGTGCCTGCTTCGTTTTGGAAGATCGTTTATTATCGAAAAAAATCGGACGATAAATTATACTATATTGGTTTTATGATGGGACAGAAAGAATTATTGGACGCTGAATTTGGGAAATATAACATCGTGGCCAAAGAGGCCAAAAAAACAGCCAAAGAGGCCGAACTTTTTTTGGGTTATAAAAAGAAGGAAGTCTTCCAGGTACAAGTGTCTTTTATCGAAGAAAAAACAAAACTTAAATTTCACAAAGCTATTGACCCAATGGCTGGCACTAATAAAGGAAGGCAAATTTCAGAAGTTATAAAGAAGCCTAAAAAGAAAGGCGTTTTGGGTGAAATAGATGAGCCGACTTATGGGCTGGAAGGGCTGGTTTTATAATTTTGAAATCACGGTGATTTTAAAAAATCACCGTGATTTCATCTGGCTAATAATTGATTGGCTGAAATGAATTCTCCCATCACTTAATTACGACTTTCTGCACTCCTTGTTTCCCATCCGCACTTTCCAAACGCAACATATAAACACCTGCTGCCAGATCAGAAACATCCAGTTTTCCACTGGTAGCATTCAACTTGTACACTTCTATCAATTGGCCGCTAACGTGATACAATTGGACAGATCCTTTCATCCAGTTCCCATCCAAAATGGAAATTTGAAGGTGGTCTTCTGCTGGATTTGGCTGAACGGTAAATAGCAACTGATGGATCGGTTGTTCGTCGGTGCTGCTTAGTTCCCCGATGGTCAACAATGCGCGATTGGTGATAATCGGATCATTGAAATCGAAATAAATAGCTGCCTCATTTTCCAGCAAAGTGCCATCTGGCAAATCGGATACTTGGCCAAGGTAGAAACTGACAAAGCCTTGCGAACCAGCGAGGTCGGTCGTACTATCAGGAAGCATAATGTCATTGAAAATGAAATTCAAAGTACGCTCATCCGAGATTTCCAACTCATACGGATGGCTGCTTGCACCAAGGCGCAGTGTGGACAAGTCGAATACACCCGAAAGAGTATCTACTATGACGACGTTCTGAGCATAGAATGTCCCGGTGTTTTGGAAGCGGATGTGGTACTCAATATCTGTATTGGCCAGAACAAAATGGTCTTCGCCTTCGCCAGCAGGAAAGTTGCGTTTATCATTAGGATCATAAGAACCTTGATTCTCCCTGCACTCCCGGTCTGTTTCGATCATACCGGGGGAGTTGCCACATAGGTTGCTGCCAGAAAGGTGGGCAGTATAACAATGTTCATAGCCAAGGTCTACATCGCAGTCCACTTCCACGTCAATGACGAGATCCACGCATTCCATTGCATCAAGGCTGATTTCAAAAACATGGTTATTACCGTTGCTACTCACAGGAGGAATGGAAAAACCAATAGGGAGCAGGTACTGATCTAAATTGACAGTTAGTAGGGCATCTTCCAACGGAATCGTTCCGGCATTGCAGGCTTTCACATAGATTTTGCTTTCAAAACAGCGCCACAGCAAAGGCGAGGAAATATCCACCTGTGGGATGGGGCAGTCGGTTAGCGGTTTTAAAGCGAACTGAACCCCAATGGTATCCTCCGAACCATTAAAAAACACTTTTTTCGAGTCGTCACAAAATTCCCAGACCCCACTGGGTGGCAGGGCATTGATGGTATAGTTGACATTACCCTGAGCAGGTAATTTAAAATAACCATCGGTATTGGAATAGCGGTTGTATGTATGTGTCCCGTTATTAATTTCAAAAAAGACATTGTCCATTCTTGGCTCGGCCTCATCAATACAATTGCTGTTATCATCCCTGTAAACATCCCCTTCGATCAACTGCCCCCAAGGATTCCAATCACAGATGGCCAGACCTTTCTGCAAAATATGCTCGGCATCTACAAATTCGTTCCAGCCCATGTTTGGAATTTCTGTAAAAGTGCTGCCGCCATAACTGGAGAATGCTTCTCCATTCGGACAGATAATCATCACCGCAGGATAATACAGTATTTCAAACAAGTCAATCAAGTCCTGTTCTGCATTGATGATGGGGTAAGTGCTGTTGGCAGTAAAATCTCCTTGGGTATTGCTGCCGATCCCGCGGATGTCATCTTCGGTAGTAACCGTATCAGCTTCAATTGATAAAACCATCGCTGAGCCGGCCGCTTCCTGGTAAAAGGCTTCAAGACCTCCAGATTGGTTGAACTGCCAGCAAGGACCAGCCCAAGTGGCAGTGATTTCAATAATCACCATTTTGCCTTGGTTGAGGTAGTCTTCATATAGAGAGTGTTCTACCCCATCAATATCCGTAGCTGTAAAGTCGGGGAACTGTGCCCAAAGAGATGTTTGCAAAAAAAGTAGGAGAAAGAGTAATTTGAATGATTTCATAAATAGAGATTTAGGTAGTGGGCTTTTTGTGCTTTAAAACTTAAAGAACTTCTGAACTCACCCAGTTTGCGCTAAAAATAGAAAACCCATTTATTCTTCTGAATTTCTTCTAATTTAAAGGAAGTGAGTGACTAATATTTTACAAAAACATTTCACCTCATCCATTTGTAGTCCTAAACTAATCCACTACTAATTTTACTTTCCTCCGAGGGTTAGCATGTAACCATAGAGAAAAATTATTTTGGAAAGAATTGAACTTCATCTCCACGCTGGATACTGATGATTGCCACTTAGAATATAAAAATCGAACTGTGTATGCAATTTAATTCAATAATATCAAAAATGCTTATAAGATATTGATATTGAAGCTGATAGGCATAGATCCTTTTTTATCGCTATTTCATTTATCAGTTTGAGTCCATTTAAAGTTAACAAATAGCTTTCTTATTTATCAGAACATTCCCTATCTTGCGCCCTCAATTTTTAAGAGGCATAAAAAAAACATTTATAAGAATTACAGAAAATTAATTAGCTTTGCCTCTCCCAAACCGAAATGGCCTATGTCAAACTGGTTTTAGTTCAATCATCTACCTAGCATACTTACCAAATAACTGATTTAGAAAGACAAATTGGCATTGCAATCTCACACACTCAATCGCTATTGCCTTTATATTATGTTAAAGGACCCGGTCTTCATTCCCTGACAATTTTATCATCAAATGGAATCAGTAGCCTTGATTTGAGAGAAATGTTTCTCCCTCAAATCAACGCTGCGTGACAACCTTTTTCAATTTTTGGAAAAGGTGATATAATTCTATGATTGCCGAACCTGTCGATGGTAGGACTTGTGTCGGTTTTAACTTTTGTATCATTTTCAGAAAAAAAATTGAATACTCATGAATAACACAACCAAACAATTATTTTACCTTAAAACTTGCTGTCTTATTAGAAGAATCGCTCTACTTCTTTTTCTGGCGGCAAGCACTCTTTTCTTACAAGCTCAATCAGGTATATGGACAGGCGGCGGCAATGGAACCGACTGGGATCAAGCAACGAATTGGAGTTTTTCGGGCGGCGGTGGCTTTGACGCCTCTACGGAATTTGTTATCCCTGCCGGGGCAGGGCCGACTACCGCTAATGGGACATCTTTAACCATGGGACCATTAACCCTTAATAGTGGTTCTTCCGCAACAGTGCCCTCCGGTTTCACCTTGAACATTGATGCTTCTCTTTTCGCAGGATGTGGACTGCTCAATAATGGCTCATTAACCAATGACGGAACCATTAGCATCAGCGGTTCGGGCGGCGACGGTTTTGACCTTCAATCTGGCACTGTTAATAACAATGCTGGCGGAATCATCAACCTGGACGACATTGGAGCAGATGGTTTTGATATTGATGGTGGCACCATGAATAATGCAGGTGCCATAAATATCGGGCAAACAGTGGCCATTGTCGAGTCTGGAATTGAGAACAATGCTACATTTAACCACAATGGTGGTGAGATCAAAATTGACAATGTTGGAGCTCCTGGGATTTTTAACGAATCCTCAGGTATCTTCACCAATTTATCCACCATCAATATAGGACAAAATGGAGGAGCAGGTAACGTTGGCTCCATCGGTATCCGGAACGAAAATACGTTCAACAATAACGGGGGCACTATTAATATTAATAATACCTTAAATGATGGTGTTCGTAACTTTAACAACACATTCACCAATGGGGCTACGCTCAACATCGGCCAAAATGGAGTCGCTAAAAATATTGACAATGAGGGCATAGAGGTTGTCTCGGGAAGTTTCGTCAATAGTGGGACGGTCAAAATTGATAATACGGATGGTATAGGGATTAAGAATGCCGGCACCTTCACCAATACAGGCATTGTTGACATCGGTCAGAACGGTGGAGCTGCCAATATTGATGAAAAGGGTATTGAAAATACAAGCACATTCAATAACAATGGCGGAACAATCCAGGTAGACAATACAACAGAAAAGGGTGTCCTTAATAATGGCGGCACTTTTACCAATGCAGCTACTTTAAATATTGGTAAAAACGGAGGGGCAGGGAGCATCGCTAAAGACGGACTTGACAATAGCTCTGGCGATTTCAACAACAATAGTGGAGAGTTGTTCATTGCCAATGCCGGAGGGGACGGTATTGACCATGGTGGAGGTACTTTCACCAATGCTGCCAATATTAAAATAGGGCAAAACGCTGGGAACATTACCAATGCTGGCCTTAAAGCTGGGTCAACCTTCAATAACAATGGGGGAGAAATCATCATTGATAACGTGGGAACAAATGGTCTTTCTGTCCTTGGTGCAGGTGTTTTCACCAACCAGGCCACAGTCACCATTGGTAAAAATGGGGGCACTGATAATATTACCGGACATGGCCTTTCCAATGTCAGTACCTTCGATAATGAAATTGGTGGTGTTATCAATATTGACAATACTTTCTTGCAGGCTCTACATAATGAAGGTACATTTAATAATAAAGCCGCTATTAACCTTGGCCAAAACGGGGGGCCTGGGAATATGAAAAGAAATGGGCTTGATAATGACGGAGGTACATTCACCAATGAATCAACCGGTATCATAGATATTGATAATCCAGCACACGACGGAATTGCCAATGCATTAGGCCCAATTATCAACGATGGTGGTGTTATTCAAATTGACAATACTGGTGATCGAGGTATGCTTAACAACGCCACTTTTACAAATCAGAACAATGGACAATTATTAATAGGACAAAATGGCGGGAACATCACTGATGAGGGATTGTTCAATGAGGCCTTTACCTTCACCAATGATGGGGCTACTATCATTATCGACCATACTGGAAGGGATGGCATTATTAACTGGATGAGCCCTGTCTTTAATAATATCAATGGGGGAGAAGTATTGATTGGTCAAAACGGTGCAATTGGTGGCTCTGGAATTGAAAACAACTCTGGTACCTTCACCAATGGAACCTGTTCAACTGTTAAGATTTCCCATGATCTGAAGAATTTCGATACGTTTACAAATGATGGCCTTTTCGTTGTCAACACCACTGAATCACATGACGCCACTGGCGGTACTACCACCAACAACGGCATCATAGAATACTTTCAAGGCAATCCCATTCCTGGCGTAACCAATAATGAGATCATAGTTGAACCTGTGACTGCCAATGATTGTGTAACCATCAGCCCTGCGTTTACCTTGGGCAGTCCAGTAGACTTCGACATTCAGGGTGTATTTACAGATGCTGGAGGCAATAATTCTGCTGGATCCTATAATGTGGCAACCAATACCTTCACTGCCAGTCCAGCCCTTGCGGAAGGCACTCATCACCTCTATGTAAAAATCGAAGATACAGGTGGTGGTTGTACCCGCATTGTATCATGGGAATTGACGACTCAAAATTGTTGTGTTTCAACGACCTATTACGCCGACACCGACTCCGACACTTACGGAGACCCTGCCAACTCGACAATCGCATGTTCCCAGCCAGCAGGCTTCGTTACCGACAACACCGACTGCGACGACACCGACGCTAACGTGAACCCAGGCGCAACAGAGGTCTGCAACGGGATCGACGACAACTGCGACGGAAACGTCGACGAGGGCGTTCAGTCCACCTTCTACGCCGACTCCGACTCCGACACTTACGGAGACCCCGCAAGCACGACTATGGCATGCACCGCACCAGCTGGGTTCGTCGCAGACAACACCGACTGCGACGACACCAACGCTAACGTGAACCCGGGAGCAACAGAGGTCTGCAACGGGATCGACGACAACTGCGACGGAAACGTCGACGAGGGCGTTCAGTCCACCTTCTACGCCGACTCCGACTCCGACTCCTATGGCGACCCCGCAAGCACGACAATGGCTTGCTCCGCACCAGCTGGGTTCGTCGCAGACAACACCGACTGCGACGACACCAACGCTAACGTGAACCCGGGAGCAACAGAGGTCTGCAACGGGATCGACGACAACTGCGACGGAAACGTCGACGAGGGCGTTCAGTCCACCTTCTACGCCGACTCCGACTCCGACACTTACGGAGACCCCGCAAGCACGACTATGGCATGCACCGCACCAGCTGGGTTCGTCGCAGACAACACCGACTGCGACGACACCAACGCTAACGTGAACCCGGGAGCAACAGAGGTATGCAACGGGATCGACGACAACTGCGACGGAAACGTCGACGAGGGAGTACAAACAACCTTCTATGCCGACTCCGACTCCGACACTTACGGAGACCCAAATAACTCAACAATGGCTTGCTCCGCACCAGCTGGGTTCGTCGCAGACAACACCGACTGCGACGACACCAACGCTAACGTGAACCCGGGAGCAACAGAGGTCTGCAACGGGATCGACGACAACTGCGACGGAAACGTCGACGAGGGAGTACAAACAACCTTCTATGCCGATTCCGACTCCGACACTTACGGAGACCCCGCTAATTCGATAACCGCTTGTTCCCCGCCAGCAGGGTTCGTGGCAGACAACACCGACTGCGACGACACCGACGCTAACGTGAACCCGGGAGCAACAGAGGTCTGCAACGGGATCGACGACGACTGCGACGGCATGGTGGATGAAGGTGTCCAAACAACTTATTACGCCGACACCGACTCGGACACATACGGCGACCCAAATAATTCGACAATGGCATGTACCGCACCAGCTGGGTTCGTCGCCGACAACACGGACTGTGACGACACCGACGGCACAATTTACCCAGGAGCGCCTGAAATATGTGATGGAAAGGACAACGACTGCGACGGGATGGTGGACGAGGATGGGCCAACGACCTTTTATGCCGATACCGACTCGGACACTTACGGCGATCCGGCGAATTCGATAACCGCTTGTTCCCCGCCAGCAGGGTTCGTGGCAGACAACACCGACTGCGACGACACCAACGCTAACGTGAACCCGGGAGCAACCGAGGTATGCAACGGGATCGACGACAACTGTGACGGGAACGTCGACGAGGGAGTACTCTCCACTTTCTACGCCGATACCGACTCGGACACCTATGGCGACCCAAATAACTCAACAATGGCATGCACCGCTCCCGCAGGGTTTGTCGACGATAATAAAGACTGTGACGACACCGACGCTAACATCAACCCCGGTGCAACAGAGGTCTGCAATGGGATCGACGACAACTGCGACGGAAACGTCGACGAGGGCGTTCAGACGACCTTCTTTGCCGACACCGACTCGGATACTTACGGCGACCCAAATAACACTATTATGGACTGCTCCGCTCCGGCAGGCTTTGTCACTGACAAAACCGACTGCGACGACACCGATGCTAACGTAAACCCAGGCGCAACGGAGGTTTGCAACGGGATCGACGACAACTGCGACGGGAACGTCGACGAGGGCCTTCTGTCTGATTTCTATGCTGACACTGATTCGGACACTTA
The DNA here is from genome assembly GCA_965222975.1 of Saprospiraceae bacterium. Classification (GTDB taxonomy): domain Bacteria; phylum Bacteroidota; class Bacteroidia; order Chitinophagales; family Saprospiraceae; genus UBA6168. Next base: position 66,969 of record CBDCVJ010000075.1, on the reverse strand, counting down.
TGGTGATCCCGCTAACTCGATAATGGCATGCTCGGCTCCGGCGGGATTTGTCACTGACAAAACCGACTGCGACGACACCGACGCTAACGTGAACCCGGGAGCAACGGAGGTCTGCAACGGGATCGACGATAACTGTGATGGTAACATCGATGAAGGTGTTCAAACAACTTATTACGCCGATACCGACTCGGACACATATGGCGACCCAAATAACTCGACAATGGCATGCTCAGCCCCAGCAGGCTTCGTCGCCGACAACACAGACTGTGACGACACCGACGGCACAATTTACCCAGGGGCGCCTGAAATATGTGATGGAAAGGACAACGACTGCGACGGGATGGTGGACGAGGATGGGCCAACGACCTTCTATGCCGACACCGACTCGGACACTTACGGCGATCCGGCAAATTCGATAACTGCTTGTTCCCCGCCAGCAGGCTTCGTCGCCGACAACACCGACTGCGACGACACCGACGTTAACGTGAACCCAGGAGCAACTGAGGTCTGCAACGGGATCGACGACAACTGTGACGGAAACATCGACGAGGGCGTGCTCTCCACTTTCTACGCCGACACCGACTCGGACACGTATGGCGACCCTGCCAACTCTACGATGGCTTGCACCGCACCTGCTGGGTTCGTCGCCGACAACACCGACTGCGACGACACCAATGCTAACGTGAACCCGGGCGCAACAGAGATCTGCAACGGGATCGACGACAACTGCGACGGGAACATCGACGAGAATGGATCAAATACATACTACGCCGACACCGACTCGGACACATATGGAGACCCTGCCAACTCTACGATGGCTTGCACCGCACCTGCTGGGTTCGTTGCCGACAACACAGACTGCGACGACACCAACGCTAACGTGAACCCGGGTGCAACGGAGGTCTGCAACGGGATCGACGACGACTGTGACGGAAACATCGACGAGAATGGATCAAATACATACTACGCCGACACCGACTCGGACACATATGGAGACCCTGCCAACTCTACGATGGCTTGTTCTCCGCCAGCAGGGTTTGTTGCCGACAATACAGACTGCGACGACACCAACGCTAACGTAAACCCGGGAGCAACGGAGGTCTGCAACGGGATCGACGACAACTGTGATGGTAACGTCGACGAGGGCGTGCTCTCCACTTTCTACGCCGACACCGACTCGGACACATATGGAGACCCTGCCAACTCTACGATGGCTTGCACCGCCCCGGCAGGGTTCGTTGCCGACAACACAGACTGCGACGACACCAACGCTAACGTAAACCCAGGAGCAACGGAGGTCTGCAACGGGATCGACGACGACTGTGACGGAAACATCGACGAGAATGGGTCAAATACATACTACGCCGACACCGACTCGGACACATATGGCGACCCTGCCAACTCTACGATGGCTTGCACCGCCCCGGCAGGGTTCGTTGCCGACAACACAGACTGCGACGACACCAACGCAAATGTAAACCCGGGTGCAACGGAGGTCTGCAACGGAATCGACGACGACTGTGACGGCATGGTGGATGAAAACGGAGCGAATATTACATATTACGCCGACACCGACTCGGACACTTACGGCGACCCGACAAACTCGGTAGTGGCATGTTCCCCACCTGCGGGATTCGTCACTGATAACACCGACTGTGATGACACCGACAGCAGTGTCAACCCCGGTGCAACTGAGGTCTGCAACGGCATTGATGACAACTGCGACGGAAACATTGACGAAGGTGTTCAATCAACTTACTACGCAGATGCTGACAACGATACGTATGGAAATGCAAATATTACGATCATGGCATGCACTCAACCCCCTGGATTCGTTTCCGACGATACCGACTGTGATGATTCTGACGACACTGTCTATCCAGGTGCTCTTGAGATTTGTGACGGAAAGGATAACGACTGCGATGGAACCGTGGACGAAGGTGGGATGAACACGTTTTATGCAGACACCGACGCAGATAACTTCGGTGACCCTAACGTCACTACCATGGCATGTAATCCTCCCGCTGGGTTCGTAGCTGATAATACCGATTGCAATGATAACGATGCTTTGGTGTACCCAGGTGCTCCAGAATTATGTGACGGAAAGGATAACGACTGCGACGGTGAAGTGGATGAAGATGGCTCAACACCTTTCTATTTTGACTCCGATTTGGACACTTATGGTGACCCCAATGTTTCCGTTGTTGCATGCTTCCCTCCAGCTGGATACGTTTTTGACAATACGGACTGTGATGATACAGACAACACTATATACCCAGGTGCTCCTGAACTGTGCGATGGAATAGATAATGATTGTGACAACTTAATTGACGAGGGCGCCCAATCCACCTTTTATGCTGACACTGACTCGGATACTTATGGAGATCCAAACGCAACGACTATGGCATGTACAGCACCTGCTGGGTATGTAGCAGACAATACGGATTGCGATGATACAGACGGAACCGTACACCCTGGTGCGACTGAACTTTGCGACGGAATAGACAATGATTGTGATAACCTAATTGACGAGGGCGTCCAGTCCACCTTTTATGCTGACACTGATTCGGACACTTACGGAGATCCAAGCTCAACGACTATGGCATGTACTGTGCCCGCTGGTTATGTAACTGACGATACGGACTGTGATGATACCGACAACACTGTTTACCCTGGTGCTCCTGAATTGTGCGATGGATTGGATAATGATTGTGATAGCGAAATTGATGAAGGTGTCCAATCTACTTTTTATGCTGACTCCGATTCGGATGGATTTGGTGATCCCAATGTCACTACTATGGCATGTTCTGCACCAGCAGGCTTCGTTGCCGATGACACTGATTGCGATGATAATGATGGATCTATAAACCCAGGCGCAACTGAAATTTGTGATGGATTGGACAATGATTGCGATAACATAATTGACGAGGATTTGCCCGTATTTGATTGGTATCTCGATAACGATGGAGATGGTTATGGAACTGGTACTCCTACCAGCAACTGCCAGTCACCTGGGCCTGATTATGTTGATCAAGGTGGCGATTGTGACGATAATGATTCAGAAATCCACCCAGGCGCAATAGAAGTTTGTAATGGTATAGATGACGACTGTAACGGTGTTATTGACGATGGAGCTGCAGCAACTTATACCGGAAATGTCCTGTTCAATTCACAATCGGATATTGACGATTGGCTATCCTGTTATACTGTCATAGATGGCAATGTGACCATTTCTGGTAGTAGCGTCACTGACTTGTTGGGCTTGATGAATCTCGTCGAGATTACCGGCAACCTGACTATTCAATATAGCGGACTTGCTGATTTATCTGGGCTTGACAACTTATCTGATGTAGGTGGGGCTGTAACTATCTTTTTCAACAGTTCGCTAACATCGTTGACCGGATTCGAGTCATTGGCCGCTGTTGGTGGTAGCTATTTGATGTATTATAATTTCTCATTGGATGAATGTTGTGCCATTTTCGACCTCCTTGATAATGGTGGCGTGTCAGGTGTTGTAGTAATATTCTTCAATGCTGTAGGTTGTAACAGTGAGCAGGAAATTCTGAATGATTGTCCAGGCTCGGGCATGCTGATCGCTCAACCTAATACGGGGATGAACAGTATGCTTGGAGCAGGGAATCAACAACTCTCTGAAAATTCCAATCCTTTTGTTGAACTACCCAAGCACGGCTTGCAAGGTGCTGTACACCAGGTTACTGTATATCCTAACCCTTCAGATGGGTCGTTCACGGTGGATATTCCTGATCATTTTGAAACGGGTAAAATATCCATTATGAACATACATGGCCAACAGGTAATGGAACAGGAAATTGCCCAAGGGCAGTTCACTTACCAATTTGAAAATGCAAGGCTTGCTTCTGGCATTTACATGATAGTACTAAAAGCTGATGGCCAACCAACCCAGACTAAAAGGCTCGTTATCGAATAAGGAAGTTACAGTTTTCTTGATTTTAGAATAAAGTGAAAAAGCCACTCATTTAATTGAGTGGCTTTTTTTATATGGTTCTTTGGTAAAGTATCAAGTTCCAAACCCTAAACTTTCGTTAAAACCATTTTACCGACCAACTAAAGTGCTTTACCTTCGGGTTCTTATACCTAAAAGGCAGCTATTCGGCATGGGGAGAGAAAGAAGAAAAAGTTTCATTTTTTTTCTTTCTCTCCCCTGAAAAGCGGTAAAAGGAAAGAACACTGCATCTTTGCGGTGGATCAGCGACCGACCCATCAAATGGTAAAAAATACATTGGGAAATAACGATAGTCCGGCCAATGCGACGGAACCGAAGAAGAAACGTGGCGGAAAGTTCCGTTGGGTGCGGTGGCTGCTGTATTTTTTATTGGTGGTTATTTTCCTGCCCATTCTCCTTTTCCAGATACCGCAAGTTCAGAATTATGCAGCCAAAGAGCTGACGCAGTTCCTGTCCAAAGAGATGGGCACCGAGGTTTCATTGGAACGTTTAAAACTGAATATTTTCTACGAAATAAGGTTGGAGAAATTCTACATCGAAGACCTCCAAGGTGATACGCTGCTATATGCCGGGCTGCTTGATGTGGATCATACAGGGCTTTACCGATTGTTGAACCAAGAACTGGAAATCGAATCACTGACACTCAACGAGGCAAAGGTTACCATTAGCCAGGAAGAAGGAAAAGAATTCAAAAATTACCAGTTTCTGGTGGATTATTTCACCCCAAAAGAAGACAAAAAGAATAAGGAGGAGGCAAGCCCTTTCATTTTAAAGTTACAACACCTGCTTTTGACCAATGTGCATTTCCTGACGCCCGATGCTGTGAAAGGGGAGACGATCAACGTGGACGTGGAACGGCTAGAAGCCTTTCTAAATAAATTTGACCTAATCAGTAAAAACATTGAATTGGAATCATTGAACATATATGGTCCGAATATTCTACTCGACCAGTACGAACGCCGACCATTGCCAGAGAAACAACCGCCAACACAATTGGTGTCTGGCACAGATCCACCAACAGTACCCGATACTATGAAGGTCTTAATAAAAGACTTCGCTCTCAGCGGCGGTACGTTCCAGTTTTCAAATCGCCGAAAAGAACCTGTGAAGCTGACCGACCCAGGTACGCTAAACTTCAACCACCTCGATGTTTTCGACATCAATTTCCATTTCAAGGATTTTGAATTCAACAACGAATTGGAATTTCAGGGAAACATAGAGTCTTCCTCCCTACGGGAACGCAATGGGTTTATTTTAGAAAACATTTCCGCTGACGCTGCCACACTCAACTGCCACGGCCTATCCCTGTTTGGAATGGAACTTCGTACGCCACACACCGTTCTTGGTGACACCTTGCTTTTTCGGTACGACACCTATTACGACTGGGAAACATTCCCCGATGATGTGAAGATGGATTTGCGGTTTAGTGACGAGGCATATGTTTCTCTGAAAGACATTGTGACCTTCGCTCCCGCTCTTGAAAACAACCCGTTTTTTAAAGAAAACATGCATGAAGAAGTCAATATCACTGGCCGGGTCAAAGGGCCAGTGAACCGACTCGACGGCAGAGATTTGAAAATAAACCTTGCGGGAGGGGTTTTAATAGAAGGTAATTTCAGTACGTACAACTTGGCGGTAAAAGACGAACAGTACCTTCACCTCGAACTCGACCGCATGCAGACCCAAGTAAAGACCTTGCGGAAACTAATCCCCGGCTTTACTCCACCTGCCAATTTCGACCGATTGGGCAACCTTGATTTTAGCGGAAATTTTGACGGGTTCTTTGTGGACTTTGTAGCCAACGGGTTTTTGAAAACCGACATCGGTTCGGCGAGCATGGACACGAATATGAAATTGCAAGGAGGCCGTGAAAATGCTCAATACTCAGGAGATTTGCGACTCCATGATTTTGATCTAGGCGTTTGGTCTGACAATAAGGATTTTGGTAAAATAACCTTTAGCACTTCGGTCAAGGAGGGTGTTGGTCTTACGATCAATACGGCAGAAGCCAAACTTAACGGAAAGATCGACAGCCTTGTTTTCAAAAATTATATGTACACCAATGTGCAATTGGATGGCGAACTGAAAAAAAACCTCTTTAACGGCGATCTCCGCATCGAAGATAAAAATGTCAATCTAACCTTCGGTGGAGAAGTCAATTTTACAGATAGTATCCCCGAATTTGATTTTAAGACAGACATAAAACGGTTGGCACTGAAAAAACTCAATCTTTCGGAAAAAGATTTACAGTTCAGCGGGAAGGCTTCATTACAGCTAAAAGGCAGACGCCTGTCGGACGTTGTTGGTGACGCAGAGGTGACTGATTTTCAAGTAGTTAAAAATAGAACCGATACGCTTTACCTCAATAAAGCAATCGTTACGTCGACTTTGTCTGAATTGGGTGAAAAGCACTTTCAGGTCAATTCCAATCTCGGCAACGTGGATATCAGCGGCCGTTTTGATATTGAAAAGATACCAAACACTTTTGTGGGCTTCCTTCAAGAAAACTATCCTCGGTTTGCGGAAAAATTTAAACTCAAACTCAACGCCCCAGTAATGGACACCATGCAGTTCGATTTCATTGTCGAGTTGTTCGAATTGCAAAACCTCGTTAATTTTTTTGATGAAAAAATAAATGGCTTTGATGAAACGAGAATAACGGGTTCCTACAACGGTAACCATAGCAAACTGGCCGTAGAAATGGAAATCCCTAACTGGAGCTATGAAAATGTGTCTTTCGACGATGTGTACGTCCGTTCCAAATTAAATCGCAATGAGGGTAGTATTCAGATTGGGGTGGTGGAAACCGGATTGAGTGAAAACAGAAAGCTTTCACCCATCTCGCTCATCGGAACCATTTACAGCGACACCCTCGAATTTTTGGTCATTTCTTCCAATTTTTTCAAAATACTTGACAATATCAATATCAATGGTGTATTGTCTTTAGAAGAAGACCAAGCCTGGCGTGTCAGCTTCAAACCTTCCGATCTGGTCATTCTGAACCAGACATGGAATATTGATACTTCCAACTTTATCAGGATAGGCGAAGGCCAGGTGGAAACAAAAAATTTCAAATTGCACAATGGGTCGCAAAACATCATCCTCAAGAGCTTCCAAAGCGAAGGGTTGGAACTTCAGGTTCGCAATGTCCCGTTAGAAACGATTGATTTCATCAGGAACATCAAGAAACATACCTTAGAAGGAGTCGCCAATGTGGACGTTCAGGCCAAGAATGTGTTCAAATTGGAAGGCCTTTCCAGTTTTCTACAAATCAATGATTTAACCGTCAACGGAGATAATTATGGACTGCTCCAACTCAACGCCCGGGCCAATAGCATCAAAGACCAAGTAGATGCGGGAATATCCATTATCGGCGATACAACCAAAGTCAACATGAAAGGCTACGTCAACCTGCCCTCTTATGATCCTACTGCTGCCACTGTTCGGAATAATTTAGGAAAAAATCAGTTTGACTTTGAAGTGGATCTGGAAAAAATTCCAGTGAAGATCATCCGGTATTTCGTGCCAGAAGTCCTCAACCCTGTTGGTTCTTTGAGCGGAGAGGATATTCACATTTACGGGCCTTTCGACAGGCCAGAGCTGGATGGCAGGGCAACGGTAAAAGATATTTCGTTTAAAATAAAACCACTTCAAACAACCTATCGTGTTCCCGAGGGAGAAGTAATCCTTACCAGCCGGGCTATCGATGCAACGGGCAATTTTGTACTTGACCGTTTCAACAACAGAGCTTTTCTGAATGGTGGTTTGACGCACGACCACCTCCGGGATTTTGGGCTCGACCTGACCATCTCTACCGAGCGAGACCAACCTTTCCTTGGCCTTGAAACCACAGAGTTTGACAATGAAGTGTTTTACGGCACGGCATTCGGCACGGGCAGGGCCCGCTTCACAGGGACTTTCAAACAACCCTATTTGGAAGTCTGGGGGCGATCAATGCCGGGCACCCATATGTTCTTACCATTGACCAGTAGCACCATCAGTTCCGACAACCGTTTTATTCGATTTACAGAAGAAGACAGGAAGAAGGAAGACTTGGTCAATGAAGATCCCCAAGTCGAAGAACTGAGGGGTCTGAATATGGATTACCATTTGGAGATTACCTCGGACGCCGTTATGGAAATTATTTTTGACAAAGCTTGGGGTGATGTTCTGAGTGGAACGGGGGAAGGGGAAGTGTCCGTCTATATAACGAGAGAAGGGGGGTTCACCATGTTTGGAGATATTACCGTTACAAGGGGCGATTACCTATTTACTCTAATGAACTTTGGTGTCAACAAACCATTTGTAGTGGCCCCTGGGGGAACAGTCAGTTGGACGGGCGACCCATACAATGCAGATATAGATATAGATGCCTTGTATAGTGGTGTAAGTGCTTCTGTTTATAGTTTGATTCAAGAATACATTTCGGTTGCCTCCTCAGCAACGCAGGATTTGGCCAGAAACACTACCCCGGTATTACTATCCATGAACCTTTCCGGTAAGTTATTGACCCCTGATATCAAATTTGACATCTCGTTTCCCGATATAGACAGCGAATTGAAAAGTTTTGCGGAAAATAAGTTACGGGCCATACGTAGTGATGAGAACGAGCTGAACCGGCAGGTATTTGGCCTGTTGGTTTTGGGGCAGTTCCTGCCTTCGGGTTCGACCATTCAGGCCGGCGACGTGGGGTTCAATACGTTGAGCGAGATGGTCTCCAACCAATTGTCCATTTTTGTTACTCAATGGTTCTCAAACTTCTTTACAGGAGAAGGTTTAATCAAAGGAATAGATGTCAAACTATCGGTCAACCGATTCACTTCACAAGATATCGACGCCACTGACCTAAATACAAGCAGCGAAGTCGGTGGCCGGGTAAGGCTCATTCTCAGTGACAAAATAGCCGTCAACCTCGGTACGGAATACGGGGTCACCAACAGTGGCATATCCACGATCAACAGTGGCCAGTGGGCCGGGGAGTTCGATTTGGAATGGATACTGACCAAAGATCGACGCCTCACCTTCAAAGCTTATAGTACAACCGACCCAGATATTTCCGGCGGACGGCGAGTCCAATATGGAGGCAAGTTTATTTACAAGAAAGAATTTGATTCGCTCAAAGATCTGTTGAAGAGGGAGAAGAAAAGGAAACGGTGATAACTTATTGGCAAAACCAACATCATACTGGTTTTTAATGAACTGAGAAATTGGAGAGCCAAGCAAGTTGAATTTTCGGTCATTTCCCCATATATATTTACTTTCTGCCATTCTTTTACATTTTTTATAAACCATTGACAATCAACACCAAAAGTTGTCCTGTCCATTTTATACCACTAAAATATGTCGGCATCTGCCGTATTCAAAAGCAGCTTTACCATTACCTTTGTAGCTCATGCTTTATACAAAAGATTGCGAATCAGAGGATTGGGTTTTATCCATTTTTTTACCGCTTACCCCACGGTAGCTGACATGCAAAACATCGGTTTCCGTGGAGTAGATGATAATATTAAGATTTGTTTTTTCAACCACCGATTCGCATAAAAAAAACAAAATCCATGCGATCACTTCGACCACTGCTGCTACTTCCTTTTTTCTTTTTTCAAAGCACTCTTTTCTCCCAAATCGTCTGGACAGAACCAACCTTCCCAACAGACAACGAGGCCGTCACCGTCTTTTTCGATGCCACCCAAGGCTCGGGCGGACTGGCCAACTGCAATTGCGATGTCTATTTCCACACCGGGCTCATTACCGAAAACAGCAACAATTCTTCTGATTGGAAATATGTCTTTACAACATGGGGACAGGCCAACGACGACTGGAAAATGAAGCCGGTAGCTGGGCAGCCTAATGTATATAAATGGGTAATATCGCCAACCATCCGGCAGCGTTACGATGTAACAGATCCAACAGAGGCTATTGAAAAACTGGCCTTTGTGTTCCGCAATGCCGATGGCTCGCTAACGGGCAAGGATACTGGTGGTACTGATATTTTTCATGATATTTCACAGGATAATAGTGTTTTTAACATTGGGTTTGTAAAGCCTTCTACCCCCTCTGTCATTTCGGCTATCGGCGAAACAATTTTAGTAGAAGGTGCTTCCAACCAAACAGCAGACCTCTCTCTGTACCATGATGGGAATCTGCTCGCAAGCACTACGGGCACTTCTATCGAATTTGAAATCAACGTCACTACAATTGGGACACATGAGGTGGAACTGCGTGCCGACAATAGTATGGAAACGAAGTCAACTTCCTTTACTTATGTGGCAGTAGATGACAGCCCGGTTGCCCCGCTACCCAATGGCGTTGAAACTGGTATCAACTACCTCAGCGACAGTGAAGTCACGTTCGTTTTGGAAGCACCAAGCAAACAGAACGTTTTCCTGATCGGCGACTTCAATGACTGGATGGTGGACACTGAATATCAAATGAGCAAAACACCGGACGGTATGTTCTGGTGGATAAGCATCAGTGGCCTGACTCCCGGAGAAACTTACGCGTTTCAGTACTTGGTAGATGGTACCATCCGCATTGGCGACCCCTATAGTAATCTTGTTTTAGATCCTTTCAATGATTCAGGAATTTCTCCAGAAGTTTTCCCCAATATGCACCCCTACCCTTTTGGAAAAACAGACGGCATTGTTTCACTCCTACAACCTGGTACACCAGCGTATACGTGGCAGGTAACTGATTTCGAAAGGCCGGAAAAGACCAATTTGGTGATATACGAATTGCTGGTAAGGGATTTTTTGGCCAATGAATATGGAGGCATTACAAATATGCTCGACTATTTCGTGGAATTGGGCATCACTGCTATCGAATTGATGCCCGTTTCGGAATCCAGTTCAACAGGTTGGGGTTACGACCCTGTTTATCATTATGCCTTGGAAAAGTCCTATGGCACCCCAAATGCTTTGAAAGCATTGGTCGATGCCTGTCATGCAAGGGGAATAGCGGTGATATTGGATGTGGTATTCAATCATGCTCATGAAAACAACCCTTTTGCCAAGCTGTTTTGGGACGAGGCAAACTTCCGGCCTGCTCCTGACAACCCTTGGATGAATGTGCAGGCTCCGCATGAATTCAGTGTTTTCTATGATTTCGACCACACCTATCCTGGTACGCAGGCATACGTCAAAAAGACCCTAAAACATTGGTTGGAGGAATATAAAGTAGATGGTTTCCGGTTCGATCTCGCTTGGGGTTTTACCCAAAAATCGGGAAATGCAGCTTGGGGTTATGATCCAGTCAGGGTTGAGCTACTGAAAGATTATGCCGATTACATTTGGCAAATCAGTCCGGGTGCCTACTGGACGATGGAGCATTTTGTTGATAACTCCGAGCGCAGAGAGCTATCCGATTATGGATTAATGTCTTGGGGCGGCGCAGGCATCCACAATCAATATCTGGAAGCAGCAATGGGGTATCAATCCAACTTAAAAGATGCTTCATATAAAACATGGGGTTGGAACGATCCTCATTTGGTAACCTATATAGAAAGCCACGACGAGGAACGCATGATGTATAAAAATGTCCAATATGGCAATTCCAATGGCAATTATAACGTGAAAGATTTATCCACAGCTTTGGACCGAACAGAACTGGCCAATGCCTTTTTCTATACTATACCTGGCCCAAAACTGCTATGGCAATTCGGGGAACTCGGCTATGATTATTCCTTGCACACCTGTGAAGATGGCGTAACGATTGACCCCGACGATTGGCATTGTAAATTGTCGCCAAAACCCGTTCCGTGGGACTATACCACTGACCCTGATAGGGTGGATGTTTATAATGTCATCCGGTCATTGTTGCATCTGAAGAATAATTATGAGGTATTCCAAACAAGCAATTTCAACATAGACGTGGATCAATATTGGAAAACCATCCACTTGAACCATTCCTCTATGAACGTGGCAGTTTTGGGAAATTTCCACGTTGTCAACCAAACGTTCGACCCTAAGTTTCAACACACTGGCACGTGGTATGAGTATTTTTCTGGAGAAACCTTGAACGTGACCAATGTGAACGAACCAGTAACTTTTACGCCTGGTGAATACCGCCTTTATACCGACCAACCTGTCGCTCCGCCCGAAGCCGTCACGGCTGATGAAGAGGCAGTCGCTAAAGGGCTTGATTGGTTCATTTCCCCCAACCCTACTGCTGGTGAGGCATGGATTTCATTTAATTTGGAAAAAAATAAAAACGTGCAGTGGAAGTTATTCGACCTTCAAGGCAAATTGTTGGAAAACAATGATTTAGGTGAAATGTGGGCAGGAATGCATCGGATTAAATTACCTACTTTTGCTAAGGGGATGTACCTACTCCAGCTAAAGGCAGATGAAACAGTAGATGTGAAAAAATTGGTGGTGGTAAGGTAAGGGAATTGGCAAAAAATAATCTACCCAGTCCCGGAGGGACGGCATGTTATAGCGAGGGATGTGAATCCCTCGGAAACGTGCATCATTGCAATAGTTTCAAGGGATTCACATCCCTCGCTATAACATGCCGTCCCTCCGGGACTGGGTAGATTAAAATTTTCCAAATCCCTAAAAAGGATTTCAAAGAGCAACTTTTTTTTTCTCATCCAGCCTTGTGCAGGGTGAGTTTTTTCAAGGGCATGATGGTTTCCGTCATGCCCGCATTTTTATTTAAACAGCCCAGGCATTTGCAAAAATCCCAATCTGTGACAGGCAAATTTGCCAAAATGGGAATAGTCTTTGCAAAAGGCTATAGTTCAAAACGCATCAATTCCGAGATAATTTAGAGAGGCACACCAAACATTTTTCCTGGCTATATTATCTCATTACCTATCGGTAGTGTAAATGTTCTTGTTTACAGGTTTCTGTAGCGCTGTTCGCTGCACCTTACTGTAAATCCCTCCCCCCGCATTTGACACTGCGAACAAACAACGCAAGCCATGAAAAATCTGATCGAGATTTCAAAAATCGTCACCAAGAAAAAAGTTAAAAAAATCGAGATTTTTGACAGCGCCACACTGGACAACACCAGCAGCAAATTTGCTGATTTTTACGAAGCTTTGAGCGCTGGAAAATTTAGGAACGACCGGGACGCAGCTACCCTACTATATGGCTGTAGCCCAACCCACGACAAATATCGACAGTTGAAGTCCCGTTTCCGCAAACGGTTGTTCAACACCTTGTTTTTCATAGATGTTAACCTGCCCAGTGCTTCCAATTACGACAGGGCTTACTTTACCTGCAACAAAGAATGGACGCTGGTGAAAATCCTCATCTCCAACAACGCCCATCTCAGTGCGCAAGACCTCGCCAAATCCATTTTGACCACCTCCCTGAAATTCAAATTTGCCGATGTGATTGTCAATTGTTGCCGCATCCTACGTGGGTATGCTGCTGAAGCGGGCGATGATAAGTCATACGAATTATACGACGAGTACCTCAAAGAATACTCCCCTATTCTTGATGCCGAAATGCGTTCAGAAGAATTGTTTCAACGGGTATTGATCAAATACCGCAAGCCCACTACGGAGGTCGAAGAGTTGAAAGACCAATTATTGGGATATTGCGATGCGTTGGTCAGTTTGTCAGAAAACCATGAATCGCCGGTCATCAACTACAATATGTACCTGGTGTGGGCCTACCGTTATGAAATGCAGCAGGATTATGTCGCAATGTTGGAAGTTTGCAACCAAGCAGAAAAATACATCGAAGACAACCCCAATTATTATCAGGAAGACAAGTTGGCTACCTTCCACCTAAAAAAGATGACCGCCTATTTACACGTGCGGGATTTCAAAAACGGCAGGGTGAATGTAGAAAAGAGTCTACGGACGTTCCCAGAGGGCAGTAAGTTGTGGTTCCGATTTTTGGAATACTACCTATTACTGGCATTCCACACCGATAACTATATCAATGCTATGGCCATCTTCAACCGGGCAAAAAGCCATTCCAAGTTCAAGAACCTCGGCCATCAGCTGCACGAAAAATGGAAGATTTATGAGACCTATCTCAACTACTTCCTCGAAAGCCAGTCTGATAAAATTGCCGTGTTGCGGGCACAAGCTGGCCGTACTTTCCGGCTGACGAGTTTCCTCAACAATCCGCTTATTTATCCAAAACACCTTCGGACATTCACCGTCCATCTGGTCATTGCCCAGTTCCTCTATTTATTGGAAAAAGGCCATTACCAACAAGCCACCGATAGGGTGGAGCGGCTAAGGGGATATGCCACCAAGCAACTCACCAAAGAAGGTCAGTATAGGATGGTCTACTTCATTCGACTGTTGCAGCAATTGGCCAAAGCCAATTACGACACCAAGAGCCTTTCAAGCACAGAAAAATACTATAACCGCTTGACGGAAACACCGTTCATGTACAGGGGCATTATCCAAGAATTGGAAATCATACCGTTCGATAAACTTTGGAACTATGTTTTGGCGAGACTTAAATAATGAAAAATGCAGAATGCAGAATGAAAAATATTAAATGGTGACTTATTGCTAATAGCCATTCTTCATTTTACATTCTACATTTTTCATTCCTCATTATTTTTTAACCACCTGCTCGCTCCACTCTCCTTTCTCATTTTTTAAGGTGAAATAATAAATGCCAGGAGGGGCATCTTGCAAGCGGTATGTTTTTTCAAAAAAGCCTTTTATTGTAAGCGTTTCGGTTTGGATGGATTTACCGTTTGCGTTTGAAATAATAACTTCTACATCCAATGGAATAGGTGCATTAAGTTGAAGCTTAAAAGCACCTTCAAAGGGGTTGGGGGTGATGGTGGCCAAGAGGAGGCCCATTTGTTCATAAATGGCAACGGTACCTTCCCTTATCTCAATTTCTTCATTGAAGACACAACCATTTGAAGTCGTCACTTCAACGGAATACACACCAGGGGCAAGGCCATTCCTTTCTATATCCGTACTCCCATCGTTCCATTCTGCCTGTACTATTTGATCGATTGGAATGGTGTAGGTAATAGTACCATCAGAGGCTCCTGTCACCGTTTCATCTGTGCCTTTGAGCATACCAGAAGATGAAACAATCTTGAAAACGGTACTGCTCGCATTAAATGGATGGTCAACGACATACAACTCACCTTTAGCGTCTTCCCCAAAAGAACTACATGATACATTCAAGTCTCCAATTTCCACTGCATTCCATTCGGCTCCATCGGGGGTAATACTCCAAAATTGCCCGGAGCAATAATCTCCAAAAATATAGTGGCCATACAGACCTTTCAATTCACAGCCCCGATACACGAAACCGCCCGTAACCGAACAGTCGCCAAACTGGGTGTTTTCATATTCAAAAACAGGGAAGGTCATGGAACTCTTGGGTTCGCAGTCATTATCAATTTCAAAATCGGCATTGCCCTCATAGCAGCGCCAGCCATAGTTTTCGCCGCCCGTGCTGCTGGCTGGCTGGAAGTCAATTTCTTCCCATGAGCTTTGCCCCACGTCGCCCAGCCACATGTCGCCCGTCACGGCATCGAAGCTGAACCGCCAGACATTGCGAAGGCCAAGCGCCCATATTTCATCCAAGGTGAAATCATCATCGGCAAATGGATTATCAGATGGGATGGTATACGGCTCCCCATTGTCAACGTCAATGCGGAGCATTTTGCCCAAAAAAGAGAGGCGGTTCTGGCCGAAGCCTTGTGGGTCGCCCCCCGACCCCCCATCGCCCAAGGAAATATAGAGGTAGCCATCGGGGCCAAATTTCATGCACCCTCCGTTGTGGTTGCTATACGGCTGGTTCGCATCCAGCATTTTCAACTCACTATCAGGGTCGGCCAAATTCGGGTCTACATCTGATACAGAAAACCTGGACACCTGCGTATCTTCTCCATTATCAGTATAATACACATAGAAATAACCGTTTTCTAAATAATCGGGATGAAATGCCAACCCAAGCAAGCCCAGCTCGCCCCCGGATTTGACCCTTGGGTCAATATCGAGAAATGGGGTGGAAAGCACCGTGCCGTCCGCTTCGATGATGCGGATACGGCCATCCTTCTCCACAACGAACAGGCGGTCGTCACCGCAGTTGGTGATGTCCACCAGTCGGCTAAAGCCAGTGGCAAAAGTTTCTAAACCAAAATCCGGTTGGGCAAAAAGGGAGATGCAAATCGCAAACATCCCGAAAGTGAGTAATGACTTTTTCATTGGATGAAAGTTATGGTTTGTAGTTTTTGGTTCAGGGTTTTTGGCTTAAGGCTCAATGGTTTTTAACCAAAAACCCTGAACCAAAATCCAAAGCTATCAAGGATATTTTCAAACTTCGGAATAAAATCTATTACTTTGTACATTCTACAACAAACGACAATGGATTAAAGCAAAAAGCAAAATTGAACAAAGTGAAATCCTGCATTGTCATCGGGAGTATAAAGTAAAAAGTGGGCTTCAAGTTCGATGGTTCGGTTTTATTTTTTGCTTGTTTCCAGACCTATTGAGATATGAATAAGATTCTGATCCTGATTCTTGCGACATTTTCCGCTTTCCAAATATCCTCAGCTCAAGACTTGCCTATCAGCAACGTCTATTTGTTCAACATCGAAAAAGCAGACTCCATCCTTTTGTTCAAAAACCCCAGGCACCTCACGGCTTTCAACGGTCGGGGTTATAATAACCAACCTTATTTCCTCAACAATACGGAACTGCTCCTGACCGTCAAAACACCCGCCGACAACCAGACCGATATTTACCTTTTGGATTTGGAGAAAAAAACAAAACTCCGCATGACCAAAACCCCAGAGTCGGAGTACTCGCCTAAACCTACGCCCGGCAACCTCTACTTCTCCGTCGTGCGGGTCGAAATGGACGAAGAGCGCTCCCAGCGCCTCTGGCAATACCCCCTCGACCGGGGCGACAAGGGCAGGGCCTCTCTGCGCTATCTCCGTGGCGTGGGCTATTATCACTGGCTCGACCGTTTTAATGTCGCATTGTACAACGTGGCCACCACCAATTACCTCTCCGTCGCCGATACCCGTGACGAATCGTCCCGCCACCTTGCTCCCGATGTGGGCCGCTGCTTTGGCACTTCGCCCAATGGCCGCCTCGTCTTCGTCCACAAAATCACCGATGGCAACTGGATGCTCAAAGCTATGAACAAAGCAACACTTGCCACCCAGGAAATCATCCGCACCCTGCCCGGTAGTGAAGACTTCGCCATCCTCTCTGACGGCACCATCCTCATGGGACGGGGCAGCCGCTTGTACAAATTTCATCCCGTGAAAGACAAAGACTGGGTGGAAATGGCGGATTTGAAAAATATTGGAATTACTTCGATTACCCGTATGGCGGTGAGTGGGGATGATAAATTGGCGGTGGTGAATGGGGGGTAGGTAGTTCGGTAGTTTTTAGTTCGTCAGATCTTGTTCCGAATTCACTTCGGGATTGATAGTCCTTTTTGAGGGAGAATGACGGAAGAGGTTTGGAGGCTTCTTTCGTTGTTTTTTATATGGGGGAATTTTTGAACGATTTTTACGGTTTGAAATGGGAAAAACATATTTTGTTTGATTTGAACAAATAATCCAATGAAGATGAACTAAGTTCTGAATACCTTCTTTAAATCGAAAATCATGAGAATTTACACTTACTGCCTTTTCTCCATTTATATTGGTTTATGTGCTTTTAATGCACCTCAATTGAAAGCTCAGACTGTAAACGCAGTTCAAAACCAAAATAATGTAACTATTAATATATCCGATCTTCCTGCAATTTCTAACAAAACTAATTCTCCATATCCTGCTCATTTTAGAGCATTTATTGTTTTCGGGGATGGAAATTACTTACGAAGTAACACTTGGATACCGCCACAAACCACTACGCAGTATTCTTTTACACATACCTATTTAAATGCTCCAGGTCAACCAAATTCATTTAATTATAATCCTATAATTTTATTATATGAAAGAAAAACCGACGATCCTCCTCCTGTAGCAAATCCAGTTATTCCTACTCCAAATACAATATCAGTTTCATCACAAAATCCAATCACTTACACAGATTTTATTGACTACCCTACTCCAATAATCAATATAGATACTAATGGTTGCAGAAGAGTTGGGCTTGATCACAGTCATTTTCTGCACGATACCAGTTGGTCATCAGCTATTGTTGCTTATAGGCCAATTGAAGGAGGAAAGCTTTTGTTTTATTTTGAAGATGATAATGGTGATCCCAGAAAAATATTTGAGGAGACCACAACCGTATCTTATGGGTCTAGTTATGGTGGTATAACTACAGATGGTAATTTGGTTAACCATCAGATTGCCACTACAACATATGAAAATTCAACAGTTGACATGACAAAACCCTATTATCAAGAAGTACTCATATACGATATTCCAGCAATAGAATTAGGAATTGACAAAGTGGCAGGAACTGATACTGCTGAAGAATTACGCTTGTTTCACTTTTTAAAAACTTTTGATATTTCAGAAGGAACGAATTATTCATTCATGATAATTCAAGCAACTTCAGATTTATCCGTTGCCAACTCATTGGACTCCTGCATTTCCTCAAATTACAATGAGGATAGCTTGTATACATCAAATTATGTAAGTAACATTAATGGTAATTTAAGGGTCGGTAAAAGCACTCTATATTATTATGACGCAGATACAATTCAATTAAAAACTGGTGATCCTGAAGACCCAAATCAACTAACTGTAATAGACATTTGCAAGTGCGGCCCCAATAGAGACATATTTCAGATTTCCTTTAATTTAAGAATTTGCAATATCAGCCCATTCCCTGCAGAGTCAGCCAGTATTTACATTACAGACCACTCTAACGAATATTATTGTTTTAAGGAGATTTCAGGTTCTCCTACTTACAATATGAATCCAGCAAGATGCACAAGTGATGCAACTGTATGTAATAACCGAGGATATTCTCCCGGTTTTGACAAACAATTCTGTATAGAAGGGTTTTCAATAGCCAAATCACCCAGCCAAGAAACAGAAAATGATCACTGTGTATATTTTAACTTTACGGCAAACACTAATTCAAATGGATTACAAGCAATTCAAAAAAGGGAAATTGAGTCATGTGTTTATTTGCATAAGACTGAATGTGAATTTGTTTGTGTAAGAAATGATACATTGAATTTAGATAGGCCAAAACATAAAGTAATGTGGAGGCAAAAGGAAGAAGTATGTCAAAAAAAATGTAATACATGTGTACCTCCATGTCCAAGATGGCCAATAATCATTTTAGCATTAATTATAATTGGAGTCATTTTTAGAAAAAATATCTTAAGGTTATTTAAGAAAACCGAAAATTGAATACCTGTATCATTTCAGAAACAAGGGTGAATTAAACTAATTCAAATAATGCGGATTATATTTTTAATTTTATTCTTCTACACCCTGATTATATCACATCAAATTTGGGCAACTTGTGATCTTATGTTCATTCAAGAACACAAAAATAATGCATTGTCGTTTTTAGAAACTGGTCAAAACGATAGCTTGAATCATCATGAAGAAAAAATAGTTGAATGCTTTATTAAACAAGATGATTTAATTAGCCTGATTAGATACCAAAGAGAAAAAGCTGAATTACTTCTAAAAATGGGAAAAGTAAATGAAGCAATTGAAGCATTTGAAAAGGCAACATCAAATAGTATATGTTTTAGGGATCCAATAACTGATGAAGAATTTAAGTCGGTTGCATGGGCATATGCTGCCACAGGTTATGCTTGGAAAGAAAAAAACAATCATAGGGCAGTAATAGAGAAATATGAAAAAGCGGCCTCCGTATTTGTTGATACGCTCGGCATAGAAGATTATCTTGTAGGCCGTTTTATATATGGGCAATTGGGAAATGCATACAATAGGTTAAGAGATTATGAAAGAGCTGAATATTATCAAAAAAGGAGGTTGTTTTTATGTGAAAAAGAAGAAAAACTCAATGCGGCGGCAGACGCTTCGAATGATCTTGGAATGGTGTATTTGAATATGCGGGAATTTGAGCATGCAATTGAAACATTAAAAAGAGGGCTTGAACTGAATCCCGAAAAATTTACCACGAAATGCCTGCTCTTAATGAATTTGGCCGATGCATATTATAAAGTTGATAATTTAGATCAATTAATTTTCTTCAATGAACTGCTGGAAGAGACATTGAAAAGTTCACATCTTTCAGAAGTTGAAATAAATGAATATGTTTTTTGGTTAAATATTAACTATGGAAATTATTATAAAGAGGAAGACTATTTTGACCAATCTGAATCCTATTACTCAAAAGCAATTTCTATTGCAAAAAAAAACAATTTTTTAGATAAAAGACCCATAGCATTGGCTCTAATATATAGAGCTAATTTATTTTTAAAATCGAATAATTTCATAAAATCTCTTAAAGATTTTCACGCTGCGATAAAAATATTTCTACCGAGTTTTGATGAAAGTGATATTTATTCATTGCCAACCATAAGTCAATTAGAATTAGAGCCAAACTTATTGGAGATATTTAGAGGCCTTTCTAAATGCTTTACTTACTTGTATCAACATAAACAAAACCGGGGCTATAAAGAAAAGGCTTATTTATGTTTAGATTTAGCTACAGAACTTGATATTATGTTAAAGAATGAATACATATTGCAAGGGTCTGATGCTATTTCAATCTGGAAAAACAGATGGATAAATAGTGAAAAACTAAATATGCTGTATTATCAGTTTAATGAATCAAGAAAAACGAGTGATTATAATAATATGTTTTTAATAAGTGACAAAAGTCGGTCAAATCATCTTTTAGAGGGGATTTATACCTACTTGCTCATAACTTCTGATTCATTGGACAACTATAAATTAAGATATAATGAAATAAATGATGCGCTATCTAAGTTAGAAAATTTGAAATTTGAGCAGATAAAAAGCAGTGACGAATCAGAAATTGAAAAGGAAATAAATAATCTTAAATTACAAAGAAATAAATTGCTTAGAAGTCTCCAGCCCCAAAGGTTGGACTTAACTAATCAACCGGATATTGAAATTGAAGAGGAATACTTAATGTCCATCCACCCCAACCAATCCCTCCTCCAATACTTCATCCAAGACACCACCGCCTTCCTCTTCGTCATCTCCCCAAAACTCGAAAACATCCAAATAAAAAAATTGGAATGGAATCAGGCATGGACGGATATGGCCAACACCATCAAAGACGACATCTTCTATCAAAACGACACTGCATATCTTCGAAAAGCGATGGCATTATACGACCACCTCATAAAACCTGCACTGGAAATGGCTAATGCCGACCGCCTTATCATCGTCCCCGATGGGGAATTATGGAATGTCCCATTCGATGCACTGCTAACCAAGGATATTCCAGCCTCCGAAATTGGCAACTTCAAAAAATACTCCTATTTGATTGACAGTGTGAGTATCAGCTACGCCTTCTCTGCCTCCCTGCTGCACGAAATGACCAATCGAAAAAAGAAGAACAAAGGCAATGGGTTATTGGCCTTTGCACCTGAATATAAAGAACCGGAAAAGGAGTTGTTCGCTGACAACTTTGGATATAAAAACGCCCTGAACCCTTTGGTCTTTAGCATCCCGGAATCGGAAGCCGTTGTCAATATGGTGGGAGGAATGCCCTGGTTTGGCCGAGAGGCCACCAAAGCCAATTTCCTCCAATATGCAGGCGAAGCAGACATCCTCCATATTTCCGGCCATGCCAAGGCCAATGTGGACGAACCCAATTTTTCCTACATCGCTTTCTCCAACATGGTGGACAGTAGTTTCAAGCTCTATGTCCACGAACTCTACAACCATCCCATGCCAGCCAGCATGGTCGTCCTTAGCGCCTGTGAGACGGGCACTGGGCCAGTGTGGAAAGGGGAAGGATCCATCAGCATCGCACGGGCATTTGCATATAGTGGGGCGCAGAGCATTGTCACTACGCTGTGGAGTGTGGAGGAAAAACCTGCGATGGATATTTCGGTCAACTTTTATAAATATTTGAAAAAAGGAATGTCCAAGGATAAGGCACTACAGCAAGCAAAAATGGATTATATCAATTATCCGCTCGACAATGACCGGGCACACCCTCGCTATTGGGCAGCGTTTACGGTGGTGGGCAGCGTGGAGCCGCTGTTCATGCCAGTCTGGCAGAAATGGTTGATCGCAATATTGGTGATGGGAGTAGCAGTTGGACTGTTCTTTTATTTTAAACAACAAAGGGAACACGGATGACGCAGGTGATACGAATATTTACAGGTAGCTATTTTAAAAATCCGTGAATATCCGTATCACCTGCATCATCCGTGTTCCCTTTGTTGTTTATACTGCAAGCTAATTTCCAGCCAACAATTTTTCCAATAAAACAGCTTTTTCAAAATAAACATCCGATTCATCCGCCCTTTGTTTAAATGTATTTATTGCATTTAATAATTCCGTTTTTAAATCAGGGTCTTGCTCTTTTTTATATTTCGAAAAAATAGCCAAAATACGTGTCCAGCCAGCATTGTCGATGTTGAGTCTATAATAGGGGCCTTTGGGATCGGCACGGGCAATTAATTGGTCAAAGGTGGAAATGGCCGCATCAAAATTTCCAGATCGGAAGTGGTTGTGGCCCTGCAAAAGGAGGGAATATAAATACAGGCTGTCGCTCGGTTCAATACCACTTAATAATTCATTGCTTTTTGAAAAATTATTTAAAAGGTATTCCCGGTGGGCATTGGACAGTTTGTTCTGCGACTCCCCTCTAAGTGATGCACCGACGATGGCGGGTTTGATATAAGTGGTTTGCGAAAAATTATCAAGTGGGTCACTAAAAGGAAAAAATAACCAAAAACAAATGGCAGCGATGGCGGCAATGCCCGCCGCCCACACCAGCTTTTTATACATTGGATTTAATGGAACAATATTGTCTTTATTTTTTTCTGGAATATTTTCCTCAATTTTTTCCGCATTTATTTTTTCGATCAAATTAATGAGGCGTTCCTTTTCCGCCGCTTCTGTTGCCGAGATCAACGCTTTCGTCATCTCCAATTCCTCCCGCAAATCTGCATTTTTCAATAACAGTGCTTCCAGTTCATCCCGTTCTTTTCCTTGAAGTTCGCCGACGGCGTACCTTTTTAATTTGATCAATATATCGGTATCCCAGTTCATCGGTTTATTGTTTTTAATTTTTCTTTTAATCGGGTCCTTGCCCTCGAAATGCGCTGTTTGGCCGCATCGTGGGAAATCCTTTTTTTCTCCGCATATTCTTCGAGCGGCATGTCGTAGAAATAAAATGCGATGATAATGTCCTGATCGGTGGGGGTCAATTGCCGGAGGGCGACTTTGATTTTTTCTTTCATCCCATCATTGGCGCCTGCCTCTTCTTCGGGGGCGGGGATGTATTCCGGCATTTTGTTTTTCCTCGAAAACTCCAGCCATTTCCTTCTTGCAATTTCCGTCAGGTAGGTGCAGATTTTGGCCGCCCCGGTCAATTTGAATTTCCCTTTCCTCACTTGCACAATGAACTCGGCCATGGCATGGTTGAAGGCCGAATCCCGTTCGTCAGCCTTATCGTTCCCGCCCAATTTCCCTATCACAGCAACGGCCTGTCCATAACATTCCTTCAAACACTTAACAGCCTGATACTCAGACGCATGGTCGTGTGCATGGATCAAGTTGATGATTTTTTTGTCTGGGCAATTCATTGGTTACTGCAACAAAAGCCGGAAAGGTGACAGGCAATGGCCAAAAATAGCTAAAAAATATTTCATCGGTCACTCCGGTTTCTCGCAGCGCATAAAAATGGGTGAAAAAAAGGTGCAGGCAATTCCTTTGGTCGCCCGCACCGCCAGTTTATTTAACCCATGCCCAAGTGCCTCTAAATCACCAGCGGGCATACAAAATTTTCAGACGATGAAAATAGCTATTTTTTTTCTGACCGTATTCCTTCCACTGACTTTTGGCTTTTCCATGCCAGAAACAAAAACCCTCACCTCCTGCCCCGACCCGGCAAATGTCTCGGTCGTTTCGCAGACCACCAATTCCATTACCTTTGACTGGGATGATTGTTACTGCTCCTTGACGGAGTACCGGGTGTATTATAAAAAAGGAGGTTTTACCAGTTCGGAATTTTCGACTACCAGTTCCGATTTTACATTTACTGGCCTTTCCGCAGGGACTTATGATTTTTATTTTTATACGGTGTGTGGGACGGAGGTGAGTGGGTTTATTATAGTACAAGATTCAATGGAAGAATAAAACATTATTCAGGGAGTTGTTTTCAATTCCCTGGATTTTTCTAATAGCCATATTTTAGAGGAAATGTCATTTTTACTGCTAATTGCTTCAATAAGCTCTGCTCTTTTGAAATGTTTAAAATTAGGGTCGGAGACAGAATCAATGAGTTTTTTCAATGCTTCAACGAAATTTATAAATGCACTTTTTTTCGACTGTCCCATGGTTTTTTCTCTTTTCAATTGCTTTTCAAATGCATTGCAATAATCCATCAGGAAAGCATATTCTTCTTCGTTACGCAAATAATACTCAAAATGAATTTTCAAGGCTATTATTTTTATTCGATAAAAATAAAAAGGTCTATTTGTGTTAATTTTATTCAAATAGTTTATTGTTTCCTTGTAGCTCTTTTTGTCATTTTTCTTCATCGCTGTATAAAAGTGCAAATATGCATTGGCTAAAGAAACGGCATCTTCCCTTACAGTTTCGTTCAACTTCTCTTGGTATTGCTTTATGAAATTTTCCGTCCATTTAAACTCATGCAGGGCACTGCCAGTGACGGCAATATTGGTAAATCCAGTCTCAGTAAGTATATTTTCAACCTTATCGGTAGGGTCGGTAAATTTATAATTAATCAGTTTAAATAAATCCTTACGATTGATAGTGCCACCTTGTCTGGATTTTCTGGAAAAAAGGTTATTAATGAAAATATATAGTTTTGCTTTTTCAAAGGCCGATAAATGTTGTGCATGTTTTATATAATCTGCTACTAAACCACTTAATATATCTTTTTTATCATCAGCTTGAGCTTGAATAATTTTCCGGTAAATATTTAATTCATCCACATTTCTAATATAGCTGCCAAATTTCTCTAAAATATTCTCCAATAAATTAATCCCGTGTTTTTCACTAAATATCCGTTCCCTATTAAACACCGCAGCAGACAGCTTCAGCTTTGACCAAACAAAAAAGCGGTCCAATGATTCCATCGCATTGTCAAGGCTTGGCATGCCCACTTGGTGTCGGGCAGTAGCTGGGTGATGGAATAACTCCCAGTTCAAAAGCAGCCGTTCCAAATGATAATGTTCATCCTCTCGCCAATCGTTTAAGGCCTCCTCTTGTTTTTTCACTTCCTTTTGATATTCATCGTCTATACGTTTTTCCAGTAGCCCATGTAAGCGGTATTTGCGCTGCAAAAACTCATTCTTCCGCACCTGCTCATAAGCGAGGAACTGCTTGAACAACTGCACGAGCTGTGCCATGAGCAGGCTCATGCGGCCCTCGTGGTAGCCTTTGTCCTTAGGATGTATTTTACGGTAAATGGTTTCCTTTTTAAAATTTCTTTGATCGAAAGAAGGGTGGTATTTGGCGAGGCAGTCCAATAGTCCGATCAATTGCTTGTTGCTATTGTGGTAGGGCGACCGAGCAAACTTTTGGAAGGATTTCATTTCGTTCACATCCAAAGTCGCTAAAAAACGGATGAGCTTGGTGTCTTTCATGCGGCTTATTTTATAAAATGAACCATCGGCTAAATATATTGATAATCAGGAATATATAATAAATATTCAAGAAGCATAACCAATAAATTTTATATAAATCCCAAAAAATTGTCTTTGCAAGACAAAAGAGACTGGAAGAAATTTGTACCGCATCCAAAAAAATACTGGGAATGCATTTTTTTGACACAAGCACAACAACGGATCAAATGGAAAACCCTACCCTCTATCGAGTAAAGAATATCATCCAAGCCCACCTCCATGACGACCAATTCTCGGTCGAGTCATTGAGCCGCAAAGCCGCCATCAGCAAACCCCAACTCTACCGCAAGTTGATGGCGGATTGTGGCCAATCCGCCAACCACCTCATCCGGGATATGAGGGTAGAAAAGGCCAAAATCTTATTAAGGGACAAGGACATGTCCATTGCCGAGGTGGCCTTTTCCACCGGTTTCAGCGACCCGGATTATTTTGGGAAGGTGTTCAAGAAGGTGGTGGGGATGCGGCCGAGTGAATACAAAGTACTGCATGCAAATGCAAACGAATAATATTAGAGGCAAGGTTTTTTTTTAAATAATATAAATGCCCGAAATTTTGACATTTTAGCCTGCCTGCTGGTAGGCAGAGATTCCAACGTAGGCGGGATTTTGTAATCCCGCACTGGCTTCCACTTTGGGTGAAGTGCGGGATTACAAAATCCCGCCTACGTTGGAATCCTATTAAAAAAGTCTATTTGATGACTTTTAAATTTTTATAAGAAAGCCCTTTAATTCGTGGTAATTTTGAAAATCAACATGATTTATTTATGTAGGATAAAGTTGTTCATAAATAAAATTTTGGAATTTGTTACCCCATGTTTCCTCCCCCCAGCCCCCTCCAAAGGGGGAGATAAAGCCTGCTAAAATTTAGAGCTATAGCACTCAATTCTACAATTGAACGGGCCTGTATCCCCCTTTGGAGGGGGCTGGGGGGAGGAAACACATTAGAATTATTTATTTACGAACATCTCTGATGAACAGTTGAAAAATAATTATTTAATTATTTTTATTTTATTTGAATGAAATTTACAGTTAACAAAAACATATTGTCATTAATTTTGAGAAAATCCCAAGAAACCAAACTCTCGCCACAGTTAAATAAAAGACGATTAAATACAATCGATTTTAACATGCTCATTTCTGCATCTTTTCCTATCAGGAAAGGGAGGTAATTTATTGCGTTTTTCTACTAATCACGAGGCATATCTATTATAGAGTGTTTGGCAATTAAATAGCGGGATATTTTAAAAACCAAAAAAACACATTTCAACTATTTATTTCTGAAACAGGAATAGGTCGTAGAAACATGGGAGCGCTATGCGCTTTCTATAGGCACCTATTTATAAAACCCCTTGCATTATGAGACTGAAAAATTTCTCCTTGGTTTTTTTTATGGCTATGGTAATGGCTGCTTGTCAAAAAGATGATGATGGTGCGGGCAATACCCAACTCGACCAACAACTGGAGCAAGCCCTTAAAGATGCATCCAATAATGTCGGCAAAACACATTTTCTCCTGCCATTGCCCAATGAGTTTGCCAAAATCCCACAAGACCCCAACAATCCTCTTACGCAAGAAAAAATTGACCTGGGTCGACTGTTGTTCCATGAAACAGGCATCGGATTAAGCCCAAAACATACCGAGCATTTGGGACAGTTTTCATGCGCTTCCTGCCATTTTGCCAGTGCAGGTTTTCAAGCAGGCAGACACCAGGCTATTTCTGATGGAGGGATTGGTTTTGGTGCCAATGGAGAAGGCAGGATGCCTGATCCCATGTACGATGTTTCGGAGTTGGATGTCCAGCCCATCCGCACCCCATCGGCCTTGAACATAGCCTATCAGGAAGCTATCATATGGAACGGCCAGTTCGGGGCAACGGGAGTGAATGCCGGCACCGAAGCAAATTGGACAGCGGGCACACCAATGGAGGTCAATTTCCTTGGCTATCAAGGCATTGAAAGTCAGGCTATTGCTGCCCAAGATGTTCACCGCTTGAAAATGAATGCCGAAGTATGTGAAGACCTGAATTATCAAGCGCTGTTTGACCAAGCCTTCCCAAACGTTGACACTTCTATTCGATACGACAAAGAACACGCAGGACTGGCCATTGCTGCTTACGAACGCACCCTTTTCGCCGATCAAGCCCCATTCCAGCTTTGGTTGCGGGGCGACCCCAACGCCATGACGGATGGGCAAAAAGAAGGCGCTGTGCTTTTCTTTGGCAAGGCTGGATGTGCGAGTTGCCACAACGGTCCCAGCCTTGCCAATATGGAATTCCATGCCTTGGGCATGAAGGATTTATTTGAGAACGTGGAGGCCACTTATGGGGCTGATGCCAATTCGGATGGCAACCTCGGCAGGTATAGTTTTACCAAAAAGGATACAGATAAGTATAGGTTTAAAGTACCCCAGCTTTACAACCTGACTGATTCTCCTTTCTACGGTCATGGGGCGGGTTTTACCAAGGTGCGGGATGTAGTGGTTTATAAAAACAACGCTGTGAAGGAGAACAGCAATGTGCCTGACAGTCAATTGGCCGAACAGTTCAAACCGCTCAACCTCACCAGCGATGAAATTGATGCCTTGACGGATTTTATTGAAAACGCTTTAAACGATCCAAGCTTGCTGCGCTATCAGCCGCTATCTGTACACTCTGGCAATTGCATCCCCAACAACGATGAACAGTCGAGGGCGGATTTGGGGTGCAATTGAGTTGACCTAACCAAAAACCGGTTTTCCAAAACAGCATTGCCTTGCCCCAATGGACCGGCAATCACAATAAACCCAATTTTTTAACTTTTAAAATTTAATTCAATGAAAAATCTTTTGAAATTATTTACCTGCATGGCCCTCGTTTTTCTGTTTGGATGTGCCGAAGAGCAAAGCGTCCCGACGGTAGAAAATGCGAAAATGAAGGCTATTCCCTCCAGCACCATTTTGGATTACATGAATGGGACTGTCACCTTTTCAAATGACAATGAGAATCATGTGACGGATCGCAGTGCCTCCCAACAAACGACTGATGTGACTGATAGGTATCCTTCAGACCCCAACAATGACATTGTTGGTACTTCCCAATTGACACGAAACTCGAACAAGTTAACGGTCAATATTCATACAGACCCAATCGAAAGTCTGGAAGGGGACGCAGTAACACTCTGGTGGATCATCTTTGATGTGGTTGAAGGCAGCCCTGTTTTTTATGATGCTGGTTTTGCCAATGGCAAAGTGCTTGGCAATAATGGCAAAGTGAACATTTCTGCCAGCCTCAAAGAAAATGATATCAGTAGCGGGCTTTGGTTAAACGGACTTGGATTGGCCGACGCAGAAAACCAAGGAGTCCACATGATCGTCCGTACCCATCAAGATAAAATCCCTTCTTGCATGCCTGCCCAAATCCAAACCTTATGTGGTGGTTGCCTGTGTGAACTCGACAATCCTTGTCCAGGTCCAAATACTTGCACAGATTGGTTGGATGCTGTTCACTGGCCATGATTTTTTTAAGGGAGGTGGAAATAAATAATCCTGTATTTTAATCAGGATT
This sequence comes from Saprospiraceae bacterium, assembly GCA_965222975.1. GTDB lineage: Bacteria > Bacteroidota > Bacteroidia > Chitinophagales > Saprospiraceae > UBA6168. The sequence goes on along the minus strand of CBDCVJ010000075.1, from coordinate 37,740 downwards.
ATTTATTTCCACTTCCCTTATTTGATGTTATATTGGTTGATAAAATTCGAATTTGATTATATAATAGACCTAATTCTAAAAATTTTTGTCAGGCTAATATATACCAAACACCGTTATTCCGAGAAACAGAAGAAATCTTAACAATTAATAAATTTCAGCGCCTCCAACGGAGATTTTTTCGCAACAGATATTATTTACAACGGGGATTATTACAGATTTTAAATATCTATCCCTTGTAAATTACATCCGTTGGAGGCGCTGAATAAGTATTATATAAATTAAATTGATTTGAACGATTTTTCCTGACAAACAAAATATCCAACAATTAATTTTGGGCAAATATTAAATAACCGGCTCTAAGTGATTTCATTTGGTCAATAATTTTTATGAAAAGTTTTACTAAATCTTCAAGATTTAGCAAAACGGATGGTTTTGACTGATTTGCTAAATTTCAAAAATTTAGTAAATCTTTTGACCAAATGAAATCACTTAGAGCCAAATAACCAAATCGCTCACCAAGGTTAAATAAAGAACAATTATTTCAAAGTCGGGGCACTAAGCTTATTTCCCTATTATTCCTATTTGGAGGCATATTTTTTTAGGTTTATTTCTCACATCGGACGTGACATGGCAACCATGCCAGAAAGGTAAGTTGTATGCCTGATATTCCAAAAGCTGCTTAAAAAGCAATTCTTTAACAATTATCTCTGTAACCCGAATTGGCCGTGAAGAAGCAGTGCCTTGCGCTGACCTTTATTGCCCATTCAATAAAATCAATTAATCAATGAAAAAAATATTTCATGCTGGTATTTATTTGATCATGCTGACCACTTTGTTGCTCACAGCTTGCCAAAAAGAAAATGTCGGCCCCTCACCTGAAATGCAACTTGATCATCCTCAACTCGCCAAGATCGAAGCCGTAGTCAATGAAGCCATGGCCGAGTTGGAGGCCGATTACAACAACCCACCCACCTATGAAGGCACCAGTTCCCGTGCGACGGTGTACCTACCCGCTGGCTCAGTGGACGGGCTGGCAGCGGCTATCGCCGAGGCGGGCGTGAATGGCAAAGTCATCGTGGGAATCGGGGACGGTGATGATTACGCAGACTGTAAGGATAGAAGGGCAGGAAGGGGCTAAAATTTACTTCGATGTGTCTGAAAAAGGAGGTGGCGTTTTTAGTGCAGTTACGAATAACATTGACCCAGCTATCTATGTTCGGAATTCGAATTTCGTGAAGATTAACGGATTGACCATTCTACCCCAAAAGCCAACTGGGAATACTGGGATCTTCTTAGAAAAATCCAGGTTTGCTCGAATAGAAAAAAATCGGATTGAGGATTTTCAATACTGCATATGGCTGAGTGGCGGAAGCCACAATGCTGGCATTTATGACAATCATGTAGAGAACGTGAAAAATATCGGGACAAAAGGCGTAGGAATTGTTGTCGAAAGTGGCAATAATTCAAAATTAAAGGGCAACTATATCAAAGGTTTTCAACACAACTTATTTGCCAGCAGTTCTCGCGGAATAGCCCAAGACAACGAATTTGATGCAGGTAATAACGGAATGATCTTTTGCACTTTTCAGGGCAATATGCGGTTACCCAATGGTAAAATGCTTGAAAAGGCTTTATCAAGTACAAAATGGAAAGCCATCGATAATTACTCTCATCATAACCGTAGGAATTACCTGCTAATAGATGGCGCAAATGATAATTTCTTGTTTAGGAACAAGGCGGATAATGCCCAAATTATTGATGTAAAATTGGAAGGGCCTCTTGTCATTGGAGGTGCCCCAGCCTTGGCTGCTTCTGACAACTTCATTGTTAACCCAAGCAGCAGCATTACCTATCAGGACTGCGGCGATGATAATGTCATTCTCGCTGGTTTAGAAACACCCTGTCAATAGCAAGGGAGTAATTGGTGAGAAACATTGCCGATCCCTGTTTTTGCCCACTGAATAAGGGAATTTGAAAATAAAACCTACCCCTTAATAAAGATCGAACAGTGCATTCTCAAAGCCCTGGAGGGACTGGGCAGGTTAAAATTTTCCGATCTCCTAACCTGGCAGAGCCAGTACCATAAAGCCTCTCTCCTATGGCATTCCCGATGTATCCATTCAGCGGTCTCGGGGCTGTAACGCAGTCTTCAGGCTGTACCCGTCGCACAGGCTTCAGCCTGGTGCAGGACTGTCCGGCAGCCTAAAGTCCGCCGGACGGGCACAGCCTGAAGGCTGCGTTACGCTAATAGGAACTAAACAACGAACCATAAATCATAAATGGGAGGCGGTAAAGCCGCCGCCCTTATTTTCCAATAACCAATAGGAAGAGTGCTGTATTGATCCTTTAACGTCAATCAGTTGGACGAAACGTCCCTATCACTTCCTAACCAAACCCATTTGATGATGAAATTTTCACACATTATCTTTTTCTTCTTCGCTTTATTCTTCTCTCTTATGTCAAAGGCTCAAACTTGCCCAGATATAAATGATACAAGTTTTGATTCTGGCCCTACCAAATTCTATGTTGGGATCAGGACAGATGGCTATCGGATTTTTGCCACTTCCAGGTTGCAGGATGAAGTCAGGGCGTTTGATATGGCCGGCAATTTTTTGTTCAACATTACAGGATTTAATGAAGCTGACGGTATAGACATTGCCCCAAACGGAAACCTCTATGTTGGGGACAGGTGGAATGATCAGGTAAAAGTGTTCGACTACGACGGGGCATATCAATTTTCGTTCGACCGAAATGGAAATATGAATGGCCCAGAAGGTGTAAAAATTTATAATGGTGAAGTGTATGTGGTGGAACGGGACGCCAGCGTCGTTTCTGTTTTCGACTTGGATGGCACATTTCTGAGAAATTTCACCAATACAAATATGTTGTGGCCTACAGGGATCGACATCCGGGACGGTCTGGTCTATGTGGCCGAAGCCTCCGCCAATCACCGGATTGATGTTTTTGACCTGAGTGGCAATTTGTTGGCCTATGTTGGGGATGCAAGCGTTTTTAATTTCCCGAATGATGTGGCCGCCGATGCTGAAGGAAATATTTATGTGGCGGAAGCAAACAATTACCGGGTTTCCAAATTTGATGCAGCCGGCAATTTTGTTTGCTATATAGATGAGGTGAAACAGGCCTCCTGTATTGATGAATTGGATGGGGTGCTTTATGTCGGTCATTACGCATTCCCAACTGAAATTTCCATTTACACACTTGCCGATCCTGATGCAGACAACGACGGTATCCCCGATGAAGAGGATAACTGCCCCAACGATGCCAACCCCGGTCAGGAAGACAGTGATACGGACGGCTATGGTGACGCCTGCGATTCGGACTTCAACATTGATGTGATTGTTGACAATACCAACGATTATATCGAAGAAGACCTCGACCTGACCAACGGCCAAGCCAACAGCCTGACCACTAAACTCGACGATGCACTCGAAAAATATTGCGATGGCAAGGAAACGCCGGCCCTCAACAAGTTAAATGCTTTTAAAAACCACGTACAGGGTCTTTACGACGATGGGGAGCTTTCTTATGAAGAAGCCCAAAACCTTACCGACGCAGCAGACGCCATCATCACTGCCATCAATGCGGGAACAATCGAATGCCCTGGTCAGAATCTCGTTGTGGCTCCCGGCAATAGTGGTTTCCTGAATGAAGCCCATCATATGGGGCTGACCATTTTCCCAAATCCCACTTCTGGCAACATTACCATCCGTTTTGATGCCATCGATGCCCCATCACGGGTGACCATTTTCGATATATATGGGAAACAGGTTTGGCAACAAAAAACCCCTACTTCTCAGGATGTGCTGCAAGTGGATTTGTCCAAATTGCAATCAGGTACGGGTATGTACTTCGTCAGCACTTCCAATGGTGATGACCATCAAACGCAGCGGGTGATACTTAGCAAGTAAGGTTCTTGCCCCTTGGCTGATCCATGTTAGGTTGAGAAGATTTTCTGCGAAATAAATAAGGCCTGGTGTGATTGCCGGGCCTTATTGTTTTTTGGCTGTAGGGCAGACCTGCTATATTCGGCTGCGGATTATAAAAAAAGCCTTATTTTAGCAAAAAATTCACAACAATGAACGTAGCGGTAGCATACGAATTCGAAGGTACTTTTTTGGACATAGTACGCAGTGAACCATTGGTGTTCAAGAGCGGTATGTCCAAAGAGCGGTTTCACCAGTTTGTTTTGAAAAACAGCGAGCTGAAAATCGAACGCGACAAAAACGGCATAATCATAATACACCCCCTTATGACATTTGATTCAGGCTATGATGAAGGCGAAGCTTTTTTCCACTTGAAATTTTGGTCGAAAAAAGACAAAACTGGCAAAGCCTTTAGCCCTTCCACTTCCTTTGACCTCCCCGATGGCTCGCAGTACAAGGCCGACGGTGCATGGATTTCCAATGAAAAAATAGCCCAACTTTCGGCGGAAGAACGGAAAACTATTGCTTCTATTGTCCCTGATTTTGTGATGGAAGTCCGCTCTGAGACCGACCGCCTTGCTGCCCTCAAGAAAAAAATGAAGGAGGCATGGATGGACAACGGCGTCCAACTGGCCTGGTTGATTGACCCTAAATCGGAAAAGGCATGGATATACCGACAGGGCAAGGAGGAAGAGGAAGTAGTTGGCTTTGAAAATGTGCTGTCAGGGGAAGGGGTGCTGCCTGGGTTTGAATTTGATCTAAGGGAGATGAAGAAGGAGATGAAATAGCGTCAATATTCACTGCTGATCACGGGTGATGTTGGTGCTAAATGTAAGGGCTTTTGGGTGTCAGCTGCAAATACTTTTCGCTTTTTGGGCTTCGGGATTTTAAACTAAAATCGTTCATCCAAACAACTCCTCCATCCTCAGTTCAAAACGGCAATTCCTCTTTATTTTTAAAAATATAAAACTCATGCTCTGCCCGCTCTGGTGAAAACATGACCGCCTCTTTATTTTCTGCATAAATATAATATTCTACTTTTTTCTTACCGAAAGGGACCAACGCTGAATATATTCCATCATTGGCTACTTCGTCCACGTGTTTGCCGTCGTCATATAGTGGCATTTTTTGAAAAACATGGGAGCTTCTTTTTCTGAAATAAACAAAGGCCTTTTTACTGCCTGAAATTTGAGCCGTCACCAAAACACCGGAAGAATCTTTTCTTGAAAGGCCGCCATTTACCTCAGTTATGACAGGCGGTGTTTTTTTATATTCTGGATGGTTTTTTAAAAATGCCGTGCGGGCCTCCATCAATTCTATTATGCCAGGGTACGGAAATGGGCTTGGATTTTTATGGATGTATGTTTCTCTATAGTTTTTATTAAATGCATTAATGTCAAAATTCCAATTGGTGTCTTTTTTTACATAGTCGTTGATCAATGCACGGTATTTTTCTGCCTCATCTTTATACCAGCCATTGGCGAAATTTTCATTTAAAATAGTGCGGCAATGAGCAAAATATATTTTTCGGTATTTAGGATCATTTAATACCAAATTAATTAAAGGGAAACGCTCGTCAATTTGTTTTGCCAGAGGATCGTAATCATGTTGCATAAGAACCCCTTGTGGTTTTCCCAGGCCATCGAAGGCGAGGTTAGTATCCCAGATGACAAAATGAAAACGCCCGTTTTTATCTTGGATTAAATAATAATTTTGTGCAAAATCAGAATAACTGTCGAGGTTGACCAATACATTATTAAAAGCAAGCATCCATATTGCTCCATCCATGTCCAGAATACTTCCTATTCTTTCCGGCCTATTATTTAAAATATCAATCAATTCATATAAAGCTTTCCAGCCATAGTCGCTTTTTACTTCATATGAAGAAGAATAAGCCGACGTGTCAGGCCCCAAATATTCGAGGGAAGAACGCTTGTTTTGAAAAACGCCCAATGGAGAATTGCCCTTTATCCGCACATGTCCCTTTTCGGCATACAAGTATCGTCGACCAAATTTCCCATCAATGCTTTCTGTATTTCCAAACAGGCCATGATATTTTCCATTTACAAATACTTGTGCGTAATTGGACTGTGGGGCTACCATGTATTTTCTGGCTATCTGGTAGGCCAATATTTCCCGCAACCAAGAAGGGTCGAGGTTCCCATTGCTGAGTTTCAACGTTTCAAATCCTTGATAATCAGCCTTTTTTTGGATGTGGTCTATTTTGATATTCAGGGGGTTTTTTGCGTTTTTGCGGCTGTACGAACTGAATCCCTTAAAGCGCACGCCCACACTGTCGAACGCCTCCCCATCAATCATCAATTGGCCGATATGCCGTTGGCCTTTTTTAAGGGAATGGTAATAATGCAAAGGGTATTGCCAATCTTCTTCTACAAAAGTGAGTTCGATCTTGGCGATGTGTTCAGGGTCATACAGTTCTTGTGAAACCCCAAGCAAAGGGGAAAGGATTATAACCAATAATATTGTGCTGAATTTATGTCTCATGATGCAATATTTAAACATTTGACATTTTAGGGGGGAAAGGAGACCTGTTCTAAAAGGAGTGCTTTGTGAGGAAAATGCACACTAAGAGAAACGAATTTAAGGGAAAGTGTTTTAATGGCAAAACCAAATGGGACATCTATCAAATATGAGACAGTCAATAGGGAAATATTTTCACTGTTGTGGCATCACTGTTTTTGACTCGCCATAAGCGCCATAATAAGCCGTGCCGAGTAAGGCAGTTTTTGGATTTAAAATTATTTTTACCGGAATTTCTTCCATTAAATACCGCAGCCGCCCTACTTCAAAAAATGATTTTAAAAACAGTTCTTTATAATGCTCGTTCCATATTTTTGGAATAATGCCCCCCCCAATAAATATCCCTCCTTTTGCATTTAATTGCAGGGCAATGTTTGCAGCTTCTTCTGCCAAGTAAGTTACAAACATATTCATTGTTTCACGGCATATTGGACAATTTTGTTCTGCCTCCTTGCTGATAGTTGCCGCTGGGTCGCCAGTTGTTAATTGTTCTTTCAGCCACAATGGTTCATCCCTGCCCATAATGTCCCGTAAAAATTGATAAATGGTATATATGCCCTGCCCCGACACCAACCTTTCCCAACTTACATGGCCATATTTTTTTTGTAAAAAACGGTAAAGCGATATTTCCATTTCATTGTGCGGACCAAAATCGGTATGACCACCTTCAGTCGCAAATGGCTGATATTCTTTTCCATTAAAAAACAAACCTGCTTCCCCCAGCCCGGTGCCAGGTGAGATAATTGCTGCATTGCTATTTGGATGAGGCCTTCCTTCATATACTGTTTTAAAATCACTTTCTTTCAGAGCGGCCAACCCATAAGCATTTGCTTCTAAATCATTTATTAAATATACCTGATCTATTTTAAATTTTTCAAATAATTCATAGCAGTCTATTTCCCAGTCCAAATTGGTCATTTTTGCCTTCCCGTCGGTAACTGGCCCTGCAACGGAAATACTCAACCGATCTGGTTTTGGAGACATGCCAAAATCTTGAATGATATCAGCAATGGATTGCCAATCTTTTGATGCATATTTTTTTTCCTTTAAAATGGAAAATTGTTCGTTCGTGATTTCAAAAAGCGCCATATCGGTTTTGGTGCCGCCAATATCGGCTGCCAATATTTTTATTCCTTTTGGCAATAGGACTTTATTGGGAAATGCAATTGGAATGACGGAGTGGTGCATATTTTATTTTTTTCAATGTAGCCGCCAAATTTATTTGGTGGGCTGACCGTAATTAAAATGTTTTTTGAATTTGCTCATAAAAGTCCGCCAAATAAATTTAGCGACTACATTGCTCATTTAAACCCTTCTAACAATTCATGCAGTGTTTCTTTCCATACCACATAATCTTTACGAAATTCAATTATCTGCTGGCGCACATACGGGTGTGATGTATCCATTATTTTTGAAAGTTCGCCATTGGAATGTACCATATTGCGAATCGTAAATACATGCTTTTTAATATGACGAATAAGGTCATTGGCTCTTTTTTTATGGCTTTTAATTTGATCCCACAATTCCAGTATTTCTTCAGGTAAATCTTGAGCATCATAATCTTTATATTTTAAAGTCAGGCGTTTTTCATATATGGCCAATTCATTCAGGCAGAATGCCAATTCGTCCAACCACATTTTATGTTCAAAATGAACATTATCCAGCTTTTCATTTATCGTTACCATTGTCATTTATTTTAGGGAATTGGTAAATAATAACCTACCCGTTAAAAAAATCGAACAGTGCGTTTCTCCCAGTCCCGGAGGGACGACAACCTCTAGCGAGGGATTCACATCCCTCGCTAGAGGTTGTCGTCCCTCCGGGACTGGGTAGGTTAAAATTTTCCGAATCCCTTAATTGAAAAATTGTGTTGAATAATTTTCCTACTTCACCACCATCAAAAATAAAAGGAATAATTTTCAGGCAAGCTAATAATCCTCATTTCACTTTGTGACGAAAATCAATAATTGTCGGATTTTTTAGCCTTTCTTGTTTTCCAAATAACAATTAATGCAAGTATGCTCAAAATAGTCATAATAGCCGCAAAATAAACCCCTTCCCATTTAGCTCAAAGTCAACAGATTGGAAAGGAAATCGATCAGCAGCATTGTTGTGTCTATGGAATAGGTTATGATAGAATGGCTAAGCGCAAGCTCGTAGTTTTTTATCAAATTTCGGGTTTAAGCATTTTGTCTATGGATTTTGGTCTTGACCTCTGATGATAAAACGATCTGGCCTTTGACCGCGCTCAACAGGCACTTTTATTTCAAATATTTCTCAAACCAATTTGCTGCCAAGACTGCCACTTCATCCAACTTGCCCTGCTCATTGAAAAGGTGCGTCGCCTCTTCGACGATGGACAATTTCCGTTCCCCAGCCAAATGGCGCAGGGCGCCTCGGTTTAAAGAGATAACATTCTTGTCCAACCCTCCAACAATCAACAAAGTGGGCGTTTTTACCTCCAATAGTTCTTTCATGACCAAATCGGGGCGGCCGCCCCTTGAGACCAGCGCCTTGATATGATTTTCCAAATGCGAGGCAGCGCTCAAAGCAGATGCAGCACCCGTACTTGCCCCAAAAAAACCGATTTCCAAACCCTTCGTATATGGATTTTCCATCACCCATTTTGTCACCGACTCAAGCCGACGAGAGAGGAGCGGTATGTCAAAGTATAATTCATAGTTTTGGCCTTCTTCTTCGGTCAGCAAATCGAAAAGCAAGGTTGCAAATCCTTTGTCTTGCAGTTTCCTGGCGACGTAAATATTCCGTGGACTGAGCCTGCTACTTCCACTGCCATGCGAAAAAATGACAATACCTGCGGCATTGTCCCGCATAACCAAATCTCCAGGAAGGTTCACCATATTTACAGGTATCTGTACTGTCCTTTTGTAAACAGCAGTTTCCATAATACATGTTTTGCTTGCAAAAATCTTATCGAAATCGGTTTCAAATCAATGAGCATAGTCAGTCAGGATGGATGAGACAAATCACTCATAGGGGTGGAGACAAATCACCATAATTCCAAAAAGGACGGATTTTCTTTGTAAAAGAGAAGCAGGCGCATGCCGCAGCTTGTTAAATTCATCCCAAGAAACAGCAATCATGGTACAAATCAAAGCTTATGACAGACACGCCGCCGAATACGATCAGTGGTACAGCGACGCAATCACCAAAATCAGGTTATGGCGAAGGATCCTCCATAGTTGTAAAAGCAGATAAATGAATAGGAGCAAAGCATTTGAGGAAAGGTTAAACTCTATAAATTAACTTTAAAATAAATCGCATAAAAATGAACTTACTCAATTTGTTGACAACCAGTGAAAAAGGGATAAAAACACAAAGCATTTTAAGAGATAAAGCATCCGTTACCCTTATACAAATAAAAAAGGATGCCTTACTCAAGGAACACCAAAGCACGACTAATGCCATGCTGGTATTGCTTTCTGGAAAAGCCGTGTATGAAGAAAAAGGCCGCAAGGAACCACTCTCAACCGCCTTCGATTTTGTACGCATCCCCGAACATGTGACCCACAAAGTGACAGGGATAGAAGATGCGGTGTTGATGCTTGTTCAATAAAACAACAACCATGAAATGGTCAATTTACCTCGGCAAGGTTTCTGGTAATGCGAAAAGATTTTGGTTCTTTGACAAATCCCGTGGAAGCCATTCAGAATATCAGTGTTTTAAGGGAAAGAAAATTTTTGAAAAAATTTTCTTTCCCTTAAAACACTGATAGAGAGGGAGGTGAAAAATAAAAAATTTTCAATTTTTTATTTTTCACCTCCCTCTCTTCCTGTTTTTTTATTGTTCCACTATAATCATCAAAGAACCAAGATTTTTTGGTATTAAACGTAAATATGCCGCTGCGGGAAGTTCATGAAAAATTAATGGTCAGCAATTGTTCGGTTGCTCCGGTATTGGATGATGGCGAATTGATCGGCATTGTGGATAAGGAAAATATTAATGAGTTGATTATGGTGAAGGGGGCGTTAATGCGTGAAACGGGCAGTGAGTTGGATTTGGGGCACAGGCCCAACAACAACGATTTTTGAAATTGCAGGTCTTTTTACATGGTTTCTATTAGCTAAATAATTTCTCTATCTTTCCCACAATAAACACCCACAAACATGCGGCAAACCACCTACTTGTTACAATTCTTCCTCTTAGTTATTTCCTCAAACAAAATCACTGCCCAATGCGGCATCACCGTAGATGCTGGCCCCGACCAATACGTCTGTGCCATAGGCGAAACCGCTACCCTCCAAGGCAACGTCACAGGCAACTTCCTTGGGTTCGTATGGACACCCGCAGCTGGGCTGGACGACGATAGGAGCCTTACCCCAAATGCCACCGTCAATGGCCCTATGACCTACACCTTGACGGGTTTTGCAGAAGATCCCAATGCGCCCAACCTAGTGGTCAATCCCGATTTTCAAGATGGCAATACGGGCTTTTTCAGTGACTTCATTTTTGATCCCCTACCGGTCACTCCTGGTACATATACTCTTACCACTTCTCCGTCTGTGGTGTTGTCACTTTTCCCGCCATGTGACGACCATACCTCTGGTAATGGAACGGGCAATATGATGCTCATTAACGGTACTGGCAACCCAGCGAATGTTTGGTGTGAAATCATCACCGTCAACCCCAACTCTTATTATGTCATGAGCGGATGGGTGGCCTCTGCTCCCCTGTCGCCACCGCCACTTCAATTTTCTATAGACGGCGACTTGATCGGTTCGCCCTTTCAAGCATCGGGTGCCGGGTGTGTTTGGGAGCAATTTTCGGCGACTTGGTTTTCTGGCCCCAGCACTTCCATCATGCTTTGCTTGACCGACCAAAGCACCACTGGCAATGGGTTGCTAGGCGACTTTTTTGCCCTCGACGATATGTATTTTGCAGAAGCCTGTTCCGAATCGGACGACGTGATGGTGGATGTGGCCGAAGTGGAAGCCATCTTGCCCACTGCAACCGTATTGCCATGCAATGCTCTGCCGGGAGGCATGCAACTCGACGGAAGTGCTTCTACCACTGGCCCCAACATTACTTACCAATGGACGACCGGAAGCGGCAACATCGTTTCTGGCGAAAATACCCTCACCCCAACGGTAGATGAAGCAGGTGTTTACACCCTCACTGCCGCTTTCGACAACGGGACGACCATATGCGAGGACGCTGCCTCTATCGAGGTGTTGCCTGACCCTAACTTTGTACTCGCTTTTGCTTCAGTGTCCGACATTATCAGCTGTACCAACCCCACAGTCATCATTGATGGCGGTGGCTCGTCAAGTGGGCCGACCATCAGCTATGAGTGGTCACCTGTGGCGGGTATCATTTCGGGTGAAACGACCCAGTACCCAGAAGTAGTGGTTGGCGGGACATATACCTTATTGGTTACCAATTCGGTCAGCGGCTGCACGGCCACGACTACCGTGGAGGTTGCAGAAGACACTACCCTACCCTCAGCGGAAGCCAGCGCTCCAGGCGACCTCAACTGCATGGATACCACGTTAACCTTGAGCGGAATGGGCAGCAGTACTGGCTTTGAGTTTTCTTACGAATGGACTGCAAGCAATGGAGGGCACATCGTTTCTGGCGAAACCTCTTTAAACGATTGCATTGTTGATTCGGCTGGTGTTTATCAGCTTACCGTCACCAATGATATTAATGGCTGTACCGATACTGCTCTTGTAAATGTCAATGCGAACATTAACCTGCCAATGGTAATGGCAAGATCAACCGATAGTATCAGTTGTGTCGATACTTTGGCAGTGGTTTTAGGTGATAGTAGTGCAACAGACATAAACATTTCCTACCTCTGGACGACTGACAACGGCCATATTGTCAGCGACTCTTCTCAGATGAATATCATGGTGGGCAGCGGGGGTGCTTATATTTTGACCGTTTCCGATAGCAATAGTGGGTGCGAGGCAAGCGATACCGTTTCTGTTTTTGAAAATACCAATGCACCAGTGGCAGTGGCAGTGGCAGTGGCAGCGATGCCTGAACAATTCGCATGTCTGACCGATTCGCTCCAGTTGGATGGAACAGGTAGTAGCACCGACAGTGTATTTACCCATATCTGGACGACTATGAATGGCGTTATTTTAAGTGGAGATACAACCCTGACACCTTTCATCAGTGCTCCTGGAGGTTACTATCTAACGGTCAGGGATACCTCTAATGGCTGTGTTGCCTTGGATACGGCAATTGTCCTCTCCGACACCTTATCACCTATTGCCGAAGCTGGCAATCCTGTCTCCATAGGTTGCGACGGCGGCGCAGAAACATTGGATGGAAATGGTAGCAGTGCAGGGGGAAATTTCACTCATTTGTGGACTACAGTCGGTGGAAATATTTTATCTGGAGATACGACCCTCATGCCTGAAGTAAATGCCGCTGGCACATATTTTATCACGACTACAAATACAGCAAATGGCTGTGCCTCAACAGATAGTGTTGTAGTGGCCGCTGATGGTAATGCGCCCTTCGTCTTTGCAACTGTTTCCGATTCTTTGGATTGCGGCTCTTTGCAACTCACCATTGACGGAAGTGGCTCATCGACTGGGCCAAACATTTCTATTTCATGGGAAACGGTGAATGGGAATTTTGTGTCTGGGGAAACAACCCTCATGCCTATCATTGATGAGGGTGGTACTTATATTTTGACCCTTACCAATACTTCCAATAATTGCACCGCCAGTACGAGTGTGGTAGTGATGCAAGACACCTTATTTCCACAAATAAGTATTGCCCAGCCGGACTTGCTCAATTGCTATCAACCCCTTGATACACTTGATGCCCTGGCTTCTTCACAAGGCCCCGTTTTTTCTCAAAACTGGACAACGCCAGACGGCCATATTGTTGCAGGAGAAACGACGTACTCACCCATAGTGGACGCTGCTGGCGTTTATATTTTAACACTATCAAATAGTGTAAATGGCTGTTCATCAACTGATTCCGTTACAGTTCAAGCAAACTTCAACCTGCCAGTTGCAGATGCAGGCGTCCCGCAGACCATTGGCTGCGTTAATTCACAGGCTACGTTGGATGGTATGGGTTCCAGTCAGGGCAGTCAATTTAACTACCTCTGGACGACACAAAACGGCAATATTATTTCCGGTGAAATGGATCTTGAGCCTATGGTCAATATGTCCGGGACTTATATTTTGACTGTTGAAAATGCGGCAAATGGTTGTGTGGCTGTCGATTCTGTAATGGTTCAACAAGCAATGATGCTTCCCGATCCTGAGGTGAGTTTCACCAATGTTTCTTGTAATGGTTTGGCGGATGGTCAGGCTTCCGTGATACCCTCGGGCGGGTTTGCGCCATTCTCGTTCGAGTGGTCAAATGGGGATACAACAGCCATTGTTGAAAACCTCTTGCCCGGTATGTATGACGTGACTGTATATGATGCAAATAATTGCCAATCCACTGGGCAGGCAATCATTGAGCAACCAAATATTTTAGAGGTAGAATTAACAGCAATCACCCCAGCCGGATGCGGTGGTAGCGACAATGGAACTGCTACCGTCGCAGCAGCGGGGGGAACACCTGGTTATTCATTCCTTTGGTCAAATGGCGATACAACCCAAAATATCGAAAACTTGGCAGCAGGCATCTATACCGTAACTGTATCAGATACCAATAATTGCATGGCTACTTTGGATGTAGAAATTGTAATGGACAACACAATTGATCTTGAAATGCCTATGGTCTTAACCCAAGATATAAAAGTGGAATTGGATGCAAATGGAATGGCCACTATTTCAGTAACCGACATTGACAATGGCAGCTCTGATAATTGTGGAATAGAATCCATGTCTTTGGATGCTACAAATTTCAATTGTGATCAAATCGGCGAAAACATAGTCATTTTATCCGCTATGGATGCAAGTGGCAATACTAATTCCGCTTCCGCCATTGTTACCGTAGTAGACAATACCCCTCCTCTCATCGAAGGTTGCCCAGATAATATGGTCTTGCCATTTTGCGATCCAGTTGTCATTTTTGATTTTACAGCTACTGACAATTGTTCTACGGACATTTCCGCTACGCAAATAAATGGGCTTCCAAGCGGTTCAACATTTCCAATCGGCGAAACGACCGAACAAGTTTTTGAGGCAACCGATGTTGGAGGCAATTCAGCTACTTGTACGTTCGATGTAACTGTCGTGGACTCCATGACCGTAACACCTTCTGTCAGCGATGTTTCCTGCTTTGGGGAAGAGGACGGCAGCATAGCCGTAGCCGTTACTGGCGGGTCGCCCGATTATACTTATATGTGGAGTAACGACAGCACAGGGATGTCCATCAATAATTTAATTCCGGGAATATATTCGTTGACAATTACTGATGATTTGGGCTGTGAATCAGTTCAGGAATATGAGATAATGGAACCCTCTGAATTGGTTACGACCTTGGTCAATATTGTAAATGAAACAAATAATAATGCAGATGGCAAAGTAGACGTCACTGTCACTGGGGGCATGATGCCCTATACTTATCAGTGGGTTGACATTAATGGAAACCCGATCGGCGACATGGAAGATATTGACAGCCTGAGCGCAGGCACCTACCAACTTTTTGCAACAGATGCCAATGATTGTGTATCTTCAAGTGCTTATACCATTCAGAATACTACTCCTACAAACAATCCCACACTCGATGCATTGATAAAGGTTTTTCCCAACCCAACCTACGGTTGGCTAATGGTCGAATTCATTGATCTTCCCATTATTGAAATGAATGTTACGGTTCATGATGTAGTTGGCCAAACGGTCTTTAGCCAAAAAAACGCAAATGTGGCAACCGGGAAATACTTACTGGATTTCTCGGATTATGCAGAAGGTGTTTATTTATTGAAGCTCACTTTCAATGGGCAAGTGGTTACAAAGCGGGTGGTGAAAGTGAGTTTATAGAAAATAAAATAGGAGTTTTAGGTGCATTGCGGTCATACCTATGACCAATTTAAAATCAGTTGTACTGGAAGTGTAAGCTGGGCTTTTTCAGGCCAATGATAATTTTGGTTGGCATCTTAAAACTGTGGGTAGCTTCTTTGACGATCAAAGCCATGCTCACGATAAATGCCACGGCCCAAAGTACACAAAGAATTGAAAGAATCAATGTCATGGTATATAGGTTGAATGAGTGAAATAATTATTGTCGCCCTATACATACCAAAACTTGACCTTTGTAATTAAAATGTTATCGAATTCAACATAAATAGTTGATACATAATGAGTTAGGCATAAATATATTATTTTTTCAACTTTTAATTCCACCGAAACACCCTCTCAAAATGATAGGGTGTTCTTTCAATTTGAAACACAAGTTGCCCAGTTCTACTAATCCGACCTATTTACCTTTTCCCTGTATCAACACCAATGCGGTATAAAACAAGATCTTGATATCCAACAACAAAGACATATTCTCAATGTAAAGGATATCAAACTTCAGGCGTTGGAGCATTTCATCTACACTGGAAGCATAGCCATATTTGACCTGCCCCCACGAAGTGATGCCGGGCCGGACTTTTAGCAATTGGCGATAATGTGGCTCCTGTTCCACAATCTGGTTGATAAAAAACTGGCGCTCGGGGCGGGGGCCGACAAGGGAGAGGTCGCCTTTGAGCACGTTCCAAAAATTAGGTAGTTCGTCAAAGCGGTATTTCCGCATGAAGTGGCCAATGGGTGTGATGCGGGGGTCGTTTTCAGTGGCGAGTTGCGGACCGTCCTTCTCGGCATCAATGTACATGGAACGGAACTTGACCAAATGGAATGGTTTGCCATTGAGGCCGATACGCTCCTGTCGGTAGAATACAGGGCCAGGAGAAGAAAATTTCACCCTAAAATAAATGTATAAATAAAGTGGCGAGAAAATCACGAGTACTAAAACAGATACAACAATATCCATCAACCGTTTGAGCAATCGCTCCCATTTGGGCATCAGTTCTTGCTTGATATGGATAAGGGCAGCGCCCATGACGTCGTTCATACGGACATTACCGAGCATGATGTCGTACATGTCTGGCACGATGCGGATGTGAATGGTATCTCCAAAATCAAACAGAACGCTAAGAATGGTTTTCAGTTGACCGTGTTCTTTGTTTTCGATGGCAATGATGACGTCTTCAATTTGGTTATCTACAATTGTCTTTTTTAAAACATCCAACCCGCCCAACATAGGCATATTAAGTGAGTTTCCTGCCTCTCGGTAGGCGAGGTGAGCTTTGAGCTTTGAGTTTTGAGCACTTGCTGATGGAGCGGGGTGAACAGTATTTAAGTAACCAATGAAACGATACCCGATGCCTTCTTTTCTGTCTTTCAACTCTTTTTGGAGAGCGATGGCCCGTTGGCCGCCACCAATCATAAGGGTTGGAAACGAGACTATCCCTTTTTTCAACTGTCGGTGGGCACGAGTCAAGAGAATCATCCTTATCAAGGCTGTGATCAGGAAATGTAGGCCAAGTAGCACGCAAAAAGAAACAAAATAGGAGGTGTACTGCTGCACCACATCGTCCATCAGCAGCGTGACAAAAAGAAAGCAAACTCCCACAAAAGACAAGACAAATGTTCGGGCCAAAGTAGAAAGCCTTGCCAGCCGATAAATATCCCGGTAGTCATCGAAAAGGGAATAAAAAAGAAACCAGCCTGTCGGTACAATGAAAACGCCGTAGTAGAAATTGAGGTCTTGCAGAGCTTCGAAACTGGGAGGTACACCTTCCATCCATTTCCGCCAAAGAAAAAATAGCGTCCATGCAATCATAGCAGCCAAAAAATCGGCCATGCGGTATATATAGGTTTCCCGTTTTCGCATTTCAGTGCATCACATATATTCATCGAAAAAACGTAACTGTTCACCATGGAGAGGGAAAGAAGAAAAAATTACATTTTTCTTCTTTCCTTCTTGGGGAGCGGTTTGTTTTTTGTGAAAAATTTTCAATTTTTCACAAAAAACAAACCCTGCTGAATAGTTACGAAAAAACCCAAATTAAAATTAAAATGCAAATTCAAAAACGCCCCGATCTGAATTCAAGATCGGGGCGTTTTTGAATTTGCATTTTAATTTTAATTTGGGTCTGCATTAGCATTTCTCATCAAAAGGTAACCACCTTAATATTGTCGAGGTAAACGAAAGCTTCATTGAGGGTGTAGGCACCATCTTCTATCGGGATGCCACCACGAATAACAAATACAAACCGTTCTTCTGGCGCCTGCGCAATCAATTGGGTCATGTCAAAATAAATCTTGTTCCATTCTTCATTGGCAAAAACGACGAATTCCAGGTTAGGCGTTTCGTCGTTGAGCGCACTGACTGCCAAAACGCCAAACTCCAGCGGAACATCCGTTTTGTAATTCAGTTCCATATACACCTGTCCAGCATCGGGCATTAAGATTTCGAAAGGTTGGCTATTGGCTACAACAAAAACATTATTAGCCGTATCGAGCCTGACCATACCAGATGAGTTGCCCTCAAAAACATCAACATCGGATACCTCCAGAGAGGTAAGCAAGTTGTCGTCCCGGTCAACGTCGAAGATGTGGCTATTGTTTTCAAAATTTTCAATGAACAAAAAATTCGCCTCAGTTGCGTACCGGGTCTTAGGATTTACGGTCACATCCTCATTGGCTGCCAAAGTGACCGAGGTAGTGAAACGTTCATAAAATGGGTATAGCTCCAAATACAAGCTATTGCCATTGGCCCTCACTACCGGATCAATATTGATTTCAAATTCCCCATGAACAATTGCAGGAATAACAGCCGGTAAAGAAACTGTACCCAACCGATGGGGAGATTCAAGCGTATTTTTATCCACCAAAAAAACCATGGCCTCTGTTATTTTTTGGGAAACAGATCCATGCACGTTTGGGTCGGTGGTTTCCACCACAAAATCATTAATATGAATATAGGCAGGTATCGGTTCGTCTTTTCCGTCGCAACTTATCAGCGCCACGGCAATCGCCATCAACAAGGGAAATGCAGAAATAACTACATAATTTGGTTTGAATTTTTTCATAAAAACGGATTGAGGAATAGCCAATGAAATTGAAACACCAGCTATATTAATAGTTTTAGTTTTAATTAAAAACGACCAAAAACTAACGCAGGACTATCCTGTTCCGTTGTTCGATTGCATGCGTAAGATACCATTCGGTCATTTAGCTGCTAAAGGAAAAGAGACATTGATGGACAGTTGAGTTGTATGCCCATTTAACACAGCAAAGCTAACGGGTTTTCGGAAATAATGATCCAATGGCCGATACCCTAATAGTTTAGAAAATCATTGTCCTTTCCTTATATGGAATAGCAACACCAAGCGTAAGTAAACGGCAAGGGCAACTTCAGATTGGTTTTTATTATTTGAAAAAATGGAGGGGTCGTTCACCCAATGCCTTATTTGAATGCTTGGGCCAAATTCCACAAGAATAGACCGATGGAAACGGCCTTCTTTAAAATACTCGGATGCCCACCCAGCAGCGACGGTTGAATGATCATATTTTCCAAAGTTGTAGTATCCGCTCAAAAACAAGCCATTCGCCCTTACGTTTTGTATTTTGGGTCTGTAAATACGCTTGAGGAAAAAATCCAAACCACCTGATACTGCCACTGATGATTTAATTGAAAACCCGTTCGGAAACGCATCAAACAATATTACCGCACTGCGATGCACCCCAGCATCCAGAAATAATTCATCTGCAATTTTAGACCTGAAATGGACACCAAACAAGCCTGGACCTAAAAGTGAAATACCAAGTGACTGATTGGCTCCATAGTCGGCAATGTCCTCATTGGATACTGCCCCCTCTCGGATTTGTTCTATCTCATCGTATTTAATTTCCAGTTCATTCCCGGTTAGTATTTGTATCCGGTAGCCATCATCTTTTATTTCAAGGATGATTCCTTCTAAGAAAGAACCGTCTTTCAAAAAAAAAGTGTGAACTTCATTTTGGGAAAAAGAAAATAAAGCCAGAAAGAGGAAGTAGAAAAGAGTGATGCTACGTTTCATAATTAATCCGATAATATGTTTAAATGAAACATACTGGTTCTTTAATATTGACAATAGAAATTAGACTTTTACCTTAAAAAATCTGCTGGAACAATATACCTGATAATCAATATACTCAACATTGGCCATTGGCTATAAGTCAATAGCATTTGCACACCTACCTCTTTGGAAAAACCTAAAACGGCCTAGAGAGTTAAGCTAACGGGTTTTCCAAAATAATGACCCAAAGCCGACACCATATTGGCTGTAAAAATTATTATCCTCTCCTCAAATGGAATACCCACACCAACCGTAAATTGATGGTCAGTGCAAGTTCCGCTTGGTTGTAGTTGTAAGGGAAAGTGGAGGGGTCGTTTACCCAATGCCTCACCACAATGCCAGGCCCCAATTCCAAAAGAAAAGATCGGTCATAACGGCCTCTTTTAAAATATTCGGATGCCCACCCCGCAGCAATTGCAGATTGATTATATTTTCCAAAACTATGGGAACCGTTTAAGAACAAGCCGTTTGCCCTTACCTTTTGTTTTTTTGCTTTATAAAAGCGTTTTAAGAAAAAATCTAGACCACCCGACACGGCTGCCGACGATTTAATGGCAGCTTCCTCAGTGAACTCATCATATAAGGCTACAAAATTGTAGTGCAATCCAGCATCCAAAAAAAGCTCCTTGGCAGCTTTATACCTGAAATGGGCGCCGAAAGCACCTGGACCAAAAAGTGAGATACCCAATGCTTGCCGGGTACCATAGTCGGCAACATCCTCATCGGATATTGTCCCGACTACAATTTGTTTAATAGCTTATATCTGCCTCAAACTCCAGTTCATTGCCGGTAGATGTCTGAACCCGGTAGCTGTTATCCTTTTTCTCAAGAATAACGCCCTCAAAGATGGAGCCATCCTTCATGTAAAAGGTATGGACAATGTTTTGGGAAAAAGCAATGGTTACAAACAAAAGGAAGGTAAAAAGAGCGAATGTTCGTTTCATAACAAATGATTTATTTTGAGCAGATGACAATTAAATAACGATACAAACCAACAAATCGTGAGTCGTTTATAAAAAAATATTTGACAAAAGTCCGTTTGTCGTTTTCTATAAAAAAGGAAAATGTTCTTTACAGCTTATGCAGCTCAGGCACTAAAAATCCAATCGTAGCTCCGACTGCGTACCCAACCAATATATCAGTAGGAAAGTGTTTACCTGCTTTTACTCTTAAAAAAGAAGTCACTGCTGGCAGGGAGATAGCCGCTGTCCAAATATATGGGTTCCACTTCGAACCTGGATTGTTGTCGGAAAAAACCTTGGCCGTCAAAAAAGCATAAGAAGCTGAATTAGAAGCATGCCCCGAAAAGAAGGAATAGCGCCCGTTTTTTTCAATCTTTTTTTCCATGGGCGCCAACGGATTATAAGTGAATGGACGTCGGCGTTTAACCGTTCCTTTAAAAATATTGGTAATGCCATTGTTGATGAGTGCGGCTTCAGCCATCATAATACCTATTGTTCCTGCCTCGTCCCTTGAGTTAGGATCAAGGAGCAACCCAAACTGGCTGTAAAAGGCAGTATGCAAAAGAACATCACTCGCCTTATGTGCTTTGGGGCTCCAATTTTTGGTTACGGGCCGATCCAATGGATTCACCCGAAGCGGGTCGAGTTTCAGTATGTCCTCTTCCGTCATTGGATCCACTTTTCCCATGAAATAAAAACCCAAGCCAAATGTCACACCGCCTGCGCCGAGCAATGCACCGTCGAGTTTACCGTCGAGTTCATGGGCGCTTTGAGCAAATGCCATATTCTGAAATAAAAACACTAAGACAAGTAGCGTTATAAATTTTTTGAGCAGAAACATGTAATAGTTCGTTTTATGGTGACCCAAAGCGGCAAGAACCACAAGTACTATTCGATTGGGTAAAATATTGTCGTTAATCAGAGACTTCAACTCCCGGCCAAATTATAAAAATAAATGATGCCAGTTTGCCTTCCTCATTTTTCAAGCCGCAAATGTAAGCCCAAAAACAGGGCAGGTTTTTTGGAATACTGCTTCCTCTTATTTTTACACCAATATTTCTATCAATCTCAACAACTGAAAAGTTGTACATGACATAGGCAAAAAAGTGATTTTGCTTTAACTGCTTTATCCCTGTCGGGATATAACTTTCAACAGTAAAAAGGGAAGGACAGAATCATAATTTTATCCCTTCGAAAGTATATCTTTACTTTTTAACTTTTATAAAGTCGTGCCCAATTGAGCAATTACAAAAAGCAATCAACATTACCGCTTGTATTTTATTATGATATTTGAAAACCCTCAAATAGATACAACTCAACTGCCTTCGGTCAATACTGCGGATTATAAAAGGCTGTCGCCAGCCTATAAAACGACAGAGTATATTGGTACGGCCATCCTTTTTACTTTCCTGTTCATAGGGGCGACGATCTTTTTTTTCAGCACTTCGCCAGTCCTCGGAATGTATCGTTATGCCATATATGTGCTGTGGATATTGTTGTTCTCATTGAGCATGTTCCTGGTCAGCAAGCGGTATGAAATGGCGGGATATGCCCTCCGGGAAAATGACGTGATCCATAAACATGGCGTATGGTGGCAGGTTGTCACGACTATTCCTTTCAACCGAATGCAACATTGTGAGATCAGTCAAGGACCCATTCAGAATGCGTTTGGGCTGGCAACCCTAAGGGTCTTCACTGCAGGTGGTACCAGTAGTGATTTATCCATTGATGGGCTAGACCACGAAGAAGCCAAAAGGATCAAAGATTTTATCACAGGGAAGATCAGCGGACAGTCAGCAGTGAGCAGTGAGCAGTCAACAGAAGACAGTGGCCAGTGGGCAGCGGGAGAAAACGAACCTCAACCGCAGACCACAAGCCAAGAGCCCCAAACCAAGGAGAACCTGCCATGACAAATCCTTTTGAACATCCGACCCGGCAATCTACTATTGCCATTATGTTCATTTTGGGCAAAGTGTTCCGGTTGCTGTTCCGGCAATTGTGGGTAT
Organism: Saprospiraceae bacterium; assembly: GCA_965222975.1. Classification (GTDB taxonomy): domain Bacteria; phylum Bacteroidota; class Bacteroidia; order Chitinophagales; family Saprospiraceae; genus UBA6168. The sequence goes on along the minus strand of CBDCVJ010000075.1, from coordinate 15,238 downwards.
TGATATTAGTGGTGCTGTTCAATCCCAAGAAAAAAGTATTCACGGGGTTTACGCTGGGGCTGATTGGGATTGCTGCCGTTGGTGCGGTCACTTCCATTATTTCTTATTTCCGCATGTATTTTTATATAAAGGACGGGGAACTGGTGTTGGAAAAAGGTGTTCTGAGAAAATCAAAAGTAGCAGTGCCCTTAGACCGCATCCAAACGGTCAATTTTAAACAAGGCATCCTGCACCAGGCATTTAATGTGGTCAGTATAGAAATCGATACTGCTGGCTCGGCGGGGAAAGAGTTTGCCCTTGATGCCATTGATAAAAAAGATGCGGAAGCACTCCGTTCCTATGTGGAAAACAGTAAGCCCACCACAACCTCCAACATAACTGCCCCCCCTATTACAACTTTTCTATCAGAACCACTTTCATCCAAAGTGCCTGCCCGCTTGCTCTTCGAACTCAGTCCGTCGGACCTGTTCAAAATCGGCGTCAGCCAAAACCATTTGCGGACAGCAGGCATTATCATGGTCTTTTTCCTCAGTTTTTTTGACGACCTCGAGGATGCCCTCGACCTGAAATTGACGGAAAAAATTGAAAAGATGTTTGGTATGGCGCAAGAAGCCGATATCATCCACTACCTGCTCATTGGGGTTCCTTTTTTTCTGGCCATCTCTTTTTTGCTCACTTTGTTCCGCACGATGCTCCAATATTTTTCCCTTCGCTTTTACCGTACCGAACAGGGCTTCAAAATGGAAAGCGGCCTCTTTACCAAGCAAGAGATTTCAGCCAACCTGCAAAAAATCCAATTTTTAAGATGGGACAGCAGCCCAATGAAACGGCTGTTCAACATGATTACAGTGCAATTGCCGCAGGCGGCCAGCGTCCAAGTGGGCAGAAAGCTTTCAGCCAACATTCCGGGCTGCTATGAAAACCACCTGACCGACATCAGGGATGCCTATTTCCCAGAAGAAAAAGAAATGGAGGTCACGCGTCACGGCGTCCATTGGCGCATTGCGTACCGCATGTTTATTATTCAGGGCATTTTACCTGCTGGCATACTTATGCTCATGAGTTACTCTTGGTTGGGGAAAAATATATGGATTTGGTTGCTTTGGTTGCCATTTGCACTTTGGTTGAGTTACCGGTATTACCAGAAGTGGGAATGGTTCGTGGGAAATGAAGGCATTCGTGCCTCTTGGGGTGTGGTGAACCAACATAATGTCCTGCTGCAATGGTACAAGGTGCAAGCCGTCACGGTGAGCAAAAACTGGTTCTTAAAAAGAAGGGGATTGGCCAACCTGATTTTATACACAGCTGCCGGGTCTGTAAAGGTGCCTTATATACCAGAAGTGAAAGCCCGGGAAGTTCAAGATTTTGTGCTTTATAAAGTAGAGGTAGATGAGCGGAAATGGATGTGAGATTAGGAAATGCTAAATTCAAGCAATAAGTGCAACACATATTTTTACAATCAAAAAATATTGGATTAATTCTCGGCCCAATATTATTCCTTCTAACCTTATTATTTTATCACCCTAAAGGATTGAGCCCGGCAGCCAATGCGGTTTTGGCATGCACTTTATGGATTGCCGTTTGGTGGATCACGGAAGCAATCCCCATTGCAGTTACCTCCCTTTTACCGATCATATTATTTCCATTAACAGGCGGTTTGGGATTGAGTGAAACAACTGCGGCATTTGGGCACAAATATGTCTTCCTATACATCGGTGGATTTATTTTAGCCATCGCGATTGAACGTTGGAACTTACACAAAAGAATTGCGCTGAATATTATCAATTTAATTGGCACCAATATTAAAAGCATTATTTTAGGCTTTATGGTAGCAACCGCCTTTTTATCCATGTGGATTTCTAATACGGCCTCTACAGTAATGATGCTACCCATTGGCTTGGCCATAGTAACACAGCTAAAAGCCAACCCTTTGACCGTAGAAAATGAAAATCAAATTTTTGGAAAAGCTTTAATGCTCGCCATTGCCTATAGTGCTTCCATTGGCGGCATTTCTACCTTGATCGGTACGCCTCCTAATTTAGTTTTGGCTGGCATTGTACAGGAATTATATGACATTGAAATAACTTTTTCCCAGTGGATTGCATTTGGATTACCTATCTCAATAGTGCTCCTTTTTATTTGTTGGAAATATCTCACCGAAATTGCTTTTTCATTTAAACAAAAGTCGTTTCCCGGGGGTAAAGCAGAAATAAAAAAACAATTAATTAATCTTGGAAAAATAACTTATGAAGAAAAATTGGTCCTTGCTGTTTTCGCCTTTACGGCATTCGCATGGATTACCCGTTCTTTTTTATTGAAAAAATTTATTCCCAATATAGATGATACCATTATAGCAGTATTTGCAGGGGTTGTGCTGTTTTTACTGCCTGCATCGAGAGAAAAAAACAGAGCCATCATCAACTGGCAAGAGGCTGTAAAATTGCCGTGGGGCATTTTATTATTATTTGGTGGAGGATTGGCCTTAGCACAAGGATTTAAAATGAGCGGATTGGCCGAATGGATAGGTGGGCAAATGACTTTATTAAATGGCGTGTCATTAGTTATTCTTTTATTTGTACTAATCGCAGCCGTTAATTTCCTCACAGAAATCACCTCCAATTTAGCCACGACTGCAATGATGTTGCCCATATTGGCACCATTAGCATTTACCATAAATGTTCACCCATATATTTTAATGGCCGGAGCTACAGTGGCCGCTTCTTGCGCCTTTATGTTGCCCGTCGCCACCCCGCCCAATGCAGTGGTATTTGGTTCGGGCTATTTAAAAATACCTGATATGGTAAGGGCCGGCATTTGGATGAATATTATCTCAATCATTATATTGACATTAATTGTTTTTTTTCTGCTCCCCTATTTCTGGGGGTTCGATCCGAGTAAATTCCCACTGGAATGGACGAAAAATAATTAATTGTTGGATGGTTTCATTGATTCATCGATATTTACAATGTACCTTTAGTTATTGTATTGGATGCGGATGGAAGATTAGATGGAACTGGTGATGGAGAAAAAGTAATATGGAAATAGAAAGTTCACATTTTTACAAATGCCTGATTTATACCAACTTATAAACTATCGTCAAAAGTTTATTAAAAAAAATCAATATTAACGTTACGCTACTGAACATTTTTGACATATAAGGTATGTATTGGTTATTAGTTCGACAATTTTTAATTTTGTGTCACAGAATGGAACCGACTTAAGTTTTGAATTTTATTTTTCCAAAAAAGAACGTGATTTCATTTAAAGAACAAGGCCAATGATTAAAAACCTTAAGCAGGAAAAGTAGTTCCCTGCCCTCTTTCTTGAAATTACTCTCTAACAACACATTTAAAATGACGGCGAAAACACTCATTATTGCAGGCATCCTCTGCTTTGCATTCAACTCTCGGCTTCCTGCCCACGGCGACCTTAGTGAACAAATCGAACGAATTTCAAAACGTATAGAAAAAGACTCGACCAATGCAAAACTCTATTTAAAAAGAGGCCAACTCCATGCCCAACATAAAGATTTTAAAGAGGCAAAGCAAGACTATTATAAAGCCCGAAAATTAAATAAAGAGTTTTTTGTTACAGATTTATTGTTGGCTCAATTGTATGCAGAAAACAACCTCCCCGATACTGCCTTAATCCACGCCAATGCCTATTTAAAACACCATCCTACTCATCCGAATGCACTCATAACGAGAGCTGGAATCTATCAGCATCTTGGGGAATTCGATTTGTGCCAAAAAGATTTGGAAAATGCTATAGCCAATATAAAAGCCCCCAACCCTGGGCATTTTGTTTCAATTTCCAAGGCTGTCCTTTTGAAAGATTCATCCAATGTTGCAGAGGCCGTGGAATGGTTAAAAAAAGGAGAAGAAGAATTTGGGTTCGACATAGTTTTAAAAACAAAAGAAGCCGAATTATATGTGCAAAGCAAACAATATGAGAATGCCATACTGACCATTGACAATATCATCGAACAATTTCCCAGAAAAGAAAAATGGCTGTATGAAAAAGCCATGATTTATGAAAAAATGGGAAACATCGACCTTGCCAAAAAAGAATATGAAGCGACCCTGACCGCTATTCAAAAATTACCGAAAAGATTACAAAAAACCTCTAAAATGCTTCAGCTCGAAGCACAGACCTATATCAAATTAGAGGACCTTTCAAAGTAAATACCTTCCTTCCCTTTTAATCAAATAATGCGAATGACGGGTTAAATCAGATCATTGGTTTTCAGTAAGTTATAGCTCTAAATCATGGTGATTTTAAAAATCACCATGATTTAATCTTTTGATTATCAATACCTTTTCATTTTTAACCCGTCATTCACATAAATAATTAAGCACAAATATCTAATCACTTGTTGCCGGATTATCACTCGACTGTTAAACTATTGGTTTACAGTGTGTTACAACACCAATAGTCGATTGCAACACTCAAACAATTCCATCTAATTTTTATTTAGGACTACTCTTTAAGAACAACAATTTAAATTAAAAATGTCCATTCTACTTTTTCAATTCCATATGTTGTTGATTCTATTTAATGAGTCAAATTCCCCGCAGTTTAATCGAATTACTACCTTTCTGGCTCTAGGGTCTGTTCGGGATGCTTATTACGATTACATTGGAAATGACCACACTGATATGATTTTAATGCTCGGTGATAATGCGTACGGTGCTGGAAGTGATGACAATTATAAAAATGCTGTTTTTACACCGTATGCCTCCAAGTTGGCAAACACAGTGCTTTGGTCTTGCCCCGGCAATCACGATTATGAAGAACAAGAGGATAATTGTGAGGGTGCTGCTGCCTATTATGATATTTTTTCTTTCCCACAAAATGGGGAGGCGGGCGGTTTGGCCTCGAACACAGAACGGTATTACTCTTTTGATTATGGCAATATCCACATCATTTCCATGGATTCGCACGATGAACCCCGATTTGCTGGCAGCCCCATGCTGACCTGGCTGGAAAGTGATCTGGCTGCCACCACTCGGGAATGGATCGTGGTTATTTTTCACCATCCTCCATATTCTAAAGGTTCTCACAATTCCGATGACCCGACTAACAGTGGAGGAAAAATAGATAGGCCGAACCAACTCATTTTTACTTTTAATTATGAAGGGCTGATTTCCCTACCTCCTAAAAGCATTGTACAAATTGAGATTGAAGAAATTTCTCCTAATCAATCTCAATTAATGTTAACCCAAGAATTTATTACAATTCCTTCCGATATGGCCAACAGGACAGCGTCTTGGAATTTTATGTTCCAAACTCTGGAAAATAAATTAGGCTAAACCATACTCAGATGCCTATCTTTAAATTAGGAGTTAATAAATTTGCTTTTCCTAAAAAAACACTGAAAATGTCAGATAACAATTTTACCGCCGATCGCATCCGTTTAATATTAGAGCCTAAAAACCTGCCACTCAAGGAAAAGAAAATGTTTGGCGGGTGGTGTTTTATGGTAAATGACAAAATGTGCATTGGCACCTATAAAGGCGGCATCATGGCACGTATTGACCCGGGAGAGTTGGAAGAACTTATTCGCCATAATGGTGCTTTCCAAATGGTGCATGGTGGCCGCCCCATGAAAGGGTACATCATGCTCGAACCGGAAGCCTATGACTCGGATGAGGATTTGGAGTTTTGGGTAGGGAAATGTCTGGAGTTTAACCCAAAAGCAAAATCGAGCAAAAAGAAAAAATAGAAGAAAGGGAACATTAGTGGAGGTAAAAATTTTTAAAAAATTTCTACCTCCACTAAAACACTGGTAGAGAGGGGGATAAAAAAATAAAAAATTTTCAATTTTTTATTTTTTTATCCCCCTCTCTACTTGTTTTTTTAAAAGGAAAATTATGGAAAACGAAAAAGACTCAAAGGAAAAACCTGCCGACAAACCAACTATTCAAACCTACCGCATCCGCATTAACAAAGCCATCCATTACATTGAACAAAACCTGGAAGCAGATTTATCGCTAAACACACTGGCAAAAATCACGCATTATTCCCCCTTTCATTTTCACAGGATATTTTCAGCCATTTGTGGAGAAACACCGAACGAATTTGTCATTCGTAAAAGAGTGGAAAAAATTGCCTGGGCCATGTTAAAACAAAAAAATGCCCCAATTAAAAAGTTCGCTTATAAATATGGATTTGACAGCGACGTTTCATTTTCAAGATCATTCAAAAAATACTATGGGGTCAGTGCATCCGCATTTAGAAAACAATCGAAAAGCGCTTTTAATAAAATAAAAAGAGAAAATAGCAAGATCGGTAAAGAGCGGGTTTCAGTAGAAGAATATTTTTGCAATGTAGAAAAAGTAAAAGAATGGGCATTGTCAAATGCACAGATAACGACCAAAATATTACCCAGCCAAAAATTGGTTCATATAAGAAATCAAGGCGGTTGGGAAATGGCAGACCATGCATTTGAAAAACTAAGAACATGGGCAAAAGAAAAAGGGTTAGCCTCAACAAATAAAAATAAATGGCTGATGGTCATCCACGACAACCCTGCTTTTACAAAAGAATCAAAAATGAGCCATAGTGCCTGTTTGAGAATAAAAGAAGACTCTGAGATCGGGGAAGAAATGGGAGTGCTCACTATACCTAAAGGAAGATTTGTAGTCGGGAGTTTTGAGGTGCCGGAAAGTGAAATTAAATTAGCTTGGGAAGGAACAAGTGTATGGCTGATGGAAAACGGCTTTACTTATAGGGACGGCCATTATTTTGAAATATTCCACACCGACAGCCTTTTTCATAAAAGTGCGAAACATAAAATGGATGTTTGTATTCCTATTGAATAAAATTAAATGAATGAACTCTTTATCTAAACTTCCCTGGCTGAAAATCATTGGCTGGGCAATATTAATTCACATCATTTTAATTGTCATTTCCATATTGGAAGTATTTATTTATTCACAAATAAATTCTGGACACGAACACAGTTTTTACGAAGAACATGCAAAAATTTCTGGCCCTTATATCTCAATTATTTTTGGTTTTATCTTATTCTTCTTCGTTGCTCGACTCCTCGCAAAATCCCGACAAGATAAAAAATTTATTATTGCGTTATTGCTTCCCTTCATTTACACTATTCTGGATTTTTTAATGTTGCATTTCTCTGGAGTGGATTGGGCAGAACATTTCTGGATTTTTACAATTTCCTTTCTATTCAAAACCTTGGGAGCCGTTCTTGGCGCCTTTTCTACCAATAAAAAGAATTAATAATAAAAATAAAAAAATCAGTAAAATGCACAACTTGTCCCAAATTCACCTCGGGAAAACCTACTGTGGGTTAGTGTAGTTGATAGATTTTTGCAAAACCAAAGAACTGACAGCCGTCATGATTAACCCAATCACAAATACTATCAACATCATGACGACACCTTGAAACCACGGAGTCATCACATAAGATGGAATGGTCGCTAACTGAGCCTGCATTTCCTGCCATTGTTCTAGAGAGAAACTTTCTTCGTACCATTTTAAAAATTCATCTCCCAGTAACACAAGCACTTTGCACTGAATTAAAAAAAATCTCACCTATTTGTCCCCTATTCATTTGGCAGCTTCGTTATGAGGGTGATCATTTAATTTTCAAACCAAATTTCAACTGGGAAAACTTAAAAATAAACTCACACTCATCAATCAATTGACTATTGGTCATCGGTGGTTCAATAGGATTTTAATTTGAATTTGTATTTGAATTTTCCCTCCCGACGAGTTATTATGAAAAAATTTGTTGCAATCTATTATGCACCTGCCGAAGCGATGGCAGCAATGGCCAACATCACTCCCGAACAAGCCGCTGAAGGCATGAAACCGTGGATGGCATGGAAAGATAAATGTGGCGATGCCATGGTCGATTTAGGTGCGCCTTTAATGCCCGGCCAAAACATTGATGCTTCCGGCAACTGGAAAAGCAGTGGAACCGAGGTCAGCGGGTATTCCATTCTCCAAGGGGAAAGCGCAGAAGCAGTTCAAGCATTGTTCGAGGGTCATCCTCACCTCTCATGGGCTCCGGGCTGCTCCATTGGGTTGCATGAATGTGCGCCCATGTAGTCATGTAGTTGGGAGATTTATCTCCCAATTCTTTTTTCCTTTGGGAGATAAACCTCTCAACTACGGAGCTATTTAAATTTCCAACCATGAAAGAAGTAGATGTTTTTACTGAAATCGAAATTGCCTGCCCGATAGAACAAGTAGCAGAATATGTCGCCAATCCTGACAATGCCCCTGAATGGTATGTCAATATCAAAGAGGCAACTTGGAAAACAGCAAAGCCATTGAAGGTGGGTTCCCAGATCGCTTTTACCGCAAAATTCCTCGGGCGGAAACTCGAATATACTTACGAAATAACGACGTATGATCCGGGCAAAAAACTGGTGATGCGTACTGCCGAAGGACCTTTCCTTATGCAGACCACGTACACCTGGGAAAGCCTGGGAAATGACCGGACAAAAATGACTTTGAGAAATAATGGACGGCCTTCTGGTTTTTCAAAACTTTTTGCTCCTTTTATGGCATCAGCTATGAGAAAGGCAAATACGAAAGACTTGGAATTATTGAAACGAATTTTGAAAAATAAGGCTTAAAATGTTTTTTAGAAAATAAAATAGAAAATAATCTTTTATCTTTTCATTTTAATTTTAATCGAAACAAAATGATACCAAACATATTAGTACTTGTTGCCTCTGCATTCATCCCATTTATTGTTGCATTTATCTGGTTTCACAAAAATTTATTTGGTGGCGAAAATTGGGCAAAAATTGCCGGACTGACATTAGAACAAAACAACACACCGGTTAAACCATTAAAATTGGCACTAAGTATTTTACTCAATTTTTTTATTGCATTTGAACTTTACAATTTAGTGGTTCATGGATCGGGGGTTTTTGGGATGGTCAGTGCAAATGTCGAAGCATTAAAAACTGGATCAGCTGCTGCTTTTTTAAATGAATATGGCCAAAATCATTTGACTTTTGGTCACGGGTTGGTGCATGGTATTTTTGCAACAGTGGGATTTGCAGTTCCATTCATTGGCTATGCCACTATATTTGAAAGAAAAAGTGCAAAATATTTTTGGGTAAATGTTGGTTTTTGGTTGGTGTCACTGACGCTTATGGGTGGGGCAATCTGCCAATGGGGCGCCGTAAAGGTTTATTAAATGCAAACAAAAAAAAATCCTAATTTCTAATTTCAATTATTCATCATGAAAGATTTTATGTTAATTTTTATTGGTACCAATTACAGCGAAATGAATTTATCGCCCGAAGAAATGCAAAAACGAGCTGGCCTGTGGTTTGCCTGGCAAGGCAAGATGGAGGAGGCAGGTGTGGTAAAAGGCGGGCATGCGCTCCAGCCCCAAATGAGAAGGGTTGTCGGTGCGGAAAGAACAGTGACCGATATTGCTTCCTCCGAGCTTAAAGAATTGGTGGGTGGTTATTACATTGTCACCGCAAAAGATATTGAAGAAGCAACCGAAATTGCCCAAGGCTACCCTGATTACGATTTGGGAGGTACCGTGGAAATCAGGGAAGTAATGGTGTTTGAGCAATAAATTGGTTGACAGTAGACTGCTCTGTCTACCATCAACCGTCCACCATTCCCAAAATGAGTGAACAAAAAATAATAGACCATCTATTCCGGCATCAGTACGGAAAGATGGTCTCTGTTTTAACCCGAATTTTTGGTCTCGAATATCTTGAAACCATAGAGGATGCCGTGCAAGATACTTTTGTCAATGCCATGCTGTCGTGGAGAAATAAAATGCCCGAAAACCCAGAGGCATGGCTAACCAAAGCAGCAAAAAACAGGGCCATTGATTTATTTCGGAAATTGAGTGCGGAGAAAAAAAGAATCCCTAAAATTGAAAGTGGGCCCGCATTTATTGCGCTTTATGACTTGTTTTTGGAAAATGAAATCGAGGACAGTCAATTGCGGATGATATTTACGGCCTGCCACCCTACCCTAAACCCAAAAGATCAAATTGCATTTGCCCTTAAAACCATTTCCGGTTTTAGCAGTAAAGAAATCGCCTCTGCTCTATTATTAAAAGAAGAGACGATTAAAAAAAGATTGAGCAGGGCACGGAAAATAATTGCTGAAAACTCCATTGCTTTTCAAATACCACAAGGCAACGATTTGCCTCAGCGATTAAACAGGGTACTCGAAGTATTATATTTAATTTTTAATGAGGGTTTTCATTCCAGTAAAAAAGAAATATTAATCCGCAAAGAATTATGTGGTGAGGCTGTGAGGCTTTGTAAAATGTTGTTAAAAAATAAATTCACCAGACACCCTTCTGCTTACGCCCTTTTTGCCCTTATGTGTTTCCATGCCGCCCGGCTCGACAGTAAAGTAAATGAAAACAACGAAATCGTTGATTTAAAAAACCAGGACCGGAGCAAGTGGTATTTTCCATTAATCGTCTTGGGCAACGAAGCCATGACCAAAGCAGTGGAGACCGATGAACTTTCCAGTTTTCATTATGAAGCCGCCATTGCTGCCGAACATTTAAAAGCGAAGAATTTTGCAAGCACTAATTGGGATGAAATATTAAAGTGGTCTAAAAAACTATTTGAGTTACAACCTTCCCCGATCATCCTCCTCAATATCGCCATGGTTCAGCTACAAAGAAAAGAATTCGAAAAGGCGTTTAAATTATTTCAAAAAATAAATCCATCTGATCTCGAACAGCGAGCTTATTTATATCATGGTTCTTATGCCGAATATTTTGCCTTAAAAGGAGATTTAAAAAAAGCAGTAGGATGCATTGACTCCGCATTGCAATTGGTGAAAAATGAAACCGAGAAAAATTATTTGATTAAAAAGAAAAAAAAATGGCTTGAATAGCATTCTTCATAATTTCATTAGGTGTATAAATTTATAAATGCTGTAGCCTTGAAACCCTGAAGGGATTATTAGCCTGTAGGTCAGTCCAAAATTTTTGGATCTTTGACAACTCTACTGTTCAACTAATTTCCCCATATCAACCATCATGGCCGACCCACCTCTAAAGCGTTCCCTCTAAAACCATCCACCCACCATCATGATTATCGACCATAAAACCCTCGCCTATCAGGGCAAAGTCATTTTTGAAAAAGTGGCCATTAGCAGGTTTAAGCGGTTTTTGATGGTTTGTACCCAGAGATGTAATGAAAAAGTGCCGGACACCTACATCCGACACTTTATTCGCTTTATCAGATCAATTTATGGTTCTTTGACAAATCCCGTAGAAGCCATTTAAAATATCAATGTTTGTGGGGTGGATTTTGATGAGTAGATAAAGCGAGATTTCTATTTTCTTTGTCAACTTTTTAAACCGTCATATTAGATGAAGAAACGACCAAGCCGCTTACTTGTAATAAAGCAAGCGACTTGGTCATGTTTAATCAAATTTCTTCTTTAAATAGCCTTCTTCGCATAAGCCAATTGCTCCCTTTTCGATGCCTCGGTTCCTTGCTGCTCCACCATTTTGGAAAAATAGGTCTTTGCTTTTTCTTTTTCACCTGCCAGCTCAGCGGCCTTGCCAGCGCCATAAAGCACGTTGAAGCGGTTAGGGCTATGCGCCAGTGCCGACTTGTATGCTTGCAATGCTTTGGCAGGTTGATCCATTTCCAAATATAAATCACCGAGCATCTCCCTGACCTGTATGACCTCACCGGGGGTAATCGGGTTTTTCTCGGTTTTGCTCTCCATATCTGCAGCGAGCTGCATGGTTTGTATGGCTTGGAATTTTTCGCCTTCTGCGTATTGCTGCCATGCTTGTACGGCAGTTTTTTGGATTTCCATTTGGTTGTACCAATAGCTTTTTGAAGGCGTGTTGCCGAAGGTAGTTTGAAGTTGGGCGATCTTTTCAGCAGCCTGCTTTGCTTTTTCAGGTTGGTTGCTTCGCCCAGCGCCAATACCCTTGACAAAATGAGTGATAGCTTCAAACTGTGGGAATTTTTCCCAAGGGAAATTATTGCGGTGCATCACGTCGAGTTTTGCTGCTTTTTCCCATTCTCGGTTTTCAATGGCCAATCTACCAGGGATGGAAGCGAAGGCATAAGCACTGCCAGCATGGACTTGGAATGGCCCTTTGAGTTTGTCCAAGTCTTTATAAATTTTCTCTGCAATGCTCGTTTCTGCCATCTGCATGCGTGCATGGACGAGGTAGTCAAGCGCATGCATATAGTGCAGCGAAACGTTTTCCCCAGCAGGAGCCCGCCAAGCCGCTTTGGCCGAGCGCTCATTGAGGCCAATGGATTCTTTCCAGTAACCGAGACGGGTGAAAATGTGGGTAGGCATATGCAGAGCATGGGGTATCTCTGGAGCGATCTTGCTGTAATTATTCGCCACCCGGATGGCCATATTCGCCAAAGGTGGAAAATCATAAGCATGGATGGCATAGTGGAAACCACCGGGGTGGTCGGGTATGGTTTCGAGGATGTTTTCAGCCAAGGCCCCTGCCATTTTCTGCACCTCATAGGTTTTGTCACTTGGGGAAACAGTAGAAAGACAGGTTAGCGCATAGAATGCTTGCGCTTCTAAATCATTGGACAGGCTATCGTAAGCATTTTTCCAACCTGCCTGATAAGCAATGAGCCGCTCCTTCTCAGTTTTTTCCAGACCATTTTCATAATAGGCCGCCAGTGCTTGGCCATAGAATTTCTCATTCTCTTTTTGCGCCAACGCCAATGCTCTTCGGGCCATTTTCCAACCCCTTTTTAATTTGTCTTCACTTGGTTGGTCAGGCCAAAGGGGATGGATAAAGGTCATGGCTTTTCCCCAATGCCCCCAGAAGCAATCGGGGTCTTTGTCAACGACCTGTTTGAACACCATTTCGGCATCATCGTAAGTCATGTGGTGGATCAGTGCCAGACCGAAGGCAATGAGCGAGTCCACAGCAGGGCCGCAGCCGTCGGTGAATTGTACAGTGCCGCACATGATGTCTGGTGTCAGATAAACGGGTGGTGGGTCAACGCTGATAGGTGGTTCTGGGGCTGGGGTTTCTTTGCAGGAAAAACAGAATAGGAAAGTCAACAGGAGGAAATGGATTGTTTTCATTTGAATTATTTTTTGGTGAAATGAAAAATGATAATGCGAAGTTATGGTGGAGAGAAGCCAGGCCAAAAAGATGATGATTGGGTGGTAGGGTCTATTGAGTGGTTGGCGAGAATAGTTAGTTGCTGATAAATACAATGCTTGGGGAATGCAAAAGGTTTCTTCTCCTACTAACCTTCCTTTCCACCAACAAAAACCCGTTCCACCAAATCACTCCCAAACGCATAAGGCAGGTACGCCACTGAAGGCATCGGTTTCGTCATAAAAAAATTGGCCTCTTTTCCCCGGGCGATGCTGCCGTATTCATCTGCCCATTCAAGGGCAAAGGCGCCATTGATGGTAGCGGCATTGATGGCTTCTTCTGGCAACATCCGCATTTGAATGCAAGCCAGTGATAAGACAAACGACATCCTACCAGAAGGTGTAGTACCTGGGTTGAAGTCGGTGGCCAGTGCAACGGGCAGGTTGGCTTCAATCAATTTACGGGCAGGCGGGATATGGTCATTTAAAAAAAATGGGGCGGAGGGAAGCAATGTGGGAATGGTAGTTGATTTTTGCAAAGCGGCAATATCCTCATCGTTCACCACTTCGAGGTGGTCAACAGAAACAGCGCCATGTTTAATTGCCGCTGCGATGCCGCCAAGGCAATAAAATTGGTTCACATGGACTTTTGGTTTTAAACCGTATTTTGCCCCAGCCTCAAGCACCTGCTCCATTTCAGCCACTGAAAAAGCCACTTTTTCACAAAACACATCTATGTAATCGGCCAGCCCTTCCCCTGCTATTTGTGGCAGCATGTCGTTGATAATCAAATTGATATAGCTTTGGCGGTTGCCATTGCGGTATTCCATTGGCACTGAATGGGCGCCAAGAAAAGTGGCTTTGATGCCCATATCGCTTTTTTCTTTGAGGCGACGGATGACACGTAGCATTTTCAATTCACTTTCCACCGTGAGGCCATAGCCACTTTTTATTTCGATAGTGCCTGTTCCATAATTTTTCACTTCTTCCAACCGCTGCCATGCTTGTTCGAATAACACCTCTTCGGGCGTCTCTTGCAATCGGCGGGCAGAGTTGAGGATGCCACCACCCTTGTTGGAGATTTCCTCATAACTCAACCCTTTGATGCGATCTACCCATTCTTCTTCCCGGCTTTTTGCAAACACCAAATGCGTATGTGAATCCACCCAGCAAGGAAAAATCATGCGGCCGGAGGCATCAATAATTTCATCTGCCCGGTCAGGGCAGTTTTCCATTATTCCAAAATCTTTGATGCGGTCGCCTTCCACGAGGAGGTAGGCATTTTTGATAGTGGGCAAGTGAGCAAGCTGACTGCCAGGAATAGGGGTCGTTCGAGGGACTTCTTCTGATTGGACGAGTTGTTTGATGTTTTTTATTAATAGTGAATTAGGCATGGGTCAGTTTGTTTTGTAAATGTTGGACTACCATCCGGAAATTTGTTTTCCAAAACGCCAAGGTCATGTTATTTTTCAAAAAACAAAAACAAGTGAGCCAATCAGGGCGGTACGTCAAATCAAGAACCTGACTTTTGAAAAATAAAGTTGCATGAGCAGTTCTTTTTAGGGGTAAATTGTACACTGAAAATACTTCAACATTCCTAACATCTTTTCTCACTTATCTAAAATTCATTTAACATGAAAAAAACCTACTTGCTACTTGTTTTTATTGGTATTTTACTTTTTACCGCCGCTTTTGACATTTCCGAAATTTCGAAAAATGAAACAGCCTTAATTGTCACCGATATGCCCTACCTTCCAGCAGAACCATTCAATTACGATGTTCCCTTTCCCGAGTGGTATTTGGAAAATGTGTTTTGGATCGACCAAAATGCTTCCCATGTAAACCAGCGTATTACGAGGGAAAAGGCAACCTTAGGAAGGGTGTTGTTTTATGACAACCGACTATCCGTTACTAACGAAGTATCTTGCGCATCTTGTCATAAGCAAAAGCACGGGTTTGCTGATAACCGAGTGTTTAGTATCGGTATCAATGGCATTAAAACTACGAGAAATACTCCTAACATCAACGAGCTTGGATGGAAAATGAAATACACAGGTGTCAATTACCCCTTGTTTTGGGATGTTAGGGCAAATGACCTGAACCAGATGGTTTTGATGCCAATCGTCCATGAAGGAGAAATGGGCAAAAACCT
>CBDCVJ010000074.1:0-12144 GCA_965222975.1 Saprospiraceae bacterium | reverse complement strand
TAATTACTGATTTGATCTCAATAAAAATTTATAAAATGGAAAAGAAAAAAATTACACCTCGGCAAATTGAATTGTACGACAAATTAATTGCTACCCACCCTGAAATAGAAAGAAAGGGGAAAAACCTTTTATATACTTCAGTGAATGGCCACATGTTCACCGTATTTTCCACCCATGCAAAATTGGGCATCCGATTATCGAAAGAAGACCGGGCAGCGTTTCTTGAAAAATATGACAGTGAGTTATTAAAATCTTATGGAGCGGTCATGCGGGAATATGTGACCATACCTGATGATTTATTGGAAAATACCGAAGAATTAAAACCTTATTTGGCGAAAAGCTATGAATATGTAACTTCTTTAAAGCCAAAACCTACCACAAAAAAGAAAAAATGAAATTAATAAAGGAGGCTAAAAAATGTGATATGTGTGCTGCTCATTTGCCACATGGCACACGCCCCGTTTTCACGGTTCATCCAAAAGCAAAAATTTTAATTATCGGCCAGGCACCCGGTCGGAAAGTCCATGAAACAGGTATTCCGTGGGATGATGCCAGTGGAAAGCGGTTGCGGAAGTGGCTCGGTGTGGACGATGCAACATTTTACAATCCAGCATTATTTTCTTTATTGCCGATGGGCTTTTGTTATCCCGGCACGGGCAAATCAGGCGACCTGCCACCACGTCCCGAATGTGCGCCCCAATGGCATGAAGTGCTTATTAATTTAATGCCCGAAATAAAATTGACATTATTGTTTGGGCAATATGCTCAGAAAAGATATTTGGGAGAAGGTAGGAAAAAAACGTTGACAGAGACAGTGCGTAATTGGAAAGAATTTGCACCACAATATTTACCATTGCCACATCCTTCTCCGAGAAATCAGATTTGGGAGCGGAGAAATCCGTGGTTCGGGGAGGAAGTATTACCTTATTTGAAAGAAAAAGTTGCAGCAGTAATTGTAGTTGAGAATTAAATTATTCTCCTAAAAAATACCGAACCATTTCTTCCCATTCTTTTTCCAAACTATATCCCGGCATTTTTCGTCCGGCCTGCCTGTACCAATAGCCAGCATTCCATTGGTCGCCTTCTTTGCGGTGGAGGTAAGCATGCACCCAACTGCCGTCAGCCGAATATACGTCTTGGGCGATATTGTGTGAAGCATTCCAATCGCCTTTTCCATCGTACCACAGGGCTTTCAACAATTCACTACTCTCAGAAGGTGGGTGATTTTCTTGGAGAGAAGATTTAAATTTTTCAAATGTCATGGATGTCATTTTCAATAGGTAAAAGAAAATAAAAAATGTACGTCATATAAAATTTTGGTTTGCCACAAAGGCACGAAGACACAAAGCCTTTGCAAAACATCTTAGGGAACAGTGAAAAATAACTTACTGATTTCAAAAAAAGATTTACTAAATTTTTAAAATTTAGCAAATCGGTTAGCCTACCCGTTTTGCTATCCCGATGATTCTATCGGGATAGTAAAACTCGTTTATTACAATAAAGCTAAACAAATCGGAAAGTTATTTTTCACCGCCCCCTTAGTGCCTTTGCGACTTTATGGCCTAATTTATTATTGTGCCATCACTTTTCAAATGACACCAAGCCTCCGCAATTCCCAAAAAGACTTGGCAGTGGCTTTAATGTCAATACTTGCATCATGAGCTTCATCAAAATAATTTCCAAAAAGCTTAAAATGCAATTCCGATAATCTCGGCCATTTATAGCTTCCATATTTAAATGGAGGCAAGGCGCAAAAATTTAATATAGCGGGATGCTTCATGGTGCATATTTTTGGTTTGCCCAATAACGGATCTTCTCCAAAAATCCGGTAAAATTCTGCGCCGATTATTTTTTCATCAAATGCCATATTATGCGCTACCAGTTGCGTTGATTTATCAAGGAGATTTTGAAAACCCTCCAAAACATTTTTTAATTCGACCCCTTCCCCGATGGCTCTTTCAGTAGTTATCCCATGAACTCTTGCAGCGTCATTCGGAATGGAATATCCTTCTGGTTGAATGATGAAATTGCAGCTTTCTTCCAAACTGCCGTTTTCGTCATAAAGCAGGCATGCCAATTGAACCATCCTCGGCCAATTGTTGATATGGGAGGCAGGCGCATTCCAATTTTTTGGCAGGCCGGTGGTTTCGGTATCAAAAAATAAAAACATAGTGTTTGATTTAGAATATGATTGAAAAAATCGGGAACGCCCAAGGTATCGCATTTATCCGTAACCCGAAAACAGGAGGCAATTTATGGCCGTTATTACTCGCTCATAATACCCGTTTCAACATAGTTTGAGCGAATGATAAATTTGTAATATTCGCTCAAACCCTCTATTTTTACCTGCTTAAAGCGAGCAATAATGAAAAAAAACATAATGGTAGGCAGGGAAAAAGAAGCTGCCATCTTGCAGTCCCTGCTCAAAACAGGAGAGGCAGAACTGGTGTCCGTCATCGGTAGGCGAAGGGTTGGAAAGACCTTTTTGGTGGAAATGGTCTATGCAGGCAAGATCGCTTTCCAGATCACTGGCATCCAGCATGCCTCAAAACAGGAGCAGTTGGAAAATTTCAAGGTCACTATGGAAATCCTCACCAAGGCCGAACTTCCCATGCAACAACCAAAGTCGTGGATGGAAGCCATTAAAATGCTGATCCTCTATTTGGAGAAAATCACGCAAAGGGGAAAACAGGTCGTTTTTTTTGACGAACTCCCTTGGCTGGCCAGTCACCGTTCTGGTTTTTTGAAAGCTTTCAGTTTCTTTTGGAACAGCTGGGCTGTGAAAAGGGACATCATTGTGGTAATCTGTGGCTCGGCCGCTTCGTGGATGATACGGAAAGTGGTGCATAATAAAGGAGGGCTGTACAACCGCATCACCAAGCGCCTCCATCTTGAACCATTTTCCCTTTATGAGACTGAGCAATATCTTAAGAGAAGAGGCATGAACCTCAACCGCTACCAGGTCACTGGGATTTACATGGCAATGGGCGGGATTCCCCATTATTTAAAAGAAATCGAAAAAGGGGAAAGCGTTGCCCAAAGCATAGACCGTATATGCTTCGACCGACATGGAGTTTTGTACGATGAATTTGGCCAGCTCTACCCATCCCTTTTCGAGCATTCCGAAAACCATATTGCAGTGGTTCGAGCTTTGTCCACTAAGTGGATGGGGCTGACCCGTTCGGATATTATTCAACTCACCGGTATTTCCAATGGCGGAGGGTTGACAAAACATTGGAGGAATTGACGCACTCAGGGTTTATTACAGAGTACATTCCTTATGGAAAAACAAAACGCCAATTGCTTTACCGCCTTACTGATGAATATTCCCTATTTTATTTGAAATTTATAGAACCGTTAAAAAAGGAAAGGGCAGGCGTTTGGAAAAATCTACAAAAAACAGCGAAATATACCACATGGAGTGGATATGCGTTCGAAAGCATTTGCCTGAAACATTTACCTGAAATAAAAAAAGCGTTAGGTATTTCCGGCGTATTTTCCACTTCTTCTGCTTTTTACAAAAAAGGCACGGATAATATGGAAGGTTGCCAAATTGATTTGCTTATAGACCGAGACGACAACGTAATTAATCTTTGTGAAATTAAATGGTCCCACTCAGAATTTATTATTTCCAAATCCTATGCGGCAAAATTGCGAAAAAAAGCAGCCCTCTTTAAATATTATTCCAAAACGAAAAAACAGATATTTATCACTTTTATAAGCACTTATGGCTTAATACAAAATGAACACAGCATCGGGTTGGTGGACAAGGAGTTGACACTGGACGATTTATTTAATCGTAAATAAAAGAAACGCCCTATATGCTGCTCAACACCTTTAATACCGTTCTTTATATTTGGATCGCATTGGCGATGATCCTTTTCCCTATCCAATATTGGTGGGTCACTGTCCCCTATGGCCGCCATACGAATAAAAAATGGGGCATGCTTATGGACAACCGTTTGGGGTGGATGTTGATGGAAATGGTATCGCTATTATTTTTTGCCTATTTTTTCTTGTCCGGTGAAAATGAAAAAAGTTGGCCGATGTGGGTCTTCTTTTTCATATGGATGTTCCACTATATCAACAGGAGTTTCATTTACCCGTTCCGCACAAGAACCAAAGGGAAACAAATCCCTATTTTAATTGTTTTATCCGCCATTTTTTTTAATACAGTGAATGGTTGGTCAAATGGATATTATTTGGGTACTTTAAGTACAGGTTATTCAAATGATTGGTTTTTTTCTCCGCAATTTATTGCTGGGGCTCTAATTTTTATTGCTGGGGTGTTAATAAACATTGCCTCGGATAATTATTTGTTGCAATTGCGAAAACCCGGCGAAAAAAAATATGTGATTCCAAAAGGTGGATTGTTTAATTATATTTCTTGCCCCAACCATTTTGGGGAAATATTGGAGTGGACTGGATTCGCTATTTTATGCTGGAACATTGCTGCTGTTGGCTTTGCCGTGTGGACAGCGGCGAATTTAATCCCGAGGGCTGTTAGTCATCATAAATGGTATTTGCAGCATTTTGATAATTATCCTAAAAATAGGAAAGCGGTTATTCCCTTTTTAATTTAAGAATAAATTACTCTAACTTTTATGAAAATAGCCATCACAGGAACGACCGGGCATATAGGTGCAAATATGGTGATAGCATTAGCTGAACGAGGCCATTCAATAAGGGCTATTTATCGCAACCCCAAAAAAATAAAAGTGCTGAATGGCTATAGTATAGAAAAATGGCAAGGCGACATATTGGATGAATCATTTTTAATTAGGGCATTTGCAGGAATGGATGCCGTTATTCATCTCGCCGCTGTAATTTCCATAAATGGCGACCCCGATGGCAAGGTCATGGAGACCAACGTAGAAGGCACTCGATTAGTGGTGTCGGCTTGTGTAAAAAATAAAATAAAAAAGCTCATCCATTTTAGCTCAATCCATGCTTTTAAATATTCAAATAAAACGCCCATAGTCAATGAAAGCAGCCCTTATGCCGATGGACGTTCATTTATATATGACCAGTCCAAAGCACTGGGCGAACGGGTAGTTTTGCAGGGCATCAAAAAAGGATTAAATGCGTATATCCTCAATCCCACTGGAGTCATTGGGCCACATGATTATTTTAATTCAAGGACGGGCGATTTGTTTGAAAAATTATTTTACCGTAAAATGCCCGCATTGGTACAAGGAGGGTTTGACTGGGTGGATGTTAGGGATTTAACAAATGTGGTTTTATATATTTTAGAAAACGATCCGCCCAATCGCCGTTATTTATTGTCGGGCAATTTTGCCAGCTTTAACGAGTTGGCTGCCATATGCGAAGAAATATCAGGAGCAAAAAAACCCCTATTTATTTTGCCAATATGGATGGCCATGCTAGGCTTGCCCTTTTTGCGTTTATTGGAATCATTTTCAAATAAACAGCCGCTTTACACTTATGAATCGTTGATGATCGTTAAAAATGCCAATAAGAATTATTCACCGGCATTGGCAAAAAAAGAACTGGGTTATACCGTACGGCCTTTAAAAGAATCGGTACAAGCTATTTATAAATGGCATACAACTAGGGGCATTTCCAAAATTATTTAAATTCGAATATTTATCGCCCAAAATTCTGAATCCAATATTTCGGATAAGGACCGAATTTTCCCAAATTATAACAAGCGACATATTTCCAATCTTTATCCAACATCGTCCTGCGGTGCCCCCTGTTGGAAATACCATGATCCACCAATAAAAGGATGACAGAATTCCGTATATCTTTTGAACCGCTCACTAGGTTTTCCCCGCCAGTCGCCATATCAGGACACGCTTGTTTGATCCGATCCCAAGGGAGTGAACCATTATTGCCTTCATGGTCAATGCTGTTTGTCTTTTTTTGTTCCATCCCATGTTTTTTGGCAGCTTCATAGACGCAATTGGAAGGCTCTAATGTTGAAACCGGAGCCATGCTTTTTAACTCTTTAATTAATTCATCACAGGTGGTTGCCCAGTCCATCCTGTTTTGGGCTATCTGTTCTTTTTTAAATGCCTCAATATGTTTTATATATTCTTTTGGCCTTGATCGGACAAAATTTATTTCAGCAACCATTTTCATTTCTTCCAATGACATTTTACTGAACTCAGCGTTTCCTCCAGAAGATATGGATGGATTCAATACAGGTGTTGTTGTATTATTTTCATTTACACTGTTATCGTCATTTGAGTTATTTCCAGAGACATTTTCGGATTGGGGTTCGTTATTTAATCCCGTTTCATCCATTGGAGTAGATGTTGGAAAATAATCTGTTATATTATTTTCTATCAAATCCTTTAAACGCCCGTACATGTCATCGCTCACCTTTTTTATTGACCCTTTCATAAAAGCAAACATTGGCTTGACCAGCATGCCCTTTCCTCCTACCTCTGAATTTACGGAAATAATTGTGGTGTTTTCGTCTTTTGTTTTAAAATTTATATCCACTTTTTGCGACATCATTTCATTGTCGAATTTCACGGCATATTTTTCTTCCTCTTTTATTTCCATTATTTCCTCTATCAGTTCAAATGGTTGGCCATCTTGTTCCATGTTCATTTTTGTCTTTGCGCCCACAGTCCCTTTTGTGCCTTCTATTAATTCCATGCTTTTTATGCCAGTCACCCAATCGTTCACTTTGCTTTCGTCTTTAAATACTGCCCATGATTCCTTCAATGGTTTGTTGACTTCTACTTCGGTCGTATAATTTACCGTCGGGACAAATACGCCGATCAATAAATAAATGATGAATAAGGTTGCAATGGCACCTGCAATAATTTTGAGAACTTTCATTAATTTTTGTTTTAATTTGAAAAATATGCTATTCAAAAAAGTGTGCTGGGAGGAAAGGATGGATAAATGTACAAAACAATTTTATAACAAGAGAATGAAGTTTCAACAAGATATTTTATTGTATTTTTTAAGTGATTATGTTGAAATTGTAAACTATTAGGCATGTTTTCAAAAACCGTACGCCCCTCATCCAGTTCAATACAGTTTTCTACTTATATTTGCTTTTGATTTAACCAAAACTCTCTTTGTTCATTAAAAATATAATTAAATTATGTCTCCATTTACAACTGCCATCATTTCTTTATTATTTTTATTTCCATCAATAGACCATCCATTGAATAATATTTTCAATGAGAAGAGTTTACCTCCTGGGGTAGCTTTGATAGAAGACAATTATTATGTTGATAGAAATGAAGTATCCAATATTGATTATCGAGAATACCAATATTGGGTGTCCCGCGTATTTGGTATGGCATCGGAAGAATATAGGGCAACATTATTAGACGCATCAGTACTGGAGATAGAATTTAAATTAAGTAAAGACTATTATTCAAATCCCAGATATTCCGAGTATCCCGTAGTTGGTGTTAGTTGGGAACAAGCACTTGCCTATTCTAAATGGCGAACTGATAGGGTATGTGAAATGATTTTGATTGAGCACGACATCATTGATAGGCATCCGGAGAATACTGCGAAAAATTATTTTACTTATCAAAAATATTTAAATGGGGAATATCATGATTACGAACCAGTGGAAGAATTGGAAGTGGCAATTTATAGTTTGCCAACAAAAAGAGAATGGGAGGAAATAATTTATCCCACATTCGCTGCTAAAACAAAAAAGAAGACGTCCTATCACACCAAAAAAAGTAAAATTGCTAAAGGCCCAAGGGAAAGAGGTTATAAAAAACTGAAAAAAAAATCGGTTTATAATTTATTGGGAAACGTTAGCGAAATGGTTGCTGAAAAAGGCATATCAAAAGGCGGAAGTTGGCAGCATAGTTTGGAAGAGTGCAGCATGCACAATGAAATTAAATACAGCGCTCCTGCAAATTGGTTGGGCTTCCGCAATGCCTGCAAAACAGTGGTATTAAAAAAGCGAATAAAATAAACACGTCCAATTTGAAATAGGTGCAAACGCCGTCAACATCCTGGCTGCAAATATGCATGTACTAACTTCAGCATATATCCCTCATCTGCCTCTGACGATAGATACATCATATAATAACCCTGAATGCTGATAATAATATCCGGTATTTTATCATCATCCAAATCCCCAACCCAATGGAGAGACGATATATCGAGGTTGCCTTCCATGGAAGAAGGTATGTTTTTGCCTTGATAAAGGATTTGCGTTTGTTCCTTATCCTCATCATCTTTTAGCATTAAAAATAATTTGTAATCCAATAAACGGTAAAAGTCATAGAGGTGGTTAGGATCATGTTGATGTGGCTTGACCGTGCCAGTAGCATATATGATGTAGTTCTTATTGCCATCTATAAACGTCTCCTGTTGGCCAGGATATACAGGAGATTCCTTTCTTTGAGAACAAATAGCCCGCACCCTTCTTTTGCCTGTGGGCAATCCTGTAATAAAAAATGGGACTGCACGAAAACTTTTATAATCAGGCATTTTAGATGTTTGTTCCGTTCCATTCACTATCCATTTATTTTCAAGCATTGGAACTTCTTCTATGTCATAAATATCCCATCGCTGTAATTCGGGCATGACTGGTGTAAGTGCCACGGGTACTGTGCTGGTTTGTTTTTCCCATTCTATGGGGTAGTCTTGCAGCAGTAAGATATATTCGGGGGTTTTATTTAAAAAGCCGTCAAATACAAAGCCTTTGTGTCCTTGATAGTAGGTTTTTACCCATACTCCTTTTCGTCCTTCTATAATTACGGATTCCTCCAATTCGTAATTATAACCGACCGTTACTTTTTCGCCATAAGGGATGACCGTTATTTTTTCAGAATTAGTTGAGGGTTTACTCCTAAGCACCAAGCCTGATTTTGCTGTTATTTTCTTCAAGCATATTTCATAACAATCGCATTGCAAGGTTTGGGCAGATACCGGAATTGGTAAATATTGGGCAAATAATATTAGAATGAATAAATTGAAATATTTCATGACAATCATTTTCCATCAAAGTTGCCTGAAAAAAGCTGGTGGGAGAACTTGGGTTTATTATTCGTTATTAAAAAGTTAGCAACTGCTGTAGGCTTTCAAGTATATCATATCAGCTATTAAAGATGAATATGTTGCATTAGCAATGGAATGAAGATTTTTTTTTGATTTAATTAAATCAACTTATAATACCCTGCTTTTAGATATGCCCCTTCTGGAAAACCAACCGGATGATCCACGTCGTGAAATGTTTTTTCCAATAATTCGAAATATCTGCCAGTGCTCACCATACTTTTTTCTATAGTATCAAAAAACAAATCAGCAGATACCCTGCTTGAACAAGAAGCCATCATTAAAATGCCGTCAGGTTTTACCAATGAAACGGCCAAGCGGGTCAGCCTTGCATAGCTATGTAGCGCTCCAGTTATTTCACTTTCTTTTTTGGCAAATGAAGGCGGGTCAACGACCACAAGGTCGAAAGACTGTCCAGACTGGTAAAGTTGGGCCATGCCCTTAAACGCATCGACGGCCAAAGTTTTATGTTCGCCCTGATGGGCATTTAGGGAAACATTTTTCACGGCCATTTTCAAGGCTTGCTCGCTAATGTCGAGGCTTGTGGCGGAGATAGCACCACCAGCGAGCGCATGCACCGAGAATCCACCTGCGTAGGCAAAAAC
Organism: Saprospiraceae bacterium; assembly: GCA_965222975.1. Classification (GTDB taxonomy): domain Bacteria; phylum Bacteroidota; class Bacteroidia; order Chitinophagales; family Saprospiraceae; genus UBA6168. Next base: position 2,524 of record CBDCVJ010000074.1, on the reverse strand, counting down.
ATCGAGGACTGTTTTGCCACTGGCCAATCCTCCTATCCTTTTTCTGTTATGGCGGTGGTCGAGAAAGAAGCCCGTCTTATGACCTTTGATGACATTGGCTGAGAATCGGAGGCCATGTTCTTTGAAAATGATTTCTTCTTCGGGCAATTCGCCGTGGATAATTTGACCATCAAAGAAATGGGCTCCAACATCACCCGTTTGCGGAGCCTTTCTCCCCCTTTGGAGGGGGCTGGGGGGAGGATAGGTGTCTACTTCTGAGAATACATCCTCCCCCCAACCCCCTCCAAAGGGGGAGAGCCCTCCCGCAAACCTGCGGCTCAGACGCAGCGCCATCGTCTTACAGCCACTTACTTCCAATAAAACCGGATAAAGCGTTTTCCAATAAGGCATCCAAATGGGCGAGTATAATTTTACCACCAAAACATCGGCATATACATCGGCGATTAGATCAGGTAGGCCATCATTTTCACCATGCACGAGGCGGTAACTATTCGTGTCCGTTGCAAGTAAAGGCTGGCGCAGAGCGTATGCGGTTCTGATTTTTTCAAAAAACCAAACCCTGTCAAGTTTAGCAGGTTTTCCAAATGAAATCAATTTGATACGGATGGAGGAGGATGGGTCATAAAGGCCAACAGCGAGGAGTTTGTCTTTTTTTTGATCAAAAACAATGGCGAGGTCACCAGCCTGTCCCGCGCTGCTTTGCTTTACAATGCTCCCCTCAAACACCCAAGGGTGACCTTGGCGGATGCTGCGCTCAGCGGCGGACTTTACTTTTATGGCGAGTCGTTTAATAGGAATTGGTGAATTGGTGAATTAGTAAATCAAGTTGATCAACACTTCCTATTTTACCGATCCACCAATATACTAATTTACATTTTCACATTAGAAAGCCCCGCTAATTCCTTCACTTCCCTGATCGTCTCTTGTGCTTTTTTGCGGATGTTGGCAGAGGAGGCTTTGATCTGGTTTTTGACTTCTTTTTTGTTGGCGTTGAGTTCGGCCTTGCGTTCCCGGAAAGGGGTGCTGATTTCCACGAGGGCTTCCCCGACGGCTGTTTTCAAATCCACATAGCGGAGGCTGCCAACCCGGTAGTCTTCCATGAGGGAGGCGTGGGTTTCCACTTTGCCGCATGCTTTCAGCAGTTCAAAGAGATTGGCCACACCGGCACTCATTTCTCCATCAGGCGTATCTCCTGTGTCTGTCACCGCCGATTTGATTTGTTTCATCATGCGGGCCTCATCGGCGAACACATTGATATAATGTTTTTCCCCAGCGCTTTTGCTCATTTTACGAGTTGGGTCGGCAGTGGACTTTATGCTCGGCGTTTCTGTGTGCAGCGTTTCCGGCAATACGAAATATTCTTTTCCGACCACATTGTTAAAGCGTTGGGCGATGTTGCGGGAAAGCTCCAGGTGTTGGTCTTGGTCCTTGCCGACGGGAACATAATCTGCCTTGTAGATCAAAATGTCCGCAGCCTGCAAAACTGGATAGCCGAATAACCCGACCGAGATATAATGGTCGGCTCCTTTTTCTTTGTTCTGGGCACTTTTGTCCTTGAATTGGGTCATCCTCGTCACCTGCCCATAGGAAGCAAAGCAGTTGAAAATCCACGCCAACTCGCTATGTTCTGGCACCAGCGATTGGATGAAAAGGTTTTCCGGTTTCACCCCAACAGCTAGTAGGTTGATGATGAGTGCCCAGGTATTTTCCCTCAGTTTTTTGGGTTGGTAGGGCATGGTCATGGCATGGTAATCCACCACGCCATAATAGCAGTCATATTTAGATTGGAGATCCACCCAATTCTTAACGGCTCCGAAATAATTTCCGAAGTGCATATCGCCAGTGGGCTGGATGCAGGAGAGGACAGTTTTTTTCATAATCAATGAATGAATGAGAGAATGATTGAATGAATGAATATTCTCTCATACACTCATTCAATCATCCGGTCATTAATTTACGGCGGCGATCACTGATACTTCAATATTGACAAATTTGGGCAAGTTGGCCACTTCCACCAGTTCCCGTGCAGGTGCGGTTTCAGGTTTGAAATAATCAGCATATACGGCGTTGATTTGGGCGTATTGGTGCATGTCTTTCACAAAAACGCTGACTTTCAGGACGTCTTCATAAGAACTACCTGCCGCTTCCAGAATACCACCAACGTTTTTTAGCACCTGATGAGTTTCCTCTTCGATATTTCCCTGCACGAGTTCGCCCGTGGCAGGATTGATTGCTATTTGGCCAGAGGCATATAGCAAGCCATTGTGAACAATGCCTTGATTGTAAGGGCCAATGGCACCGGGCGCATTTGGAGTGGTTATTATTTCTTTCATTAGGGTAAATTGAAATATGTCATTTTTGAAAAATGACATATTTAAGGATGTGAAACACAAGAAGCCCCACATCCGATTAGCTGCGATGGGAGCTTCCATATTTTTAGCAAAAAAATCATAAAGGCTAAGTTGCCCGCCTCAAATGACTGTCAAACTGCAAACTGTTGACGGCCTACTCGTCATCCACTTCT
>CBDCVJ010000073.1:0-11963 GCA_965222975.1 Saprospiraceae bacterium | reverse complement strand
TATTTTACCTGTTAAAATAACATCGGCCAATGATAATGGCATTATTTTAAAAACTAAAGATAAAAAATCACGGGTTGCAATTAATCCTTGAACTTAGTACTACTTTGTCACTTTAGAAATATACTTATATATGACCACTGTATTTCATGCCCGGGAGAAAAAATCCTAGTAGAGAGAGGCGTGTTTTTTTGATTTTTTGTACAAAAAATCAAAAAAACACGCCTCTCTCTAAAGGGTTTTAAATCTCAGGCCTGAAAACGAATGGTTATTTTTCTAAAGTGACAAAGCAATATTAGGTTTTATAGATTAAATGAAATTATCTGCTAAATTTTAAGCATACTGATAATTTTTATTAGCATAAAATCTGATTCTCCCTTCATCTTCGATACTTTCAAAACAATTGGACATAGATTGTTTGGTTCTACTACATGAACACGCTGAAAAGTTATGTTTTTAATTGTTTTTTATCCGCTAAAATAAATATATGCCAATATAATGAGCGCCATTACCACCGCCGACCAAATGATATCAGATTTAGTGTAACTGGCCTTCGTGTCAGCCCGATCCGCTGCTGTCAAAGTACCGAATGTCAGGCTCTTGATACGCTCGTAGGAAGGCACTTCAGAGGCATAGCTTACAGCAAACATAACGATAGAGCAGACAATGAAAATGAGCAAACTGTAATATTGGAAAAAGATATTGTTCACTATCCAGAAAAAAGACCCCTCTTCATAAGCATGGCCCGACAGCGTGACTGGTGTGTCCACGGCCAGTCGGAACAACCCCATCGTAAAGCCTACGCCGAGCGCTGCTAGGCAGCCTTTTGCATTGAGCCTTTTGAAAAAGATGCCAAAGAAAAACACCACAAAAATGGGTGGTGCTAAATAGCCTTGTACACTCTGTAAATAATCGTACAACCCACGACTACCTTGTATCACTGGTATCCACAACAGCCCGATCAGCACCATCACCACCGTGGCGATGCGCCCAATACGAACGAGGTTGGCTTCCGAGGTGTTGGGCTTGAATTTGGAATAAAAATCCATTGTGAACAGCGTAGAGGAGGCATTGAACACTCCCGCCAGCGAACTCATCAAAGCGGCTAATAGGCCCGCCACTACCAAACCACGGAGGCCCGTAGGCAGCACAGAGGCGACTAACAATGGGAAAGCTTGTTGGGCGTTGGCGGCAACCACATCACCATTGGCATCGAGCAAAGCAGTACTGATGTTCTCCATTTTGCCAGAAGCAGCCAAAGCAAAACAGATCATGCCTGGGATGATGAAAATGAAAACGGGCAGCAGTTTGAGGAAGGCTGCCGCAATGGTACCCCGACGGGCTTCCGTCAGGTTGGCGGCAGCGAGGGTACGCTGTACGATATACTGATCGGTACACCAGTACCACAGTCCGATAATGGGCGCGCAGAAAAGCATGCCCAGCCAGGGGTAATTGCCGTTGAAATACCAAGCCATTTGGGTGTCTGTTTTGATGGGCGCCCAAGAGCCTTCCATACCAGCTGGCACCAGCGGTTTCCAGAGATTGAACATCTCCGAACCACAGACTCGGCGCAGTTCTTCCCAGCCGCCGAGCGCATCTAGACCATACCATGTTACGAGGATGGCTCCAAATACCAAAATGACAGTCTGGATGGCCTCCGTATAAGCTACAGCCCGAAGACCGCCTAGAATGGTATAGGCTCCGGTAAGGATAATGACCAAAATAGAGCCGAGCCAAAAGCTGTCCAGCCCTAGAAAATTCACTTCCGGCATAAGCACACCGAAGACAATGCCACCGGCAAAGATACCCACGGCCACCTTCGTCAACACATAGGCCACAAGACTGATGAGTGAAAGTACCCACCGTGCCGTAGCTGAAAAGCGCCGCTCCAAAAACTCCGGCATAGTGAACACTTTGGAGCGCATGTAGAATGGTGCCAGCACCCATCCTAGCACCAACAAGCACCAAGCGTGGAGTTCATAATGTGCCAGCGCCACCCCATCGGTTGCACCTGATCCAGCCAAACCGACCAAATGCTCCGATCCAATGTTGGAGGCAAAAATGGAGGCCCCGACGATAAACCAGCCGAGGTTTCTGCCCCCAAGAAAATACTCTTCCGAGGTATTGTTTTTTTGTTTGATGACCCACCAGGCTATGCCCAAGATGAGAGTGAAATAGGCTGTGATGACGGCCCAGTCAAGGGTAGAAAGTATGGTCATAATTTTATTGTTTGGATAGATGGATGGATAAATGGTTTTGCCATCTAACTATTCAATGTCTATATCGAAAATGATATTTTTAAAACTAAGATCACCCATAGAAAGCATTTGCTCCGTGTTTTCCATCGTAATGTTTGCGGCTCAGGACATCCTTCAGCGGTGGGCATCGGGTCCTGATTTGTGGGGTCAAGAAAGCCATTTTCGCCAACTCTTCCAAAACGGCATTGTAATAAACCGTTTTTTCCACTGATTTTCCCCAATTACAAGGAAGCATCGTTGCCCACCAATACCATCTCGACTTCCTGCTACGAAAGATTTTTTTGAAAACATTCAGTATCTGAAAATCCGTCTCATGCTCGTAGCCACTATGAATCATGTCGTCGCTCATGGGTACGGCTCAGAGCACACATCCATATGTGGAGGGCCTGTCGGCTGCTCATTTCGTCATGATTCTTAAATCAAGGATTTTTAAAGATGTCTAGGAGTATTTTTAATTGGTCGAAATTCCCATGGAGTTTGTAGAGGTATGAGCAACTTTTAAGAAATAATTGCGGGATAGAGTAAGGGTTAATCGTTGGTTTAGGTATCCCATTCAGGAAAATTCAAACCAAAACCATTTTGAAATCACCTACTTAAAAAAATCATGAAGAACTTTCTGAAATTACCCACACTGTTATTTTTGTTACTGCCCACTATGAGTGTTTTTTCACAAGAAAAAGTTACCCTGAGCGGACATATCCGAGACGCTACAAATGGAGAAGAACTGATCGGTGCCAATATCTTCGTAGAAGGTTTGGGCACCGGCACTTCCACCAATGCCTATGGATTTTATTCCCTTTCCCTCGCCCCCGATGATTATAAGTTAGGGTATAGCTATTTAGGTTATCAATCACAAACATTGGATATTTCACTAACTGCTAGCCAGACGTTGGATATTGAGTTGGAACTGGAAGGGCTTCTGGTGACCGAAATCGTCGTGACTGCCGAGGAGGAAGATCAAAACATCAAGAACATTGAAATGAGCGTAGAAAGGTTGAGCGCGGGCCAGATCAAGCAGATACCCCAAGTATTGGGTGAGGCTGATCTGATTCGGAGCATCCAATTGTTGCCGGGCGTAAGCACGGTCGGGGAAGGGGCGACGGGCTTCAATGTCAGAGGTGGCAGCGTTGACCAAAACCTGATCCTTCTCGACGAGGCGACAGTCTATAACTCCTCCCACTTGTTCGGTCTTTTTTCCGTCTTCAATGTAGATGCAATCAAAGATTCCAAGTTGTACAAGGGCGGCATCCCTGCCAAGTACGGCGGACGGCTTTCTTCCGTACTCGATGTCCGCCAAAGGGATGGCAACCGAAAAAAATTCGCGATGAACGGCGGCCTCGGCCTGATTGCCAGTCGCTTAACTTTGGAGGGGCCGATTCAAAAGGACGAGAGTTCATTCATGGTGGCGGGCCGAAGTTCATATGGTCACTTGTTTTTGAAATTCAGCCCAGACCTCAAAGACAACGTGGTTTATTTTTATGACCTGAACACCAAGGCCAACTTTTCTTTGAGCGATAAAGACCGCATTTATTTGTCGGGATATTTTGGTCGGGATATTTTCGACTTCGGGAATGATTTCACTTCTGATTGGGGAAATGCGACTGCTTCCGTTCGCTGGAACCACCTGTTTTCGGATAAATTATTTTCCAATTTCACCGCCATTTATAGCGACTATGGCTACTCCTTTGGTGTGCCCGAGGGAAATGATGCTTTCGACTGGGATGCCAATATTTTTAATTACGTCTTGAAAGGAGATTTAAGTTATTTCTTTAATCCCAAAAGTAAATTAGACTTTGGAGCAGAGACAAATTTTTATCGTTTCCATCCCGGCAGGGCAAGAGGTCTGAGCGAAGAAACTATTTTTAATGATATAAATATTCAGCACCAGCATGCGCTGGAAACAGGCATTTATGCCAGTTACGAACACGAGCCCATTCGCAACCTGACTTTGCAGTATGGTTTGCGTTTCTCCAATTTCACAAGGCTTGGCAAGGAGGATATTTTTATTTACGAAAATGACGTGCCGACCCATCGGGATGATATCATTGATACAGTGTCTTATGGCTCGAATAAAAAAATCATTTCTTTTTCAGCACCTGAACCCCGCTTTGCTGCGAACTACGTAATCAATGATCAGAATTCGGTAAAATTAAGTTATAACCGAATGCGGCAATATATACATCTGGTATCGAATACGACCTCCGCAACACCTATTGATATTTGGACGCCGAGCGGCACATACATCGATCCTGCGACAGTAGATCAGGTGGCTATTGGTTATTTTAAAAATTTCAAAAACAATGCTTACGAAGCATCCATCGAAGGTTTTTATAAGGACTTCGATAATTTATTGGATTATAAAGATGGAGCGGAATTATTATTAAACTCGACATTGGAAACAGAATTATTAAGCGGCGAGGGTCGGGCCTATGGTTTGGAATTATCGGTGAAAAAAAATAAAGGGGCAATTACTGGTTGGATCAGTTACACTTTATCTAGATCGGAGCGGCGAGTGCCCAGAATTAATGATGATGAATATTATCCTTCCAATTACGATAAAACCCATGACCTCTCTGTAACGGCAGCTTGGCAAATAAATGAAAGATGGAAACTCTCTTCCAATTTTGCCTTTGCCACTGGCCGTCCAATTACTTATCCCGAATCGAGATATGTGTTTGATGGTATCACCGTACCGCATTATGGCAACCGCAATGGCGCCCGCACACCTGACTACCATCGCTTGGATATTGGGCTACAGTTGAACCCTAAGAAAAATAAAAACAGGCGTTGGCAAAGCTCATGGGATTTTGGTGTTTATAATGCTTATGCAAGGAAAAATGCCTATTCCATTTTCTTCCGCCAAAATGAAGATAATCCTTTGGAGACGGAGGCGGTGCGCTTGTCCATATTTGGATCGGTGTTACCGTATGCGACATATAATTTTTCTTTTTAAATTGATAAAATAAGATTTACTAAATTTTCGAAATTTAGCAAATCAGGCTGGCTTTTCCTATTTTGCTAAATCTCAAAGATTTAGTAAAAATTGCTAAGGCCAAGAAATGTGAATTATAATATTATTATTTTTTAAAAATACATAGACACATAGAGTACAAAGAATTAAAAATATTTTATCCCATAAAATATTTTTTTGATGAAAACTATGTGAACTTATGTGTCTATGTGTTTCCAAAAAAATAAATGAATTTTTTTTCTAATTTTTTTAGGAAATAAAAAAATAAAAATCATGCAATCTAAAATATCAATCCTTCCAATTTTATCATTAATTTTTTTCGCAAGCTGCCAAGACGTCGTTGACTTAAAAGTACCCGACGGCGATATTCAATTGGTAGTAGACGGCTGGCTCACAGATCAGGAAGGTGAAAAACAAATATTGCTTTCCACCACCGCCAATTATTTTGACAATACCGAAACACCTCGTGTCACAGGCGCATTGATTATTTTAAAAAATGAAAAAGGGGCAGTAGACACATTGGAGGAAAAAGAGGCAGGCGTGTACATCACCAATTATGTTGGCGAAGTAGGTGAGACTTATCATATTTATATCCGCACGTCAGAAGGTGAAGAATATGAATCGACCCCTGAACCACTCGACTATGTACCTCCCATTTCGGCCATCCGTGCCAGGTTTCAGGAAGAAACAGTTTTTGAAGATGAAGGCTATTATGTTAGCATTGATACAGAAGAGCCAGCAGGTGTGGGCGATTATTATCGATGGAAGCAATATGTGAACGGTAAATATTTAAATGAGCCTTTCGACCTGCTTTATGCCAGTGATGAATTTGTGGATGGCAACCCGATCACGGATATTGAAATGAATACCGAGCCATTACAATTAGGTGACCATTATCGTATCCAGCAATTATCTATTTCGGAACAAGCGTATGAATTTTTTGTGCAATTGCAAACCCAAACTGCATTTGTTGGTTCGCTGTTCGACAGCCCCCCTGCTGCGTTGAAAGGGAATATCATTAATTTAGATTCATCAGGCAAAAAAGCGTTGGGTTATTTTGGTGTATCAGCGGTGAGTGAAATTGAATTGTTGATAGAATAAAAATATCCTGCTTTCAATGATATGACTTTATATATCAATTAAAAATAAAAATCCTGAATTAAACTTAAAAGATTAATTCAGGATTTTTATTTTCAAAATATGCGACTGACTATTAAAAAGGGAATATATTGTTTCTCCGATTTTAATCTTTTTAAGGAAAGATTTTAACCTCGACATATAGGAAAGAACCTATAAATTTAAAACGCTTGATTTGCATTATAAATCAATCTACTGGGGGGAAAACTTTTGGCACCTTAGGTTCTGCAAAAAAGTTGGAGATCACATAAGCAACAACTGCCACTACAATTCCAAACATAAAAATATTATAAGAATATCTCAAGAACCGGTATTTTCTGGCTAAAACAACACCAAGGAAATATATATCGTCAATCAGGCTCGAATATAGAAACGAGGCGTGATCCATCAACTCATTCATCCCCCAATGATAATCGTCCCGTTTCATTTTATGGAAATTACCAAAGAACAACAAATTAGTGCGCTGGTTTTCTATGTCGTCCCTTGTAAACAAGCCTTTGGTAACATTGGGTCTTAAGGATATAATAGAGGCCACAATGGATGCAAGGTTTACTGTCAACAAAATAAGGGTAGGGATAATTAAATGCGTGTTACTATCAAGCTTCTGCATGAGTGACCCAATAATAATGGAAATAATGAGGGAATTGACGGTAATCATAATATTGGCTTTGTTATCGGCAAAGCCACTTAGAGTAAGATGGTTTTTTGAAGTAAGCCTGAACATGGTTTCAATTCCTCTTTCGGGTCGTCCTTCAACTTTTTGGAGTTTTTTCTTTAACGCTTTTAATTCCTCCGGGGTAACACCTAATTCATTTATAATGCTGTTATCAAGCTGCTTATTGAGTTTGGACAGTTTTTTTTGCACTTTATCCCTAGCCTTGTCCTTACCTTCTGTGAGTGCTTCCTGCCCATATTTCGTATGAAATTTATACCTGGTAATAAATTCTAAATTTTGTTTGTACCATTCAATATCAGTATATTTCTCATTTTTCACGTTGCTCCATTCTGTCCTTAGTTGGTCAGCGTATTTTTCATAATTTTTTTTCGTCAAGTGAAACCTGTCTGCATCACAGATTATTTCTTCCAATTTATTTTGTGGTACTTTACCCTGTTCTGTAGCCAAGATGCATGCTGCGACTTTTTCAATTTTTTCGGTTGGTACTTTTTCACTTCTTAGAAATTCTTCCGCAATCAACCTGCTTTTTTCTTCATGCCCTTCATAAACGTCACGGTGACCCGTATCATGAAACCATGCTGCTAACAGGACAGTTTCAAGATCCTCTTCATTCAATTTTTCGGCAGTGCCGATAGTAGTTGCCGCATCAACGACCATTTTGGTATGGTCATAATTGTGATAGGTTAACTTCGGAGAAAGTTGATTTTGAAGGATTTCAGTCGCTAATTTCTCAGCCTTGACCAGAAGATTGTTGTTTTCAGTCATATAAATTCAATTCAAATATTAAAGTTAATCCATTGTTTCCTCCGATTGCCTTGAAATATATCCCCACCATCCAAATGAAGTCAGATATGTTATGATAGATTAATTCCAATTCTCTGCCACATTAAATTTTTTTAAATGCAGAGTAAATGGGAATTATGGAGCTAAATTAGCTTTTAAACAACAATATATAAAAATGGAGCTATAGAAACTGGTAAGTTGTTTTTGAATACATTCCTAATCAGACGATTTTTCCTGATCCGTGGGCCACTACCACTCGAACCGCACCTCGCCCGTCTGTCTGACATCATCACGCACATTACTAATCTCAAACAGGAGCAAACCAATCTTTTCATCGCCGAAAATTGAAACGGTCAGTAGCCCGAATGGCCCCGGTGACGGGAACATCACGGTCACCACAGCGGCAATGACCAATCATCTCGCGTGAGCGACGGAGGTAGGTTGCTTGATTTCTCCACTATAGAAAGCGGCTTGGTCATTTTCCCAAATCCAACCAGTAGTGATTTTCGGATTACTCTAATTACAGCAGACGCAGCAGCAGCGAGCATCCTCGTATTGGATTCTAAAGAACGCACAGTATTACAAAGTCGGGTCATTGGCTTCCCACGGACAGTTTTCAGAAAGACATGTATCCGAGTCACCTTGGCCGCTGGCTTGTACATCGTGAGGGATCACACATACGGAGAGTTTTGCGAGAAAGGCTAATTGTTTTATAAATTTATAGGTTAAAAGATAGGTACAGGTTAAAATACAAAAGCCTGACAATCAACTGATCGTCAAGCTTTTTCAGTACCCACGACTGGAGTCGAACCAGCACGTCCAAAATCGGACACTAGGCCCTCAACCTAGCGCGTCTACCAATTCCGCCACGTGGGTAAGCAGGTGGTTTTGATTTTGTTTGCAAGTGCTTTGTTGCCCGTTGAGCAACACCTTTCGGTCAAGCGGTCGCAAAGGTAAAAACAATTCATGTTGTTTTTAACAGGTAGAGTGGAAAAAATAGTTCAGAGGCAGGGTGTAACGATTTCGCATTGAGCCGAAATCATTGATAACAGGTGAGAGCATGCCATAAAACAGTTGCGTTAACATATTATAGGTAAATAAAATAACGATAATAATTGTATTAATTATTTTTGAATGTATATTTGCACTTCCGAAAATCACATACTATAGACCAATCGTTTCGGCCCAAATTCCAAAGAATACATACATGAACATTTTTTAACAACTGCCAACTTCTTACACCATGGAACACTATCTTATCTTCGGCCTTGCGGCCTTGGTCTTCGGTTCTTTGCTATTCACCATTGGACCCCGCACCACACAAAAGTCCAACAATTCCTACTCTCCACCATATTCTGAAAAAGACTTCAAGTCAAAAAATGGAGATCGTTAGTTGGTGACCAGTGATTAGTTGGTTAGCGATAAGACCTTAGTTTGATTGACATAAATCCAATTGTTTTCAAACAAACGAACTTGCCGACTAACCACTAACCACTAACCAACTAATCACTGATTACTGGCCCAATTTGGCATAGTTTTATATTATAATTTTTTAAAATATAATTTCCATGAACATCCTCCGTAACACTTTGTTGCTTTTGGCAACAATTCCGCTTTTTGCTTTGACAGCAAACTCCCAAACCACACTGGCTTACCATAACAGCACCGCTTCCAAAACGACTGGAAAAATAACTGCTGAGAAACCGAGCCCTTATCATTCCCGCAAAAAATTACCAGTATTTTACGAAGGCTATGCCATAGAAGTAGCTGCTTCGACCTATCCACTGGACCGTACCAATCCGATATTCCGAAAGTTCGGCAATATCCATTACGACAAATTGGAAAGGGGAAGCTACTCTTATATCATCTTGGGCAGGTTTTCCGATGACAAATCAATTCTTCATTTTCTAAGTAATGTGATCGCACCCCAAGTGAAAGATGCACGTGCAGTTCACTATAAAGACGGCATACGCAGGATCGTTCGGGTAGAATGACCCGCTCGGCGCTGCGCCAATATAGTTAGTTTTCTTTTCTTGAGACCAATGACGATGGAGCTCGTCCCCAGTAGTGGGGGCGGGCCTTTTTTGGGTATTAAGGTATTATGATATTGGGTATTAATGTCATAGTTTAATACCAAATACCGTAATACCAAATTACTTTTACTCTACTTCTACTATTGCTTCAATCTCAACAGCAATATTCCTAGGCAACGATCCCATGCCCACTGCTGCTCTGGCATGTTTCCCTCTCTCCCCGAACACCTCCACCATCAGGTCGGAAAAGCCATTTACGACTTCCGGCTGATTGGAGAAATCGGAGGTGCAATTGACCATGCCCGTCACCTTTACGATGCGTTTTACCTTGTTCAAATTGCCGAGCTCGGTTTTGAGTACTGCCAGTTGAGCGATGGCAGTGAGTCGGGCAGCTTCGTAGCCTTGCTCAATGGTCAAGTCTTGGCCGACTTTGCCTGTGATGTATTTTCCGTCTTCATTTTTAGGGCCTTTGCCTGCTAGGAAAAGCAAATTTCCTGTTTGGACGGCGTTGACATAATTGGCTACTGGGGAAGCGGCTTCTGGCAGTTCGATGCCAAGTGATTTTAGTTTTGCCTCAGGATCATAGGAAGTATCGGTCTGTGCATTGAAGATAGGTACACTTTCAGTTTGCGGTGATTGGCAGGCTGCTAATAAAATGATGGATAGGACAGTGAGGGTTCGCATAACTGGAATTTTAGTTTTGATGAAACGACCAAGTTCTATAATTGTCGGTAAAATAAAAAGGGGAACCCAAAATGGATTCCCCTTGTAAAATTTATTCCCAGTGTTTTACCGTGCTGGACCAGGAATAATAAACGTCATTATAAACCCTAGATAAATGAGTCCTTTGTTTAGTGCTGAAGAATGGGTTTAGTAATTCAAAAGAATTCGAATACTAAACCCACTACTCATATATCTAGTCTGAGTTCGTCACTATCAGTTTGCTGCTGTAAACTTTTTCACCGACCCGAACAGATACAATATATAGCCCCATATTGAAATCCGAAAGGTCAATGCGGACTGTACCATATTCTACCTTATCCATTTCCCTTCTATAAAGCTCCATTCCAAGGTTGTTGAAAATGGACAGGGTCACGTCTTTACGGCCAACCATGCCCTTTATATTGAAGTAAACTTCATCTGTAGCCGGGTTTGGCACGAGGCTATACGGTAAAAACTGATCAAAACTTTTTGCTTGTCCGTATAAAACTTCTATTGTTCCATTACTCCTGTAAATGGTCAATTTGTAAAAATTGACACCGTTCAATGGCCACATATCGTTTGCCTCGTAAAGTTCCCATCCCCAGTCACCGTTAGACAAAGTATCAACCAATGGGCTAAAGTCAATACCATCTACTGAACGTTCGATGGTGAACGATTCCACTGTCTCATTTTCGGGAACCAACCAGTAGAGGCCAATCTTGTTGCCTGAACCAGCTGATGCTTGGAAAGCAGCAGAGTTATTTTGATTTCTAACAAGGTTTTGTGATGGTTCTCCAAAATTGCAAGTGACTGCATGTATTGCTATCCAAAAACTACCAGAAACAGAAACCTCGTCATAAGTCATATGTCAAAACATTCCCTTGAATCTGTGTAGTCGGATATGGGAACAGACCTGGCGAAGACTTACACCTCGGTTTTTTCCCCTTCCCTAAAGGGTATAGCTGATTCTCCTACATACATGTGGGTTTCAGTTAAAAAGTAGCCAGATCCAGCGACGTTAATGGTCACTATTACCCCATGCACCAGAATAATCTATTGTTACTGCGTCGGTGATTGTATATCCCGCTCCAATATCACAGCCACCAGCACCAGCGATCAAATCAAATGTATATTCACCCTCTTCTGTTATCTCAGAGGTAAAGCCCCACGGCAGCTGCCTGATGTTTTGACATTGAGTTTTAGGTAAATCAGGAAAGCAAGTGCTAAGAGATGGATCAGAAGGATCTCTTGCCCATGCGGTTTCACAATTTTGATCAAATGTGTAGCTGCAAGTTGTTGTACATCCGTTGCCGTCAGTGATCTCAACACTATAGGTTCCAGCGACATCAGCATCGAATTCAGCAACATCGCCTGGGTCAACAGCACCAGTTGGTACAGTCCAATCA
>CBDCVJ010000072.1:0-24015 GCA_965222975.1 Saprospiraceae bacterium | reverse complement strand
AACTTCAGCCGTTTCAACAGGGTGGCGGGCATAAAGCTGGGCAATTTCCTCGTCGGTCAGGGCATGGTCATAGATTCGGAGTTCATCGAGGCCTCCTTTAAAGCGGACAGTTCGGCCACCGGCGAGGCAGGGTGTATTGGAAAAAGATAGGATGGCTTCGTTGCCGATGTCCACGCCACTGCAACGGCGACCTTCCTTTTGGAGCTGACCATTGATGTACGTATAGGCTCGAATGCCTTTTCTGACCAGGGCAAAGTGTATCCAATCTGTTTGGGGTGTTTCCGGGGAGATGTCTTTGAAATATTTTTCAGGGGACTCGAAAAGGTCGGTTTTGATTTCCCGTTTGTTGAGATCAAGCTGAAAATCAAGCATGTTGTACTCATTGCAGCTATCCCGTTTCGACAAAAGGCTTTGTTTAAAAATGCTGTATTTGTTGGGCTTTATATAAAAGCTTACCGTCAAATCCGTGGTGTTAAAATAGCGGTTCACAATGCCAGGAAATTCTACATAATCATTAATGCCATCGAAAAACAGGGCATTGCCTTCCACGCCGCAATGGCAACCAGGGGCACCGAAAATTTCTCCATCGGGATTTTTGCCCGTCACATCGAACACACCGCATTTATTAAATGTATAATGGGCCACGAGGCCCTCTTCTTGGTATTGGGTATTAGGAACGGGGTATTGGAAATTAAGGCAGGGAGTTGCAATCAAAAGGATATAGAAATAAAATTTAATATTCATGGCCGCAATTTTTTTAAAACGTAAGATAAGCGTTTTCCGCAAAAAAATCAGGTAAGACCAATTAATAAAAAATAACCCACGTTTTAAAATCGTCTGAAAAATCCTCAAAGCGGTGTTCGATACCTGCTGGCACGAATAGTAAATCACCTGCTTGAAAAGGCCGCCGTTCTCCATTGTTATAAAAAATGCCGTTGCCGCTAATGACCACATATATTTCGTCTTGGTCGTGCGGGGTTTGCAAATCCACTTTTTTAGGTTCGTAAATCTCAACGTACATTTCGCCATTTTCCATCAGCGTAATAAATGGTTTCCCTTGGGGGTGTGCAGCCAATTTTTGCAAGGCATTTTCCACGGAAATATTCCAGTTTACTGGCAATTCGGGCACTAAGTTTTTTTGACCAAAAATTTGCAATAAATGATGCTCCAAATGGACTAAATAATCTTTTATTAAATACTTTAAATCTTTTATTTCACCGTTCGGTAAATGAATGGTATGGTTATATTTTTCTTCGGGAATATTTTTTATTGCTGCAATTATTTGGCGATTTAAATTTTTCCATAAGGCAACAATATTTCCCGTTGGTAAATTCTGGTAATTATTTAAATGCACTAAATTGTCCTGTTGGTAAGTAATTATTTTATATGGTTCACCTTGGTTTTGAATATAAGTGAAACGCTGCCAATTGTGCAAGGCCGAATCGCATAAATGCCCCATTATTTCTTTTTTCGACCATTTATTGGGAGCGGGTTTTTCAACCATTTCCTCAGGAGAAAACTGGTTTATTTTTTTAGGGATTTCTGAAATCAATTGTTGTAGTCGGGTGGTTATTTTTTCCATAAATTAAAACGAAGCTTTATTTGTGTCACGGTATCTTTAATTTTTTTAAATAATTTCATGCAGGATATTCAACAAAATTCCTTGGCGTCTCATAAAGCCGCACGGCAAGCTCATATTTATCATCTAAATGAGAACGGAGAATGTTCCAAATGACGTAACATATATTTTCTGCGGTCGGGTTCAGATTTTTAAATTCCTCAGTATCAATATTCAGGTTTTTGTGATCGAATCGGTCTTCGATCTGTTCTTTGATGAGGTCTTTTAAAACCTTGAGGTCGATCAGGAAGCCAGTTTCAGGATCAACTTCTCCTGTCACTTTTACTTCCAGTTCGTAATTGTGCCCATGATAGTTGGGCAGGTTGCAAAGGCCAAATATTTCTGCGTTTTTTTCGTCCGACCAATTGGGGTTGTGGAGGCGGTGGGCAGCGTTGAAATGTGCTTTTCTGAAAGCGGAAATTCTCATGTTTGGTCAATATTGTTACAGAGGAGGAACAAAGGTAAGAGGCTAAAGTTTGATCATTTTAACCTTGTCACATCATTTTGCTATTCTACCTAAGAGTGGTTTAGTTTATGCATCCGATTTAGGTTGATATGGCAGCAGCAGGGTCAAAACATCATCCCAAACCCATTTGTTAAAGAAAAGATAAATGGCTTGACATTTACCTTTTATATTATGACTTTGCGATGGTACAGCTTTTTTACGCTAAATTTGCTGACTATATTAAAATAAACGATATGAAGCAACTGTTACCTTTCGTCTTATTCCTGTTCCTTTCCTTTGAAATATTGGCTCAAAGCCAATTGGTCGTTGAGCCTAATCCATATAGTAAAACGTTTGTTGTTGATCTCAGATCTTCCAACTCCAGAGCTGTTTCTCATAGTTCATTCGTTAATACCACAGATGATACGTTGCGCGTAAAATGGGAGTTGATTTTGGACAATGCTTATTGCCCTAATGGGTGGGAATATCTGATCTGCGATGATAACTCCTGCTACACAGCTGCTTCCAACCAAGGGGAGTTTGTAAATAGGCCTGTCGTATTGCCTCCGGGCAGTTCCTCCATTCTTGATGTCCACTTCAAGCCAAATGGTGTAGCCAATTGCTGCAAACCGACCATTAAGCTAAGCGATTACGACAATCCCTCTTTATTCTATACGAGCGCTGATTATGACATATGCCTGTCGCCAGTCACTGCGGTTACTGAAAGGGAAAAAGCCAACCTGCGGGTTTTCCCAAATCCCACTACTCGTTACATTTCCGTATCAGAAAATAATTTTGTTGAAAAACTCTGGGTGTCCAATATCCTTGGCAAGCGGGTCAGGACATTCCAAACTTCCCCCAGCAACAGCTATGACATTTCTACCTTGCCCGATGGTATTTACCTCGTGAGCATGGTGGATGAATCCAATAAAGTATTGAAAACCGTTCGCATCAGCAAGCGGAATATCAGGCCGTAAGTTTTTTTTGGCTAAGCTAAAAGCCCTGCAATTGCCAGCAATTGCAGGGCTTTTGTTTTTTAATTTTTCAAATCAACTTGAAAGAAAAAATTGGACAGGCTTGCGCTGAAAGGATATTACCCCTATGTTTGTGGCTCAATTAAATTTATTATGAACCTGCGTCAGAACAGCAATTACTTTTTTAGCTTTTACTTTTATGCCCAAGCATAAGGGACGGCTAAATTTTGTTCAGCGCTTGATTGATGATAAATTTAAAAGTCCCGTACTGCGGGATTTTTTTTTGCCCTATACTGACACTCCTAACCATGATGCCTAACCAGTCATTTTATTTTTTTTATGGCTTTTACTTTTATGCACCACCATAAGGGGCTTTAGCTATTTTGCATGCAACGATTCATCAAATAACTAAAGTCCTGCACAGTCAGGGCTTTTTTTATTTTGGTTCTCTGACAATTTGGGCGGGAAAAGAAAAATTGGAAATTTTTCTTTTCCCGCCCTGAAGGATTAGGTGGTGAAAAAGGAGAAAATTTCAATTTTCTCCTTTTTCACCACCTAAATTGTCAAAGTGCTTTTATTCTAAATATCCAACATGGACACATTAACTGAAACATTGAAGAATCATACAGAAACAGCGGTAATAAAAGTTGCTATTCAGGGGTATCCTGGAGCATTTCACGACATTGCCTCAAGAAGGTATTTTGAAAATAGGGAGATCGAAATAATACCGGGCCATTCGTTCGATGACGTAGTAAATTTGATTAAAAACAAAACTGCTGACGTTGGGCTGATGGCTATTGAGAACACTTTAGCTGGCAGCATCATGAGTAATTACTATCGATTGCTCGAAAACAATCTGAAAGCGACAGGGGAGATTTACTTACGTATCAAACAAAACCTAATGGCACTGCCTGGCCAGAAAATAGAGGAACTAAAAGAAGTCTATTCCCACCCAATGGCTATTGCACAATGCAAGCAGTTTTTTCACCAATACCCTCACATTCACTTGGTCGAGGCGGAGGACACGGCACTCAGTGCTAAAATGATTGCCGACGGCAAAATGGAAAATATTGGTGCCATTGCCAGCTCACTCGCTGCCGATATGTATGGGTTGGAGATACTATCAGCAGGTATCGAAACCAATAAGCAAAACCACACCCGCTTTCTGGTTTTGGAAAGGGAGAACGAACGCGAGGTAGACAAGAAATCTGACAAAGTGTCCCTCTGTTTTTCTATCAGCCACCAAGTGGGCAGTTTGCATAAGGTATTGAGCGTCATGGCCGCATACGAACTCAATTTGACAAAAATCCAGTCCATCCCCATTGCGGGCAAACAATGGGAATATTTCTTTTTCGTGGATTTCATCTGCGATGGCCAAGTACAATGGCAACAGGGCATCGAATCGCTGAAACCACTGGTGCGTGACCTAAAAATTTTGGGCGTTTATAAGCAAGGAAAACACATCGAAGTATGACAGCTACCCTAAATACCATTATCCAACCTGCTTCCCGCTTGGGTCAGGTACAGGAATATTATTTCTCGAAAAAACTACGTGAAATAGCCGAGATGCGGAACGAGGGGAAAGAAGTACTGAATTTGGGTATCGGCAGTCCGGATTTGCCGCCTCATCCGTTGGTCATTGAAGCATTGCACAGTCATAGTGAAATGGATTCCAATCACGCCTACCAAAGTTACACAGGTATCCCAGAGTTGCGAAAGGCATTTTCAGATTGGTACGCCCGTTTTTATGGGGTGCAATTGAATGAGGCAAACGAAGTGCTGCCATTGATCGGGTCCAAAGAAGGCATCGTTCACATTGCGATGAGTTTTTTGGAAAAAGGCGATGCGGCACTTGTGCCAAACCCTGGCTATCCGGCTTACGCCACTGCCACTAAGTTGACTGGTGCTGAGGTCATCGAATACCATCTTTCCGAAAAAAATGGCTGGTTGCCTGATTTGGAATTGTTGGAAAGAGAAGATTTGAGCAGAGTGAAAATCATGTGGGTGAATTATCCCAATATGCCCACTGGCACAAGGGCAAAGAAATCTTCATTTGAAAAACTAATCAGTTTCGCTAGCAAACACCGTATCCTCATTGTCAATGACAACCCATATAGTTTCATCCTTAATGAAGACCATCTCAGTATTCTGGCAATCGAAGGAGCAAAGGGTGTTGCATTGGAATTGAACTCCCTCAGCAAGTCGCACAATATGGCTGGCTGGCGGGTCGGCATGTTGGCTGGTCACGCTGATTTGATAAAAACAGTGCTTCGTTTTAAAAGCAATATGGATTCGGGCATGTTCAGGCCAGTGCAACTGGCAGCGGCTGCGGCATTGCAATTGCCCGGTGATTGGTATGAAAATTTGAATACAGTTTACCGAAAGCGGCGGGAAAAAGTATATGAACTGCTGGAATTATTGAAATGCAAATGGCAGTCGGGCACTTCAGGCATGTTTGTTTGGGCAAAAGTACCCAAGGGCTACAAAGATGGATTTGCACTTTCTGATGAAATACTATACAACGCCCACGTCTTCCTGACACCGGGTGGCATTTTCGGCTCGCAGGGAAATGGCTATATCCGCATTTCGCTCTGCGCTAAAGAAGAAGTGTTTGAGGAAGCAATCAAAAAGATCAGAGTAGTCTCCCCAACTAATTCACCAGTTCACCAATTTACCAATTCACTAAAATGACAATAACCATCATAGGTACGGGACATATCGGCGGCAGCATGGCCATCAGCTTGTTGGAAAATGGTTTTGCCAAAAAAGTCATTGGCGTGGATCGCAACAAGGAAAGCCTCAATAAGGCACTTCGGCGTCGCATCATTGATGAAGCCATGGATTTGGAAGAAGGGGTGAAAAATGCCGACCTCGTTATTTTAGCAACGCCAGTGGACGCCATGCTGAAATTGTTGCCAGCTATTTTGGATTTGGTAGAAAACCAAACCGTCATTGATGTTGGTTCGACCAAGCAGTGCATTTTGGAAACAGTAGAAAATCACTCCAAAAGGCCGCAATATGTTGCCACACACCCTATGGCAGGTACGGAGTATTCAGGTATCGAAGCGGTCATTCCAAACTTGTTCAATGGAAAATATACTGTTCTATGTGACAAAGAGAACAGCTTGCCTTCTTCTGTCAGTTTGGTGGAAGACATGTACCGCTCAATGGACATGAAGGTAGCCTACCTCGGCGGACAGGAACACGATGTGCATACGGCCTATGTTTCGCACATTTCGCATATCAGTTCATTTGCGCTGGCGCTGACTGTTTTGGAAAAAGAAAAAGATGAAAACCAGATTTTTGAACTGGCGAGCAGTGGCTTCGCCTCCACCGTCCGGCTGGCCAAAAGCTCACCCGACATGTGGACGCCGATCTTCCGCCAAAACCGAGATAACGTTCTTGATGTTTTGGATGAACACATCAACGTGCTGTCGCAGTTCAGGAGTTTTTTGATAAAAAATGATTTCGAACGCTTTCACCAACAAATGGAGGAGGCGAACAGGATAAGGGAAATATTAGGATAAAATATGCTGTTGGCTTTTTGCTGTTGGCTGTTGGCCAATAGCTAACCGCCAGCAGCCAATAGCAAGAGAAATGCAATTTCAACCAGTTTTTGAAAAAAAGGAGCGACCCATTCTCATCGCCGGGCCATGCAGTGCCGAAACGGAGGAGCAAGTTTTGGAAACTGCCCGTGGGCTGCAAAAGGTCGGTATTGATCTGTTTAGGGCAGGTATTTGGAAACCTCGTACGCGCCCTGGCGCGTTCGAAGGGGTTGGTGCTCCGGGCCTGAAATGGCTGCAAAAGGTGAAACAGGAAACAGGTATGAAAGTGACTACCGAGGTCGCCAATACGCAGCATGTGTTCGATGCGATGAAGCACGGCATTGATGTGTTTTGGATCGGTGCCCGCACCACCGTCAACCCGTTTTCCGTACAGGAAGTGGCCGACGCCATGAAAGGTTTGGACGTACCTGTTTTGATAAAAAACCCCGTGAATGCTGATTTGAAATTATGGATCGGTGCTATTGAAAGGATTGCCAAGGCTGGCGTCACCCGCATTGGGGTGGTCCATCGGGGCTTTCACTATCATGGGGAAAAAAAATACCGCAACTCGCCGCTGTGGCAACTGCCGATCGAATTGAAACGCCAATTCCCCGACCTTCAGATCATCTGTGACAATAGCCATATCTGTGGCCGTCGTGACCTCTTGCAGAATATCGCCCAACAGGCGCTCGACCTCAACTACGACGGTCTGATGACAGAAGTACATCCCACTCCTGATAATGCCTGGAGCGATGCAGAACAGCAGATCACGCCACACCGTTTTGGCGTAATGGTTAAAGAACTCATCGTCAGGGAACAAACAACTGACAATGCATCTTTTCTAAAAACCATTGATTACCTCCGCCACCGCATTGACGATATTGATAACCATATCATGGACTTATTCGGTAAGCGAATGGAAGTGGCCGATCAGATCGGCGAATACAAAAAGGAGAACAATATTGCTATTCTGCAACCTACCCGTTGGAACGAGATTTTGGAGCATGCTTTTCAAATTGGAAAGGAAAAAGGGTTAAGCAAACGATTTGTTGAAACGGTACTGAGAGCAATTCATCAAGAATCTATTTCGCATCAAGCGAAAGTGATGAACGAAAAAGTGGAATTTGTGGAAGAGTAGTTTTTCAAATAAACAAAAACAGAACAGCCTTTGCCGAAATAATCAGCAAAGGCTGTTCTGTTTTCAAAAGTATTTTGTCAAATATCAATTATCCACACCATCTCCACCAAATGCTCCAAAATCAAAGAGCAAGGAGAAGCGGAGGGTATTGTCAAGCGGGTTGCGTTGGTTGGTCGTCGGAACGAGGTAAGAGAAGTTCAGGCCAAATATGTTGTATTTTAATCCAAGGCCTACTGTAAAATAATGGCGGTCACCCTTGGACCGGCTTTCGGTGAAATAGCCTGCCCGCACAGCAAACTGTTTATCGTACCAATATTCCAAACCAAAGGAAAACATGAGTTCTTTCAACTCCTCATCGAAGCCGTTTGGTGCGTCGCTGAAAGAACTGAAGATACCCCCAATTGGGGACTCCTCCCGCCAATCGGCCACATTATTGCCGTCTGCATCACAATCATCTTCTGGGGTTGAATCAAGATCAAAGCAACGGGTTGGTACCAACAACTTATTGACATCGGATGCAATGGTCAAGCTGTTATAGTTGTCAAAATTAAGCGTCCAAGCACCACCAATGCCAAGGTTTGTTGGCAAAAAATCTTTTTGCTGGTTGGCTGCATTGGTATAAGTGATTTTTGAGCCAATATTCGAAATGGCCATGCCCAAGGTCAAGTCGCTGGGGTTGCCATTTGCTTCAATCTCTGTATTGTAGGTCAGGGAAATATCAGCTGCGCCAGCTGTTCCGGCACCAATGGTTTGCCCTTCCACTTGTTGGCCAGAAGCTAGGTTGGAATAAATGAATTTTGCTCCTATGCCAGCAGAGAGCTTATCACTCAATTTACGGGAATAGGCAGCTGTTACTTCAAATTCATTAGGTCGGCCTGTACCTGTTGGGAAACCATTTTCATCAGTGAAATTAATATCGCCCAAGGCAAAATAGCGAAGCCCGATCCCTACGGCCTGTAAATCGTCTAATTTGTAATACCCAGTCAGGTAGGCAAGATAAACATCGTTCAGTCCAAGTGAGCGAAGCCAAGGTGTATAGGTAGCAGAAATACCAAGCGGTTCTTCGGCCATGACCAATTTTGATTGGTTAAAGTGCATAGCATTCGCATCAGGAGAAATGGCAAGGCCAACATCACCCATTGCACCTGAACGAGCATCAGAGACGATCCTTAGAAAAGGAACAGCTGTCAAAATGGTATTAATACAGTCATTGCCATCCACACCAATAACATTACCCGGGTTGTCTGGATCTTCAAGACATTGGGCTTGGGCTTGATCGGCCATAAATACGAAGCCGACAGTAATGAAACAGGCAATCTTCAGAAGTAAATCTTTCATGAGATAGATTCAATTTTTTTAAAAAGTTTGCAAATATAGGGGTTAAAAAGGAATGGTTAAATGGTTGAATGGCTAAATAGTTATTAGGTGAAAAAACCATTTAACCATTTGGCCATCCAACCATTTAATCTATTTCAATATAACCAATTTTTCAAATTCGCTTTCGCCTTCCAGCAGGGTTGCTCCGGTGTTGGGGCTTTGAATTTTAACTTTATAAATATAAACCCCTTTGGCGAGCGGGTCGCCGTAATCGTCACGGCCATCCCAGCGAATGCAATTGTCGCTTCCTAAACGGCGGTCTTCAAAAATTATTCTCTCCTCTAGCGTTTTTATCAAACGACCGGAGATCGTATATATCTGCACCAATGCATCCACTTCGACGCCAGGGCGTGGAGGGTTCATTTCAAACATAAAACAGGTGGAGGAAGTGAAAGGGTTTGGATAGTTCAATACATGTTCCAGCGCTGTTTTTTCCGATGAAACAACAACGAACTCCGTGAAGCCTTCTGCAGGGTTGTTGGAAATGTCCCAAGCAGTTACATTGATGGCATGACGGCCCTCTGGTATGTCGTAGAGTGGATATCTTACCTCGCCTTTTGTATGATCGTCAATCGCAGCTTCATAAAAATCGTTGAGGATATAATTGTATTTCTGCGAATTGTTGTCCATTACCCCGTTCAGGTCATGGCCAATGGCATTACCTACTACATTTATGCCATTATCGTCTTCGAGTTTCACTAAAAGTAAAGGGTCGGAACTGGTGATGCCGCCAAATACAAAACTTTCATCGTCCATAAATACCTCCACCTTGGGTCCTTGATCGTCGGCGAGTGCATTTGGGTCAGTGCCTCCAACTACTATTTCCTGATAGTTTCCTGCTGCATCTTCCATGCTGGATTCATCGGAAGCATAATAGCTGAATTTACATATACCATAATTATAGTCTATGTCCTTTGGTACCACAAAAGTGAAAGAAAACCGCCCACTGGTAACGCTCGCCCTTCCCTTGAAAATGATGTTTTTTTGCAAATTGAAATTGAACTTTGGACTGGCGCTTTCTTGACCAAGCGTTCGGTAAGTCACTTTTTTATCATAAATGGTTGGGTAAACGATTCCATTGAAATCGGACAGTAGGTTTCCGAAATTGTCCTGTACCTCACCCTCAATGGTTACTTTCTGCAAGGAGCGGATCGTATCCGTTACTGCCACTGAAATATCTTTTCCGTTGATTTTAGTAGTGGCTACTTGGTAACTGGGCAGTGCCAATTGCTGGGAAGGGTCGCCTATTAACAGAAACTTTCGGGAATTGGCAGGGTTTCCATTTAAATTTTTACTGCGGCGCAGAACTTCTCCTATTGAAGGCTTTTCAGCACTCGTACCATCAAAAAGTACATTAAGCGCATCTTCTGTCAGTTCCTTATTGGAACTGGCAAAGACTGGCCTCACGGTTGTAAATAGACCAATGGCTCCTCCTTTTTCATTAAGGAAACACAACTCTCCTCCGCTTGTGAAAGCCGGATTGTCGAATCCTGTAAAAGAACAGGTGGCCGTTATGATCAAGGGCATCGCTTTTTTATTGGACCAACTAAGAATGTCTTCTATTTTCAATACCCTTTCCTGTGTCCAGCCTTTTGTGCCTCCATGCCCAAGATAAACCATTGCCAAAAGCCCCTTGAACATATTGTTGTTCATCGCCTCGGTAGCTAATGGAACCCTCGTACCTCCGGAGGTCGAGATTTGCGGGAAGGCGTCTAGGTATATTTTGTCCACATTAAGGTTTCTGTCTTTTGCCCCTATTTTATCTGCAACTTCGTTTGCTTGCAGAGAATGCGAAGAACTGTCTTCATCATCTCCAATGAACAATATCCTGTTCCGCCAGTCGCGGAGGTTTTCTGGTCTGGTGTCATAAAAAATGATTTTGTCCACCGCAGCCCTTGCTTCATCCAAGCTCTTGACTGGTAAACGGCCTACTCCAATGTCAAGCGAACCACTATTAATGTTAGAGCCTTCCCCTTCGCTCAATAGACTATAAAAATCGTCTGTTGGAAATGCTGAAATCGGACTTAACGAACTGTCTGTTTCATAAACTGTGATAAAGTCACCACCCAAACCATAAATATCTCTTGGATCAAAAGAACCGTCGCCGAACAATAAGAGGTACTTGAATTTATCAGGCTGGCGCTCTAGCTGCATGACAGCAAAATCCCTGATTGCCCCTGCATCTTTTCTTCCAGAAGAAAATTCATTGAACAGTTGGCCGATTTCGACTGTGGCCACATCCAGGCTGCTGAATTCCCTTCGGTGTTCTGCTAGGCGTTCGGCCTCTTCTGCAAATTCTTTTGGATAAATGATAGCCATCGCCACGTCGTCAATACCGTGGATATTCTGGTTTTCGATTTTTTCTTTTGAAATGGCTTCGGCGGAAAGAAACCCACTGTTCTTGTTGAAAGCAATAAATTCTTTCAACTCATCTGTATTGGCTGAAAATGAAAGTTCAGTACCTGCAAGGTTAGCATCTTGTCTTTTCGGAAATAGTGGGTCAGTAATGTCCCAAATATCTATATCAGAGGAAGCATTGCCCAATTTAAACGTACTGGCCGTGTGTCCCAATGTTTCCACATCCCGGAAAACCATTTGGCTGCCGACCATTTTGAGGTGTCTGCGGAAATTGATCTGGATATAATCTAACCATCCTTCATTAAAAGAATTGCTGCCTTTTCTAAATTCAAGTTTTATGTCAAATGGCCCATTGGGGATAAATTCATTTTCGATGATTTTTTTATCGGCATAAGTATTTACGGAGCCGCCATCAGTTTTACCAAAATTACCGCTGGTGAATTTGTTGTCATTGGCTGTAATAGAATAGTTGTGGCCCGACGTTTCAACCCGGCCAGCAAAAGCGGCCTTCAAATGAGCAGGTGCATTTGTCACCAAGTTCTCGACTTGAAATTCATCAGAATAATCTTCGTCTACTTTCACCTTAAAATAATCGCCATAAAAATGCCTGCCTGTACCCTGCCCAAACGACCAATCGTGCATCAGGTTGAATATTTCTTTTTCATATCTGATGAAGTCGTTGAATGCGGCAGAAGTATAGGTGCTATTTGCGGCTGATGGTTCATTGCTGATGCGGAGGCCATTGCCGGGATTTATTTTTATGAAATAATAATTTCTTGTGTCGTAAAAATTAACAGGGTAGTTAAAAACCTTTTTCTCAGGGTCATATTTCCAAACAGATGGCCCCTCCCCATAAAACAAGATGTAATCATTATCATTGAATTTGCCGTCTCCTTCCCCAACAATTTCAATTGCATTTTCAACCAGATCATCAGTTCGTTCGGCATCCACCAATTCAGGGAGTACCCCGCCACCGTTGCCATATAGTTTTATTGTACGGGGGTCAATATTGTCCACATCTATTCCCATTTCATTTTTCAAGAAATTATAATCCAGTTTGTGAACGCCGGTTTCGGTCACGGCAAATTTGTAAACATCCCCTTCCAATAATACTGATGTATAAGTATGTCCTCCCCTAGTAGTATTGGCTGGGGGCGCTATTGTGCGGTAGGAAAGACGGATCTCAAAAGAGACCAATCGCTCGAATTGGTTTACCCCGGTTTTCCGAATGGGGATGAAAGAGATACTTCCATAGTAGTCCGATCTGTCTTTTTCTACAGCTACTTTAATAGTAACATCTTCGGATAATAAAGCATCATCTTCAGATACTGTCTTCTCATAAGGTTCATAGACCGTATTGATCAGCACTGCCTGTATGTCGCTATAAGAAGTAAGCAAGAACCTTTCACTGAAATAGGGGAGTGTTGGATGACTATCATCATAATAAGCTCCGTCAAAATGGCTGATGAAATAGGTGCGTGCGTCCTCGGCTGGCACATAAGATGTTTCTTCCGACCATTCCAGCGTTCCCTTGATAACAGCAGGGCCGTTGGCAAAAAGAAAAGTAGCAAAGAGGAGTGTAAGGAAGGATGTTCCGATTTTTTTCATATTTTACAGTGGTTAGTTTTACGAAATGAGAATCTAGAAAAGCCAAATAAAAACAGGCCAATAATTTTGTTTGGATAAAAACGTTAATGGGAAGCAGCTATGATGCAATAGTTTATTTTAACAGAAATGTGCAGAATGCCGACAAAATTACGCCTATCCTTGGAAATTATTCCGGCCATCCTGTTCGCCGTTGTTCTGACAATCAGTAACTTAATTGTTCCAACCGTTTAGAAATAAGTTACCTTTGAGCAGCATCATTGAGGTCACATTCACTTCTAAACTCAAAACTATCTTGAAACGGGTCAATGCAAACTTAAATCATTTGTATTACCGAAAATGAACCAATGAAGTCAATGACAAGACAAATACTTAGCTTCATCGCCGCTATTCTGATTGCCATGTCGGCAGTTCAGGCACAAGACCCTGTGTTCAGCCAGTTTTACTCGACTCCGTTATTGATGAACCCTGCATTTGCGGGAACGACCTTTGCTCCAAGGATTTCTGCTACTTACCGCAATGAGTGGCCAACGGTTACTGATCTTGGCATTACATATTCCACCTATGCTGTTTCCTACGAGCAGTTTGTCCCTCAGGCAAACAGTGGTATCGGGTTGATGGTATTAACCGATGATGCTGGTGATGGTTTGTTGAAGATGACAAATTTCATGGCATCCTATGCCTACCGCATTGCAGTGAATGACGACTTTCAAATCAAATTGGGCGTTGAGGCTGGTTTCAGGCAATACAATTTAGATTGGGACAAACTGGTATTCCTCGATCAAATACATGCAATCGAAGGGCCTTCTCTACCGACCAACGAACAACAACCTGACGTACTAAATAATACCATTTTTGATGCAGGGGCTGGCCTATTGGCATTTAGTAGCAAATATTATGGAGGTGTTTCCCTCCACCACCTCACCACTCCTAATGAGGGGTTTTTGAATGTAAACAACGGACTGGTGGAAGGACTGCCCCTTAGATTATCCGCTCATGGCGGTGCTCAGTTTATTGTTAAGGAAGGCAATATGCGGCAACCCGCTTCGTTTATTTCGCCAAACATCCTGTTCTTGAAACAAGGTGACCAGGGTCAAGTCAACATTGGAGCATATTATAGCATGGGGTTGGTTTTTGCGGGTGGATGGTATCGCCATGCTTTTGGAAACCCCGACGCAGCCATAGCCATGGTTGGTTTTTCGTACAACGTTTTCAAGATAGGATATAGCTATGATTTTACCCTTTCGAGCCTTTCTCCTACAGGAGGCTCTCACGAGATTTCCCTCGTATTGAACTTGGAAAACAGTGAACGCTTGAGAAAAAAACGTTTTGCAAACCGTTATAGCGACTGTTTTAAAATTTTTAGATAAATGCCAGATTCGGGGCATTCTATGTTAAAAATTTAGATCAGCGGCAAATTTGACGGTTACATTACTATATTTGCAGGCTTAAAATTTTAATGTAAAAATCTTTAATGAAAGTGATGAAAAAATTGTTGAAGTTTAGTCCTATTCTTTTCCTCGCAATGGTACTCTTGACCTCCTGTGGCAAGAAAGAAAGATCTTCCTCCACAGGTTGGCAATACAATGATACTAAGTGGGGAGGTTTTGAAAAAGTTGACTACCAAGGCCAGGTTACTGGCCCCAACCTTGTACTGATCCAAGGAGGCACCTTTACTATGGGTATTACCGATCAGGACGTAACCTTTGATTGGAACGCTGTTCCCCGTCGGGTTACTGTTTCTTCTTTCTATATGGATGAGACTGAGGTACGTAACATTGATTACCGGGAATACCTCTATTGGATACAAAGGGTTTTTGGGGAATCCTACCCAGAAGTCCTCCGAAATGCCTTGCCTGATACATTGGTATGGAGGGAAGAGTTGGCATTCAATGAACCTTTCGTTGAAACTTATTTCCGCCACCCTTCCTATGACGATTATCCAGTGGTTGGTATCAACTGGCTGCAAGCAAATGATTACGCTCAATGGCGTACAGATAGGGTGAACGAGATGATCTTGATAGAAAAAGGCATCCTTAACATCAACCCTGAACAAAAGGACGAAGACAACTTCAATACTGAATCATACCTCGCAGGCCAATATCAGGGTGATGTCCGTAAAAATCTGAAAGACCTCCGTACCGACGGGGAGCGCCCTGTCCGTTTTGAAGACGGTATTTTGCTGCCATCATATCGACTGCCAACAGAAGCGGAATGGGAATATGCAGCATTATCTCTCATCGGCAACCTCGTTTCAGAAAAGGATGAGCGAATCTCTGACCGTAGACTTTATACGTGGAACGGAAACACTGTACGTTACCAGAAGCGCAATAAATACCAAGGAGAGATATTGGCTAATTTTAAAAGATCAAAAGGAGACTACATGGGTATGGCCGGCAACTTGAACGACCAGGCTCATATCACCTCTCCCGTACGCAAGTTCTTCCCCAATGATTTTGGTCTTTACAATATGGCAGGGAATGTCAATGAGTGGACGATGGATCTGTACAGGCCAACCACCAGTTTGACCATTGAAGATGTTGAACAACAAGACCTCAACTCTTTCCGTGGAAATAAATTCAAAACCAAAGTTTTGGATGAAGATGGTAAGCCTATTGAGAAAGACAGTCTTGGCCGCCTCCGCTACCGATATGTGGAAGACGATGAAGTTGCTACCCGTGAAAACTATAAAGTCGGTCAACCTTATAATTTCTTGGATGGAGACAAGCAATCAGAAGCATTTTATGACTATGGCAAAACCACCCTAGTCAGCGACAAGGCTCGTGTAATCAAAGGTGGCTCTTGGCAAGACCGAGCGTTTTGGCTCGCACCTGGTGCCCGCCGTTTCCGGGAAGAAGACAAATCCTATCGTGACCTTGGATTCCGTTGTGCCATGACCCGCGCAGGTGGTCCAACTGGAAATGACGATTCAGGAGGTATTTCTTTCAAATCCAACAAAAGCAAAGTAAAGAGGCGTTATAAATAATCAGCCTTTTGTCCAAAACTTAAAAAAGTCCTCACATCCATTTCTGGTGTGAGGACTTTTTTGGTTTAATTTGTGAGCTAAATTTTGGAACGACCATTCTTCCATGCAACAAATTCAAGATATTTACAGAATATTCATTCAGTATCCACTGGTTGCAACAGACAGCCGGGAAATAGAGCCGGGGTGTCTGTTCTTTGCACTAAAAGGGGAAAAATTCAATGGTAATGAATTTGCCCAGCAAGCAATTGAAAAAGGGGCGGCATTTGCAATAATTGACGAGGCAAAATACAATAATGGAACTCAATTTATTTTGGTGGAAAATGCATTGGAAACCCTTCAAGCCCTCGCTAAGCATCATCGCCGTCGGTTTCAAACTCCTGTGATAGCGATTACTGGCAGTAATGGGAAAACCACCACCAAAGAATTGGTAAGCGCTGTACTTGCCAGCCACTATAGAGCGCATTGGACCAAAGGAAATTTTAATAACCATATTGGCGTACCGCTCACCCTGTTGTCCATGCCTGCTGATACAGAAGTAGCCATTATTGAAATGGGAGCGAACCATCAGGGGGAGATTGATTTTTTGTGCAATATTGCAGAACCAACTCATGGATTGATCACAAATATTGGGAAGGCACACTTAGAGGGGTTTGGTGGGATAGAGGGAGTAAAAAAGGGTAAATCGGAATTATACCGTTATCTCGCAAAAAATAGAGGTGTTGCATTTGTCAACTTGGATGAACGATTTTTAGGGGAACTTTCAAAAGATGTGAATTGGAAAATTTATTATAGAAAAGGCGACCAACCCAATTCACATGAAAACCCATTTGAAGTACAGTTGCTTTCAAAAATGCCATATATAAAAGCCGTTTTTGAATCTGTTCAAAATATCCCAATAACCATCGAAAGCAAATTGATCGGTGAATATAATTTCAACAATATTATGACGGCGGCTGTTTTAGGAATTTATTTTAAAGTTCCCGACCATAAAATAAAAAATGCCATTGAAAATTATATTCCTTCAAATAACCGCTCTCAATTATTGACCATTGGCTCAAATGTTTTTATCCTTGATGCTTATAATGCCAACCCAACAAGCATGAAAAGTGCATTGTCTAATTTTTCAAAAATGAAGGCCACAAAAAAAATAGCAGTGCTTGGAGCCATGAAAGAATTAGGAGGTTTTAGTGAAATGGAACACAAAGAGGTTTCCGATTTAGCTGTCTCTTTAGGTTTTGATAAAATATTGTTGATTGGAGAAGAATTTAAAAACGTTACTTTATCCCCCTCTGTATTATATTTTGAAAATGTCGACGCTTTGAAAGATTGGTTTGGCGAACATAGGTTTGAATACACTCATTTTTTGATAAAAGGATCACGAAGCGTTGGTTTGGAAAAAATAATTGAAAACAATCCTGTGAAAATAATTAACTGATTTAAATAAATCGATCATTAATTTTTTAGCAAACCACACAATTAAAATACTTTCTTTTTTCATCAAGAAATAATTACTATTAAAAAAAAAAACTTGGCTATTTTTTATTCAATCGTTTTTATTTCCCTAACACAATGGCTCTTAATTTACAGGCCATTTTTCTTTTTAGCAAAACGCTGAACACCATTGTCTTTCTCAACGAATCATTAATCAACTAATTATTGCATCAGAAAAATGTTGAAAGAAAAAATAAAATCATTATCAGAAAAATATTATAAAGAAATAGTTGCCGTTAGGCAGCATCTTCATCAACACCCAGAGCTATCTTTTGAAGAAGTAGAAACAGGAAAATTTATTTCAAAAAAATTAACTGAATTCGATATTGAGAATGAGCATGGATGGGGCGGTCATGGTGTTGTCGCCATAATAAAGGGAAATGCTCCAGAAAAAAAAGTAATAGCCTTACGTGCAGATATTGATGCGCTGCCAATATTGGAAAAAAATGATGTCCCATATAAAAGCAATAATGAAGGTGTCATGCATGCCTGTGGTCACGATGTCCACACATCCTCTTTGTTAGGGGCGGCAAAAATTCTCCATGAATTGCGAAATGAAATTAATGGGACAATTAAATTGATATTTCAGCCAGGGGAAGAAAAACTGCCAGGTGGAGCTTCTATTTTAATTAAAGAAGGTGTGTTGGAAAACCCAAAACCCTCCGTTATTTTCGGACAACACGTCCACCCTCCATTGCAAGCAGGGAAAGTGGGCTTCCGTCCAGGCATGTATATGGCGAGTGCCGATGAACTTTATCTAACTATAAAAGGAAAAGGCGGGCATGGGGCTCTGCCGCATGAATGTGTTGACTCTATTTTAATTGCTTCCCATATAGTTGTCGGGTTGCAACAAATTGTGAGCCGCAATACCAATCCAATTATTCCAGCAGTATTAACTTTCGGAAAAATAAATTCCGTCGGTGGAGCGACCAATGTTATCCCAAACGAAGTGAAAATGGAAGGTACCTTTCGTACCATGAACGAGGAATGGCGCAACGAAGCACATATAAAGATGGAAAGAATGGCAAAGACCATCGCTGAAAGCATGGGAGGAGGGTGTGACTTCCATATTGTCAAAGGATACCCCTTTCTTGAAAACAATCCACCTCTCACGCTTCACGCGAAAATCTTAGCCGAAGAGTATTTGGGAAAAGAAAATGTTGTGGACTTACCTATCCGAATGACAGCGGAAGATTTTTCATATTACTCCCAACAAATCCCCGCCTGTTTTTACCGCCTTGGTACTGGCAACCCAGATAAAGGGATTACCTCGCCTGTGCATACGGATACATTTGACGTGGACGAAAACAGCCTGAAAACAGGAATGGGTTTGATGAGTTGGCTCGCTGTGAAGGAATTAGAAAAGCAGTATGAGACAATATAAGATTACAAGAACTTACTTATTTTGCTCATTGAATGGCAAACACAGCTTGGTAGATTTCATGTGGACAGCGTGATAAAAAAAAGGAGTAAAGAAAATTGTGCTGCCTACCACATGATTAACGACCACTGTGGATAGAATTGCTTTCCAATTTTTCTGCGACCCAATTGGTCAGAGTAATGATGCCTCCGCCTAGGAGGAATGCACCGAGTGCAAGCTGAAGGATCAACATAATTAAATCGTTTTCGAGATGAATGATTAATTAAACCAGTCGGTCAATATCCGTTTTAAAATTTAAAACAAGCATGACCGCCTAATTGTCATTTCAATATTTATTGCCAGAAAATTGTATGGGAAATCTTAACGGGTAGGAAAAGACACCCCACGCAACTTTCCTTTTCCGATCACAGCGCTATACGCCATCACCGACACTAAGTCTTTAGTAAAATGTTGCATGGGAAAAGGTATAATCTATAAGTGTCAATTTGTTTGGGCAAAACAAGGGCAACAGTTATGAAAAAAAAACCTGTTGTATAAAACCCTGTGTTTGCGCTAACTAATGGGATAACCTACAAATCCAATTACCTTGCCAAAAAACTAATATATTTTTATTTATATGTAATATGAAAATTGGTGGGGGTGCCAAAACATTGATAGACAATGCTTTCTGTAATGATTGTTTTTAGTGACGTATTCTTATAAGCAGTTCAGGATATTAGCCTTTAGGTGCTGGGATACAACAAAGCAGACCAAGACCAGTCCAACGGTGATAGGCCATGACACTTGCATATCTGTTACAGATTTAATATAGGGGATAATTTTGAAATTTCTTTTACTCTGTAATCCATCCCGTTTTGTCTGAAACAGGTGTTCTTTTTCCAGGGATTTCCGGCAAGTCATGATAGCCCATATAAAAAAGGCCGAAGCAACGCTCCTCGTCTGTTAAGCCTAAAAAGTCTTTGGCTTCCAAAGCAGCTTTGGGCGTACTCCAGTAGCATCCAATGCCATGAGCAGTGCAGGT
Organism: Saprospiraceae bacterium; assembly: GCA_965222975.1. Lineage (GTDB taxonomy): Bacteria > Bacteroidota > Bacteroidia > Chitinophagales > Saprospiraceae > UBA6168. Next base: position 4,076 of record CBDCVJ010000072.1, on the reverse strand, counting down.
GAGGTACATATTCTGTACAGAGCAAGCAACTGCGGCTATCTCTTCCCATTCGGGCACGCGTTCCTCCTTGTCACGTTTCATACATATTGCGATAATGCAGGCTGCCTTTAAGGGGTTGTTCTTCAATTTGTTGAATTTTCTTTCGGAAAAGATTTCTGCTGGAGTATTGTCCTTATAATAAGATGAGAGGTATGAACTCAGGCGTTCCAGACCGCTACTCGCAATCACCTTGAACCGCCATGGTTCGGTCAATTTATGGTTCGGTGCCCAATTGGCATTTTCCAAAACCTCTTCCACAACCTCCCGGCTTATGGGTTTGCCATTGTACGATTTAGGAAAAACAGATCTTCTTTTTCGGATGAGTTCGCTAACTTGTGCAGGTGTGATGTCCATTGAATATTATTGGGAATGGTTTGAAAATCAGGCATTTTTGGCATTTCGTCTATTAGGCCGCTTTCCAAAACCACATTTCATTTTAATTTGACAATTCAGCAGGCGGAGCAAAGAGAAAGAAAAGGGAAATAATTCTTTTTTCTTCTTTCTTTCCCCATACTGAACTGTTACGGTTTACCTTTGGCAAAGGTAACGTTAGGAGTGGGATTACAAGTGCTGATGGCTACTAAAAAACATGCACTTTTTTCAAGCAATATATTTCAAATATGATATCAAAATTCAGAATGAAAATTGATTTGCTCGGCCAGGCTATTTTGATAGTGGCTATCATTATACTGGCATTTTTCGCTTCTGGCAAGACATGGACCAACGCCATGCTCGTTACATTGGGCCTTTGGCAAATAGCCAGTGCAGCGCATTTGCTGTATGTCTATCGGCACATCAAACGACTTAATTATATCAAGACGGCTCTGGTGTTGGCTGTCAGTCTGCCGATATGGATTAAACTAATTGGTACGTTCGCATATCTGCCTGTGGCTGGGGTTCTCCTTTGGTGTTTTTGGCAAACGATTTCAGATACCATCAAAGTTTATAATCGTCCCCGATCATTTTGGGATTTGTAAAATGGCTTAGACCTATTGCTTCATTGCTTCATGGTTTCATTGCTCTATTGTGGCATAGCCCAAATCAAAATCAAAGAGCAGTTAAACCATGAAGCAATGTAACCATGAAACAACAAGATAATGATTTTCCCCATTGGTGACGACCAAGTAAAAGGCGGTTATTTCCCATTGTTCAGTTACAGTTTTATTGTTCTGAACATTGCCATTTTCATTTTTCAAGTCATGCTGCCAGAAGGTAAACTCAGTATGTTTTGGGAGGATTTTGGTTCTGTTCCTTTGGAAATAGCCCGCGGCGAAGACCTCTACACATTGGCCACTTCGATGTTCCTCCATGGTGACTTCATGCACCTATTGGGCAACATGCTTTTTCTTTGGGTTTTTGCCGATAACATAGAGGCTACTGTTGGCAACTTGCGCTTTCTGTTATTCTATGCACTTGGAGGGCTGGTAGCTGTCACAGGTCATATCTATTTCAACATGGAAAGCATCGTACCAATGATCGGCGCAAGTGGCGCAATCTCCGCAGTTATGGGTGCTTATCTTGTTATGTTCCCCCATTCCCGCGTTAAATTATTGTTCCTTGTATTCCCTTTTAGGGTCAGCGCATGGATATTCCTCGGTCTTTGGATATGGCAGCAATGGATGGCCGGCACCAGTTCCCTCGCCGACGGGGGAGCAAGTGGTGGCGTGGCATGGTGGGCCCATATTGCGGGATTTGCATTTGGATTGGTAGCTGGGGTTTTCTTCCGTTCGGTTGGCCATTTGCACGGCGTCGAACTGCATACCGATAGAGAAATTATCGCCGAAGATTAATTCAGCTACTTTAAATTCCCGTTCACCCAAGTTTATTCCCCCTTGTTACAGTTTCGTGACACTCCTAGATATCGGCGGTACTACTTTTGCTTACATAACATAGGGGCTTATGCCCTTTTCTCAATTCCATCATTTGTAAAACCATCCATGCTCAACGGCTATAAAATATTGACAGTGACCCATCGTCAGACCCCTCTGAGAGAAATTGGGCGTTTCGTCTTGCCGCATGAAAATGACACTCAATTGAAGTCGCAATTGACCTCACTGAGAAAAGAGCTGCAAATGGATGAATTGGTTTATCTTTCTTCCTGCAATCGGGTGCTTTATTTCTTTTATACCAAAGAAACCCTCCCTACTACTTTCGCAACTGATTTCTTTAAAAATATCCAACCTAACCTTTCACCAGAACTGATTCGGCAAAACGTCAACTTAATGGAAGGTGCTGGTGCGATTGAGCATTTATTCAAAGTCGCTGCTTCCATTGACAGCCTTGTGGTTGGGGAAAGGGAAATACTCCGGCAACTCAGGGAAGCATATGAACGTTGCCGTTCGTGGGGGCTTACTGGCGATCATTTGAGGATTGCGATGGATGCGGCTGTGGTTGCTGCGAAAGAGGTGTACGCAAAAACAAGGTTGGGCGAAAAGTCCGTTTCGGTCGTCTCGTTGGCCATTAAAGAGTTGATGAAAACCAAGTTGCCAAAATCAGCCCGTATCCTTATGATAGGTGCAGGGCAAACAAATGCACTGGTCGCCAAGTTTTTGAAAAAATACGGATATGGCAATGTGACGGTATTTAACCGCACACTCGCCGCTGCCGAAAAAATAGCTGGCCTTTTGAACGGCAAAGCCCGCTCGTTAGAGAGCCTCCAATCCTATGGAACAAGTTTCGACTGTATGATCGTTTGCACGGGCGCTACCAAGCCTATTGTTGACGAAACCCTGTACGCAAACCTTTTAGGAAATGAAAAGGGTAAAAAAGTTGTCATTGACCTTTCCATTCCAAACAATGTTGACCGTAAGGTCGTCGAGTCCTTTGATTTAAATTATATTCAAATAGAAGGCTTAAAAGCACTGGCCAAGGAAAACCTGTCTTTCCGGGAGCGTGAGGTTTCCAATGCATGCGAACTCCTCGATGTCCATTTGACAGATTTTGAAGTCAAGGCCCGCCACCGCCGAATTGAGCGGGCTCTCCACAAAATACCGACCGAGGTAAAAGCAGTCCGGGAACGCGCCATGAACGAGGTTTTCAAAAAAGAAATCGAATCGCTCGATAGTGATGCCCTTCGTATCGTGGAACGCATGATGACCTATATGGAGAAAAAATGCACGGGTATCCCGATCAAAGTGGCCAAAGAAGCTTTAGCCACTGCTTGATTGTTCCATTAATTGTACTTTTCGCCCTACCTTCGCTTTTTTATTTCACAAATAACATTATGGCCAAAAAGCTCAAACCCGCTGATTTTGAAGCCATTATAAAATCATTGCCCAACAAGGAGCGCATCAGGCTCCGAGAGCAGGAGCTTTCCGCAGTTTGGCTCGAAGAAAATATTGAACGCTGCAAAAACCTGATGAAACGGGATGTTTATATTGGCCTTCCTTGGTTTGTTACCTACACCATTTCGTTGTGGAAAGTAGGTATGAACAACATTACCGCCGCTATATTTGTTATTGGTGTGGTTTATTTCGTTTATACTACATTCACTACCGGCACGTATGGCCTCAATCAAAGGAAAGTGAAAGTGTACGAAGAACTGCTTAAAAAAATTAAATAACGGAGCGGAGGTACTTTTTACTCCGATTAACCTTACCTGACGGCAGGAAAGAAATACGGGATTTGATTCAATTTTACTTTTTACTTGTTTATGAAAAATCCTTTTAAAAAATACGCTGACTTTTTTTCCGAAAACAGCCTGTTGAAAAAGATCAAAAATTATTTCCGAGAGGCAGGCATCAAAGTGGTTTACAGCGCCCTGCTGCTCTATTACGCATTTACGAGGAAAGAGACACCTATATGGGCAAGGAACATCATCTTCGGTGTACTTGGGTATTTTATTGCCCCCATTGATGCTCTCCCCGACCTGACCCCCATCATTGGTTATACGGACGACCTCGGCGTATTGAGTTTTGGCTTAGTTACCATTGCCTGTTATATTAACAAAGAAGTAAAAGAAAAAGCAAGGGGCAAACTCAAAGATTGGTTCGGGGAATATGACGAAGCAGAATTAGTGGAGGTAGATAATAAATTAT
>CBDCVJ010000071.1:0-25606 GCA_965222975.1 Saprospiraceae bacterium | reverse complement strand
GAAGCAGTGAAATCGGCAATAGGTGCATTGCCTGCCGGGCTTACTTCGATGTGTACAGGGGCGCGGCCACAAGGTTCTTTAAACGAGATTTCCCAGTCGTAAAAGAAATAATATAGCACCATCCTCTCCCTTTACCATCGGTGGTACCTGTGATGGAAATGAGATCTTGTATTTCATAAGGGTAAACTGCGCCTTCCGTGTTGTATTTCAGAGGCTTACCCCCAACAACAACTAGTTGATACTTGCCGGGCGAGAGGTTCCAATTAAGGACTACTTGCCTTTTTCCAGTGGAAGTGTTATTGGTGATATCCTGCTCAAAGGTACCGTCTTCCAGGTTTGTCAGTTTAACCAAAACAATTCCTGTTTGCTCAACAAAGACGTGTACTTTTTCCAATAAAATGTCATCAAAGACCTCAAAATCAAGCCCTATGTGCGTAGTGTCAGACATTTGAGTAGGGCCAAAAAGAGGGTTGCTTTCACCAACGGGAATAGAGTATTCCACCTCGGCATAAAATGTGGCATTTTCTGATAAAGCGGGAGTGGTGAAAACTTCTCCTTCCCCAAGAAAAGTTCCATCAAAAGGATGGTCGTACCAATCAATTTCCATGTTAGCCCCAAGGTCTTGCAAGTTATCGGGGAGGACGCCCCGGAGCAGGGCCGATGTGTTTTCACAAGCTGTATTGGAAGGGCCTTCCACAATTGCTTCAAAACGCGGACGGTCAGAAACTTGAACCCTGGAGGTCAATTTATTATTGAGTGGCCGCTCATCCATAACGCCGTTAGGCTCTTCTAAACCAACATTTAATTCATGCGAATCTGATCCAACCGTAACAGGAGGGAGGGTTAGCGTTATCCTTTCCTTTGGGGGAAGCATACCATTCCATTGGTAATCGGCATTGGTGCCCCCAGCTTTGTAAGAAACTTTAAAAGAGAAAAGGGTATCCGTTCCTGCATTTTCTGCTACGATCGTTGGGGTGACTGCATTTCCACAGGAAAGAATTGGATTGTAAACATGGACCAACATAACATCGGTTGCACGGTAGGGTGAGACGGGAACATTCCCTTGCTCCACCAAATAATTGAATGCCTCAAGGACATTGATGATGCCCATGCCATAATTGTTGTCTTCTCCGGGTACACCAAGGTCAGTACAGGTATGGTAGAGGGCCAATTTCAATTCACGCCCTGTGAGATCAGGGAATGCCTCTTTCAATAAAAGAATGGCGCCTGACACGTGAGGTGCGGCCATGGAAGTGCCGGGTTTTGCGTCATAACCACCGCCGGGTACGGCGGAACGGACATTAACACCTGGTGCCGATACTTCCGGTTTTATTTGTAGCGAACTGTTACCTGAACAACTTGGAAGGGCCACGGCTTGAGAAGTCAGCTATGGGAAATGAGGTGCTATTCCCGTTCACAGCAGCTACACAAAAAACATTTACTTCGTCGATAAGAATGTCAGCGGGAGACCTGATGGTCTCAGAAGCGGGGCCTTCATTCCCTGCTGAGAAGATGACTGCAACCCCTGCTGCCTCCATGGCTTCAAATAAAGGTTTGTAAGGACTGAAACAATCGTTGCCCGCATTGCCTGGATAACCCCAGGAGTTATTGATTACATCTGGCATGTCATCAGCAGTATTTGGATTGTCATCTGGATCGAGTGCCCATTGAAATGCTGCAATAGGGCCTTCGGGGGCATTTGTACAAATAATCATTGGAGATCCGATCCACTGAGCGTTAAAAGCTACACCAATAGTATCATTTTTCATACGGTCCAGGCCAAGGACGGTGCCTGTAACATGCGTCCCATGATCATCACAATCGTAAGGGGTATAATTGCCCGTGGGGTTCAAGAAACTATTCACTTCATACCATGTTTCCTGTACGGGTACATCATGGCCTCTGTATTGGTTATTGAGAGCAGGGTGCAATAAGTCAATCCCCGTATCAATGATCATGCTCAACTGGCCATATCCGGTATAGCCCTTGGCCCACATGGCTGGAGCATCGATGGCGGCCAAGCCCGGCTCAATTCCGTCGGGTGAAAGGACGGGGGGAGGGGGTGAATCTTCTGTTTTATGAATTACCAAATTGGCGGGATTCAGGCCGATCCATTCTATTTCTGGGTTTTGGCTTAATTCCCATATGACCTCTTTTTTTGCATTGGCCATAATTGCATTGGCAATCCAATAAGACTTGACAGAACCCGGTTCAACGTAAGGGGAGCTGTTCAAAAAATCCAAGCACCCGGCCTTGGGTAAGGGATGCCTTTTCCTTGAGGGCATTTATGACGGCAGCAGAACGTTCCCCGGCAGAGGCCCGTTTTGCTAGTCAGCAGGGCATCAAGGGATACGAGGTCCACCCGATCGGCCAATACTATATTGATGGAATGCGATGCCGCTGGCGACTCAGCCATTTTTTCCGATTAATTCCATGTGAAATAACTTCTAGTGTTGAATTGATTGTGCAAAGAGAAAAAAGGAGCATAAACGAATAGAGCTAGGATAGTGGTGTAAAGTAGACGCATATTTTATTTAAAAGCTGTTAACAGTTAGTTGATTAGCTTAGTAGCCAACCACCAAATAAGTCGCCAGACAGAATTATTTTAATTTTTTGCTTGACAGGATTAACAAGATTTACAAGAAATAACTTTCTAATTTTAAATCCTGTCAACTCAGTAAATCTGTCAAAAGCTTAAAAAACCTAATTCCGTCCGAATACTTAGCTAAAATTTGGTTTATAGTTTTTCAAGTTCGTCGTAAGGTATGACAAACTACAGAAATTCAAGAGCATCAGACCTGATTACTACAAATGAATGTTGTTCTCCCTACATTTTCACCACCTTCCAAACCGAACTTGCATTATCCATTTCTATCAATAGGAAATAGACGCCAGGTGGGAAGCCAGCCACGTCCAATTCAATGAACGGAATCACTGCCTGCCTTGGTGGTCGGCCTTTGTCCACAAGCGCCGGCCTGTACTGTCGGCCAAACGGAGGGAAACGGGTTGGAAGTAGGGCAAGTCCAAATAAACAGAAAGCTTTTCTTTCACTGGGTTTGGATAAACAATGATTTCTTCAAATTGGGGGAAAGAAAAAGTACCACTGAGAATTGATTCTTCCACGACGATGGTCAAGTAGGAAGATCCAAAACACCCGTTCGGAATCAACCAGCAGTCAAGACTGACCACATATTGTCCTGGGTGCAGTAAAATCATGTGTAGGGTTTTCCTCAGTGCTGACCATGCCATCCCCAAAATTCCAGAACCATTCTACTGCATTATTAGAATTATTAGTGAAAACGATAGTCTCGTTGTCATCAATGTTAACGGTATCGGAAGAAGCAGTAAAACTGGCAATAGGTGCATTGCCTGCCGGGCTCACTTCGATGTGTACAGGTGTACGGCCACATGGTTCTTTAAAGGAGATTTCCCAATCGTAAAAGAAGTAATATGTACCGTCCTCTCCTTTACCGTCGGTGGTGCCCGTGATAGAAATGTGGTCTTGTATTTCATAAGGAAAAACAGCACCTTCCGTATTGTACCTCAGGGGTCTGCCCCCGACGACAACCAGTTGGTACTTACCGGGCGAAAGCTCCCAATTGAGAACCAATTGCCTTTTACCAGTGGTAGTGTTATTGGTGATATCCTGCTTAAAGGTGTCGTCTCCCAGATTTATCAGCTTAACCAGGACAATTCCCGTCTGCTCAACAAAGACATGTACTTTTTCCAATGTAATATCATTAAATACCTCAAACTCAAGCCCAATATCTGTCGTGTCAGACAACTTAGCAGGGCCGAAAAGTGGATTGCTTTCACCTACCGGAACAGTGTATTCCACATCGGCATAAAATGTGGCATTTTCCGATAAGAGAGGAGTAGTGAAAAGCTCTCCATTTCCAAGAGGCGTACCATCAAAAGGGTGGTCGTACCAATCAATATCCATGTAAGCTCCAAGTCCCTGCAGGTTGTCGGGAAGGATGCCCCGGAGCAAGGCTGAAGTATTTTCACAAGCCGTATTTGAAGGACCTTCGACCATGGCTTCAAAATGCGGGCGATCGGAAACCTGAACCCTTGATATCAATTTGTTGTTCAAAGGTCGCTCATCCAAAACGCCGTTGGGTTCTTCTAAACCAACATTTAACTCGTGCGAACCTGATCCGACTGTGACGGGGGGAAGGGTCAGCGTCAACCTTTCCTTTGGGGGCAGCACTCCGTTCCATTGGTAATCGGCATTGGTGCCTCCTGCTTTATAAGATACATTAAAGGAAAAAAGGGTATCCGTTCCTGCATTTTCCACTAAAATGATTGGGTTGATGGAGTTTTCACAAGAAGAGATGGGATTGTAAACATGAACCAACATGACATCATTTGCCCTGTGGGGTGAAACGGGAACATTTCCTTGATCCACTAAGTAATTGAATGCTTCCAAAACATTGATGATGCCCATGCCGTAGGCATTGTCCTCGCCCGGAATGCCAAGGTCCGTGCAGGTATGGTAGAGGGCCAGTTTCAATTCATGCCCCGTCAAATATGGGAATGCTTCTTTCAATAAAAGAATGGCACCGGAGACATGTGGTGCGGCCATTGAGGTGCCGCTTTTGGTTTCATATCTATTCCCTGGCACACAAGATCGAATATCAACACCTGGTGCCGACACCTCTGGTTTTATCAATAGTGAGCTATCGCCTGGACAGTGTGACGGACCACGACTAGAAGAATTGGCGATAGTCAACGAGCTGTTATTTGCATTTAAAGACCCGACTGTAAAAATGTTGACTTCATTGATAAGGATGTTCTTTGGGGGGGTAATACTCATAGGTCCATCCTCTCCTTCGTTCCCCGCTGAAAAAATAACTGCAATTCCAGCAGCTTCTGTAGCTTCGAAAATAGGTACGAACACGCTGAAACACTCATTGTTGCCGAGGCTTCCATCCCTCCAAGAATTGTTGATGACATCGGGCATATCTTCAACAGTATTGGGATTGCCATCAGGATCGAGCGACCACTGAAATGCACCTATAGTAGCACTCCCATTTGAACATACAATCGTTCTGGCACCAATCCAATGGGCGTTGAATGCCACTCCTATTGTATCGTTGCGTAATCGATCGAGACCGAGGATCGTACCAGTCACATGTGTTCCGTGATCAGCACAATCATAGGGTGTGTAATTGCCCGTTGGGATTTGGTTGCCATTTACCTCATACCAAGTTTGAGGTCCGGGCATATAATGTCCATAGTACTGACTATTGATGGCAGGATGTGTTGGGTCAACACCGGTATCGCTGGTCATGGCCAATTGGCCATAGCCAGTGTAACCCATTGCCCACAATGCTGGTGCATTGATAGCTGCCAAACCTCGCTCTATACCATTGGGTGAAAAGACTGGCGGGGGAGGTGCATTTTCAGTTTCGTCATATTCCAAAAAATCCGGATTCAAGCCAATCCATTCAATTTCAGTGTTATTGCTTAAAGCAACAATAGCTTCCTTTTTGGCTTCAGCAATAAAGGCATTAGCAATCCAATAAGATCGCACAGAACCTGGCTCTACATCAGGTGAATTGTTTAGGAAATCCAATACTCGGCCTTGGGTAAGGGATGCCTTTTCCTTGAGGGCATTGATGACTGTAGCTGAACGCTCACTTGCAGAGGCCCGTTTTGCCGTTAGCATGGCATCGAGGGATACGAGGTCCACCCGATCTGCCAATACTATATTGATGGAATGGGATGCGTTAGGGGACTCAGCTATTTTCTCCAATAAACTTTGTGAAATGATTGCAGTGTTGAAAGACTGTGCTAATAGGAAATTGGAGGTAAGAAATAGGGTTAAAATAGTGGTATTAAGTAGCCGCATTTTCTAGTTTTGTTAGACGTGTTTGGTCAGTAGTTTTTAAGATTGGTTGGACAATCAACATATAAAAGCCAGTGCTAACAGCCCAACAATGGTTTAAAGTTTTTCAAGTTCGTCGTAAGGTATGACAAACTCTGTAAATCCAAGTGCATAAGGAGTAACTTCATACGGGACATAACAGAAAAAAAGGCCTTCGGTTGTCATTCCGACGTTCTCGGCAATGACAAAAGGCCAACTCTCGGTAAAATCAAACCCTTCTTCAAAAGCCTCTTTTTGGGTTTCCCTGAATTTTTGTTCAGCCAGTGCATATAGCTTTTCGAGGTCTTGCACGAGGTCAACAGGACGAAGGTGTTTTCCGGTTTTCATATCAAAAGTGGCAATGGCAGCAGTAGAATTGGGATGAGCCCCACCGGTATTGCTGTAGGCATCCATGCGCAAGGTGAGGAGCTCATCGCTTTGCATCAGGGTTGTATCAGTCACTTCGACGGTGTAGTAACCCGGCATGTCGGGCATTTCGGCTGTCATTTCCTTGTGCATATCGAAGAATCCTTGAATAGCTGATTCGAGAGAAGTTTCTTCGTCCAGTTCAAGTCCGGGGTCGAGCAGGCTGACCAAAAAATCTTTTGCCCAGTTGTTCACATTTTGCTGGAGGTTGGTTTGCCCGTCCTTTACTACGGGGTATTTTAGAGAAACCTTGGCGCATTTGCTTTCGAAGGGGGCATCGGCACAATCTCCCTCTTTGAGTTCGATAGTATTGCTGGATATAGAGAAAGAATCCGTTTCAGGTTCCTTTTGATGCGTTGGGCTGTCATTCTTGCAGGCAAACAAACACGCAAGAAAGAGAAGGGTTGTAGGTAGTAGATTCTCCATAATGTTGATAATAGAGTACGAATGGATTTTTTTGGAAAAAGTAAAAATAAAAATTGAGATGGTGAAAATTGAAATAGAGGCCGATTATTCATTTATTTGTTAAATAAAAACGGCGCCCTTGGAACAAGGACGCCGTTCAAAAAAATATTGGATTGCGTATCTTCAAAATGAAAAACAGAAGTTCTGCTTTTCACCTCTTGATTTTTTCTGCTCAACATTAACAGTTGACTGCCTAAAAAAGGACTGCCGAACTGTCTAACTGAAGACGGTCGAACTTACTAAGCTCTTTTCCCGCCTTTCAGTTTATCCTGCAACTTGGTCAGTGTAGTCCAATCACCTTTAGATGCCAATTTGGCTTGTTCAGCCCAGGTGCTTGGATCGTGCATTTGGTAACGTTTGCCAGCTGCATCGAGGATGCTCTGTAGGGTAGAGATTTTGGCCTTGGCCAAGTCAGCGAAAGTGACAATTTTCTCGGCCTTCAACAGTCCAGCGATTTTTGGGCCGATGCCTTCGATCTTGGTCAGGTTATCTGCCTTTGCAGCTTTTTTAGCAGCGGGGGCAGCTTTAGGTTTTGCTTTGGGGGTAGGAGCTGGTTTACCATTTGTCTTTTTGGCAGCAGTAGTTCTTTTAGCAGTCGCCTTAGCAGCAACTTTTTCCAAGGAAATCACAGAATTGGTAATACCATAGAAAGGAGTTTCCACGTAGTTGTCAGCCGCCCAGTCGTTTTCCCAGATGTGGTTGTCGATCAGGTAGCGGAATTCGTAAGCTTTGCCGGCTTCGATTTCTACGGCAGTGGTAAATTCTTTTTTTCCAGCTTTCATCTTGTAGCCGTTTTCCCAGCTCCAGTTATTGAAATCACCGAGAACACGGACGTCTTTGGCGCCGTCTGCTGCCTCAACAGGCAGGGTGAAAGTTACTTTGCAAACGGGCTTTGTTTTGGAATAAGATTTTTTCAACATGATAGTCGTGGGGATCAAGGAAAAAGTAAAATTGAATGAAATGAAATCCCGCATTTTAATCGGGAAGGACAAAGCAAAAGCCATCTGGACTCTTAACTTTAGTGGATCATTTTATTTTCCCTCGTTCCATAAATTGGTTGTTTAAAAAAAATGGTAGTTGTAAATTGAAAAAGGTTAAAGGACGTATTACGCCCCAAATTATATTTTGTTTGATTGAATCTATTTTTAGTTGTTTGAAATTAACAGGTAAGGTTTATTCTTATTCAGGTTAGTTTATCAATTGTTTGCCTGCTGTAATTTACTTCGGTTTAAATAGAAAACTGCACTCCCCAATTTCGAGCCGCAAAATTAATGCGTATTTATTTAAAATGCAAGGTTATCTATTGAAAATCAGCTATTTATGCCGTGTCGATGAATTCCATAAATAGGGTGTTGAAGTGAAAACCCAAGTAGGATTTGGCATTGTGCATTTCAACAATAGATGCTTCCGTTATTAAATTTAAGTATCCAAATAAAATTTTGTTTAAAGAAATTGAATTTTTTTTTAAAAATGTGATGAAAGTCATTGAAGCGTAGGTTTTTTTGGAGCAAAACACTTCTCTCAGCGAGGCAGTTTCGGAAATCTTATCCATTGCTTGGACGTTCTAAATAAATGAAATATTCAATTTTAACCTCCGTCCTTTTTTTAGGATTTTCCCTTTCCTCTCAAGAAATGAGCCATCCAATTCATATTTACCTCATTCCCGGCATGGGGACTGACCACCGGGTGTTCAACGATTATCAGTTTGACAATGCATTAATCCGTGCCACAAGAATAAAATGGGTTGACCCACAAGAATCCACTTCTTTGGAAGAATATGCTCAATTGCTTTCCAGCCAAATCGACACCACTGCACCATTCATTCTTATTGGCGTTTCGATGGGCGGTATGTTGGCGATGGAACTGAGTCGTATCCTAAACCCTGAAGCCATTGTTCTTGTCTCCTCTGCCCGGTCATCAAAGGGCTTGCCGCTAAAAGCCAAGTTTGGTAAATACCTACCGACCTATCGGTTATTGACAGATAAATGGTTGGCAAGGGTGGCTAACATAAAATGGTTCCCAAAAGATGTTAAAAACAAACAACACAAACTTTTGTACCGATCCATGCTAAAAGATACTGGCGCTGATTTTTTAAAATGGCAACTGAACGCCATTATTCACTGGTCGTATGCGCTGCACAGTGATGATCCGCCCGTTTTTCATATTCATGGGAAAAAGGATAGGGTATTGCCTTTGAAAAAATGCGTAACAGCGGATGTGGTGATCGAAGGTGGTACGCACAAGATGGTGGTCAACCGCTCAGAGGAGCTGGTATGCTTGATAGAGGATTTTGTGAAAAGAGCATTGTTATAAAATAAAATGCTTCCAGAACTCCAATGTTCTGGAAGCATTTAAAAAGCAAGAAAGATGAATCACTTCTTCGCCCGAATCGTCGTATTCTCCTGAATCCAGCATGGCACAAAATACTCCTGTCCAACAGCCAACCCACGCTGAAAAATTTCACCCATCTCTGGCATGTACTGCGAGTATTGATTGATGAGCCTATTGGCTTCCGCTCTGGTTGAAGGGTCGGATTTGGCCCTTTCCCACATATCAATGGCTGGCCAAACGACCCGCTGACTGTCCCATCCCCTGCCGGGGCCGCATAGCGGCCCACTGGAAGCATACAAAGTACCGATGAGTATATAAGGTTCGCCCCAGCCGGGTCGGAGGTTGGCTGCTTGCCGGGCATATTGGCGGGCTCTGGAAAAACTCTTTAGGTGGGCATAGTATATCTTGGCGATGATAAGTGTGTATGTTGCCTTGTCTTTTTTGTCAGACATGGCATCAATGGCCTTTTCAAGGCAATCTATAGCTTCTCGGTATTGGCCTTCCCGCAACATGTCGTTGCATGAAGGGCCCGTATCAACCACGCAATTATTTTTATAAGCATCATCAAGGGAAGTCAGCTGTGGTGAATTGGCATCACAGCCCCCAAATCGCAAACGGCTGTAAACGGTATTGATGGTTTCGCAGTCTTTGGGGTTTGCTTCAAAGATGGGATAGTATTTTGCTAAATAATAATCGCAGTCATAAAACCCTCTGATGGATTCCAGAGCTTCAAGTCGGGCAGGGGCATATTCGTTTATGATTCCCCAATTTTCGCAGTCGCCGTTCTCCTCACATTCGGTCAGCCCTTTCTCAATGGCTTTTATGATTATTTGCTGGTATCTTTTGGCTTCTTCTACAGGTATTTTTTTCTCCAAGGTTAAATCCACTAGCAGGGCAGTAAATGGATTGAGGATGAAAAAGCGGGGCTTGCCTTTGTCCAGTTCGATCGACTTTTTGAAAAGCTCATATTGCTCCAACTTGGTTGCCTTATCAGGGTATTTGAAAAAATAATCGAACGCTTTCAAGCCTTGGGCATAACCACCTTCTGGGTAGCACTCTTCCATTTTATCATAAAGCGCAAATATTTTATTTAAATATTCATCCTTTTTATTGGGTTCTTTCGCCATGAAGGTTTCATAGAAAAAAACGCCGTCAGTAAAAACGGTTGCCCGTTTGCCATCAGCAGCCGGGGCGTCCTTGTAAACTTTTTGCCAATAATCGAATGCCGTGTTATATTCTTCAGATTTTTTGAAATCCCGGTACAGCACAAAATTTTCCAATGCGAAGTCGGGATTGGGAGCATCCTCGAAAGTGTTGCAGGGGTTTTGCTTGACCTCTGGCAATGTGGGTTTTGGCTTTGTTTCGGATACAGTCTCTGGGGTTTTAGGGGTGCAAGCGGCAAAGAGTGCAGCGATTAAGAGGATGGAGATACGATAAGTCATAGCTTGATTTTTTTATATGGCAGTTGGCCATTGGCGACTTCATTGCCAGCCAATAGCTAACTATAAAGATGCTTGTTTGGTAAAAAAAGACCTAAAGAGGTGCAAAAAAACAAAAAAGCCCTGTTCCGGCCAATTGGAACAGGGCTTTTTGGTGCTAGGTGTACCTGCTTAAAACCTAACAGTAACTGTTTCTCCAATCCAACAGGGAACTGTAAGTGAATCGCCTGCTTTAACCTTGCGCATGAAAGCATCTTCCTGCTTTGGTTTGTGAGAGGCGTAACCTCCTATTTTTTTATTGGCTTCACTAGCCACACTGCTATCTATGGATTTAGCATAAGAATATTTGTCAATAGCTGCCAGTATGGCCAATTGGGCGTCGAAAGCATCAGCTCCGCAAGAACGGCTGGCCTTGGCGTACATGTCGCCGATCAGCATATAGGGGCGACCCCAGCCTTTTTTCAAAGAAGCAGCTTTCCGGGCATGGGTACGGGCTTCGCCATATTTTCCTAACTGGCGGAATTCGACCGAAGCCATATAGAAATAGTAATTGGCCAATTTTTCAGGATCATTGGCACCTGCTTCTTCCTGACGGATGCCTTCCTGGAATTTTTCCAGTGCTTCCGAATATTTTTCTTCTTTGAACAGTGCGACTCCATGTTCGCCCGGGTTTTCAGCATAGTATTGCGCCAACTTTTCTGCATTTATGGCGGCTACCACCGTTTCGTATTTGGTTTTAACCTCAGCCACAAAAGAATCTGATTCATCGCAGCCTTGATCCGTTAATTTATTGTAAATGTATTTCAACATTTCAATATCTTCTGGATCTTCCCGGTAATCTGGTTCGAGTTTTTTCTTGAAATACTCACAGTCAAAAATATCGTTCTCAATGGCAGCATACACACCGTTGGCTGCACCTTTGGCTTGTTCGTAATATGTAGCCAAATCCCCATCTTCGGCGATTTTCTTGTCGGCGATGTCATTTAATTGGAGATAAATGTTCCGAGCCTGCTCAGCTTCCATGACCCCGTTCTGGAAGTTAAAAACAGCAATGGAAGCGTAAGGGACGAAAACAGCGTAGCTGGTATTGTCCCCACCTGCTGCTACAGCATCCTCGCAAGCTTTTAGGTTGTCGGCATAAGGGGCACGGAGGGTATAGAACATTTCATAAACCTTCAGGCCAAGGTTCAGTGCTTTTTCTTTTGGGTAGCATTCAACATGGTCATCAAACAGTTTGATGATCATGTCGTAATATTCTTTTTTTTTGGCCTCGTCCGTTTCATTTTTAAACATTTCGAGGTAAAGGGTGCGGCCGTCCACATAGTGGGAAGAACGTTGGCCATCGGCAGCAGGAGCCCCTTCATAGGCTGTTTTCCAATGTTCAAATGCTTGCTTATAATCTTTTATTTTTAAGAAATCACGGTACAAAACGTGGGCTTCTTCAATTGCATCCTTATTGGGTTTGTTCAGCCAAGTCTCACATTGACTGAAGGCGGGCATTGCTGTGGTCAGGGCAATTAGGGCGATCAAGGTCAATTTCAATAGCTTTTTCATATTCAATTGTGTTTAATTATCTGGCAGACAGTTGGAAGGTTGATGCTGGACGGGGAAAACCGCCAACCCTCAACCAATGGCTGTCAACCGGTCTTCTTATCTAAATTTGCGTTTATAAAACCAGGTTCCATCGTTAAGAGTGAAGCCCAATGACATTTTCATAAAGTTCTCATTGATCTGGTTATCCGTTTTGAAGCGGCCCATTTCAAAGGCCAAGTTAACAAAAGAAGTCTGCCCACGTGGCAAAATTACGGGTAAACCAATACCCAAAGTGAGCGCATAGTTTTTCAGGTCTTTTAACCTCGGATCATCTTTATAGTAAAAACCTGCACGGTAGCGGATTCTTTTCAAATAGTTGTTATATGAACTGGCATCAGGGGAATATTCGATGCCAACGGCCAATCGGTTACTATTGAACAACTGGTCTGGTCTGGCTTCATTTTCATAATTAGCCCAGTTGGCATAGCTGTATTCAAAACCCACCCGCAACCTATTCAGTTGCTGGTACATAGCCCCGAAGGTAATTTCTGTAGGCAATTTTCCTTTTTGCTTCAAATCTGTTTCGTTATAGGAAGTATCTTGTGTGAAAAGTGATTGGTTGATACCGATCCTCAAAGCGGTTGAGCGGGTGGTAAAGTTAGAGGCAGGGTTGCCATATAACCCGAATATCAGGCTTTTGTTGCTGGTGTATCGTTCGCCTTCTTCTTTTTCTTTTTTGTCTAAATCCAATTTGTACTGAACACCGAGCGTCCATTGGAGCGACCTGAGAGAAATGTTATCAATGAACTGGTCATAGTAGGCGTTGCCGAGGTCTCTAATACGGACTTCCCGTGTGCTTTCAAGTTGCCCAAAGATATAACTCAAGTTGATGCCTGCCGAGAAATTTTTGTAGCGGACGCCATTTCCCAGAACCAGTTTGTTGGTGCCGCCGCCGCCTTGGAAAATATTGAGGATGGAATCGGAAACTGCGTTGGATTCTTCCGTCTGAATATCATACCCAATACTAGTGTTGGGCACTAAGGCGAGGTTCATGCCCCAAAATAATTTCCGTTGTTTGTTTTCCAAAACATCGTTCAGGGAATTCCGCATCGGAAAGGCCAGCATTAGATGACTCAGGTCACCGCTCAACACTTTAGCCGACTGCTCGCTGGTTTTGAGAGTAGAGCGTTCTACGTACATGCCCATTTCAAAAGTTGCTGAACCCAGCCAACCATAAGAAGCTGGATTGAGCAGATTGATATGCAACGGGTCAATATATGCTGCTGTAAGCCCACCAAATGCTGCTGAGGAAAGTGTGCTATTGACCGGTTCGCCTAAGCCAAGGCGAGAGTATGGAGCATTGTCCTTTGGTTGGGCAGAAAGGATGTATGTAAAAAGTAAAAAGTAAAAAGTAAAGATAGGTTTGCTTGAAGCAAGCAAGGAGGAGTGTTGGAGGAAGCCTCTTTTTACCTTTTTACTTTTTACTTTTTCCTTGCTAAAAATTATTGACATTATGTTGTAAAATTTTATTCAATCCGATCAGGATCAAATTTGGATTTGCAAATATCTTGGTTTTGATGTTTTTGACAAAGAAATCAGTGTCCCCTCCTGTAAAAACTACTTGCAACGGCTTGAAACGTCGCCTACATTTCTCCATAAAGGAAGTCACTTCCAGCAAAGCCCCCAGTTCAGCACCATTGCGGATGGCCGTTTCGGTGGAGTCTCCAAGGAATTGGGGAACTGGGGAATTGGGGAATTGGTTATTGGTTGTTTGTTCTGACTCCTTCCTCCTCTTAACTAACGGCAATTTTGCCGTAAAATGGTGCATGGCTTTCAAACGCATTTCCACACCTGGTGAAATATTTCCACCTATAAATTCTCCATTTGCCGTCACCATATCCATGGTAATGCAAGTACCCGCATCAATTACCAAAGCATTTTCATTTGGGAAAAGGTAGCTTGCACCTGCAACAGCAGCGATGCGGTCTTTTCCCAAGGTATGTGGCGTTTTGTAAATGATGGTTATGGGCAATGGCGTTTCCGTCTCAAGTCGGATATAGCGGTATCTTTCTCGTAAATATTGTTCAAAAGATGGCGGCACGTTTGCCGTGCTTGAAAGGATGGCATTTTGGATATTTTGGTTGTATGCCAATTTTTCGGTGGCTTCTACTGATGGATGTTCCCAAACCGCACTATGAGCCAGTTCGCCTTTGATGAACAGGGCGGCTTTTGTGCGAGTATTGCCTATGTCTATGGCGATGTTGTTCAAGACAGATAACGGTACGGGTATTTTGAAAATATGAACTGCGAGCCCCCTAAACCCCTAAAAGGGATGCAAAGGTAAAGGAGTTGCTTGCTTTGATTAATTAATTTCACTTTTATCTTTATGCTCATTTTTATTCAGTAGTTATTGTCAAAGAAGCAAAAGGATTAAACAACATGAGACAAACACCACATGACGCTTTCTTTACTTTCGCATTTTCCTTGATGAGCATTCAGTTTGGAAAATTCCCTACATTTGGCTTTTGCTTCTTTGAACATTTTTTCAAAATGAAAAACCTCTTGCACAGATTGCCTTTCTGGCTTATTTCATTTGCCATCATCTTCCTGTTCACACAAAGCTGTTTTTTCCCGCAGGTACAACCAATCCCTTCTTTGTTTGGGCTTCCTAATTGGCTCTACTTGTCCATGGCCATCCATGTGCTGTTTATCCTGACCTTTTATTTTTTTACCAAAAAATATTGGAAAGAATAATAAAGGCATGATCGTCCGCCACCAATTGTCCACTCTTTATGGTGACTTATTTCATCCTCATCATTTACATCGGTATTACCTTCCTCGGTAGCCTTGCTGGGGCAAAAAAACTGAGCGATACGCCGGAAGGTTACTTTCTTGCCAACCGCAGCCTCGGTACATTAACCCTGTTCTTTACCATTTTGGCCACCAATTTCAGCGCTTATTATTTTCTGGGCTACGCCGGGGAGGGCTACCGCAAAGGGTACGCATTTTATTTTATGATGGCATTCGGTACAGCCTTCGCATGCCTTTCTTTTTATGTGATCGGCATGAAGGTATGGCAATTGGGCAAACGGCATGGCTATGTTACACCTGCCGAACTGGTCTTTGGGAAAACTGGTAACCGACCGTTGGCACTTATTTTTTCAGCTGTAATGATCCTTTTTACTTTTCCCTACCTCGCCTTGCAGATCGTAGGGGCAGGATATTTATTGGAAAATTTGACACAAGGTGGCATCCCCTATTTTGCCAGTGCCATTTTGATTACCATTTTCACATTTAGCTATGTACTGCTCGGTGGCATGACTTCCGTGGCCCGCACCGACCTTAAACAAGGCATTCTCACCTTTATATTAATGTTCCTCGCCGTGGTAGTGATTGGAAGGGCACTTGGTGGAATGACCAAGGCTAATTTTCAAGTCTTTGAACAACTGCCAGAACTGTTCAGCCGAGAGGCCGGTGGCGGGTTTTACACTCCGAAAAAATGGTTCAGTTGGTTAGTGTTCTGGTTTTTTTGCATTCCCATGTTCCCACAAATATTTATGCGATTTTACATTGCCAGCGATATTTCCCATCTAAAAAAATCAGCCCTGCTTTATGCGGCCATACCATTGTTCGTTTCCATCTTGCCTGTAATTATAGGGGTGATGGGGCACATCAGTTTTCCCGGACTGGAGGGGAAGGAGGCAGATGAAATTTTACCAAAAATGCTTGTTCTGCATGCCCCAGAGTGGTTCGGGGCACTTGTGATGACGGGTGCTTTGGCTGCATTAATGTCCACCCTCGATTCGCAGCTGCTTGCCTTGGGCACCTTATTTACAAGGGATATTTACATGGTTTTTTCCAAAAAAGAAAATACACTGAAAGAGCAAGTCAACATCGGTAAATTCAGTGTCGCTGTTTTTGCCCTGATCGGTCTGTACATCGCCTGGCAACCCTTTGATACAATTTTTGATATGGGGAAAATGGCATTCAGTGGTTTGTCCGTATTGTTCCCGGCAGCCTTTGCTTTACTGTGGTGGAAAGGGTTTCGTCCTGGTTTTTTAATTACATCTATTTTGGTGGGTGAGGTATTGACGTTGGGCTTTTTTTATAAATGGATTCCTGAAGAGTGGGCATTTGGGTTTGAGCCGTTCATTGTGGTTTTAGTAGTTTGTTTTGTAATAGTGGGGAGTGGGTATTTTCAACGAAATACAGGGCAAGGTGTCCATAAACCATAAATCTTAAATCCCCTGAGACAGATTAAGGTGTATGATTTTTTTGATTTGAGAAGCCTGAAATATGACTTATGGTTGAGGCTATTTCTAAAAGCCTATCCAACCACCCTATATTTGCCGCCCGAACTAAAGGGGGCAGAAGTCAGTGATCGGGGGTCTGGTGGGAAGCCTGACCCCCGATCACTGACTCCTGCCCCCTCTAAAATCAATGCAAGTAAAAATCATCAACAAATCGGCGCATCCGCTGCCCCAATATGAAACGACAGGAAGTGCAGGCATGGATCTCCGGGCCAACACTACCGAACCGATCATCCTCGAATCGCTGGAACGAACGATCATCCCCACTGGGCTTTATTTGGAATTGCCAATTGGTTATGAAGCCCAGATTAGGCCACGGAGCGGCCTGTCCATTAAAAAAGGACTGTCGTTGGTCAACTCACCGGGAACGATTGACAGCGACTATCGAGGAGAAATCGGGATCATCATGGTCAACTTATCAAACGAAGCTCAAACAATTGCTCCAGGAGAACGTATAGCACAGATGGTGATTGCCAAATATGAGCAGGTGGAATTGGTGGAAGCAGAGGTTTTATCAGAAACCAAAAGAGGCGCCGGCGGTTTTGGCAGTACCGGTAAAGGTTAAGGTACAAAATTTGACAGTTCAGATATGCCCGATTCCGATTATATAAACTTTTTACAAGCAGCTTGGCTGATTATATGTTTTTTCATTTTCCAAAATGAAACTCATTCGCAAGCTTGGATTATAGATACCCCAACTGGTAAAATGTCCAATTGGATTATCATTGACAATCCCGCTCAGCCCAATAAAGCTGATCTGGTCTTTTTAAATTTCAGCAAGGAAACGGTCTGGTATGATCCTTTGGATATAAATGATAATTATCTGGAAATCATCAGCCCGAGTGGATTAAGGGTCGTCACCCGCAAGCGTATTTCGAGTGATGGGCTTTTTTTAAAAAATAATCCGAATGCCCAAAGATCCATCACGTGGAAAGTTGATTTTTTAAATTACTTAAATAAATTGGATTTCCATGAAGATGGAAATTATTTAATCACTTGGCATTTAAAAACGTCGAAAGGTTATTTGTCGGCCGAGCCAGTGAATTTGTTTTTTAAAAATTAATGAAGAATTAAAAATGAAGAATATTAACTGATTATTTTACATTTTAAATTCTTTATTTATTTTCAATATGTGCCATTCTGTTTTTTTTTATAAAAGTTAATTTCTTATTAATGGGCATTTTTATTTTTTCAAAAAATATAAAAGCGCAGAAATATGAATGGATAAAGAATACACCAACGGGAAAAGTCTCGGTTTGGATTTCACAGTTAGAGCCGGAGGATAGTTTGGTTTTTGAATTGATGATGATTAATGGAGGAGAAGAAGGAATTGTAATTAATTCACTCTATGGAAATAAGAATAACTATTTTCTTATTAGTGAAAAAATGAAAAACAATCGGGCCTCCTTATGAATGGTGGTGTAGGATTGATCCTCAAAACTCATTATTAAAACCCAATACTTTTAGGAAATGGAAAATAAATATTTTTAATTTTCTAAAAAATTCAGAAGCCGAAAAAGGATTGGCATATACAATAAATTGAAAAGTCGGCTCTTCCGTTGGAAATTTTGAAGCCCGACCCATTGAATTTTATTTTGATAAATAAACCAACTAAAAATAAAATGGCAAGTGGTTGAATTCACCATTCACCGTTTACCATTCACCATTAATTAAAAATGAAAATTGTAATACCCATGGCCGGACGTGGTTCCCGCCTCCGTCCACATACTTTGACGACTCCAAAACCACTTGTGCCAGTCGCAGGCAAACCCATGGTGCAGCGCATCGTGGAAGACCTTGCCGGTGGCTATGACGGACAATTGGAAGAGGTGGCCTATGTGATCGGCGACTTCGGTGCCGAAGTGGAAAAGCAACTCATCGGGATCGCAGAAGATCTCGGCGCCCGTGGCAAAATCTACTACCAAGACCAACCGCTCGGCGTGGCGCACGCCATCCTTTGTGCGAAGGAAAGTTTGAATGGAAATGTCTTTTTGGCATTTTCTGACACTTTGTTCAAAGCGGATTTCCATTTCGACAAAAACCAGGACGGTGTGATTTGGGTGAAAACCGTAGAAGATCCTTCCTCCTTTGGGGTAGTAAAAACAAACGGGCAACAGATCATCACCGATTTCGTTGAAAAGTCGCCCGTGTTCGTTTCAGATATGGCGATCGTAGGCCTCTACTATGTACGGGAAGGCGAGTATCTTCGTGACCAAATACAAGCCCTCATTGATAACAATATCAAAGACAAAGGGGAATTCCAGATTACCTCGGTGCTGGAAAACATGAAAAACGACGGTTACAAATTCAAAGCCCAGACCATTGATGAATGGCTCGATTGCGGCAACAAGCAGAACATCATAGATACCAACAAACGCATGTTACAGCTGAAGCAAAACACCGAAAAATTGGTTGCTGATTCCGCCGTCATAGAAAACTCCGTACTCGTTGGACCATGCTTCATTGGTGATGGGGTCAAGATCACGAATTCTGTCATAGGCCCCTATGTCGCCATTAGCAGTGAATGCACTGTAGAAAACTCTAACATCAAAAACAGCGTTATACAAAACAGTACTTCCATCACCAATGCTATGTTCGACAACTCGATGATCGGCAATCATGTCAAGTATGATGGTCACGTTTCCGACATCAGCATCGGAGATTACACGGAATTTAAAGAATGAATTTAATGGTGAGAGGTGAATGGTAAATTCTTCTGCCATTCACCATTCACCATTCACCATTAATTAAAATGCTTAAATATCTTCTCTCCTTCCTTTTCCTGATTTCAAGTTTGGCTATGTATGCCCAACCGGGTTCTATGACAGAGGCTGACACAGAATTGGAGGCCATTTTTATCGAAGGCAATAAGGAAAAGTTGCTTGGCAATTGGGATAAGGCCATTGCCAAATTCGAGGAAGTATTGGAAAAAGACCGGGACAATGCCGCCGCTGCTTATGAAATGGCCCGGGTGTATGAAGCAAAAAAAGATCTCGAAAGTGCCGAAAAATTTGCCTCAAAAGCAGTAGAATGGAATGGCTCGAACGAGTGGTTTCGAATGTACCTCGCCGAAGTTTACCAAAAAAATAACAAGGATAACCTCGCTGCCGTGCAGTATGAGGAGCTGGTAAAGCAGCAGCCTTACAATGAGGAGTTTTACCAAAAATGGGCGTACTACCTCGTGCGGAGCAGCCAGCCCGAAGCAGCTATTAACGTTTACAACGAGCTGGAAAAGAAGGTCGGTATCCACGAAGAAGTGATTCGCCACAAGCATACGCTTTATATGGGCATGGGCGATATGAAAATGGCCGCTGCCGAACTGGAAAGGCTCATTGATAAATTTCCCAATAATACTTCTTATTGGCACCTGCTTGGCACTTTTTACGAACAAGTAGATGAAAAAGCAAAAGCGAAAGAGGTTTACAAAAAAATATTGGAAAAGAATCCAGATGATGCAAGAGCGAAAATTGCCTTGGCTGAGGAGGCAAAAGGCAATGATGATGTACGTTTCCTCAACTCGCTGAAGCCTGTGTTCGAAGACCCAAAGACGGGCATTGATACCAAGATCAAAGAAATATTCCCCTATGTAAATGAACTAGCCTCTTCGGGTGACAAGAACCTCGGCAATACTTTGCTCGCATTGACTTCGGTTCTCGAAGCTGTCCACCCTGATGATGCCAAATCGCATTCGGTGCTGGCCGATGTGTTGTATTACACGGGACAGACCGATCGGGCATTGGATCAGTACAAAAAGACCCTTGAACTTGATGATACTAAGTGGCCGGTATGGGAGCAGTTGCTCTACATTTATGCAGAGAAAAAGGACTATGACAATTTGGTTAAAATGTCGGAGGAAGCGCTTGACATTTTCCCCAATCAAGCTACTGCTTATTATCTAAACGGTGCGGGATACAATGGCCAAGGGGAGTACCGGGATGCCCTTAGTTCGCTCCAACAGGCGCTCATCATGTCAAGCCGCAATGTCCGTCTGCGCTACGATGTGCTGAACGAAACAGGCAAATCTTATTTCTACCTAAAACAATACGCCAAGTCGGACAATGCTTTTGAAGAAGCGCTAAAAATCAATGCCAAAGATCCCGTCATTTTAAAAAATTATAGCTATTACCTTGCTTCTCGTGGTGAGCAACTTGGCAAAGCCAAGGACCTCGCTACCAAACTGAACAAATCGGCACCTGATCACCCAATTAGCCTCGACGCCATGGCTTTTGTTTTATATAAAATGAAAGATTACGATGTTGCTAAAGAATGGCTGGATAAAGCACTGCAAGCTGGAGGCCAAGATGATCCGACTGTGCTGGAGCATTATGGAGATGTGCTGTTCCAATTGGGCAACCCCACCGAAGCGCTGACCTATTGGCAACAGGCATTGGATAAAGGCGGAAATTCGGAATTCCTGGAGCGGAAAGTTAAGGAAGGGAAGATGGTGGAGTGAAAAATAAATAATGCAAAATACAAAATGATTAATAAAAAAGGTGCGGCTCAAAACCTCACCTTTTTTTATTTCAACAACCCCAGTTCTTCGATGATCCCATTGATGCGGTCTTGTTCACTGAACACAGCACCTACTTCATAGCGTTTCCCCATTTTCAGTTTGTACATCCGGTTCAGGTAAAAGGAAAAAGGACCTTCTTTAAGGTCGCCCCTTTGGTAGGAATCGTAGAGGTAGGGGAAATACTTTTCCTTCGTTTCGTATGTAGGGGCGTGATGGATGACCCAGAAGGGGGCAGAAGCAGCCGCTGAGCCAAGGGAATCACCTCTGGGATATCCGAATTTGGCCAACAGCTTTTCAACTTTGACGAGATTTTCTTGATCCGTTTTATTTATTTTTTCCCAGATCTCTTTGTATTCCTTTGAATCATGACCGTATTGCTGGACGATGCTGCTTTCTTCTACACGGTATTTTTGATCGTTGAGTGTAATATTTCCCCAATATTTGCGGACGTCGGTACTGGACTTGAGTTGGGCTATTTCCTGGTCAATATAGGAAAAATCTTTTTGTGGTGTGGCAGATGGCTGACTGCGTGTGTATAACAAAATGCACAAAGTTGTAAATTGTGGCGAACCAATTATACACACAACATGGAAACAAAACAAATAGTGGATTCAATACTTGAATCGATGAGAGAAGAGCTTACCCAATTTGTAGAGGCCCAGGGTGCAATCACGTCATCCGTTGAATATGAGGAGCGGGTTGTTGAACTGTCCAAACAGTTCGGGGCAGGGATCATCTCCAAATCGATGGGCAAGATGCCCAAGAGCCGGAATTCAAAAAAAAGTGCTGACAAGTTTCGGCAGGCTTGAAGTGAAGAAAGGACATGCCCTGTCCAAGGGGACCTCAGGGTTTGGCATCAGTGAACGGATGCGCGGCCTGATGTGCCTTGTAGGGCAGTCAGTGGTATATGATGGGGCCTGTGAACTGTTCGGTGAAATGATGGGGGTCGAAATTTCTGCACCGCAGATCCAACGGGTGTGCACCCATTATGGGAATGCGTTCGAGCCGCTGGTCGAGTCCAATTGCGAGGCGGTCATCCCCCGCTTGGAAGGCCGTGGCGGCAAAGGCCCTGTCTATGTGATGGTGGACGGGTCGATGGTGTACACCAGGGAGG
Source organism: Saprospiraceae bacterium (assembly GCA_965222975.1). GTDB lineage: Bacteria > Bacteroidota > Bacteroidia > Chitinophagales > Saprospiraceae > UBA6168. The sequence goes on along the minus strand of CBDCVJ010000071.1, from coordinate 3,606 downwards.
ACCAGTGGCGGGAGCTCAAACTGGGCAGGATATTCCATGCAGGCCAAGTGGTTGACATTCATAAGGACAGGCGGGAGGTGATGGGCTCGGTATATGTGGCCCACTTGGGAGGTGTCGATGGTTTTTTCCCGAAATTTGAGCGACACCTGACAGGGTATGGGGACAAGGTGATCATCGGTGACGGTGCAAAATGGATATGGAACTGGGCCGAGGACAACTACCCCGGTGCGCTGCAGATATTGGACTTCTATCACGCCAGGGAAAAGCTCGTACTGTTTGCCCGGCACCAGTACAAAGAGGACAAAGCCCGCAAGGACTGGGTAAAAGAGCAGTCGGACAAACTGCTGGACGACCGCCTAGAGGAGGTCATGGCGACCCTCAGGTCGTGCCGGGCGAAGAACGCCGAGGCCAGGCAGGCCAAACAAAAAGCTATCGACTACTATGTGGAGCATGACGACCGGATGCAGTACGGAACGTACCGGGAAAAAGGCCTGATGATCGGCTCGGGCCCCATTGAGGCAGCGCACAGGAGCGTCATCCAGCAACGGATGAAACTCTCTGGGCAAAAGTGGTCTGTCCCAGGGGCACAGGCCATTGCCAACCTCCGGTGCTACAAACAGAGCGGTGCCTGGGGGATGGTAAAAAAAATTATCGCCGCCGCCGCTTGACCGTGCAATTTGTTATACACACGCTGACTGCAAGCCATCAAGCATATAGAAAAGAGTATTAAGGCTGCTGTATTTTTCATTTTAAATGGGTTTGAGAGTTGCAAATATCTATACGCCATATGGGAAAAAGTGATTTAATAGTTGTTCGGCCGCCTACCGTTCACCTCCGATCGTCCACCGCTTCCTTATTCAAAAACGCCAAAATTTCTTCCACATATTTCCGCTCATTAGATAGGCGGGGCACTTTGTGCTGACCGCCATATTTGCCCTTATTTTTCAACCAGTTGTGAAAAGTGCCACTTGGCATGGGACGGAGGGTGAGTTCATTGAGGGCCATGTTTCGGTAGCGTTTGGCCTCGTAGTCGGAGTTGATGCGCTGGAGGTTTTGGTCGAGCAGGTGGGTAAAATGTTCCAGGTCGGCAGGGGCTTTTTCAAATTCGATGAGCCATTCGTGGCCGCCTTTGGACGTACCTTTTAAATAGATCGGGGCAACGGTGTATTCAAGAACGGATGCGCCCGTCGTATGACAGGTGAGCGCCAATGCTTTGTCGGTATTTTCTACCATGACCTCCTCACCAAAAGCGTTGACAAACTGACGGGTGCGGCCCGTTATTTTTATTTTATAGGGAGAAGTGGAAGTGAAAACTACCGTATCGCCCGGTGTGTATCGCCAAAGGCCGCCGTTGGTACTGATGACGATGGCGTAGTTTTTACCAACTTCCACTGCTTCGAGCGGGATGGCTTTTGGATGCTCCTTGTGCCATTCTTCCATCGGCAGAAATTCGTAGAAAATGCCATTGTCCAACAGCAGCAGCATGTCATCGGAAGTGAAATCGTTCTGGATGCCAAAGTAGCCTTCGCTTGCATTGTATATTTCCTGATAGCTGACTGCTTTCCCGTTCGCATTTTCCGTAGGGAAAAACGTTTTAAACTGCTCCCTGTATGGAATAAAGCTTACGCCTCCATGGATGTACACCTGAAAATTTGGCCATACTTCAAGCATGTGCTTTTTGCCCGTTATCTCCAACATCCGGCGGAACAGCACTACCGTCCATGTCGGCACTCCACCGATCATGACCACATCTTCTTGGCTGCACATCTGGGCCATGCGCTCTATTTTTTCTTCAAAATTGGGCAACAGGGCCGTTTTGACATCAGGGGTAAAAAAAGGTCTGCCGATCAATGGCATCCGGTTGATCATAACCGCTGAAACATCACCGACAAAGGTTTTGAGGAATAGCCCAGACTGTTGGAGGCTACCACCCATGAGCATGCTCTTTCGCTGAAATAATTGGGCGTCGGGTCGTTGGTCGTAGAAAAGCGCGGTAGTGTCCCATGAGCCACCGATGTGGCAAAATTTAAGGTTTTGGCTGCTGACGGGTATGAACTTACTCTTGTCGTTCGTTGTGCCGGAGGATTTGGAAAAAAAGCGCACCCGTCCGTTCCACAGCAAGTCCCGCTCACCCGACATCATGCGTTCGATGTATGGCTTAAGCGAGTCGTAGTCTTGTATAGGTATGCGGTTGGCAAATTGGCGGTGCGACTTGATATTGCGAAAACTGAATCGTTCTCCCCATTCCGTATCCCTCGCTGTCAGCAGCAACCGCTCGAACCAATATTTCTGTACCCCGTGCGGATCGGCCATGTAGCGGCGGATGTGCCGCATACGGAAACGCAGGTATTGGCGGAAGAGTGAATTGGTGAGTTTTCGCATGGGTGCAAGGTAGGGTAATCAGAGGGATTTTTGGGAAAATGTTCAGGTGAATCTATCGCACCGGCCACATATCACAATGCTCCAAAATCGCCTTTTTCCGTTTCTTCGGGTTTTCCAAAATCGCATAAAACTTCTTCAGGAATTTGGTCACATGTTTCTTGGAGTATTTTGTGAAATGGGGAAAGGTGGTTGCTGTGTCCATGATCTCCTTTTTTTTGCTCAGAAACAATTGGATGGTTGCCATCATCTCTTTTTCTGTACGGCAATAGCCCTGATAATAGCGATCTACAACACTTTGGATGGGCAGTTTGTCCGAGGGGACGGCGTAAGGTGTTCTCACGAAGCCTGCATAATCAAAATCATATGGCAGAGGTATTAGATCGGAAGCACCGGGTATCCCGCAAACCTCTACATTGTGGCCACTGAAATAATACCAGTCAGTATTTCCGATCATGAACTGGAACATTGCAAATCGCTCCCCGGCATCAGTGTTTATCATGGAAGAACCAAATCGCTGGTCTTTGAGTAATTCGGCCGCTGTCCGTTCAGCGAGGTTTTTTGGGTGTTCTATGAAAAAGGCAAAACTCTCATCGAAGCCCCTGTCTTCATCCTTGGTGTCCTTGTATTTGATCCTCGCCAATTGTACCCGAAAACTATGATCGGTGATGATGTTGTAGAGTTTGTAGCAGAGGTATTCCCGTAGCACCAGTTGCTCAAAGCCCTTCCCGTTTCGGCAGAGGATGACCATTTTTAAAGTGCGACGTTTGTCCAGCCCACGGGACTTTAGTTCCGACTCGTCAAAACGGATTTTAATAGGGGGGATATCGCAAACGGTGCGTCGCATGTTGCCCCTGGGCCTGATCTCTGTTTGCCAAACCTCTTCCGAACCATCTGCTTTGATGACCTTTAATTGGGCAGATTGGTAATCGTTGGTCCTTTTACTTTTGATCAGGTTTTTGAAATTCGACTCCAGCACGACGCTTAAGTATCCTTCTTCTCTTTGTAAATGTTCAAATATGGTGGTTTTGACGGCTGGCTTGACAGGCTCTTCGACTTGTTGGGCAATACATGGGAATTGGAAAAACAGTAAAAAAGAAAGAATGGAAAGGATGGAAGTGGTTGTCTTCATGTTGTTTTTTTTCCAAAGGTAATGAGATGTACGATTATATCTTAATTGAAAGAGAAGCCGGGAGTGAGGTTGCCATATCCTTTTGGTAAATGTTC
>CBDCVJ010000070.1:0-12863 GCA_965222975.1 Saprospiraceae bacterium | reverse complement strand
ATAAACTGGCCACACAAATACCCACGATCAAACCCATTCCAGATGTCAGGCCTATCACCATTTCTGCTGTATAAGGCAAAGCAAAAAACCAGTAACGCTGCGATGCTCAAAATAATGGCCAACTGTTTTTCAGTTGCCTGCCTTGCAGAAAGTTTACCACCAAAATGATATCCCAATGTCAGTCCAAGTACCGTAATCGCCAACACCGCCGTCCATACATAGAGGGAACTTCCATAGAAAGGGGCCAACAATTTTGCGCCCATCAATTCTACAGCCATTAGTGCCGCTCCTTCGATTAGCAAAACCAAAAATAGATACCAATACTTTCTAAGCATGTTATAAAATTTCCATCTTTCAACCTAAGATAAGTTAGTTCTATGTTTCAAATTAGAAACTAAAGCCCATCTCAAATTCAAACACTGTTATAATTTAAATTCGAGCATTTTAACAAAAATCGGTAAAGAATTTCATTAAATACTATCTATTTATTAAGCATAGATGGGAATTTTGTTATTTCTTAATTTTCAACGAAACCAAACCTAAGTCCGATTATTCAATTATCAATTCATGGTATCGAATATTAACTTAAAACAATGGATTTTTCCTTAAGCAGGAAAAGATTCAGAGACCAGTTTAACAATAGGAATGGGGAACAAAGCATCATTTTGACGCCCAAAAATTATTATCTTCTTATTACCTCAAAAAAATTCAAGCAGGCCGAATAGCACTTTTTTCACAGTGCTCAGATTACAATTTGCTAATGGTATGTGGTGAGACAAGCCCCAATTAGATTAGAAATACAAATGTAAAAATAGTCATAAAATTTAAATAAAGGCATAAAGCTGCTATTTTTCTACGTAAAAACACTCAATTTACGGCTGGATTTAACGAACAAAATTTAACAAGGTTTTGCTCTAAATAGCTATAGGTATTACTTTTTTTAAACAGATCAATTATGATTGCCTGTCACTTTTAATTGCTTTTATAGCTTGACCCTACTTCAAATTTACCTTTTGATTTTTATATCTCTACCGATTCCTTTCTTTTTCAGCCAACCATACTTTTTATACCAAAAAAGGTTTTCTCTGGTTAGAGAGAAAACCTTTTTCCATAATATTTAACTTTTGCCTTGTTCCTTATCTAATAATCACAAACTTACCAGTTAAAGGCAATTGGTCTTTTCTTTCCAGTGTTAAGAAATAAATCCCTTCTTGAAAAACACTAAGATCGAAAGTAAAGGCATTTTCGCCCCTCTTCACTTTTATATCTTGACGCTTTACGGTGTTTCCTGTGATATTTGTAATAACAATATTACCATTTGTGGTGATTTCATTTCCCAATCCAACTGTAATGATACCTGATGTTGGATTCGGGTAAATGGAAAGAAGAGATTCTTCCATTTGAGGAACATATGAATTGGCCGACACTACATCTTCCTTATCTGCCACATGTATACCATCGATTGCCATATCGCTTTTGTCGCCTCCAATAGTTCCAACAAATCGTATTTGCACGATGGAGTTCGAATAGGAGGAGAGGTCAATAGCAGCATTCAGCCAATCATTGCCTTGGTTTCCGGAACGAGACCAGAGATTTGTCCATGTTTCCCCAAAATCTTCGGTCAAATCTACATTTAAAGTACCCATTTGGTCGCCAAAAAGGTGATAAGCAAATCCAAAAACTGGGTCTTTCATATCGGAAAGCGTAAAACACTTACTGGTCAGGATGCTGGTGCCGTAGAATTGGTCTGTTGCTTCCAAATACAAATAAAACGACCCTTCATAAGCATTTTCAGGGCCTGTCTCTTTAGTCGGCGTATTCTCGGTATTGATCATCCAATCAAAATCATCGTCTATATCCTGTGTCCCAAACACAATACTGTTTTCAATTCCATCATACATTGGGAATGATGTCTGCATATTTTCACAGAAGGTAGTACGGACACTAATGGTATCCACCAATTCGCAGCTGTTTGCATCGGTAACGGTTACTTGGTACACCCCTTCTTCCAGGCCCACTGCACTTTCTGAACCAAAACCATTTGACCATACTAAGTTGTATGGCTCGATACCTCCCGATACGGCAATTTCAATGACGCCATCTGAACTGCCTGGATAGGTTTGGTCAATAACAGTAGAAGATAGTTGCAATTCATCAGGTTGAACCAATGATTCGGAAATGATAATTTCCGAACCTTCGTCATCAGTTATGGTCACAAAATACTCTCCAGCAGGTAAGTTATCGGTGACATTGCTTGTATCGCCGTTTGACCACTGATAAAAATAGATACCACTACCACCTTCGGGTAAAACTGCGATGCTACCTGTCCCTCCAAAACAATCGATCTCCGTTTTTTCAAGTTGAATGGATAATGCTGGTGTACAAGCTGAGAGGCACGTTGCTTCCGCTACCCTGCTTCGTATAAGGTCGCCTGGCTGCGGGCCAAAGCCTAAACTAAAATCGACCCCTACGCTCACTGACATTTTGGCAATAGCTCATTATGGTGCCTGCCTCAGGGATTTCCGCATTGCATCCTTCATTTTGCCCAGCAGCAGGACCACATCCATCTATAGCTGTATAGTCTCCATTCCAGAAAGCATGCATGAGTGTGCAATGACCCCATAATATGCCCCATTTCATGTGCAATGACATGAGCCGACCAAGAATAAGTTGGTAATTGTTCGTAAAGAACTGCCGAAATATAAGCGTAACTATGATGCATTGAAGGAGCAAAGTTTGTTTACACCAGATATTCCTCCACCTAGTCGGTGCTCCCTCTGGACACGAGAATCGCTATATCACCATTGTAGGTTTGTCTTTTGAAGCGAAAATCTGCGAACGACATTGACAAGGGAAGATGTTAGGTAGTCATCTGGCGTATCCCAAACGAAAATTTCTGAAATGGAAGTCGGTTATATTTTCGTTTAGATAAATTGCGGCAACCACGTTGAACAATCCAGTCATAAAATTGACTGTGCTTTCTACATCACCATGTTCTAAAAACATATCATGCTCACACTCTAAGTATGTTCTGGATGCATTGACCGATTAGAGACTTGGTTTGGCTATTTGTTGAAACACTCTTTTAATAGTTTCATTAGATTTCAGGAGTAAGCTCTTGTTCATCTAAACTCACATGTTGAATTCTGGAGCTAACTTGACAAGTTCTTTTTCTTCGTATAAAAAATATACTCACTTGGTTTAGATCTGCCATAATTTTCCCTAGCACCATATTACCGTATACCTGATGTGCTAATGACCCCCATCATTTCATCCTGGAAAACGCTAATCAGTTGCCAGATGAACTTGGGAATATTTTGAATTATGCCCCAATAATAAATTCCCGGGATGATAATCAAATGGTTCCACTCAGGTTGCCCACTAGTCAGATACTTTAAAATCAGCAGTCAACAATATCATGCTCTAACCAGTTCAAGAGTCATCGTCTTTTTACCTGATCTATTCAACGGTATTTCCAAGTAAAGATTGAATTCATAATTTGACTTTTATGCAGATGTCTTTAGCTCTGAGGTTGAACTCTAAGGCCAAGAAGCTGCCCATCCTTAAGCAGACTTGGTATCCTATCTGTAATGAAGTTGGGGTTTCCTGACCCACCCCGTTAAAATAGAGAAACTGTTTGAAAGTGTGACCCCCGTTTTTTTTAGCCGCTTCAATACCTTCTTTGGTAAGTGGTGAATACTGTTACTCTGACAAAAACCTTATTATAATGAAAATCAATAATAATACATGCCGTATTAGAGAAAGTTCTTCATAGTTTGATCTGTGTTAAGAATTAGGGAGAATATTCCTAATTTGTTAATAAGTTACTGGAATGCTTGAACACAGTGTTGACCAAAAAACTTCGAAAAGGGGAAGGGGAATGGAAAGAAGATTGATTAGGTTAAAATACTTTACTGATAGTTGATAAAGTCTATTAGGGGGAAGAGAATTGAGCTTATAGAACAGAGGTATACGTATAACAATGATTACTCATGTTCGATAAGCCTAACCAATTTACACAAGTTAGCTGATAATAATATAAGGGGAAAGGGGAATAAAGCTTAAGATAGACAAAAACTGCAAGTTGACATTATGCAAGGTTTCCAGAGAATATTCCAAAGAATAGGCCAAAAAAGAAAAACATGTTTATTGGGCATTTTAGTTCGAACGACACAGGAGGGTTAGTGACTATTAATAAGATATTTGTTTTTATAGAAACTGGGCTGAAAAAACACAGGTATGATGAACTTTAATTATAAAAAAAATCCCGAATTTAACCATTCAGCAAAATTCGGGATACTTTCAATATCAAATATCAAAGCCTATAGTTTTACCCATTTATGGATTTCAGAAGTCTGATTTCCTTGTATTTCTACATAATAATTTCCAGCAGCTAAGTCAAATACAGGTAAGTTGATCAGGGTAGTTTCTGGCTCTACTTTTATTGTTCTAACTACCAAACCAAGAGCATTCATAATGACAATTCTATGGCCTGATTCTGATACGGTTCCCATTTCTATAGTCAATTCATTTGCAACGGGATTGGTCAGTAATCTACTATTATGTACACTGTTTATCTTAACAGAAATCATTTTACTATAACTTTTAGTGCCATCATAATCTACCTGCCTTAATCGGTAGTAATTGATACCCGATAGTGGGTTTTTGTCAGTAAATATGTAATCATTTCGTTCGTGAGATGTACCATTCCCTTTTACCTCGCCAATGGCCTTAAAGATTTTTCCATCAGTGCTGCACTCAATCACAAATTTATCATTATTTAATTCAGATGCCGTCTGCCACATTAGTTGAACTTCTTTTCCGTTAAATCTACTTTCGAATGATAACATTTCAACTGGAAGAAGACTAAGGGAAGTAACCTCTACTATCACCCGGCCACGAGCACCTGCAGCGGATGTTCCTGCTCCGTTGTTTTGATTAACTCCACGACCACCACCACCGCCACCAGGAATTGAACCAGCTTGTGAAGACGGATTATCGTCAGCATCAGCTCCATTTCCTCCACTACCACCTCCACTAAGCGATCCATCACCACCTTGTGCAACACCTCCATTATTACCATCTGGACCTGATTCGCCAGCATCTCCATCACCCAAAAATCCTCCTGCAGCTCCTCCTGCGCCACCGTCATGGTTATTTCCAGCTCCAGTATGCGCAGCTCCACCGATCCCGCCCGATCTTTTAACATCAGTTAAGGGCGTCTGACCAGTGCTTGAAGGCCCGCTGCCTCCAGCTCCGCCACTTTCATTAGTGCTCGATCCAGCTGCTCCCCCCAGTGCAATAACCAGTGACCCAAAACTGGATTGTAACCCGTTATTATCAACAGAACCACCATCCCCAACATCAACAGTAATATTTTGTCCACCAGCACCGCAAGTAATTGTAAATGCACTTCGAACGTATGCGCCACCGCCACCACCGCCACTCTCTGGACCATTTCCATTTAGGCCACCACCGCCGCCGCCGCCCCAAGCCTGTACATCTACAGTAATTGTAGCGTTTGCGGGGCAGGTCCAAGAACCATCTGAATCATAAGTGCATACTTGACCTTCAACAGGATTTGCAGATGTTCCAATGGTACAAGATTGGGCATATACATCCAAACAAAAAAGCAGCATCGAAAACAAGAAAGTAAAAACCGATTTTTTCATAATAATTTTTTTTGCGTTATAGTGAAATCAAATCCTCTTTACCCTTATGAAAGGTTGAGATTTGTGGTGTTCCTGTATTACAGAAATAATATTTTCAATTGGACTTAATTTGCTTGTAAGAGTCACTTTAGACAAGAAATCGAAGGGCTGGTGTTTGAAGAAAGTTTTTGGCTTAGAGAACGATGAAAGCCAACCCATTGGAAGATAGATGTGGTAAGTACATTAAACCATGCAATAATCGTACAAATAATTTTCAAATATTGATGGTGCTGCAATGCTGTAATAGCCTACAATAAGAGAAACAAAAATTTGCTTCCTTTTGCCTGTTCAAATGTTCTTATGTAAACTCTCACAAAAAGAAACAAACCGAGAACCCCGCTTACCGTTCAAAATCTAAAAATGGCTTGGCTAAATCAAGGCCGCAAATATATTATAAAAATCCGTAACATGAAGCAAGCTGAAAAATAATTACCATCATTATGAATAAAAATAAAAAGGGAAGGATCGGCATGATGGCATAAGAGAAAAGTAACCTTTGAAATCTCCCTACTTAATACATTCCTTCGTATTCCTAAAGACACACTGCAAGTTCAAATAATACCATGTCCTAGGTGGTTTAACAATCTCCTCACAAGGTTTTAATGTTAACGTGAGATATGGATTAAACGAGTTGACAATCACCCCAAACCAACCGTTTACCATTTCAATTCATTCACCTGAAACGTACTGTACTCAATTTGCTTCCTCACCCACAATTACATAAATAACCTAACCCCTTAATTCCAAGAGCCAATTTATAGACTGATTTTTGCATCTTGGCCTGCGTTCCATAAATTTGTACTTCATAGAAGCACATCAATTATTTAACCATGAGAAAACTGCTATTCCTCCTTTTGTATATCTGGCTACCCTTTTTTCTTTCTGCACAAATTTTTCCAAAAGCACCTAAAAATAAGAAGCCCATAAAACGTATCACTGAATGGACGACCTTTATTGCTGATAAAGACGAGCCTGAGGAGACTATTAAGGATGCCGTTTATATTTTTCGAAAGGATGGTCGATTGGAAACCTGGGTGACCAATAATTCAGACAACGAAACCTACCATTATCAATATGACGATCAGGGGCGAGTCGAAAAAGTAACCATCAAAAATGATGGGCGCACCCGCTATATGACTTATCAATATTTTGCAGACCGCCAAATGGCAGAAATCGAAGAGAAAGATATTGATCTTCGAAACATTCAATATTTCAACGAAAAAGGGCAATTGGTGGAGGAAAAGTCATTTTGGAAGGGTGTTTTCACCGATAATAGATGGGCGATTGATAGTCGTACCCTTTTCAACTACAATGCTCAGGACAGTCTCTTTGGAGAGATGACCTACAAATATCATTTATCGGCCCAGCCCGAAAAATCTAAAGTCATTCATTATTACCACCCTGAACTCAACAGAAAAAATAAAACCATTTTTTTTGATGAAAAAGGGAAACCGATAAAGGAGATAAACTACATATATGAACCTTCTGACAGATTACAGAAAAGAGAGGTCGCTCGAATGGACAATGATTTTAGTGAAAAAACGGAATATCTATACAGGGAAGGAAAACTATGGCAAGTCATCACCACGAGCAAAAACTATAAAGTTGAAAAAGTATACAAAAATGGCCGACTTGTACGCTTGAAGGAATTTGATAAAGATGGGAAGCAGTTGTGGTATACGGATTACCAATATGAGTTTTTTTAGGATTTTTTGATGCCAATAGTTCAAAAGATTCACAAATCAAACCTGCCCTAGGCTCACTAACCTTCCTCCGCCTCCACTTCCTTCAAATCCCTATTAACTGCAATGCTCGCATTCAGCTCGAACCCGACGAGCAGGATAAAACAGTTGATCTGTATCCAAAGCATAATCACGATAATGGTCCCTATTGAGCCATAAACCTTGTTATAGGTATTGAAAGATTCCACGTATAAAGAAAAGGCAAGAGAAGACACCAAGGAAAGGATCGTTGCCAAGGTAGCCCCCGGTGTCAGCCAATTGAACCTATTAACTAAAGCAGCCCCATAACGGTAAAGCAGGGCTATTCCAAAATAAAACAGGGCAATCGTAACGAGCCACCTGAACACTTCAACTACATTGGCGGCAAACCTGGAAATATCGGCAAAGTCAAACAGCCAAGTAATGACAGTATTCCCCAGTATGATCAAAAAAACGGAACCGGCAAGAAGAATACCGACCTCCATCGTAAGGACAACAGCAATCAAACGCTTTTTCCAGGCCGGTCTTTTATGAAAAGCTTTTAAATGGGTTTTCTCAAAACCATCCATCAGCGATAGCATGCCATTGGAAGAAAAATAGACGGCCAATAAAAACCCGACCGATAAGAACCGTGTGTCTGGCTTCACCAGTGTCTTTATCGATTCTTGCAATTGTTTCCCAGCATTAGATGGCATGATGTGGTTGATATAGGCATTGATCTCGTTTTCAAAGCTATCGTAAATCGGAAGCAAAGTCGCAACGGTAAACAAGAAAATAATAGCTGGAAAAAGAGACAAAAAGAAACTGAATGCCATTGCGTTGGCCCGTGAAATAATCGTCACCCGTTGTGATTCATTATAAAGGAAAACCGCCACATCATAAACAGGTACATTGAAAAACCCAGGCAACGAATGGGTCTTCGACCATTTGAGCGCTGCTTTTACCAAGGGATGGTGTTCCACCCCGTACCGTATGTCTTTTAGTTTGGGAAGCTTCATCTTTTGAATGGTTTGAATGGTTTAAATGGTTTGGATGGTTTTCTCCCGTTAAGCTGGGATAAACCATTCAAACCATTTGAACCATTCAAACCATTTATTTCCTTAAACTTGCCGTTCTTTTTTCAATGTGCCAAGTTCGCATTTTAATCCATTTCACAAAAACAAGGCCTTTGCTCATCAATGCCGCAAACCCTTACCATACCATTTCATGCTTTTAAACTGCATTTGCAGGATGGTGATATTGTAACCTACCCGTTGTCAGATGCTAATGCCCTCCATCTGAAAAAGAACGTTGGTCAGTTGGCCAAAAAATACAAAGAACAATTCCAGAAAAAACTACTTGATCTTGGGAAATATTCAAGCATATTGGATGAAATACAGCGGGGTGATTTTGCCCAAAAATCGTTGACATTGGAATTCCCAGCATCCAAAGATGGTATCAGTTTCCCAGCGTTTGCACTTGAATTCGATTACTTTTATCAAAGTGTGGATGAGCGGTTATGGGGCATCATCCCTGCCTTAGGCTTAGAGAGCATGGCAGAAGATGAAAGCACGCTGGAAGAGCGGTTGCAGGAAGTAGTAAAAATGGATTTTACTTCCAAGAAACGTCTCTCCCATGTTCAATATATTATAAGTTCGATTTGGTTCGAGCGGTTTTCTATTTCGTCCACAAAAACTGACCTCACATTTTATTCTCCATCTGAACTGGCCGACTTAAAAAAAGAAGAAAAGCAGCAATTGCTGCCGAAAGTGGCCACTAAACTGGAAATTAAAAATACCGTTGCCTATGGCCGGGAAGAGGAAATGAAACAATTAGAACGGATACTGGCCAGCAATTTTTCCAAAAACATTCTACTTGTCGGGGCATCTGGTACTGGGAAAACCGCTCTTGTTTGGGAATTGGCACACAGGCGCCTCAAACAGAAACAAAACAACCATATTTGGGAAACAACCGCGTCGGTACTGATAAAAGAACTTACCATGGAAACAGGGTGGCAGGACAATCTGAGCCTGCTCGCTAAAGAGCTAACCCTAAAGGGGGATTTCCTTTTTATCAGAAATTTTTCTGAATTATTTGAAGTGGGTCAATATGTAGGAAATGAGGTGAGCATGGCTGAATACCTCAGGCCATATGTCAGCCGGGGGGAAATCACTTTAATTACAGAATGCACTCCTGAGGAAAGGGCACGTATCGAATTGCGAAGCCCTAATTATCTTTCCTTTTTCCAGACCATTCAATTGGAAGAGCCTAAGTCTGGGTTGGAAGACATCATCCGTAGAAAGGTGGAGGATTTAGCCGGCATAAAAAAAGTAATTTTTCAAGCTGATGCCATTGAGGAGGTAATCCGCTTGCACCGTCGCTTTTCGCCTTATTCGGGCATGCCTGGAAAACCAATCCGCTTTTTGGAAAGCATCCTTTTGGCTACCACCAAATCTGAACCCAACGAGAAAAGAAAGGGTCGGGTAAAGAAAAAACCAAAACCCTCCACACCGAAAGCCAAATCTGTAACAGTCACCAAAAAGTCAGTGATTCACCAATACTGCGATGAATCAGGTATGCCCGCCTTCATGGTTGACCCTGCGCTTTCTATGGACGTAGAAGCCGTCAAAAAGCAATTCAATAATAATGTATTTGGGCAGGAAAAAGCGGTGCATACAGTAATAGATATGATGGCAGCGGTGAAAACGGCCTTGACCCGCACTGGCAAACCCATTGCATCTTTTCTTTTTGTCGGGCCAACAGGTGTAGGTAAAACAGAATTGGCAAAAGTGCTGGCTGAATTCATGTTCGGAAGCAGGGATCGGTTGCTGCGGTTCGACATGAGTGAATACAGCGACCCGTTCTCGGTGACAAGGCTTATTGGTCAAGGTTATTTCAGCGACGGATTGCTTACATCGGCAGTTAGGAGAGAGCCATTCTGTGTTTTGTTATTTGACGAAATAGAAAAAGCTGACCCCACTTTTTACGACCTTTTATTGCAAATCATTGGGGAAGGGCGGTTATCCGACAGTCAAGGCAAATTGGTCAATTTTTGCAGTGCCATCATCATCATGACCTCTAACATTGGTGCTTCCAAATTGCAGAACAGCCGCATAGGTTGGAAAAAAGAACTGGATACAAATGAAGTGACCAGCCATTTTATCAGTGAAGTGGAGAAAAATTTCAAACCTGAACTTTACAACCGAATTGATTCGGTAGTTGCGTTTGAGCCATTGTCCAAGGAAACCGTCCGCTCAGTAGTGGAAAGAGAAGTCAGTCTTTTGAAAAAACGGGAAGGGATTAAGTTCAGGCGTTTAGACCTCGACCTGAGCGACGAGGTTCTTGAATATCTTTCTGTCAATGGCTACAATGCCCGGTATGGCGCCCGCTACCTGCAAAGGACTATCCGTGGAAAGCTCATCGTGCCGCTTGCCTACACTTTAAATCAATTTGATTATGACGATCAGCTGATCGTTCAGGTTTTAATGGAAAATGGGGAAATCGCACTGAACGCATCCAGCGACCCGCTTGCCTTTGAGCTGCTGATTGAGCAATGGGACAAATTGACCTTGGCCGAACAAACTTCCTTTCTGAGAAGGAAAATGATGATGATGCAAGAAGGACCAATGTACATGCGGATGAACAGCGAGATAGATATGATGGAAGGAGAAAAAGAAATAGACGATGCCGGGTTTTGGGCAAACCTCGAACGATCGAACCTCTATACTAACTTGCTCAATATGAAGGGGAAAAATGAACTCCTTTATAACAAAATCAAAAACAAGGAAATCGAAATTGCCCTCGCTTCAATGGATCAAGGGCCTTTTGATACCGACTTTGAAAAGCGGCTGACGGAATGGGAAGATGATTATTCAGAACATTTGGTACAAATCCTCAGTCTGCTCGAACCTGACAACAACAATTGCTACCTTTCTATATACGGGACACATGCTTCGCCAGTGATTCATTTTTATTTACAACTTATAAAACTGCAAGAATTCCAAATTTTTTATGCACAGGCGATCTGGTACAGGGAGGGATTTCAGGGGATTGATGATGACAATCCCTACATTGGCGACAAATTGAAAAAAGAGAGTCCTTATATCAAAAGAATGGTGAATGAAAACGATTTGTCGGAAGGTAATTTACTCCCTCCGCTTTCCGGCGACCGGCTTTATGGTTTGGAACTTTGCATCACTGCTCCTTTGGCTGCCATCTATTTTACCCATGAAAATGGCATTCAACTATGGGAGTTGGTTTCCAAAGAACCGTTGAACGCATTTATGGTCACTGTGGCAAATGAATACACGAGTACCCCTTCAAACATTTTCAGGCAACAGTTTTATCAAAAGCCAAAGCCCCGCCGTACTGTTATGCTCAATGAATTCATCGATACCCAATTGGGTCATCAGGTTCAAATAAAACAAAAAGACCTCCCTGCATACTATAAAGGTGTGCTGGATGAACAGTTCAAAAAAGTGACGGAAGAGTTTTTTCTATGAACCTTTCATAACCGTCTGCCCTCTTTTATCATCAACATAATAATAATATGTAAAAATTCAGATATAGAAATAGATATTATTTAAATGAAAAAAAAGTTAAATTATTCTTTGCCGTTTTTTTAAAAAAACTATACCTTTCCGTTATCAAACGAAAGTTCTTTTTATAGCGATATTCTTAACAAAAGCAACCGATTAAGTCTTGGTACTTTGGCATCTATCTCCGGCCATTCAACATAAAGACTTTTCCTTTTTTCCTCCCATCCGGAACAGCACAAAGCCCAACATTTGATGCGGTTGTGAACAAAATCTGACCTATTATGTACATTACTTTCAAAGAGTTAAGAAACATCAAACACAGCCTGCCGACCGGCAGTGTTGCCCGTATTGCCAACGAGTTGAACATGGAAGAACAGACCGTTCGCAACTATTTCGGAGCCAAGAAATATGAAAACGGGCAGATCGCCGATATAGCCGTACATCCCGGCCCGGACGGAGGCTACGTCCAAATTGAAGACACCAGAATTATTGATCTCGCAAAAAGAATTCTTTCTGAAGCACACACACCACAGCCCAGTGCAAACTGATACTAACAAAAAATAAAAAAAACGGGGTGAAGCCATTCATCCCGTTTTTTTATGGGTAAAATTTAAGTTCTCAATAGCAGAAGGCAAAAGTGAACATTCTGAAGAGAGGACTTCAGATAAAATTGCAAAAGACAAACAAACCACATGGCTAACTCATCTTCTGGAAATAAAAAAACGGTGTTCAACGCCATCTTAATTTCAGGCATTATACTCGCCGGCCTCCTCATTGTCCTTTATTTTTTGGAGAGCACATTGAGCAAACTTCTTGGAAACCTTGGAGAAAAAGCCACCATTGGCCTCATGCTCTTTGTGATGTGGATCACAGTCGGAAGCGCAGTACGTACCATCAACAGGCATAAGCGAAGC
>CBDCVJ010000069.1:0-67839 GCA_965222975.1 Saprospiraceae bacterium | reverse complement strand
AATAAAAAATAAAGGATGGTAAATATTTCTTTTTTGCGGAGCGTCGGCATACTCGCAAAGGCAAAAGGCAGCACTAAAAATGGTAATTTAATTCGCAGCCGCTCTAACGTATAATCCACGTCGCTCGACCACAGCACCGAAATCAATACCAATAAAAAAGGCACACTCACTGCCAGCCACGCTTTATAATTCCAATATTTTCGAAAATTCTCTTTTAAACTTTTTCGGAAAAACACCCGCACCTTCGGCCCATCTATTTCCAATTGGAACAACGCCAACACTAACAACCCAATCATCGAAACGGACAATACAAACTCCGCCGACAGCACCATGCTCACCACCCAGATGAACAGGAAGATCAACGATTGCGCTTTGTATGACTGAAGAAGGGTTTGCATATTAAATGGTTGAAATGGCTTGAATGGTTAAATGGTTTGGAGATGGAACGGAGGGTGCAAAAAAAGGGTTTTAATAATTACTTTTGCATCCTTTGATTTTAAGGTGATTGAAGGAAAATGTAACATTTGGCTCAATCAACCATTAAAACCACTTGTCCCGGATTTACTTCGGGATTCAAGCCATTTCAACCATTTAACTAATGTCCGACATATTCAATAAAGTAGAGCAGGTCATCGAAGCCATTGAAGCTGCTAATCCACAGACAGCGGAAGAGCTGGAACAATTCCGCATCAAATACCTCGGTGCCAAGAATACGATCAAGCCACTGTTCGGCGAAATTAGAAATGTTCCGAACGAACGGAAAAAAGAATACGGTCAATTGGTCAATAAAGCCAAAGTAACGGCGGAAAATAAGTTTGCCGAGCTAAAAGAGTCGCTCGAAAGCGCTGCCGACGAAGCCAGCGCCCATGCCCTCGACCTCACCATGCCCGGCGAGCCATTGCCGCTTGGCAGCCGCCATCCCATTGCCACCACCATGAACCGCATAGTTACCATTTTCCAACGAATGGGCTTTGCTGTAGCGGAAGGTCCAGAGATCGAGGACGACTGGCACAACTTCACGGCCATGAACACGCCCGAGGATCATCCTGCCCGCGATATGCAGGATACTTTTTATCTGAAAGACAGCAAGGAACTTTTGCTCCGTACTCACACTTCGCCTGTGCAGGCACGGGTGATGATGTCGCAAGAACCACCAATTCGGGTCATTGCGCCAGGGCGGGTATATCGCAACGAGACGATCAGTGCCCGTTCACATGCACAGTTCCATCAAGTGGAAGGGTTGTATGTTGATGAGGGGGTCAGCTTCGCCGATATGAAGCAGACGTTGATGTACTTTGCCCAGGAGATGTTCGGTACCCCAAAAATCCGCCTGCGTCCGAGTTACTTCCCGTTCACCGAACCGAGTGCCGAAATGGATGTGTGGATCGGCATGGACAATGAAAAAAATTACCGCCTCTCGAAAGGCACTGGCTGGCTGGAAATCCTTGGTTGCGGCATGGTGGATCCAAATGTTTTAGAGAATTGCAATATTGATCCTGATAGATATTCGGGCTTTGCATTTGGCATGGGTATAGAGCGGCAGGCGATGCGGCTGTATGATATTCACGATATTCGACTGCTATTTGAAAATGATGTAAGGTTTTTGAAGCAGTTTGCGTCGGTGATTTGAATTGGGATAAAATTGTTTTATAAAATATTAAAGATCAGTTCGTTGTGAGCTGGTCTTTTTTATTTCTGGCGATATGTACTTTTTTTGACCCACATTTCGCCCGAAATAATTTTTGTAACGGGCGGAATCTCTCAAAAAATATGATAACTCAGTTTGCGCAGAACTCCCCCTGCTTTCAAAGACAAGGTTCGTTGCTGGAGCAAAGAACCATTGGGATATGGATAGTCAATGCAGTTGACATTTTCCCTTTTCCTTATTTTCATAGATAAATGACTTCTTTAATGCCCTGTGACAACGATGGGGTTAACATCTAACATCTTGTAACCCCTCGATTTATCGAGGGGAAGCCAAATGCTATAAACACATCTATCATCTATTCAGCCCTCTTTTTTCACATTTCCATGAGCATTTCTATATTTGGTGTTCTATTAAAAACTAAACACCACAAAGAGAAAACTATGGCACAAGTCCGCATATGGATACACGCCGTTTGGGCCACTAAAAAACGGCAGCCGTTCATGAAAAGCAAAAACAAACGCATAGAACTATTCAAGCATATTAAGTCCTATGCAAAGGAGAAAAAAATCTACCTCGACTTCATCAATGGTTGGGAAGACCACGTCCACTGTCTCATCTCCATGGCCTGCGACCAAAACATTGCCCAAATCATGAGCCTCTTAAAAGGCGAAAGTTCGAGTTGGGCGAACAAGGT
The DNA here is from genome assembly GCA_965222975.1 of Saprospiraceae bacterium. Taxonomy (GTDB): domain Bacteria; phylum Bacteroidota; class Bacteroidia; order Chitinophagales; family Saprospiraceae; genus UBA6168. The sequence continues at coordinate 65,497 of CBDCVJ010000069.1, read as the reverse complement.
TAATTTGTTCCAATTGTATTTCGATTGGGCGGACGATTATTATGCTGTATCCGTCAGTCAATCGCAGGTGGAAGTGGTCAGGAATTACATCAAAAACCAGGAAGATCACCATCGGAAAAAAAGCTTCAAGGAGGAATGCGAGGAGTTTATGGCGAAATATGGGATGACTAGGTATTTGGGGGTGTAGTCTTGTTTTGATATAATGTTCTCGAAGCGAGATACGGGACAGGTTTGAATAGATGATAGATGTCGCTCGTTGTGTCTAATGCCCCCCTGTTGAAACAGGGGGTTACTAGATGTTAGATGTTGTCTGTTCGTTGAGTTTGCTTGCTTGCTAAATATCAAAATAAGTATTGCGATTCGGCTCAGATAACAGTCACCAGCATCGCCCCAGTTGATTCCAGTATAGTTATTTACGATCACTGAAAATTATGCGAAAAATTACGAGAAAAAATGAGAGTTTTTCGAAATAGGATTTAAAATAAAGGATATTTGATGCTTACTATGATTACGACTTTTGGTTTGAAAATGAATAAGCATAGTTTGGGGTTGGTGGAGCAGGTGTTGGGGTTAAAGGATTTGTTTGGGTGGGTGTTTTTATCCTTATGGATTTGGCAGTCGCAGACTTCATGTTGCGGGTGTTATGAATGGATTGAAAACTATTAGTCAAAAATACTTGAATTTAGCTATTAAAGAATCTAATTCTCAATCAATGAAACTTAGAAAATTACTTCCAAGCCAAACCCAGTGGAATAAATGGGGTCTTCCAAGTAAATTAACGGCAATAGGAACTTATTTAGCCTTACTAATTGCACTTATTACTTTTATATACTGGATAATTAATCAAATATTCCCAAAGCGAGATTATTCAAAAGAGAATTATGAGATTTTATCCAACCTTGAAAATTTCAATGTTTCGAATGAGGAAGTTTTTGAGCTTTTTCATGATATATCAAAAGATTTCAAAGAGGAATTGGATGAGGAGTTATTTAAAGTTTATGCCAATACAATATTAAGCATTTACAAGCAATTAATCCCTAATGCAAAAATTAGATTAAATGAAGAAATAGTTGGAAGTATTTCCAAAGAAAAATATCGGATAGATTTATTAGTAGAATCTAAGATTAGTGGTCACAATGTATTGCTTGCAATAAAAATAATGCCTACACGAAAACCTATCAAAAAATCACAATTGTTGCCTTTTAAATTCATGCTTGAAGATATACAAGCGACCAAAGGCGTAATTATAAGCAATAGTGGTTTTGAGGAGGATGCAATTGATCTCGCTAATAAAAATCTGATTGATTTATGTTTTATTCATGATTCCGAATCTCACGATTGGAAAGATGACATTTTAATTCCCGTTGTATGGATTGAAATTCAACCTCATGTCAACACAAACATGTTAATTAATTTTTCAAAAGGAGATAAAATGCATAAAGACCTACGAAGTTGGAAAGTGATAAAGAACGGAAGAGACACCTTTCCTCTCTTGCAATTATTTATTGAAAAATGGAATAAAAAAGAAATCCCCCATAGAAATTTTAAAGAGAAAAAAATCCAAATTAATTCAAATAATCTTGAATTAATTTTAAATAAAAATAGGAAGAAACAAATTGAAAATCTCGTCTTCTCATACAAGACTACCGAAACGTGTTGGTTGAAATATTTCAAACCTGACCGTTATAAAGCAATAGAGAATTATATATCTGGTGACATTGAATTAAGTCAACTTGAGATGGGAATTTCTCCGATTAAAAGAGATTCTACTTGGAAAAAAATTAATGATTACGAATATTTATTTCGCAATAATAAAGTTAGTGTTTTAATGACTTCGCAACCTATGAATATTCAAGTTGAAAATACAAAAATAGATGATATGAAATTCGAGAAATTGGATAAAACATGAATATAAATTGTACAGACCTATGGCTACCAGCTGCTACAAATATATTTTCCAAAAATAAAAAGAAAGTTCTGGCAAGTTGTGCTGCGCTAAACTTGCCAGAACATGATGCCTTTGAATAACCACCCCTTTTCCCGTCTTTAAAATAGTCCATTCATCTCAAACGTACTATTTGCACAGCCCCTCTCGGGTGATTAGATACTTACAAAACAACAATAGTCCATCCAACCTTTTGCCCACCAACTGTCGATCAAAAAAAAATTAACAAGCAGGGTAACCTTTTCCGGTCTCAGGATATATGAGGCCAGAAACATCAACTTAATTCAACCTTTATCGATGAAAACTTTTACTCTATTGCTCTTTTCCATGCTTGCCCTTCCCTCCATTTGGGGACAAGGCATGGTAAAACAGACCCTCGGCATACAAGGAAGTTCTGAATTTATTTATGCCAATAATAAAAGCTACTTCATTCAGCAGTCCATTGGCCAGGCAAGTGTTATCAATACATTTAACGCCAATCAACATCAACTGAGGCAAGGGTTTTTGCAACCGATCAAAGCAGCATTGATCAACAGTGGTTTTGATACTAATCTTGAGGTCCTTGTTTACCCAAATCCTTTCCATAAAACCATCCATCTAAATTTCGAAGAAACAGTAATTGATGTTGTAACCATATCTCTTTATCACATTACTGGCCAGCTCATTTATCAGGAAGAATTTGACCCAAGTGAAAGTCTAACCCTCCAATTTGATGACCTCCCAATAGGCGCTTATGTGTTGAGGGGCCAGATGCGTGCTCAATCCTTTTCAATAAAATTAATCAAGCAATAATGAAAAAAATACTTTTTACACTGATCACCATTGTTGGGATTTTCCAGATGGGAAAAGCACAACAGCTCTTCCTGAAAACAGGGCCAACAGTTTCCAAGTTTCAATACGAAAACTCTGCTGGGCTTCCGCTCGAAAATTTACAATCAGCCAGTAAATTTCACTTCGGTATTGGCAACCGATATTTAATGAACTACAGCACACTTTATTTCACGTATGGCGCAAGCTGGAACAACTACGGAGCGATCGGCAGCGACGCTCGTCTTGACAATTTCTTTGAGTGGGATTTGTCTTATGCAGGCCTCCGAGCTGGCTTGGATGCTAAATTTATCGAATCAAGGGATTTTTCTATTGCATTTTCTGGAAGCATTGGTGCTGAATACCTTGTAAGAGGTACGCAGGTGATCAATAACCAGGCTTACAACATTCGTGAATCAGACGAATACAATCCATTGAATTTTATGCTATGGGGAGGCGCTTTAGCTTGCTATGAATTAAACCGCAAATCAGCCATCTCTTTCCAATATCAATTCGGGTATTCTGTTTTTAATACACAGAGCTCAGGCAATGATAATGAGCATTTAAAATTAATGGCCCATCAATTCAGTCTGGGGTTCCTAATCAATATTTCAAACGTTTACTGCCCATTTTAAAAAAATAAACAATTATTCAGCAGAGGTCAGAAGTCAGACCGTTTCACTGTCAGAGATCAGACAACACAGCCAAAGTGAACGTTCAAGCCATCTGATTTCTGACTTCTGACAGCAAAGCGGTCTGACCTCTGAATAGTTACAAAAATAACAACATGAAAAATAGACTTTACCTTTTATTGATTTCATTATTCATATGTGCGATAGCCGCCCATGCCCAAGTTGATGGAATCTCTTATCAAGCAGTTATTATTGACAATAATCCTCAGGAAATCCCTGGGGTCGATATTCCTGCCAACAACCTCCCCAATGCCCCTTTGAGTGTTCGATTTTCCATCATTGACCATACCGGCCTTACGGAATATCAAGAAACGCACGCTACCGAAACCGATCCGTTTGGAATGATCAATTTGATGATCGGTCAGGGAGAACCTACTTCTGCAAGTGCTGGTCAATTCAATGAAATTTATTGGAGTGAAGCCAAAACACTTCTTGTTGAAATTGATTTAAACGATGGCAATGGATATGTTGACTTCAGTCAGCAAGGGCTCACCTATATTCCTTATGTCAAACATCGTGAAATTGTAGCGACTTCCACCTTGGATGTGGATGGTGTTACCAACCTTAACAACACCCTTAATGTCAACAACGGAAGCACAACCACATTATCTGGTGATTTGTATGTGGAAGGTACTGCCTACTTTGCAGATGGGGAATTCGACAATCTAAAGGTCCACCAAAATTCAGAATTGAACCGTTTGAAAGTTGATGGAGCCAGTAATTTTAACAATGAAGTTTCTGTCAATCAAAATGCTCCGACCAACCTGTCAGGCACCTTAAATGTGGATGGTGGAACAACCCTCAACAATAGCCTTTTGGTCAGTCAAAACAGCCCTACAGAATTGACGGGAACATTAGATGTTCATGGAACTACTGTTCATTTGGATCAAGTTGTCATTGATAAAAACTTAGCTACAACAAGCCAAGATGAATATTTGGCCTACCCCTTACGGGTGCAGGGAAGTGAACAGGGAATCGCCATTCAATTAAATCCAGACAATCCTTCAAGGTCTAATAATTTCATCTCTTTTTGGGGTGGGACAGGAGAAGCCAAAGGAAGAATTGAAGGCAATAATGGATTGACGGGGATCGCCATAGATGTAGTTCAGGCCACTGTCGGTCAAGTGCCTGGTTTTGATGACATTATTGGTGCCATTGTGAATGAAGATGATCCACCACCTGCAGTATCCCCAAATCAGTACTTCGTTAATGAATACGCTTTTGGAGCTTATAATCTAACAATTGATTTTGTAACCGCTATTATTCGGTTTGGTGTTAATGCTGCTGCTGCATCTGGTCTTTGTGTAGCTGGAGATTGTGATGATGCTGTTTGGAGCTTTATTGACATGACGGTTGATGGGATTCAATTAGGCGGTTATATCGCCTACAATGAACTGAATATTGGAGTTGCTTTTGAATCTGGCGGAGCGGACTATGCTGAATTTTTAGAAAAACAGGATCACAGGGAATTAATGACTTTGGGTGATGTGGTTGGTGTCCAAGGTGGCAGGGTTTCAAAGTCTTTTGCCAATGCTGAAAAATATATGGTGGTTTCTGAAAATCCAATGATTAGTGGCGCTATGCCCGATGCAGATAAAGAACACCTTTACGAACGCATTGCATTCATGGGGCAAGTGCCTGTAAAAGTAATGGGCAAAGTAAACAGAAGCGATTACATTTTACCTTCAGGCAATGGCGATGGAATGGCCATTGCAGTAGCACCTCAAGACATGAAAACAGGTGATTATGCGAGAATAATTGGAGTGGCCTGGTCAGAATATCAAGGCAATGACCTGTTTAGTTATATTAATACAGCAGTAGGCCTGAACACCAATGACCTGGTAGGAGTAGTTGAACAAATGCAGCTTGTCATGAACCAAATGCAAGCGGCTATTGCTGCCACCAATAAAGATTATAACCCTACTTATTTTGAAACAAACCCAGCATTGGCCAATGCTCAAAATAATCAGACCCAAGTGCCCTCACTAAAGGATCAATTAAAAGTTGATTTTCAAGGTAAACCATTGACCCAAATCATTCAAGAAAACAAATCCGTTTTAGAAGATCATAATTTTGATTTCTCTCTGTTCCCATATTTAGAAGAGGCATTAGATAATCCGACTAAAGAAAATCTGGATCAATTAACTGTTTATTATTCGGCAGTACTTGATCGTGCCATGAATATGGCTCCAAGAAAATAGGAGCTTGTTTGGGGAGGTGATTTGATTTAAAATAAAATTGTTTTGTAAAACATTAAAGGTCAATCTGTTGAGGGTTGACCTTTTTTATTTCGGGCGAAATGTACCTTTTTTGAATCACATTTCGCCCGAAATAATTTTTATAACGGGCGAAATGCATGTATTTTTGACTACATTTCGCCCGAAATAATTTTTATTTCGGGCGAAATGTATGCATAATGGAAGGATTAGATATGACAAATTTTGCAGATTTGTCATATCTGGTCAGGCAAAATTTGGTATACAAAACTACAATGGATAAAACCCTTATAGGCCGCCATAAAGAACAAGCCATTTTAGAAGAAGCTCTGCAATCGAAAGGAGCAGAGATGGTCGCCGTCATCGGCAGACGAAGGGTCGGCAAAACTTTTTTGATAAAAGAAGTTTACAAAGAGCGAATCCAATTTGAAATAACGGGATTGCAAGACGTTTCGCTCAAAAAGCAATTACAACATTTCAGCTTTACACTCGGGCAATACGAGCAAAGTAATGTGCCGATGAAAGAACCTGCCAATTGGCTGGAAGCTTTGCAAATGTTGGTCATTCATTTGGAACAAAAAATCAAAAAAGAAAAATGCGTTATTTTTTTTGATGAACTGCCCTGGTTGGCCACTCGAAAATCTGATTTTCTCACAGGACTTGGTTTTTTTTTGGAACAGTTGGGCGGTCAATAAAAATGTGGTGGTGGTCATCTGTGGTTCGGCTGCCTCCTGGATGATAGATAAAGTCGTTAATAATAAAGGCGGGCTACATAATAGAATTACCAAGCGCATTTTTCTCCAACCTTTTACATTAGCTGAAACCGAAGAATATTTAAAAAATAAAAAAATTGGATTTAAGCGCAACCAAATTATTGAACTATACATGGCACTGGGCGGTATCCCGCATTATTTAAAAGAAATAAAAGCCGGAAAAAGTCCAGTACAAAATATCGATGATATATGTTTTTCGCCTGAGGGAATTTTAAGAGATGAGTTTTCGAGGCTTTATCCTTCCCTATTTTCGAATGCAGAAAAACATATTTTTATCATCCGTTCCTTGGGCACATCACACCAAGGATTGACCCGATCCAAAATTGTACATAAAGCAAAAATATCAGAAGGAGGTAGCACATCAAAAGTTTTGCAAGAGTTGGAACAATCGGGATTTATTACCTCTTATATTCCATTTGGAAAAAAGAAAAAAGATACCCTTTACCGACTGACGGATGAATATTCCCTTTTTTATTTACGATTTATTGAAAAAGAAAAAAATAGCGGGAGCGGAACATGGAAACATTTAAGTCAAACCCAAGCCTATAAAATATGGAGTGGGTATGCTTTTGAAAATATTTGCCTGAAACATATCCCACAAATTAAAAAGGCTTTGGACATTGCAGGTGTTTATTCCAAAGCATCTACTTTTATTAAACAAGGAAATACTGATGAGAAAGGGGCTCAAATAGATTTATTATTGGATCGAAATGACAATGTGATTAATATTTTTGAAATTAAATATTACAATACAGAATTTACGATCAATGAAAATTATGCGAATAATTTACGAGAAAAAATGCGGATTTTTCAAGAGACTACTAAAACGAAAAAATATTTGTTGCTTACTATGCTAACGACTTTTGGATTGAAAGGAAATAAGCATAGTTTGGGGTTGGTGGAACAGGTGTTGGGATTGGAGGATTTGTTTGAGGGAGGAATTTAGGTTTGTGAAACCCATTATTATTTTAACGTGAACTAAGGATGTCCCATTGGAATAAAAAATCGGTAGAAAGCAGTAGCTCACGTTATATTAATTCTTCTGGATTTTTGACAGTCACAGACTGCATGATTAGGCATATCAAGTTAGGTTACACTAAATTTGAGGAAACTGGGCTGCACTATCGGCATATGTCCAAACTTTTATTCTTTGCCAGTATACTCCGCTGTTGCACCCTCTCTTGTTAAATAGCCTGATCCACCTAAACTTCGATATCGAACCATTCTTTCTGATAATTCAATTATATTATCATAATGAAGAATTATCGTTCTGTTATTTTGTAATTCCTTTCTTCTAAGTAAACGTGTTTTAGGGTTAAAATCAATCCTTCTACCACATACTATAGCAAAAGAAATCCTTGTAGAATCATACTCGAATAATTCATCTGGAATTACAGAAAAGTCAGATTTATGTTTCTCAAAAATAGGTTTCAAATGAGAATAGTTTTTCTCTAGCCAGTGTTGCCATTCTGATATTTGAGATAACCCCTTCCTAATACTTGATCCGAATTCGCCGTTTTTATTCGAAATAGAATCATAAGCAGTTTCTAATTCAACAAACATGAGGTGATACCCATCTGAATTTTTGCCGACTATCAAATAATCCGCTATAAAATTTGTCCCTAAAGGAAATTCAGGAAAAACATACAATTCGTGATGCCCCCAGTTGCTGTAATCAATTGCAATTGATGCAGGAATGAAATATCCGTAGTTTTTATTGATAAAATTCAGAATATCTCTTTCTCTAATTCTTCTTTCATTTAAAAGCAATTTAAAATTTTCAAGTATTAATTCTGGTTGTGAGTTTTCAAGATTCCCATCAAGAAACTCTAAAACTATTCTAATATTTGGGAATAGAGACAAATTAAATGCTACAGCAGGAAGATTACCATAAACATGTAAAAAAGAATCAACAAAATCGTTAAGCATATATTTCCATCCAATTTCATTCAGATGTTTTAGATATTTTTCACTTATTTGTTTTTCTTTTACAGTTAGTCTTTTAAAATCCCTTTCGTACATACTTATTTATTTAAATATTTTCATAATTCAGATTGAACAATTCGGTAAAAAAACAATATTACCAAAATAAATTCATCTTTCCCCGTTAGCGAAAGATTTCCTCCACTTTCAAAGACAAGGCTCGTTGCTGGCCGCAGTGACTTTGTCCTGTACCTACATTCAAGCACAAATGATGAAGTACAGCCAATTCCAAAATAAGGCACTACTTGCATTCAACTCATAAATGCCTCCCTTTGCTTTCTTTAATGCCCTTTACCAGCGGAACTATTCCCCACCCTCCCCACGTTCTAATTCCTTTCCCAACATCAACCCATCATGGAAGCCCGAAAATACAGCCGCACCTACCACCTCCCCTTCTCCCCGGGAACGACTTCTGACGACCGCATCGCTCAGGACTGGGAATCCATTTTGCAGCACGAACTTGTTATGACCGAAAAATTGGATGGCGAAAATAGCTGTCTAAAAGAAAGTGGCGTATATGCCCGTTCGCATGCAGCGCCGACCACCAGCCGTTGGTCAGTGAAAATGCGGGAACTTTGGGAGTACCATAAAAATTCATTGGGCGACCTGGAAATATTTGGCGAAAGCCTCTATGCCATTCACAGCATCGAATATGAAAGGCTGGAGAGTTATTATTATATATTCGCCATCCGGCAGGAAGATCAATGGCTGAGTTGGGAGGAGGTGGAATTTTATGCAGAGGTTTTGGACATACCGACGGTACCCGTTATTAAAAGGAGTATTTTTACAGAAAAAGAAATATTGGAAGACATTGAAAAAGAAATGGAAAACGGCAGCCGTTTGGGAGGGGAGTGCGAAGGATTCGTTTTTAGAAATGCCGCCGGATTTCATGTGGATGAATTTTCGAATAATGTTTTAAAATACGTCCGAAAAAATCACGTAAAAACAGATGAACATTGGACAAAAAATTGGAAAAGGGCAAAGCTTTGGTTTGAAAAACCTGATGACCAACCAACAGCCGAATTGGGATGAGCTTCGTGCCATGGATTGGTTCAACCAATTATATGATTGCCCGCAGCATCCTGACTACCACGGGGAGGGAGATGTTGGTGTGCATACGGAAATGGTTGTGGAGGCATTGCTCCAATTGCCTGAATATATAGAGCTTCCCATTCCCGAAAAAGAATTGCTGCTGGCGACTGCCCTTCTGCATGACGTCGCCAAACCTGCTTGCCTAACGATAGAGGATGGGAAAATCAACTCGCCCGGCCATGCAAAAGTGGGCGAAAAAATAACCCGTGAAATATTGTGGGATGAAGATTTTAAAATTAGGGAACAGGTGTGCAGCCTGGTACGGTTGCATGGGCTTCCGATTTGGGCATTGGAAAAAAGCAATCCTCAATCAGCGGTCATTAGCGCAAGTTTGCGGATCAGTAATTACCTGTTATATATTTTTGCAAAAGCAGATATTTTAGGCAGGATCAGCAAGGATCAAAATGAGTGGTTGGAACGAGTCGAATTTTTTAAAGAATTCTGTTTGGAAAATGATTGTTTTGAAAAACCATATTCCTTTTTAAATGAGCATAGCCGATTTCGTTATTTTTTTACGGGCGCTCAATATCCGGCTGATTTATTTGACGACACTAAATTTCAGGTTATATTAATGTCGGGAATTGCAGGCAGCGGCAAGGATACTTTTTTGAAAAAAAATAAACTGCCGGTTGTTAGCCTTGATGCAATAAGGGTAGAAATGAAAGTTAATCACGGCGATAAATCGGGGCAGGGGAGAGTGGTACAAAAAGCATATGAATTGGCAAAAAAATATAGCGCCGCCAAACAGAGTTTTGTATGGAACAGCACCAATTTAACTGCTGATATGCGCTCTAAATTAATCAATAAATTATCGGTCTATAATCCGTTTTTTAAAATAATTTATATTGAAACAAGTATGGAAAATATTTTTGCCCGCCGAGGGGAAGACATCCCTATCCGTAAATTGGAGAAGATGATCCATATTTTAGATATGCCTTTATTAGGGGAGGCGCATGAGATGGAATATATTCGAAATAATTAAAGAAATAAAAGCAAATGTCAATGGATACACAGATGACACGGATCGGGCGGATATTTCACGGATTTTTCGAAACGTGTACAAAAAAATCCGTGAAATATCCGCCCGATCCGTGTCATCAGCGTGTCCATTGAATCAAATTATTTCTATAACCATAGTTCCCGATACACTCATATATTTATGACATTTGTGCCTCAAAAAAAATAAACCCGAATTGAAATACACATCCCATTCCCAACTCCTACAAGATATAAAAACAGGCAAAACCACTTGCCAGAAAATTGTTCGTCATTACCTCGCCCAGATCGAAGCGACCCAGCGCCTTAATATATATGTGGAAGTATTCGCAGAGGAAGCATTGGCGAAAGCGAAAGAATTAGATGGAAAATACCAGAGTGAGCCTTCATCAATCGGCAAATTGTTCGGCGTCGTCATTTCCATTAAAGACGTCATTTGCTATAAAGACCACCAAGTAACTGCGGGTTCGAAAATATTGAAAGGCTTCACCTCTCTTTTTTCCGCCACTGCTGTTGAGCGGTTACTGGCCGAAGATGCCATCATCATCGGGCGGGTCAACTGCGATGAATTTGCAATGGGCAGCACCAATGAAAACTCGGCCTATGGCCCCACCCGCAATGCCGCTGACCCATCGAAAGTGCCGGGTGGTTCGTCGGGAGCATCGGCCGTGTCGGTGCAGGCAGGTACTTGTTTGGTCTCATTGGGGAGCGATACGGGTGGATCGGTACGGCAGCCAGCAGCCTTCTGTGGGGTGGTAGGTTTCAAGCCTACTTATGGGCGCATTTCCCGGTATGGCCTGCTGGCTTATGCTTCCAGTTTTGACCAGATCGGCATTTTATCCAATAGTGTGGAGGATGCAGCTTTGCTTTTGGAAGTGATGGCAGGGGAAGATGAATTTGATGCAACGAGCAGTAGTGAGCCTATGCCTGCGGGCGGATCTCCCCCTCCAAAGGGGGAGATCCGCCCGCGCAAAATCGCCTATTACGACTCCGCTCTCAACCACCCTGGCATGGACGAAGGCGTCAAAAATGCCACGTTTGATTTTATTGAAAAATTAAAAAGCGACGGTCATACCGTCGAACCTGTCGAGTTTGAACACCTCGATTATATCATCCCCGCCTATTATGTGCTGACCACTGCTGAGGCATCTTCCAATCTTTCCCGTTACGATGGCATCCGCTTCGGCCATCGCACTTTCGAAGGGCATGACATTCATGAAGTCTATAAAAAATCACGGACACAAGGGTTTGGGACTGAAGTAAAACGACGTATCATGCTCGGTACTTTTGTTTTGAGCGCTGGCTATTACGATGCCTATTATGCCAAAGCTCAACAAGTACGTCGCCTCATCCATGACCGCACGAGGGAAATTTTGCAGGAATATGATTTCATCCTTGCCCCTGCTTCACCCACCCCTGCTTGGGATATTGGGAAAATGGACGACGACCCGGTGGCCATGTACCTCGCCGATATTTTTACGGTGCAGGCCAATATGGCGGGCATTCCGGCCATTGCCTTACCTATTGGTGATCATCCAAGTGGCCTGCCTCTTGGCATCCAATTGATGGCCGATAAATTTGCCGAAAAAAAACTGTTGCAATTTGCCGCCTCTATTCCAACTGTGAAACAATTGCAGGTAATGGATTGACGAACTGCTGACTTTTTCGTCTCCTGACATTTTTTTGTTAATTTCGCCCCCGCAAATTTTTAAGCGGTCTTTTTTAGAAAAAACCAGATTGGAGAGAAAACTACAACTGATAGAGTGCTTGCAAAACCGGGACATTTCAAACCACACCAATCGAATCAAACAAATTAGGATCCTAATCGGTCGAGCAAGTCAAAAACATCAAACAAAACATGGATCGAACACCGTTTCGCACCTTATCTACCCTTCTGTTTGCGTTCCTTTTCCTCAACCTTCAGGCTGATGAATTTTATGACAGGGAGGAAATCCAGTCCCGCCTCGAAACGATGGAATGCATCGTCAAGCCAAGATACACAACGGCCGTGGAAAGTTACATCAAAGGCTATTTTGCCAAAGATGGCTACAAGGCTAAATTGATTCTGGCCCGAACGGTCACCTATTTCCCTATCTTCGAAAAATACCTGAGCGAGCACAACATGCCCGATGACCTAAAGTATTTGGCTGTAGTGGAATCGGCCTTGAACCCCAAAGCTGTTTCGAGGGTAGGTGCCACCGGCCTTTGGCAGTTCATGAAAGAAACAGGCATCGGGTATGGCCTGAAAATAAATAGCCGCATTGACGAACGCTCTTGCCCCAACCGCTCGACCGTCGCTGCTATGGAATATCTGTCGAGGGCATACAAACGGTTTGGTAGTTGGGAATTGGCCATTGCATCCTATAACTGTGGTGCGGGCAATGTACGCCGTGCCATGAAACGGGCAGGTGGAAGCAAGGACTATTGGAAAATCAGCAAATACCTGCCCCGCGAAACCCGCAACTTTGTCCCTGCCTTTTTGGGAGCGGCCTACATGGTAAAATTCTATCACCTGCATGGCTTAACTCCTGAATACCGACACCTTGATCTTCAATTGACTGAAAGCGAACTTTTTTATAATGAAATGCCATTTGAAACAATTGCAGCCATAGCAGGTGTACCCGTTTCAATAGTGGAAGCATTGAACCCGGCTTATAAAAAAAGATATGTGCCGGCACATGAAAAAGGCCATTGGGTGGTTTTGCCGCGCCGTACCATGCAAGCGCTAAAAGATTATGTGCGGCTGCTCCGCCCCGATAACGGCGCTGCCAGCCCGCTGCCTCCTCTTCCCGAACTGGTGGGTGAGGAAAACTATGTTCCTTCCGATTATTATTATAAATCTTTTTATACCACCCTAAAAGATGACAAGCTGTATGAATTGGGCAAAATATTCAAGTGTTCAGGCTACAATTTAAAGGTATGGAACAACCTCAATTCCGAGCAGCTTTCGAGAAGGCAGGAGTTATTGGTCTGGTTTCCCAAAGAACTGAAACGCTATCAACCTTTCAAAGAAAAAATCGAGGTGCTGCCAATTGAAGCCACTCTGCCGAAAAAAGTCGAAAACGTTCGTCCGCTCTTGCCGAAGATCAAACCCATTGAGCCGATCAAATTAACACCCATTCCAACTGATCATCATTCCCATTTACCATTCACTGCCATGACCTTGCCAGCGGCAGAAAAAAAACTGGCTCGTGAACAAAGAGAAAAAAAATTGGATTTACAGAAAATGAAATCATGGATTATTAATAAACCAATTTTTAATAGAAAGAAAAAAGAGAAAAAGAGTTGGTATTAGGGTTTGGGAAATTAAATCAACGTGCTAATTTAATTTCCCAAATTCACTTATAGACTGGCGAAGACAAAAACAATTTCTATTGGACACCAAAAGGGCAGTTGCGAAAGTGGCGGCCCTTTTTTTATGGTCTTGTTGCTCGAGTGTTCTATTAGGTCATGAAACAATAGAGCAATGAAACCGTGAAGCCAATTAACCCTTCAACCATTTTGTCATCCCAATATCTTTCCCGATCATTAGGCTCATTTTAAATTAAATCAATTTTCCAATGCAGTCGCCAAATTCATTTAGCGGACTTTCTTAAAAGGTTATTTCAAATAATCTCTTTAGTTCTACTTTGACACTTTAAAAAAAAAACCTCTTTCTGCTAGGATATTTCTCTCAGGCGTAAAAAACAATGAATAATCACGCACATAATTTTAAAGTGCCGAAGTAGAATTAGTTTCTATCAATTAAAACGAAGCTGTCCACCAAATGAATTTGGCGACTACTTTGGGTTTCGATCATGAAAAATATATTTCAGAAAAAAACGAACCGCCGAGAATTTGTGAAGACCTCCGGCCTTGCCACTGCAGGTACTTTATTGGTGCCTTCTATGCTGTCGGCAAAAGCACATATAGACGGGGACGATACTATTAAGATAGCACTTATTGGTTGTGGCGGGAGAGGTACGGGCGCTGCCATGCAAGCACTTTCCACCGAACAAAATGTAAAACTCGTGGCCATGGCAGATGCTTTCCGCGATCAATTGGACAATTGCTATACTTCACTGACTGCGGATGATATCTCCGACTGGTCGGGTGGCGAAGGAAACCTCAAGCATCGGATCGATGTGCCAGAAGAACACAAGTTTGTGGGTTTTGATGCTTATAAAAAAGCCATTCCATTGGCCGATGTAGTGATTCTCACTACGCCTCCCGGCTTCCGCCCTATGCATTTCGAAGAAGCGGTAAAGCGGGGCAAGCACATTTTTATGGAAAAACCTGTGGCGACCGATGTACCGGGTATCCGCCGAGTACTGGCCGCAGCGGAAAGGGCTAAGAAGAAAAAACTGAATGTGGTGGTTGGCCTACAGCGGCACTACCAGACTGAGTACCGACGCTGGGTAGAACTCATGCAGGAAGGGGCCATAGGCGATATTGCTACTTCCCATGTCTATTGGAACAACGATGGCGTGTGGGTGAGGGAAAGAGAAGCCTATGCTGAAAAAGCAGGTAGGCCGCTCACGGAGATGGAATACCAAATGCGAAACTGGTACTACTTCAATTGGATTTGCGGCGACCACATCTGTGAGCAGCACATCCACAACCTCGATGTAGGAAACTGGGTAAAACAGGCCCATCCTGTGCGGGCGCAAGGCATGGGCGGCAGGCAGGTACGGGTCGGGAAAGATTTTGGGGAAATATTCGACCACCATTTTATCGAGTACGAATATGCAGATGGCAGCCGCATGTTCAGCCAATGCCGTCACCAACCAGGCACCATGAGCCGGGTGACGGAATCGTTTCAGGGCACGAATGGTTCAGCACCCAAGCCGGGCGTCCTGCTGACTCGGAGCGGTCATGAAATTTTTAAGCACGATGGCCGGAAAGACCCGAACCCTTACCAAGTAGAGCATGACGATCTGTTTGCCGCCATCGCCAAAGGGGAGTTCAAGTACACTGATGCCGAGAACGGCGCCATCGCAACCATGACCGCTATTTTAGGCCGCATGGCCACCTACTCTGGAAAGATAGTTGAGTGGGACAAGGCCATCGCTTCTGAGATCAGCCTGATGCCGGAACGCTTTGCCTGGGATGCTGAACCTCCTGTATTACCTGATGCAGATGGGATGTACGCCTGTGCAGTGCCAGGGTTTACTAAGGTGATTTAATTGTTGGGTATTGGTTATCATTTGTTGATTGTTGCAACATCAACCAACAAATGACAACCAACAACTAAAAATCCTATAACCATGAAAAATTTTCTCTCTATTTGTTTTTTCACATTGCTCTTTTTGCATAACGCCCTTAGTCAAGAAGCCATTATTTATTTAATAAACCCATCGTTTGAAGGCGTTCCAAGAGAAGGTTCTCAGAATGGGCCTATGATAGATGGCTGGTATGATTGCGGTTTTCCTGGAGAAACAACCCCCGATGTCCACCCGAAAAAAAATAGTGCTTTCGGGGTAACTACTTTCCCTGCCCATGGAAAAACTTACTTGGGCATGGTCGTTAGGGATAATGAAACTTGGGAACGGGTTAGTCAACGACTCAGTTCCCCATTGCTGGCAGGGGTAGAATATGAATTCCGTATTTCATTAGCCCGGTCGCTATCTTATGAAAGTCCGAGCAAGACGAAAGCCCAAGTAGTAAATTTTGCTACCCCAAGCAAATTAAGACTTTGGGGCGGGAATTCCATTTGTGCCAGAGAAGAACTGCTTGCCGAAAGTGATGTAATTGTCAATAACCATTGGTTGGATTATTCATTTATTTTAAATCCTTCAACTGACTACAAATACCTCATTTTTGAAGCCTTTTATCGAACGCCCACCCCATTTCCATATAATGGTAATATCCTGTTGGACAATGCTTCTGACATAATACCAGTAGATGCTGATAGCACCAGACTCACAGAGACAGACTCTATCACCAAAACGAACAACAAGTTTTTAGAAACTGTCCCAATAGTATATAGTAAAAATGATTCCATAGAAGCTTGCCTTAATCTCACCCGCTTCGAGTTTACTGAGCAACACATGGGCACTGAATTTAAAATCGTCCTTTATACAGAAAGCGACTCCCTTGCCCAGACAGTTTCGTCTGAAGCATTCGCCCGCATCGCTGAACTGGAGCAGGTCTTCAGCGACTACCGGGAAGATAGCGAGGTGAGCCAACTATCGGCACTAGCTGGCACTGGTGAGTGGAAAAGAGCCAGCAACGATCTTTGGAACGTCCTTATTTATGCCCGCCAAGTGACCGACCGGTCAAAAGGCGCATTCGATTTCACTGTAGGTGCTTTGACAAAACTCTGGCGCAAGGCATTCCGGCAAGGTGAAATGCCTTCTGAAACAGCCATTCAAGAAGCACTGAATACGGTTGGTTTCAAACAAGTGAAACTGGACAAACAGAAAGTAAGCCTTTTGAAAACTGGCACCCGCCTTGACTTTGGAGGCGTCGCCAAAGGTTACGCTGTGGATGAAGCATTAAAAGTTTTGAAAAAACGAGCTGTTCCCATCGCCCTCGTTGACGGAGGGGGCGACATTGCTGTTGGGAACCCACCACCTAATGAAATTGGCTGGAAAGTCGAGCGTACTGTCTATGGGGAAGATGGGCAATTGACCAAACAACCCATGACTATGGCCAATCAGGCTATTGCTACTTCTGGCTCCACAGAGCGTTACCTCGAACATGATGGTAAACGCTACTCTCACATCATTGATCCGCGTACGGGCTATGGTGTGACCAAGCAAGGGATCGTTTCTGTCGTAGCACCCACTTGTGCGGAAGCCGATGCTTGGGCCACGGCCCTGAGCGTGGAAGTAGGGACAAATGCTTATATGTGGCTGAAAAAACAAGGGGTGCTGGTTTATTTTTCGGAGTGAAATAATTATTAAAATCCATTCTTAGCATTGATCTTTGCAGCCACACCCACCTATTGTCGTTCCTAAGCCATATGAAGAATTGAAAACACCCTGCCCTTTCGAAATGGCATACATTTGCCAATACAATACATTTAGCGAAAGTTCCATAGTCAAAATTCAAAAGCAGCGAACAATCGGCTGGCTGTAATCTGTTGGGTTTGACAACGAATAATTCACGTCTATTTTTTTTTCAAAACTATCCTTCAATGAAAAAACTCTTGACCTCGCTGATACTGGTTTTTACTTGTGTGTTTGTTTTTTCCCAAAATGACCAACGCATCGCCAAATCAAAAACGCCGCTTTCCGATATCGAAAAAGTTGTAATGCCCATGCAAGACAATGACGCATTATTGGCAGCAGAAATCGAACGCCGCAAACCTGGCCTTGCTCCAAAATTTGCTGTGAACTTGGAAACCAGCATTTCCCCAAGCACCCACGGGAATTGGGAAACGCTTGCCAGTGGTCATGCCCTTTGGCGTTTGCGGATCATTTCCAAAAATGCAAAATCGCTAAATTTGGGTTTTACGAAATACAATATGCCGCGCGGAGGAACCCTTATTCTTTATTCACCTGATAAAGAACGGGTGATGGGGCCATTCACACCAGCAGATAATGAAGCGCATGAACAACTGTGGACGCCTGTACTCGACGGAGATGAATTAGTGATTGAGGTGCAAGTACCCAAAAAACAAAAACATTTGCTGGAATTGGAGTTGAAATACGTCAACCACGACTTTATTGGGTTTACTCAAATGGCCTCCGGTTCTTGCAATTTAGATGTGATCTGCGGTGCAGCAGATGGTTGGGAGATTGTGGATGCTTATCGGGACATCATCCAATCAGTAGCAGCTATTTCAGAAGGGGGGGATATTTTTTGTACAGGATTTTTGGTCAACAATGTGCGACAGGACTGCACGCCATATTTTATGACAGCCAATCATTGTGGCTTTAACAGTGGGTCCGATGCCTCACTGGTGGCTTATTGGAATTTCAACAATAGTACCTGCCGCGAACCAAATACCTTTCCCAGTGGGACAAATGGAGATGGCTTATTGTCCGATTTCAACACAGGGTCAATCTGGCGTGCAGGTTGGTTTAATTCGGATTTTACGCTCTTAGAGTTAGACGACCCTGTTTCTGCTACTGCCAATGCTTTTTACGCAGGTTGGAGCGCAGAAGATATTGCAACTGCCGATACGACTATTACCATACACCATCCAAACGGCGAGGAAAAACGCATCAGCTTTGAATTTGACGATACCTATATCGCTAATTATAGCGGTGGCCCCGCCCCTCCTCCCAATCCGAATGGCAGCTATATTATCATCCCCGATTGGGATATTGGCACAACAGAAGGCGGGTCATCTGGAGCGCCTTTGTTCAATAAACAGAAGAGGGTGGTCGGCCAACTCTTCGGAGGGGCGGCTGACTGCAATACTGACGAGTTTGATGTTTATGGCCGAATTGCCCGGTCATGGATAGGTGGCGGCACACCCACTACAGGGCTAAAAAATTGGCTTGATCCCGATGACACTGGCATAATCGCTATGGATGGCCGTTCAGGTATGCTATGCAACCTTTTTGTGAATGCCACACCAAATGCTGTTGAGATTTGTACTCCAGCCGAAGCGCTATACACCATATCTGTGAGTCCCGGTTTTCAAACATCTGTCAGCCTGTCTATCAATAACTTGCCTGCCGGCTTGACTGCAACATTCGATACCAACCCTATCATGCCTGGTGGTAGTACGACTTTGACCATTGACAATACCAACGCTTTGCCTTCAGGTGATTACACATTTATAGTAACTGGTACAGATGGTTTGGAATCGAATTTTTCTGAACTTTCTTTAACTATTTCAAACGGCGTTCCCGCCGTACTCGGTATTTCTCCATTGGATGGGGAGGTGAATGTCCCGTTGTCCCCAATATTTGTGTGGGAAGATATTTTCAGTACCGAATTTACAATTGAAATAGCGACTGATCACAGTTTCAACAACGTTGTTTTCAGTGCCAATGGCATTGATGAAAGTGAGTTTCAGTTAAACATGGACTTGCTCCAGTCGCATGGCTATTTTTGGCGGGTAAAAGGGATGAATGTTTGTGGGGAGGGCGATTGGTCGGAGGTGTACTTATTTTCCACAAGAGCCCTTGTTTGTTCCTCTAACGCCCCTTTGGATGTGCCCATTGTTATTTCCTCAAGTGGGGCGACGACAATCACTTCTGTAATTGAAATAACAACGGCTGGGGTTATTGATGATGTGAATGTGAGCAACATTGATATTAGTCACTCTTGGGTCAGCGATCTTAATTTTGAGTTGACCTCGCCTGGTGGTAAGACTATCCAATTGATGAACAATGTCTTTGGCGGCGAGTGCGAAGGTCATAATATATTTGTCAGCTTTGATGATGAAGCATCTAACCCTTATTCTGTGTTGGATGGCATGTGCAATACCACCCCTCCTGCCCTCACAGGCATTTTTCAACCATCGATGGCACTTTCGGCATTCGTTGATGAAGAGGCCAAAGGTAACTGGACGCTAACTGTTTATGATGATGTTGATCAAGACGGGGGTACTCTCCACAACTGGGCGTTGGATATTTGCATCATTGACACCACTGACCTTTCCATTATATCATTTGCAGATGAAGTCGAAAACTGCCCTGGTGGAACCTCTTCATTTATCCTTACCCTGGGAAGTGGGTTTAATGCGGTGAATGGGGCCAGTCTTTCTGCCAGCAATCTCCCAACAGGCGCTACTGCTACCTTCGATCCCAATCCCGCAATGCCTGGCGAGCAGGTAAATGTCACATTGAGTGGCGCAACACTGCTCGGCGTATTTAATGTAGAAATATTGGCGGATGACGGCACCGGTATCGGCAGCACAGAAATTGAATGGATAGTAGAAGAAGACTTACCCGACGCACCAACGGCTGTCTCCCCATTACAAAATGCAACAGGTGTCCCTTTAAACACTCCGATCAGTTGGTCGGACATTGCAGGTGTGGACTACCAATTTCAAGTTGCCACCGACCCTGATTTTACAAATGTCATTTCGGAGGGAAATACCCCAACCAATTCATCCATATTAGATGATTTAGAATATTGCACTACTTATTATTGGCAAGTGATTGCCTCCAATGATTGTGGGGATTCCGATGTGGCCGAAGTCTATAGTTTCACCACTGAGAAAGATTTATCGTTTGCTGCAAGCCAAGCAAATTTCACCATATGCAATTTTGGAACGGTGAATGTTCCCCTGTCCGTAGGCGCATGTTTTGAAGCAAGTGGCGTCAATTTGTCAAATGGAGGATTGCCCACCGGGGCTACCGTTTCCTTTTCTGCCAACCCTGTTTTTTCAAATGAAAATGTGGACGTCGAAATCGCATTGAACAACGTCGATCCAGGCATTTATATGATTTCGATAAATGGAGATGACGGGGTCAACAGCGTCTCGGAAACATTGACCTTAGAGGTGGAAGGAGCGGCAGGGCAGGCCGACCTAATTGATCCCTCCAATATGGCTACGGATGTGAATGTCGAGCCATCGTTGGTTTGGGATGCAGTTGCAGGTGCAACTAGTTATAAATTTGAACTGGCCTTGGACGATGATTTCAACGACATCGTTTATGAAATAACTCAGCAGCAGGCAACTGTCGCCTTACCTATCATGCTCGAACATCTCACCACTTATTATTGGCGGATCACTGCATTTAATAATTGTGGTGGCACGACTTCGGCGCCGTTCAGTTTCACAACGGAAAAAGCCAATGCAGTAGTGGATATCAATGGCTTACAATTGGAAATTTTACCAAACCCAACCCACGGTGTTTTTTTTATAAAAAGTTCAGTTCCGTTAAATGAGCAGATTGCAGTAAAAGTATTTTCCATCAATGGCATATTGTTATTGGAAAAAATAATGGGAGAAGGTACTGTTTCAACATCGCTTGACCTGATGGGCTATCCATCAGGTGTTTATGTGGTGCGATTGGCATCAGGCAATGCGGTGGCCATCGAAAGGGTTGTTGTTGAGTAGATTGGGGAATTGTGGAATTCGATAATCGGTTTTCTCAACCCACTAATTTCCCAATTTCCTAATTCCCCCAATTTTATTTCCCATATTTGCTGCTTTTTAAATCGTTTGCTATTAGCCAATCAACCCTTTCTAAAATTTGCCGGAAGAAAGACTTGCTTCGCAAAAAAAGCCAAATGCCGATAGCAAATCCCAAAGGGACTCCTTTGGAGCAGCTAACAGCCGCCTCATGCATTGGATAGACTGGACTGTCATGTTCGCCGTACTGATAGGTATTATCGCTTATGGCGTTTGGAAAACCCGAAACGTCAGCAGTGTCAAAAGTTACCTCATGGGGGATCGGGAACTGACCTGGTGGACGATCGGGCTTTCCGTTATGGCGACGCAGGCCAGTGCTATTACTTTTCTCTCCACTCCAGGCCAGGCATATGACGACGGGATGCGGTTCGTACAGTTTTATTACGGTATGCCCATCGCTATGATCTTATTGGTCATATTCGTGTTGCCCATATATTATCGGTTAAATGTTTATACAGCTTATGAGTACTTGGAAGGGCGTTTTGATTTAAAAACCAGAACGCTGGCCGCTATTCTATTTCTCTTTTCGAGGGGTATGGCCGCAGGTTTTACTATTGCAGCGCCGAGCATTGTGTTGGCCAATATCATGGGCTGGGATTTGCAGACAACAATAATACTGACAGGTGCAGTAGTAACTTTTTACACCGTATTTGGTGGCACGACAGCGGTGAGCGTTACCCAAAAGCAACAGATGATCGTAATTCTATTGGGGCTGGTGGCAACGGCATTTATTATAGTCAGTCAATTTCCACAGGGGGTTGGGGTGACAGATGCGATAAGTGTGGCGGATTCGTTGGGGAAGATGGATATGTTTGATCTGGAGTTCAGTTGGACGGAGCGTTATAATGTCTGGACTGGTACTACCGCGGCATTGTTCCTGTTCCTTTCCTATTTCGGTACGGATCAGTCACAAGTACAAAGATATTTATCTGGCAAGTCGCTGCGGGAGAGCAGCTTGGGCTTGTTGTTCAATGGTTTTATAAAAGTGCCGATGCAGGCATTTGTGCTGTTCACGGGAATATTGGTGTTCTTGTTTTTCCAGTTTACCAAGCCGCCCGTGCATTATAATAAGGCCAATTTAAATAAATTGGAAGATAGCGATACTTATCGCCCAAAAGTGGATGATATTAAAGAGGAGTTTACTGGCGTATTTGAGGAAAAACAACAAGAAGTACTCAAATTGGTGGACGCCCAAAAAAGGCAAGATGAGGTGGCAATTCAGGCTGCTACGGAGAAAGTGAAAGATTTGAACGACAAAGAATTAGCACTCCGAAAAGACCTTGACGGCCTCATCGATGACTACTCTGCTGAAACGGGCAAGGCACTTGAAGCAAATGATAAGGACTATGTTTTCATCACTTTTGTGGTGAATTATCTGCCCCGTGGCATGATCGGCCTTTTGTTGGCTGTTATCTTTTGCGCTGCCATGTCCTCCATAGCTTCTGAACTGAATGCATTGGCCACAACATCGGTCATTGACATTTACAAAAGAAGTATGGCCACAAATAAATCGGATGGCCACTACTTACGTGTATCCAAAGTCATGACTGTCGGCTGGGGCGCACTGGTCATATTTTTTGCCTCCTTCATTTTGCTGTTTGAAAATTTAATACAAGCAGTCAATATAGTTGGGTCATTGTTGTACGGCACTATACTCGGTATTTTTATCGTCGCATTTGGGTTTAAAAAAATTAGTGCTACCCCTGTTTTTATTAGCGCTTTAATCGGAGAAGCAGTCGTTCTGTTTGTTTATTTCTCCGACCGGGCGGATGGGGTGGAAGACCTAGGCTTTTTATGGTTGAATCCGATCGGTGCTGGGACGGTAGTACTTTGTAGTTTAATACTAAGTGTCTTTATCGGAAAAAGCGAACGGCCAATAGCGAACGGCCAATAGCTTCTTTTATCCATATTTTACCGATGTTTGCAGAATAATGACGGGATGACCTCAACCCTAGGTGACTTTCTGTTATTTCTTTATCAAAAACAAGTCTGGCTTTTAAAGTCTAAGAGCCATTTTTTCAAAACAAAAACATTTATACAATGAGACCTGTACTCATCCTAGCAATTATCATTTTCGGCTTGATCGCTGCCTTCTCTGGTTGCAATACTTATAACGGTTTTGTGGAGCGGGACGTAGAAGTGGAAAATGCCTGGGCAGATGTCCAAAGTGATTACCAGCGCCGGGCCGATTTGATTCCCAACCTGGTAAACACGGTGAAAGGAGCTGCGGATTTTGAGCAATCCACCTTGTCCGCTGTTACTTCTGCTCGTGCCCGTGCCACCAGCATCAACATTGACCCAAAAAATATCACTCCCGAACAATTAGCTGAATTCCAGTCTGCCCAAGGAGAACTATCCTCTGCTCTTGGCCGCTTACTGATGGTGACTGAAAACTATCCAGAACTCCGAGCAACCGAAGCTTTCCGCGACTTGCAGGCACAATTGGAAGGTACCGAAAACCGCATCAAAGTAGCCCGAAACAAATTCAACGATACCGTTTCCGACTATAACAAGGCTGTGCGCCGTTTTCCTGCCAACTTTTGGGCGAACATTTTTGGCTTCTCAGACAAGGCTATGTTCGAGGCGGAAGAGGGTTCACAAAATGCACCTAAAGTCGAATTTTAATGGTAAATAATGAATGGTGAACGGCCTGATTTGAAAAGCGCCATTCACCATTCACCATTTACCGCTCACCATTATCGAGTGGTCAAATTTTTCACAACAGAACAGGAGAAGCGTATCATTGCCGCCATCCGGGAGGCGGAGGGGCATACCTCCGGTGAAATACGGGTACACCTTGAAAAAGAATTGATCGGGGATGTACTCAATGTGGGAGCACGCGTGTTTCATGAACTGGAAATGGATAGTACGGATGAGCGCAACGGGGTGCTGATTTTCATCGTGCCTTCCATGCACCGGTTTGCCATCATTGGCGATAAGGGTATCAATGAAAAAGTGCCGCCCGATTTTTGGGATGATGTTAGGGATTTGATGCAAGATCATTTCCGGAAAGGAGAATTTACCGAAGGGGTGATAGAAGCGATAAAGCTTTCAGGGCAAAAATTGAAAGAACATTTTCAGAGGACTTCTAAAGACAAAAACGAACTGCCGGATGAGATTTCTTATGGATAAAAAAATGAAAATTAAATTATAAGTTAATCATAAACCAATTTAAACCGATTAATTTATTTTCATTTTTTTTAGAAAAATAAATTTCATTCTTTGACAATTTCCGTGGAGCGACGAAAAACAAGAAGGAGGTAAAATAAATGAATTTTTTTTATTTTTTCACCCCCCTCCCTGCCAGTGATTTAGAGGAAAGAAATATTTTGAAAAAATATTTCTTTCCTCTAAATCACTGGCACTATAGTCAGTCTTTCATGGAGTTTATCACAGAACCATAAATTTTGAAAATTGGTGTTTTATAACTGATTTAATTCACCAATTTTATTGTTGGTCGCTTTATTTTTATTTTAATTAATATTTCCTTGAATTTTATTTCAAAAAAAATATATCCCATTCTTTTATTGCTGTTGCCGTTTCAGGTGTTTAGCAAGGAGCCTCCCCCTGCTCCTAATCCTCCTCGATTGGTAAATGATTTTGTAGGTCTTCTTTCCAGCAATCAAGTAGCTGCGATGGAGCGGAAGTTGGTGGCTTATGACGATTCCACCTCCACCCAAATTGCCGTCGTCATTGAAAATTCGGTTGAGGGTGGTGATATGTTTGAATATTCCCATCGGTTGGCGGAAAAATGGGGCATTGGTCGGCAGGGGAAAAATAATGGCGTACTATTATATATCGCTTTTCAAGACCGAAAACTTCGTATTCAAACAGGTTATGGCGCCGAGGGTTTTTTGCCCGATGCTATGGCTCGACGCATTATTGACCAAGTGATCGCTCCCAGTTTTAGAAGTCAGGATTACTATGGAGGTCTCAATAAAGCCACTGACATTATAATGAAACTTGGTAGCGGCGAATATACCAATGACCAAGTGTACCGGGATGACTTTCCTTGGGAAGTGCTTTTATTTATTATCATTTTCATTGTTATTGTAATTATCATTAGCAAAGGCGGCGGTGGTGGATATTACCGAGGTGGCCGTTATGATTCGGGCGGCGGCGGGTGGATCATCATCGGCCCGGGCGGCGGTGGAAGAGGTTCTTGGGACGGTGGTGGTGGATTTGGTGGCGGCGGATTTGGTGGATTCGGCGGCGGTGGATTCGGCGGTGGCGGTGCTGGTGGCGGATGGTGATTTATTTAGACTATCTTATCAATACGGCCTGATGTAAAAAATCGGGACAAAAAGCCTGCTCCAAAAAATTGGAGCAGGCTTTTTATATTTTGAATTTTTATTGATTCTTTTTCTTCATAGGGGTATTCTTTCCTTTTTGACATCTTTTTTCCAGTTGCTTCTGTACTGTTTTTCACCCAATATTAATCATGACACTGCGTCAAAGGTTTTCACTTATGCAGTGCAATAAAACCCTTTTTTTAAATGAAAAATATTTTATTCATTTCCTCGCTTTTATTTTCAACAATTTTATTTAATACTCCGGTAAATGGAGCAATCAGCATTTCCGAAAAATCGATTTCTTTCGAAAATAATATAAGAAACAATTCCTCAAACAAATATTCTCAAAAACAAAAAAAGAAGGAAAAACGCCTAAGGCGGTTTCAACAAAAGATGGAAAAAAGATTAGCCAAATTGAGGAAGAAAGGTAGGTTTGGGGCAAGTCTTGATTTGAGTGTTATCAGCCTAATTGTTCTGGCGCTGGGTGGCCTGTTTATTTTACTCGGCCTTGCAATTCCTTATGTCGGAATATTGTTCATCGTAATTGGGGCAATTATTGGGTTTGTTGGGTTAGTTATGCTGTTGTTGCTTAACGGGATAAATGTGAGTGCTGGGGAATTTTCTCATTAAAAATATTGGAGGTTGGGCGTGGACATTATGCCAACCTTCAACTTTTTACCACTGGTATAGCGAAGCCAAAATTGCTCCCTTTTCCCAATTTGCTTTTCACCCAAATCCTGCCTCCCTGTGCTTCCACAAATTCTTTGGAAATAGCAAGGCCCAGACCTGTGCCTTTGGTCTTGTCGCCACTGGCCCTGCGGTAGGGTTGGAAAAGCCTTCGCTGTTCAGCAGCGGAGATGCCGGGGCCATTGTCTTTCACATAAAATTCGACCGAGCCGTTTTGACGGAGTACATTTATTTCAATGGTTTCCTTTTCAGGTGTATAACGGATGGCATTGGTGAGGAAATTGACCAGCACTGCAGTGGTTTTGGGCAAATCCGTCCGCACCTTTGGCAGATTCGGTTCGATGTTTTGGATGATTTCGATGTGTTTTTCTGCAATAAAAGTCTTTACATTATCCAATGCCTTTACAACGACCTCATCGGGTTGGACTTCCTCGAACGTCAGTTGCAGTTTACCTGATTCAATTCTGGAAATGTCCAATATTTCATTGACCATTTTCAGCAGGCGGGCCGAGTTCTGGCGAATAGTATTGGATAGGTCTTTTTGTTCTTCGTTCAGCTCACCAATGCGTTCATCTTCCAGCAGGTTGAGGCTCATATCAATGGCGGAAATGGGGGTTTTCAATTCATGTGAAAGGGTGGCCATGAAATTGGTCTTGGCGAGGTCTTGTTCTTTTAATTCAGTTATGTTTTTCAGTATGACTACGAAACCAACATTTTCGTAAAGGTTTTCATCCTCCCCATAACTATCCACCACTAGGACGTCTTTATCGAAATATTGGCGCTTCCCCTTTAGGTCGAAGCTGATAGCGGGAAATGTTTTGCTGTGAGATACTTCCTCTTTGAGTATTTCTCGCATGAGCTTGTTGAACATCGCATGCCTCGTTGCCAATTCATTTGCATAACTGCCGATCAGTTCATGCTCTTGTAAGCCGAGTAATGCCAAGGCAGGAGGGTTGGCAAAGAGTACCAATTTATTATTGTCGAGACCAATGATGGCCTCGTTCATACGGTTGACCACAGTCTCGGTGCGCCTTTTTTCGGTCAGTATTTGTAAGACATTGATGCTTTCGTATTCTTCCAGTTTTTCTGCCATCGAGTTGAAAGAACGTGCCATGTCGCCCAACTCGTCACTATGGTTGATGGCCAAGCGCTCGTTGTATTTCTTTTGGGCAATTAGCTCGATACTTTGAGTCATACTCTCAATAGGCTCGGTGATGTAATGCGGGAAATAGAACATGGCAAAGAGCGCAAACACGAAAAAGAAAAAGCCAAGCATGACCATGTACATCGTAACCCGATTGGCAACGTTACCTGCTTCTTCCACCCGGGTAGCAATTATTTTTTCGTTCAAATCCTGGACATCTTGCAATATATTATGGATGTGCTGGATTTTCATATAAGTTCCGATAGGGACTTCGTTGTTATATTGATGGCCTACTTTGAACATCTCGTTTTTGAACGACTCATAGCCAGCTTTCAAATTGGCTGTCATGCCCAAATCTTTATCACTGGTCACTTTGCCTTCCAATAAATTGAAGTACCGTTCAAATTTCGAATCGGCCTGTAATAGCTCCTGACGCCGTAAAAAACTGGAGGAGTTCTCCAATGTTACTGCATAGACCATATCGTTGATGGCCTTGAACATTTCCATGACATACTTAATGGAATTTTGGCTTTCTCTGATGGTGAGTATCGCATCATTGGAAGTGCGCTGCACATAATAGCCACCCAGCATGCCCATCATGGTGATGGCAGTAAATAGTATGATCAAAGCGATCCGTATTTTAACTTTTAGCTTCAAGGAATTCAGGTGTTTGAAAATGTTTGAAGCCGTTAAGTTAATGGATTTTGACGACTGGTGGGCGGGAGTAGTTGGGTTGGAGGTTGCTTTTGCGGTAGAAAAAGCTCTAAACGAATTGGAGAAGAAACGGTGTACTTTATCAAATGCCCGGTCGGCTTTTGACTTAGGTTTGCCAAGTGATGGTTTTAGGTTCGGTGGTTTCATATATTTTCAGTCCGCCAGTTCGTCAGTCCGCTAGTTCGTCAGTCATGGGGGTAGGAAGGAATCTGTGACTGTCGAACTGGCGGACTGACGAACCGCCGAACTTAATTCACGGCCGTCGTATCATAGGCATAATGATACTGGATGGACTCCATCAATTTTTGTCTGGCAAAGAAAATACGGCTTTTCACAGTGCCAATTGGTAGGCCCATGCTTTCGGCAATTTCATCATATTTAAACCCTTCAAAGAAGAGGAGGAATGGTTTGCGGTAAATGATGTCCAGTTCGCCAAGGATGTTTTGCAATTCTTTCATAGTCATATTTGAATGTGCCGTGTTTTCAACAGCGTGGTTTTCATTGATGAACACATAGCTGTCGGTCGGCTCCGAGCTAGTAGCCCGATTTTTCTTTTTGCGGTAAATGTTGATGAACGTATTCCGCATAATGGTCGTGACCCAAGCTCGGAAATTGGTGCCCGTTTCAAATTTTTCTTTGTTGTTGAACGCCCTCATGGCAGTTTCCTGGATGAGGTCTCTGGCGTCCTCGTAGTTGTTGGTTAGTCTGTAAGCAAAGGGCAGCAGTTTGTGCTGAAGATTGTCAAAATGGCAATTAAATTCGATGGTACTCATAAACTGAGGTGTTAGGTTTTGGAAAGATAATCGGTTAACAAATTCGGTGATTGGAATTCTTTTTAGCTCGGCAGTTGTTCAGTTCGACTATTTTCCAATCGGTGTAGGGTGACTGTCGAACGGTCGAACTGAAAACTGACGAACTACTGTTTGGCTTTCCGTTCCCTGACGATCTCTATCACCAGCAACAGCAGGATGGATAGGTACATGGTCAGAAAAACAAGGGCTACTAACATGGTCAATGGTTTAAATCGGTAATTCCAGAATTCAGGCTCTATCTGGTGTGTGTTTGTTCACTTTTCAAAAACCTACTTTCTGTCTTATTTCAAAATACTTGGTCTTGTAGTTAAGTCCTGCTCATTAGCGAGGACATTCCCTTTATGCCAAAACGTGTTCCTTGGCCATCGAATTTTTTTTTATTTTTTATAAATAATTGATAAACAACAACTTGACAGACAAATATTTTTTTTACTAATTTTATATAAAAGAAAAACCCTATCATTTTGATAGGGTTTGGTATCATTCTGATAGGGTTTTGGAAATTGGAAATTTAAGCAACCTTTATCTGATCAATGTTATCGTGCCATAATCCCTTCCTATTTTACCAGTTCTGTCATTGATATAATCAAAAGCAAAGGTGTACACTCCCATTGCTGCATCCTTTCCATCCCAATAAAATAACCCCAATTCAGAATCATGCATAAGTCCTCCCCAACGGTCGAAAACGAGTAGCCTGATAGGGCTAAAGTTTATACCTTGAGGGATGAACACATCGTTTATTCCATCATTGTTTGGACTAAAAATATTAGGAAAATATATCTGAGGGTCACAGTTCTTGACATCAAGCTCAAAAGCTGTTGAAAATAAACATTCTTTAACCTGTATTGAGACTGTATGATTTCCTTTTTCTTCTATTAAAAGAGGCAAACCAGATTGTGGAATCAAATCCAAAAGGAATTCATCAGCGAAGCTACTCTGAGGAACGAACGTATAAGGTAAGTCATCATTACATATAGTAGTATCAGGAAGAATATCAAGTGGCGGTTGGTTCCCAAATGAAGTGGTGACAAAAGTAATTTCTACTTCATCTTTTTCCATGCAATATCCATCGCTTACTGTAACCGAATACAAACCATCCAGTACCACTTCAATGCTAGGGATAGTATCTCCATTATCCCATTCATATTTTCGAATGAACCTGTTGGACTGTACTTCCAAACTAACTGGAGGTTCGCA
The DNA here is from genome assembly GCA_965222975.1 of Saprospiraceae bacterium. GTDB lineage: Bacteria > Bacteroidota > Bacteroidia > Chitinophagales > Saprospiraceae > UBA6168. The sequence goes on along the minus strand of CBDCVJ010000069.1, from coordinate 35,121 downwards.
AAAGTCTCCTTCCTTGTCAATTGATATTTCTAAAGGCGGTAATACAGTGATGTTTTTCTCAAATGAATGTTCACACCCAAGATACCATATTGACTGGGACAAGGTGTAAGTGCCTGCTTTCAGGAAGCGATATCGAAACTCTAAAGAATCCACCCAAATACTGTCAATCCCATTACCCAGAAGACGCCATCTGATGCCGTGGGCATGAACGTTTCCCAAATCGGTAGCAGTGATACTGTCCATGATGCAAATTGTATCAGGGGCGGAAAAACTGGGAGTAGGTTCAGGTGGAATATCGCAATAATCGGAAAATGATAACTCGAAGGGCTCAATGAGCAAGTCCAAGGTGCCGACGGTGTCATGGGTAATATTTACTTCTTCCACTTCTAAAACATCGGTGTTAAGCAACACATGAATGGATTCAAGGCATGACTCAAAATTTGAACAACCTTCAATATTTCCGAGCGTATCCGTCTTTCCAATGATATTTTGCCAATTGAAAGGAATTCCACTATATACCTGAGAAAACATCAATAGCGACCCATCGGACAAAACGTCTAATTGGGGCTGGTACAGGGGATAGCCTTTTTCCCAAATAACTTCACCTTGGTCATCCAACTTGGCCAAAATAGTAGGGAAAAATCCAAACGTAGAATAAGCCAGCGTGAGCAATCCATCGTTTCCTACACTTAAATTAGCATTGTTAAATTCAAATTCTTCAGCATAAAAGATTCTTGTCCAAACTGGGTCGAGATTTAGATCGAATTTAGCCAAAATAAGGTTTTCTTCATTATCTGCATATTGGATCGAAGTCTTAGTTCGGCCTAAAACATATATACCATCGTCACTTACAATTAATTCGTCGAAACGATGCCCTATGCCTAGGCTCTTCTTCCTTATCGGCATTCCGTTAAAATCCAATTGTATAATAAAAGATTCATCATTGCCTGTACTGTCAATATTGCTCATGATGCCACTTATAAAATAACCAGCAATGGGGTGCCTTTGAATCCTTACTGATTCCAATTTATAGCTGGAGATAGCAGGCTTGCTCAAACTAAAACTCTTTTGCCATATTTCATTGCCTGCTTCACTTTCCAACAGCTTAAGAATCAATAAATTGTCGGGGGTAGCTGCCGCAACCATTAAACTATCCCCTGAACCGTCAATGGCAAAATCAATTTTATCAAAACTATAAGCATTCACCCAGTAAAGCCCCGTATTGACATCAATGCTAATGATCACTTTGTTAAAATTTGAAGTTAGCGGTGGAATCACGTGTTGGGCAAGCAATATTTTATTCCCATTGTAAAACGCTCTTCTAATAAACCTAAGCGGGGGTATTGGGGGTGGGGGGGCAACAGATACCTTGTAAGCCGGCATATTCCCACCCAAGCTTCCTGAAAAATCAATAAAGTACATGGAATAGTAAGATGTGTACGGATCAGAAAAAATGCTTACAATATCATCGTTTTCATTTACTAGCACTTCGCGCCCAACATACCCAAGTGAATCCAAAGAGACTTGATAGGAAGAATTTTGACCGTTAATTGTATTGTTGCCAAAGATTAAAGCTATAATGCATAAAATAAAAAATGAGATCCTGTTCATGGAAATAAAATTGGTTCTTTGACAATTTGGGTGGTAATGGGTTAAAGCAAAACCCATTACCACCCAAATTGTCAAAGAACGATAAGATTTAACTAAATGCCAAGTTGCTTGTTGAAAACTTGGAACTGGCAACTTGGCTTTTATTAACTTACTTTAAAGTATTTTAAAGAAATTGCCACGGAGCACAACCGCAACCACCTAATTCAAGAGCCGTTACCGCGGGATTCCATGGATCACCCCATACCAAAGTCATTGGATTAGAATGGACCCATGCTGAAAAACTATATTCCTCACAGGTCTCAAAGCACCAAATTCTAAACGTAACCGTTGCTGAGGCATAATCACCGAATGGACATGGATCGTACCATACGTTAGTGAGATTTATCGAAACATTGGAAAAGGCGGGCACCCCACAATCGAATAAATACAGTAGAGGCTGACTCACACCTTGTTCAGGCAAATAAGGCCACCTTTCAACACAATCGGGATTAATTATAGACACACATGGAGGTTCTTGTATATCAAAATAGCCCGAAAAATACGTACATGTTGTTGGTTGACCCGGATTACATTCATCAAAGGAGTTAAATTCTAAGGTATAATCAGGATGTTCTGGAGGAGTCTGAACTTGCACATCTAAGATTTCATAGGCGCACTTACAAACAACGGGATCACGAAATGAGACTGTAGAACTTGAGTCAGTTTTGTTATCATAATTATGCAAAACAGTTTCCAAATAAGCTTGTGCATTGTCGCGCATTTGCTTCCTAAGCTGTGTAAGATCCTTACCAGATTGATTAGTAGGTAATGGTACTTGGTCAGTTTGACAGGATGTTAGTGTGAGTACAAAGGCAAGGATTAAGCTCGGTAATCGGTAACCGGCAAATTTTTCATAGAAAGGATATTATAAGGTTAAACAATTGAATAAAGGTAGCGATAATGATCGAATTTTAAAAATAGTGAATGTATATTTGATTATTTATCAATAGTATAAATTTATCAATTTGGATTCCTCACACCATCCCCGTTTTCTGTAAAATCGGCAACTGCCCACTATATGCCTTCGAAATATTCTCCTCTGTAAAAGTATCTGCCGTATCCCCAAAAGCAATCAGCCGTTGATTCAATAAAATGACTTTGTCAAAATAAGCATGCACCGTGGAAAGGTCGTGATGCACAACGAGAAGGGTTTTCCCTTCTGAAGCAAGTTTTTTTAAAATCGAAATGATTTTCTCTTCAGTCGTTATGTCCACCCCAACAAAAGGCTCATCGAGGAGGAAAATATCAGCCCCTTGGCAAAGGGCACGGGCGAGGAACACCCGCTGCTGCTGGCCACCCGAAAGCTCGCCGATCTGTCGGTCTTTTAAATGTTCGATACCTATTTCCCTTAGGGCTTCCAAAGCGGCACTTTTGTCTTTTTTCCGCAATCGTTGGAATAGTTTGATATGTGGATATCGACCCATTTCAACTATGTCCATTACAGTGGCCGGGAACTGCCAGTCTACATCATCTTTCTGCGGCACATAGACCACATTTTTCCGCTGCTCTTCTATTGGTTCGCCATTGATTTGCACTTTACCAGCGTTTACATCTATCAATCCAAGGATGGCTTTAAACAGTGTTGATTTGCCAGCCCCATTCGGTCCGATGACACCATAGACTTTCCCCTTTTCCAGTTCAAGGAAGATATTGGTTAATACTATTTTTCGGTCATAAGAAACCGATAAGCCTTTGATGGATATTGGATTCATAAATATTGCTTCATGGTCTTATTGTTTCACTGTTCCATTGCTTTATGGTTCCATTGCCAATTGGTTAGCTAAAACAATGGAGCAATGAAACAGTGAAGCCATCAATTCACTTTTTTCCACACTACAAAAAAGCCTGTAGCCAAAAGTAGTGCAAGCCCGCCCCATAGTAGCCACCCACTTCCTTTATTTTCAGGAACTTGCGATGGTTTGGTTTCTTGACTCAATGCTTTGACGATGGTATCAGTGTTGTATTTCAACATATCGAGGTAGGTAGGGGCAGGGCTGTCCTTTTCACCTATTGAATCGGAATAGAGGCTTCCGCCGATCACTACATTGTTGTCTTCGGCTATTTGCTTCAGTAGTTTTGGGTTCACGGTGGTTTCAATAAAAACGGCAGGTACGCCGCTTTCTTTAATGACTTTATTCAATCGAATAATGTCAGATGTTTGGGCTTCTGCATCGGTAGAAATGCCAATGACAGATTCCAGTTGGATGCCATAGCGTCGTCCAAAATATTGAAAGGCATCATGCGAGGTGATAAGAACGCGGCGCTTCTCTGGTATCTTTTTTACTTGTTCAAAAATATAAGCGTCCATATCCTCAAGCTGCCTCCGGTAAACGCCATAATTAAATTCATAAACTTCCTTGTTGTCTGGGTCAAATTTGACCAAAGCATTTTTGATGTTTTCAATATAAATCAACCCATACGAAGCATCCATCCATGCGTGCGGGTCTGATGAACCTTTATAAGTAGAATGGATGGCAGGGATGCCTTCGGTAATTGTCACTACTTCTGCATCGCCGCCAGCACTTTCAATCAAACCGTCTAACCAACCTTCAAAAGTCAGGGCATTTTTAAAGATTAAATCAGCTTTGGCAATAAGTTTTGCATCGGCGGGGGTCGGTTCATATATATGCGGGTCGCCGCCAATCGGCACGATGGTTTGTATATCAAATAGGTCACCGGCAATGTTCTTAGCCATATCATCAAAAATAGAGGCTGTGCCTAATATTAGTTTTTTTTCTTGTCCATTCAAATAGTTAAAAACCAATAGGCTGAATAGTAATAAGGCATATTTTTTCATATCGATATTGTCATTGAAAAGATGGATTTAGATTAATAGAAACTGTCCAGAATTTGGAAATTAAGAAATTAGAAATTTTTGTTGTTCTGAAATCTATTGATTATCAATTTCCAAATTTCCAATTTCTTAATTTCGAATAATTTCTATTGTTTTTGCACTAAAAGATTCTCGCTTACTTTGTTTGAGATTGTCAACTCTTGCTTGTTTTTCAACTTCACTTTTACGGAGCCGTCAAATTCGAATATTTCCAAAATCTTTATAGGTACTCCCAATCCCAATTGCATTTTGTCCAGATACTGTAAAAAAGCAGCGGAATGATCTTGTACTCCAACCACGATCCCAGTTTCCCCTTCTTCCAAAGAAGCAAGTGGACGTTGTTTACGTGCCGTGAATTTTCCATTAGCATCGGGGATAGGGTCGCCGTGAGGGTCGAATTTGGGTTGTCCGAGAAACTGGTCAAGTCGGTTGACCAATTGATCAGACTGGATATGTTCCAGTTGTTCGGCTATGTCATGCACTTCGTCCCATGAGAAATTCAGTACCTTGAAAAGGAAAACTTCCCAGAGCCGATGTTTCCGAATGAGCATTGTAGCCAATTGGCTGCCATCATTGGTAAGTGTTACCCCTCTATGCTTTTTGTAATTCACCAACTTTTTGGCTGACAATCTTTTAAGCATATCGGAGACTGCTGCAGCTGTCATAGCCAGCTCACTGGCAATGGCGTTGGTGCTGGCAGGTTTGCCCTCACTTTCGCAAATTTTGAAGATTGCTTTTAAGTAATTTTCCTCTGCTTGTGAAAGTACTTCCATGTTGGGTTTGAAATATCCAATTTGGGTTTTGAAACCGTTTCGAAAAGATTAGTGCAAATGTAAAATATTTTTAAGTTAACTTAAAAATTGTAAATGGATAAAAAAAAACAGTGCTGTACGCAGCACTGTTTTTCTTTATTTGAAAGAAATATTTATTCTTCTTCTTTATCACCGGAAGATTCAGCTGCTGGTTCAGTTGCCGGAGCATCAGCATCAGCTGAGGCTTCTTCAGTAACAGCGGACACTTCCTCCAGAGGTTCGGCCGAGGGTTCATCAATCGCATCAGTAGCCTCTTCTTCAGGTTTAGCAGCAGCGGTAGTTTGTTGAATCTTGTTTAAAAGCTGTTGGGCACGTAGCAGGAAATCGGTCTTATGACCATAGAATTCATTGTGAACCATCAATAGCCTGGAAGCATCCCATGCTGCCGAACCGGGATAAAGTTGCTTTGCGGCAATAGGATGGAGCCAGTACTCTTCATTATTGGAACGGAGATATGAACCGTCCATATCGTAACCAGCAATAACAGACAATTTGTTCAAGGAGAACAGGTAGTCTGTTTCTTTATTGAGTTCTTTTTGCAGGTCAACTATTTGTGTGCGGCCAAAGCGTACACCTGATCTTTCGCAAAGGAAAATGTCCCTTCTGCCGTCAAAAGTTATGATAGTTTGAATTCGGTACTTACGGAGAGCATCGAGCATAAACCGTTTAACACGATTGTGAACAGGGCGCAGTTGTTTAAATGAATACTGCAAAGCCCGCTTATCTATTTTAAACTCTTCCATAAAAGGACGGCGACGGCCCGACCTCATATTGATGACTTCTTTAAAGCGGCCTATAGTATGGCCTAATTCATTTGTTTTTGAGTAAACGCTTACATAGTCCACATCCACCTTATTGGTAAAAGTTTCTATGAATATTTTCTTTGAACGCTGTTCAAATACTAATAGGGATACTTCGGCAATGGCAAAAAAGTTTGGGAAACCGCCATAGATGTTACCGTACTTCAACTCCAGAAATGCAATGTTGTTCTCCACGTCTTGATGTTATTGTATAGTGTCGTTTTGGGAAAAATGGTTTTCGTCAAAAAATATTAAGTTTGTTTGGGTTTCAAATGTGACCCCAAATTTAGGAAAACTGGTAACATTCGGGCTATTTTTTGCAGCACAAATTTGCCCGAAACCCCATTTAAACCTTAATATCCAACCCTTTATCCCTTAAAAAATGAATTTTCCGCTGTCATATATTTTCTCACCGTCTGCATAAATCTCCCCGCCGTTTTTCATATCTGCAATCATGTCCCAATGAATGGAAGATTGGTTCTTTCCACCAGCTTGTAAGTAAGACTGGCCAATGGCCATGTGCACGGTCCCTCCTATCTTTTCGTCGAAAAGAATATTTTTCGTGAAACGGTCAATTTTATAGTTTGTTCCAATTGCAGCTTCTCCGAAACGTCGGGCACCTGGTAATTGGAAAACATTGTCCAACACCTCTTTTCCTTGTGCTGCTTCCCATTTCTCAATGTACCCATCCTTGACCCACAGCGTTATTCCTTCCACAGCATGTCCACCGTAGATCACAGGGTAGGTGTAATGGATGGTTCCGTTTACACTGTCCTCCTCAGGTGAGGTGTAAACTTCCCCAGAAGGCATATTGGTCTGTCCATCTGAGTTGATCCAAGTACGGCCTTTGGTGGAGAATGTGATGTCCACGCCTTCCCCTCTATACCTAATTTTTTCTCTGCTGTTGAGCAGGTTAACAATGTGCTGTTGGGAGCGGCGCACTTCCAACCATGCAGCGGCAGGGTCATCTTCATACAACCGGCAAGCATTGAAAACGAAATGCTCATAATCCTCATAAGACATACCTGCCTCTTGCGCATTGGCCAAGGTAGGGTACTGGCACAAATTCCTTTTCAGCGACCTCGTCGCAGTGCGCTCGAAATACATTTTACTGACTGGTGCTATGGCCTTTTTCCTGATATTGGATTTGTCTGGGTCAACGCTCTGGTCTTCCCGAAGGTTGAAGGGTGCCATTATATTAAGATAGGCATCAAACTCGCGCATGGCCATCTCATATAATGGTGAAATATGCTGTAATTGTTTTTCGCCAGCTTCTTTCATTAAAATATTACCCTTTTCCCGAAACGCCAGGTCAACTTCTACAATCGCCCCTACCCGTAATGCCTCTCTCCATATTTCACGCACGAGCGGTTCGGCCAACGTAGTGCTGGCAACGTACAGTCGGTCTCCTTCCTTGATTTCTACACAGTAATGGACAAGAAGCTGGGCGTATTTGGCAAGCATGCTGGACATAGGCTTAGGCAGGTTTGGGGCACTGGGTTTTTTATTGTGTCTATTAATCTTGTGATTTTCAATTGCTTGGGACGCGGCAAATTTCTAAAAATTTATACATAAAAAAAACGGCTGGGGAAAAATCGCCATTCGCACACCATTTTGTTAGGGCTATTGCATCATTTAAGAAGTTATCAGAGGGTATACAAGGTCAATAACCAACTGATTAAAGTGATTTGGAGCCTTTCTCTATACCTACTTGCTAACAATCTATTTTTGTTCAAATATAAAGCTATGCGTACTATTTCAAAGCGAAGGGCTGAAGTGGCTGTCAATGCCAGTTCAATGGCCGACATTGCCTTCCTCTTATTGGTCTTTATTCTCGTTACCACAACCATTGATATTGATAAAGGCATACTGGTTAAATTGCCTCCCATGCAGAATAAGCCTTTTCCACCTATCCCCAAAAGAAATATTTTAAGCGTTAAGATTAACTTCAATGATGAACTCATGGTAAGGGGAGAACGGATGTATGTGGAACAACTCAAGGACAAGACCAAAGAGTTTATTATGAACCCCGATAAAAGCGAAAGTCTTGCCGTTGCACCAAACCAAGCCATTATTTCCCTGCAAAATGACCGTAGTACTTCTTACAATATTTACATTTCGGTCTATAATGAACTCAAAGCAGCCTATAATGAACTCTGGGAAGAATCGGCCCATGCCTTGTACGGCCTTCATTTCGACGAACTGAGCCGTAGCAAAAGAAAGGTGATACAGAACAAAATCCCTTTAGTGATCTCGGAAGGGGAAGTGGTGGATTACTTTAAATGACCTTAAATTTATGCTACCGAAGCCAAAGAATTTTCCAAAACTGCCCGCTCTGCTAAAGCTTCGAAACGGAAGCCTTTCTCTGAAAAATACTTTAATACTTTTGGCAAAACAAATTGCAGCTTTTCCCAAGCCTTGATACTATCGTGAAACACTACGATAGATCCTTTTCCTGCATGTTTGATCACATTACCTAGGCATTGTTCCTTATTGATTTTGTTGTCAAAATCACCACTCAATACATCCCACATGACAATGCGGTAATGCCTTTGCAAGAACTGGGATTGTTTTGGTTTGAGGCGTCCATATGGCGGACGAAATAAGTTTGAGTCGACCAAACGGGCGCAGTGGCGCACATTGTGGAAATAAGGAATATTTTCGGAAGCCCAGCCACTGAGATGATTGAAAGTGTGGCTACCGATCGAATGCCCGCCTCCTACTACCTTTTGAAACACGTCAAGGTGTTTTTTCACATTGTCGCCCACGCAGAAGAAAGTAGCCTTAGCTTGATAAGCAGCCAATTGCTCAAGCACCCATGGCGTAACCTCTGGGATAGGACCATCATCGAAAGTAAGGTACAACACCTTCTCGTGGGAAGGTATTTTCCACGTGAAATTTGGAAATAGGTTTTGGATGATTTGCGGTGTTTTGACGAGATACATGTTAAAGCACTGTTTTGGATATGTTATAAAATTTTGCCGTTACACAATGAGGACAGGATGTTTGTTCATAAGGGTGATACCAGGGCCACAAATCAGTGGCTTTTTGAATTGGACAAAAAGGGAGGAGGAAAAGTTTCTTAAAACCTACTTTTGCGCTCCCAAATAGGGTTTTAGGCAGGTAATTTATTTGTTGGAAAAACGTATGGAACTTAATTATGCTGCCAACCTTTTCAATTATTTTAAATAAAATAGGTGAACCGCTCATGGTAAAGGGATACTGTTAATTTCCGTCAACCGTCTGCCGTCAACCGTCCACCAGCAATATGTCATATTCCAATACCCGGGTAAGGTTTGCCCCCAGCCCAACAGGGCCTTTGCACATCGGAGGTGTCCGCACTGCACTGTACAATTATTTATTTGCTAAAAAGAAGGGTGGCACATTCATCCTTCGAATCGAAGATACTGACCAAGGGCGCTATGTACCCGGTGCAGAAGAATATATTGTTGAATCACTGAAATGGTTTGGCCTCTTGCCAACAGAGGGCCCTGGTTTTGGGGGCGAGCATGGCCCTTACCGCCAATCGGAGCGCAAAGATATTTATGGTAAACATGCCATGCAGTTAGTAGAAAATGGCAAAGCATATTACGCCTTTGACACACCTGAAGAACTGAACGCCAAAAGGGAAGCAGAAAAAGCACAAGGCAATCACAATTTCCGCTACGACAACGTGACGCGGAACGAAATGAAAAACAGCCTTACCCTATCTGCTGATGAGGTAAAACAGCGCCTCGCCAATGGCGATGGTTTCACCATCCGTCTAAATGTACCTGTGGACGAGACGGTTACATTCACCGACCTGGTGAGGGGCGAGGTGACATTTCAAACCAACGAATTGGACGACAAAGTGCTGCTAAAGGCGGACGGCATGCCGACCTACCATCTCGCCAACATCGTGGACGACCACCTGATGGAAATTTCTCATGTCATCCGTGGCGAAGAATGGCTGCCCAGCACGGCACACCACATATTATTGTATAGGGCATTTGGCTGGGAAGGTACTATGCCACAATTTGCACATTTGCCCCTGATTTTAAAACCATTCGGCAATGGCAAATTGAGCAAGCGGGACGGAGCTAAATTCAACATGCCCGTTTTTCCGTTGGCTTGGCAGGCCGACTCGGAAGAGGATAGTTTCTTGGGCTTTAAAGAATTTGGCTTTTTACCAGAAGCGGCTATCAACTTCCTTGCTTTCCTAGGTTGGAACCCCGGTACCGAGCAGGAAATATTTTCCTTGAGCGAACTCTGCGGAGTATTTTCCTTAGAAAAAATCGGCAAGTCAGGTGCCCGCTTCGATTATGATAAAGCAAAGTGGTTCAATCAGCAATATATCCAAACTGCTGGCGCAGGCGATCTTGCCACAATGGCCAAACCTTTCATTACCGAAAAAGGCTATGATGCGAGCAATGATTTCCTAAAAACCTATTGCGATTTGATGAAAGACCGAGTTGTGTTGTTGACTGATTTTGCCACTGAGGGTGCTTATTTTTTTGAAGGTGTTAAAACATATGATGAACAGAACGTTGCCAAACGCTGGAACGATGATACCAAAGCTGCTTTTTCTTCACTTACAGAACTGATCAATAGCGCTGCATTATTTGATGCATCATCGTTGGAAACAGCTGTCAAGAATTTCATAAATGATAATGGACTGAAAATGGGGCAAATTTTTCCATTATTAAGAATTGCACTGGCGGGAACTATGAAAGGCCCAGATGTGTTCAAAATGATCGAACTGCTTGGCAAAGAAGAAACTATTAAACGACTAAATCAAGCAACGGACTATTTTGATAAAATTTGATTGTTAATTGCTGATTGTTTAATTGATAGCAACCAACAATTAACAATCAGCAATTAACCAGATCATGGCAAAAGCAACAATCACCAAGCAAGTGCCCAAAGTCCACAAAGACCTACAGGGCTTCGAAGTAAACATCAACACGTTTGGTGAAATCACTACCAGCTTTAACATAGATGCGCTGAATGATTTCCTCAATAAAAATGTGGATGATAAAAAACTCAGGAATGAAAATGAAATTTTAAATTAAAATGAAAAACCACGACACTTTACAGCGTCGTGGTTTTTCATTTTAATTTTCATTAATCTGCTGTCTCGTCCTTCTCTTCTTCTGTCGCCACTTTCTTCACGGCATTTTCTTTCAATTCATGATATTCTTTCCTGTTACGGTGTACATCAATCGCCATGAACATGGCGTGCAGGAAGGAAGAGGAGTCAGCGGAATTTTTACCAGCCAGATCGAAAGCGGTGCCGTGATCAGGAGAGGTGCGGATGCAGGAAAGACCAGCCGTAAAATTGACGCCACTGCCAAAAGTTAGGGCTTTAAAGGGGATCAACCCCTGGTCGTGGTACATGGCAAGAATACCATCAAATTTGTTGAATTGACCTGAACCAAAAAAACCGTCCGCGGCAAAAGGGCCAAAGACCATCATGCCGCCTTCCTTCTTCGCTTCCACAACAGCGGGGCGTATTACTTTTTCTTCCTCATGACCCAGCATACCTTCTTCTCCAGCATGTGGGTTGAGGCCAAGCACGGCAATAGATGGGCGCTCAAAGCCAAAGTCCACTTTCAAAGTATTGTTGAAAATCCGTAATTTATTGATAATGTTTTCCTTCGTAATTGCATCGGCCACGGCTCGTAAAGGAATATGGGAAGTAACCAAACCGACCCTCAGGTTGTCATTGGCCAATAACATCAGACTATTCTTGGCGTTAAATTCTTTGGTCAAATATTCCGTATGGCCCACGTGGGCGAATCCCGCCAGCTCCATGGATTTTTTGTGGATGGGAGCGGTCACCAATGCATCAATCAATCCAGCCTTGAGGTCGCGGGTAGCTGCCTCAAGGCTCATTTGTGCGAACTTACCACCAGCATCTGTCGGCTTGCCAAGGGTAATGTTCACATTTTCATTCCAACAATTAACCACGTTGACTTTGTCGTAGGAAAGGCGCTCTGCGTTGCGCTGCCCATAAAAAGTCAGTTCATCCAAAGCCACAATGTTTTTATGATAGGAAACAACCTTGGAAGAACCATATATCACAGGTGTACAGAGATGGATGATCCGTTTGTGGTTGAGGGCTTTTAGGATCACTTCCAATCCAATGCCGTTGATATCACCAATCGAGATGCCAATAACCGGCTTGTTTTTATTGATCGTTGGTTTGGTACTTTTGCTCTTCTTTTCTAATATTTCAGTTATCTGATCCACGGGGAAGTTTTGAGTTAGTAAGTTATTGAGTTTTGAGTCGGGCCAATCAAAAGCCTGTGACTTTATTTGAAAGAGCGGCAAAAGTACTCATTTTATTCCCCAAGCCGTTAGCTCTTGTTTATCAGGTCACCGGTTAAATATTTTCAAAAATATAAATCATTTGATACGGGCAAAAAAATCTTATGGGCAGCATTTTTTGACAAATGAAGATATTGCCAGACGTATTGCCGATTCGCTTACTGTGGGCGACGGAAAACCAAGGGTTTTAGAAATTGGCCCAGGGCAAGGGTTTTTGACAAAATACTTATTGGAGAAAAATATTAAACTGATGGTGGTCGAGGCCGACCCTGATATGGTAGATCATTTGCATAGAAACTATGTGCAACTACATGGTAAGGTCATTTCCGAAGATTTCCTCCAACTTAACCTTGCCCACGTTTTCCCAACCGACAACCAGCAACCAGCAACCAACAATCATTTTTCCATCATCGGCAATTTCCCTTATAATATCTCTTCGCAGATTGTTTTTAAAATGCTCGACTACCGAGAATACATCCCTGAATTGATCGGCATGTTCCAAAAAGAAATGGCACAACGGATCATTGCCTCGCCGGGCGGAAAGGACTATGGCGTCATCAGCGTTTTGACGCAAGCTTATTATGAGGGCGAATATTTGTTTTCTGTTGGCAATGAAAATTTCGCTCCTCCGCCAAAAGTACAATCAGCTGTTATTCGATTGATCAGAAAGGAAAACCCCATAGAATGCGATGGAAAACTATTCAAACGCATCGTAAAACAGGCATTCAGCCAACGGCGGAAAATGTTGCGGAATACCTTAAAACAATTTTTTGACAGCGAGGAAATGATGGCCGATGAATATTTTATGAAAAGACCTGAAGTTCTAAGTGTGGAAGAGTTTGTGGAATTGACAAAAAAAGCAACGTAGTAGAGAAATTTATTTCCCTCAAAAAAATAAGTTAGGGAAAGAATTTCCCTAACTTATTTTAGTATATCATGAGTAGATTGCTTGGGAAATAAATTTCCCAACTACACATTAATTCGCTGAACCACTAGGCATATGTACATCCATTTGTGGGAAAGGAATACTGACCCCTTCTTTGTCAAAAGCCTTCTTCACATGTTCCTGCATATAGAACAAGGTATCCCAATAGTGTTCGCTTTTGCAAAACGGCCTTGTGTTGAGATTGACGGAACTATCACCCAATTCCCCCACAACAACCCCTTGTGCAGGGTCGTCCAACACCCAGGGGCACTCTTTCCCAACCCTCATAATGATGTCACGGGCTTTGTCAATATCATCCCCATAGCCGATGCCGAATGTAAGTTCAACACCAATCTCGCCTTGCCCGGAAATATTGGTGATGACATTGCTGGTCACTACTCCATTTGGAACGATAACCCGTTTATTGTCCAATGTGGCTAATACCGTATTAAAAACTTGAAGTTCTGTTACTTCTCCAGTCTCTCCCCCTACGGTCACCAAGTCGCCGACTTTATATGGTCGGAAAATAAGCAACAAGACCCCACTCGCAAAATGTCCAAGGCTGCCCTGCAAGGCCATGCCGATGGCTAAAGCCAAAGCACCGAATATAGCAATGAATGAAGTCGTCTCAACACCGAACATTCCTGCAACACTCAGCAACAATAATATCTTCAAGCCAACACTGATCAACGATTTCAAGAACGGGCGGAGGGTGTCATCAATACCGCTCTTTTTCATTGCCTTATCTGCACCCCGGGCAATCATACCGATGATCCAAAAACCGATCAGCAAGGTCAAAATAGCGCCGACAACATTTGGGGCATAAGCTGTGAAAATTTCCGAAAGTTTTTCCATGTTTAAAAAGTCCATAATTCGATTGTTTTTTGTTATGAAATATGTTAATTGTTACAACCCCAAGCAGGTTATGCTATTGGGTTTGAATTTAAAATTACCGTTCAAAAGATGAATGGGAAATGAAAATGGGATTATTGATAATTAATTCTGGCTAATAATTTCTAAAAAGCAGATCAGTATATGACCCCCAAAAGTAGGGTATAACTCCCATACAATCAATCAATAAGACGTGCATAACCCAATAAGTAACAATTAAAAAAAACAGAAGGCATTTTTGACCTTACTTTCTCGGTGAATTACAAAACTCAGCGTAAGAAGCAAAATTATTCCCTTCATAATTCGATAAAGACTTGATTATCTTTTGCGGCTTTATAGCTTTGCTCGCCCAATTAAAAACCCGCTCTTTAAAACAGGAGGTAGCGTTGTTTTTAATGTTTTACAAAATTATTTTTCGAATAAAATTTTATTGTGAAATAGTATTTTAAAACTGATTGAAATGTTAAGCCAGTGATTGAATACGGACAACTACCGATCTGTTAAAACGTTTTTACATTGCCCCAGTTTAGACCTTCTAATTTTGACCAATTTATTTTTTTCAAAAAATGAAAATAGCCTTAGCCCAACTCAATTTTTTTGTCGGCGATTTCGACGGCAACCTTGACAAAATGCTCAAAGCTGTCGAGGAGGCCAAACAGCAAAGTGCTGATTTGGTCTGCTTTCCAGAGCTGGCCACTTGTGGTTACCCGCCTCGAGATTTCCTCGAATTCGACGACTTCATCCGCCGAGCGGAAAAATCGGTAGAAAAACTTGCAGAGGCAGCGAAAGGAATTGCCATTGTGGTTGGCTCGCCCAGCCGCAACCCCGTCATTGAAGGAAAAGACCTTTTTAATTCCGCCTATTTTTTGGCCGATGGCGAAATAAAGCATGTGCAGCACAAAGCACTCTTGCCCACTTATGATGTATTCGACGAGTACCGTTATTTTGAACCCGCATCGGAATTCAACATCGTTGAATATAAAGGAAAGCGGATCGCTCTGAGTATCTGCGAAGATCTCTGGAATTTAGGCAATGAAAACCCTCTTTATACGATTGTTCCTTTGGATGAGATGACGCCCCACAAACCCGACCTCATCCTCAATTTATCCGCCTCGCCATTTACCCATTCGCATGCAGAAGAACGCATCCATGTGCTACGAGAAAATGTAAAAAGATACGGACTACCCATGTTTTACGTAAACCAGGTCGGTTCGCAGACGGAGATTATTTTTGATGGTGGCTCTATTGTTTTTTCCCAAAAAGGAACGGTGTATGAAGAAATGCCTTACTGGAGAGAAATGGTCAAGACATTTGACCTTGATGATGTAGCCGAAAATAGCCAGACCATTTTACAGCCAAAAGACAAAATTCCACTCATCCACGATGCCCTTGTTCTTGGAATCAAAGATTATTTTGGGAAATTGGGATTCAAACAGGCAATCCTTGGCCTATCGGGCGGTATTGATTCTGCGGTAGTGGCTGTGCTTGCTGCCAGGGCTCTTGGTGAAGACAATGTGAGGGCGCTACTCATGCCCTCCCAATTCTCATCCGATCACTCTGTGAACGATGCCCGTCAACTGGCTGTCAACCTTGGCATTCAGTATGACATCGTACCCATTGAGCCAGCATTCAATAGTTTTATGGATGCGCTGAAACCTCATTTTTGGGGCAATCCATTTGGAGTGGCCGAAGAAAACATTCAAGCCCGTACTAGGGGACTACTCCTAATGGCCATTTCAAATAAATTTGGCAACATCCTTTTAAATACGACCAACAAAAGTGAAATGGCTGTCGGTTATGGAACACTCTACGGTGACCTTTGCGGAGGCCTGTCTGTTTTGGCAGATGTGTATAAAACGGAAGTCTTTGAACTGGCCTGCTATATCAACAAGGATGGAGAAGTGATCCCTGAAAATACTATCACCAAGCCCCCTTCCGCCGAGCTGCGCCCCAACCAAAAGGACAGCGACAGTCTGCCTCCCTATGATGTACTTGATGCCATCTTATATCAATACATTGAAAAACAACAAGGCCCTTCTGAAATCATTGCCATGGGTTTTGATGAAAAAGTGGTTCGTCGGGCATTGCGCCTCGTCAATATGAACGAATTCAAGCGCTACCAATCTGCGCCCGTGCTGCGTGTTTCGCCAAAAGCATTTGGAATGGGGAGAAGGATGCCGATTGTTGGCAAGTATCTTTCTTAAAGAGGTTTTGAGTTGGTGAGTAGTACTTACGTTACTCACTAACTCAAAACGCCATAACTCGAAACTTACCTCACCACGATTTTCAGCCATCCGGCTGGTTCAGCCTCATAAATGATTTGTATAAAATAGAGGCCGCTTGTACTTGGAGCAGGCAATAGTCTTTCGTTCATACCTTCTTGCAAATGTATCGCTGAACGACTGACCGATTGGCCGCTGGCAGCAAAGACAACTGCTTCCACATCACCACTTTCCGGGCTTTCTATAGCCAATGTAAAATGGTTTCCAGCAAACATTGGATTGGGAAAAACGCCTACCTTTAGAACGATACCATTAACCTCATTGGTAGCCACCATCAAATCATGTATGAGATAGCCAAAAACATGGCCGCAACCAATATCGTCTGAAATGGTGACAGCATAATTGCCAGGAGGTACGTCCATGATGGATTGGGTTGTCGCACCGTTGCTCCATTGGAAAGTGAAAGGGGGAAAGCCGCCAGTAATCCCGTTTATTATTATTGATCCGTTGGAAGAACCTGAATTGCTCGAGTTCATTACCGTTACTATAGGAACAATCCGATTCATGTTTTCTATTTCAAAGGAAGCCGTCTTTGTACAACCTGCGGCATCGGTGACGGTCACTGAATACACGCCCTGATAGAGGCCAGAAATGGCCTCGGTGTTTTTGCCGTTGCTCCATTGATAGGTGAAAGGCGCAGCACCGTTAGTGATGTTGAGGTCAATGCTACCATTCAGCACGTTAGGGCACGACATCGGCATGACATCGGCATCTACGTCGAACTGACCGCCGGGCAATATTTCAAAAGATTCAACTTTTGGGCAGCCACCGGAAGCATCGGTGATGGTCACCGTATAAATATTGGGCGCCAGCATGCTGATGTCTTCAGTCATTTCACCATTGCTCCACTCAAAAGTTACAGGCAAAACGGCTCCGGTAATAGTCAGGTCAATACTACCAATGGCGCTGCCGTCACAATCGGCGGGTTCTATGAAAGCATCTGCGTTAATAGCTGCATTGATACCAATGGTTGTTTTCCCATCAATAAAAGCAGGAAAGGCTTCGGTCAGGTTTTGATAAACGGCCAATGCATCGGTGATGTTGCTGGTAAAACTGAGTGGTGTAGTATCATTCACGTTACCTGTAGTGACAAACCTCAGCTCGCAAATAACTTCTCCGTCCGTCAATGTCGTTCCCGTTGGTACAGGGTTGATCCAGGCAAAGGTGATGAAACCATCGGCAGCAGAGCTAACCCCAATATTCTGAGCAGTCAGGCCCGGTAATGTGATATTATCCACACTGACATAAGACATGACGTCTTTGTCCCATTCAAGCGTAAATTGGAAACCGCGCATATTTTCAAAATCTTCAACGCTCAATTCAAAAACGACTTCCTCATCTGGATTGCAAGTGCCAATTTCCGGTAACATAAAAGTAGTGTTCAACGGAGGCGGCAGCGTGAAGGAAGCCTCTCCGACGTCACCTATTTTAACACCCGTAAAATTTTGGTTGAAAAGCGAATCAGCCAAGTCCATATAATTTATGGACTCGGGAAAGGGCGGCATGAAAGGATCACTGGGATTGGGAAAAGAATAGGATTGAGGTACAAATCGCCAAGAGGTGTTATTAAGAAATTCATCTGTCTCCCCCAGCAACAAACTCAATATTTCTGAAAGATCAGATAGATCGATTTCAGTATCGTTATTTGCGTCGGCGGCGATATATTGGTAAGGGGAGGAAAAGTTTTCGATATTTCCCAAATGCATAGCAAGGCGCAAAAGGTCAATAGTAGAAATACTTTCCAGATGATCTGTATCCTTTGTTGGTATCAATTGGTAGTCTAAGTTGGTGTTTAAATTGGGCATGGTATAATTCCCAAGCAAATCGGTAATTACTGTTGTACCTCCAAGGACGGAAACGCTTACATCGGGGACAGGTACTGCATTGGGTTTAGCTATATTTCCAGAAATGGCAACGGCTGGGTTATTGACAAAAAACAAAACGCCAACGCTACCAGCGATGTCCGTGGAGCTGCTTTCATATTCACCATATAAAAAACCATTCTGCATACCACTTGCCCAATCAGGTGATGCTCCGGGTGCCATGTCATAAAATGTAAAAATAGCGGCAGCAGGTTGGGTGACTGTTGAGTAGGCATCAAGCGCATTTCCTTCACTGATGGTGTACATATTCAATTTATCAAAATCAAGATTGAAAGAAATGCCCAAGCTTTGTTGCAAGGCTACAATGTCATTAAAGTCTTTATCATTGACATAAAACCTGATTTGGATAGGATCGGTAATGGGCAAAGCCCCGGTTATTTGCCAAGAGCGGTTGGCTGCCAACCAAACTTCGTTATCAATGTAATCTGCATTGGAAAGGTTGAGACCTATGTTGCCGTAATCAGCCCTTGTACTGGAGGTTATGTTAAGCCCTATATCCAAAGACCCGATGTCCTGACCGTTCTTTTTAATAGAAATAATAAGGAAGTTGCTGTCAGTATTGTAATAATGAGTCCAGCCATCGGCATCGGTGCATTCTTCATTCGCTGCGATGGCCGTACTTGGAGCGTCAATGATGTTTAAGGCATTGATGAAATCACATTGAGCGTTTAGTTTTGAGAGGAAAAAAAGCAATAGGGTTGTTATAAGCGTTACAATTCTCATGGGTGGTTGAGTTTCAAGTAGTTGTGAATTGATTTTGATCTATTTGCAGAAAACAAATATTAAAACCTATACCATAGTTAATAGTAATTGTTTCAAAAAAAGGAGATCAAATAATGTATGTACGGTGGGGAGATACCTGAAATAAAAACCAGTTTTGGAAAACTAAAATACAGACAGTGAATATTGTGTTGGGCAAATTTACGTAAAATGCAAATAGTGGACAAGCCATCGTTTAACAGCAAGTGTATAGAATTTTCCATTCTGGAAATAAATTGATCGCCACAAAAAAAACTGCTGGACACTGAAAAGGCAGTAATATTAATTGGTGTTTAAATCCTTGAAAAAATCCCAAAACAAATCAAGCAGTAAATAAATAACCTTCGACTGAAAGTACAATTTTTCCATTTGAATATAGTTGTGAACCTTTTAAAAGTGGCTGGCTTGATTTGAGGGCATCACCAAGTTTTAAAATGAGGCTGCTGCTAATCAAGTAGTTATAATTACAATCTCACTATCTCTTTTCTTTTGCTGCATATTTACAATGGCTAAATTTTTGTTCGTTGAACTACCAACAAATCCACCCCGCTACCGTATTCAGGTACACCTATTTTCCCAGTAATTTTAGATTAATAAAAAATACCATTTATAAAGCTAACAGCATTAATGCAGATTTCTACTTTTGCTCTATGAAATTAACGGTGCTGGTTTCATTTTTTTTCTTTTTGTTGGGCAGACAGCTTTGTTGCGCTCAGGTGGCTCTGTTTGCAAAAGAAACCTCCTCCTATGATGCTCCGTTTGCAAAAGCAGCAAGGGTTAGCACTCCAATAATAATAGATGGCAATGTGGATGAGCCGGCATGGTATGGCGGTATTCCAGCCAATGGTTTTTGGCAGTTATTTCCCACTGACAGTATCAAGGCAGCCTACCAGACTGAAATCTTTTTTGCTTACGACGATGAGAACTTTTACGTAGCCGCCAAGTGCTATGCCAAGACCGACGAATATGTGGTGCCATCCCTCCGCCGCGATTTCCGGGCTAGGGGGAGTGACAACCTGACCTTTGTTTTTGACACCTTCAACGACCAAACCAATGCCTTCTTTTTTGGGGCCAATCCGGCTGGTGTGCTACGGGAAGGGCTTATTTCAAATGGCGGTGCAGATAATCAAGATTTCTCTGATTCATGGGACAACAAATGGGCTGGCGAATCCAAAATCCATGATGGCTATTGGGCCTGTGAACTGGCCATCCCTTTCAAGACCATCCGCTACCAAGAGGGCAGTACGAAATGGCGGTTCAATGCTTACCGCTTTGATACTCAGATCAATGAGCGCTCAACTTGGTTCAGGATACCGCAAAACCAGTTCATTACCGACCTTGCATTCATGGGTGATTTGAATTGGGAAGAGCCTTTGCAGAGACCAGGTAAGAATTTCACGCTGATTCCTTATGCTTCTGCTGACCTGAACCGGGATTTTGAGGCAGGCCAAAAGGACTATTCCTCCAATTTTGGTATTGGCGGTGATGCCAAAGTAGCTGTAACCTCCAGCCTCAACCTCGACCTGACAGTGAACCCCGACTTCTCGCAAGTAGAAGTAGATAGGCAAGTGACCAATCTCCAAAGGTTTGAAGTTTTCTTCCCCGAACGACGTCAGTTTTTCCTCGAAAACGCTGACCTCTTTGGCAGTTTTGGCGAAGATCGGATCAACCCGTTCTTTTCCCGAAGGATAGGCGTTACGCACGACACGGCTACCGATCTGACCATCCAAAACCCGATCTATTTTGGGGCTCGACTTAGCGGAAAACTGGACGAAAACTGGCGGGTCGGCCTGCTTAACATGCAGACCGCCGATGATGAAAAAAATGACCTGCCCAGCTTCAATTATACAGTCGCAGCTTTACAGCGCAAAGTGTTTGCCCGCTCGAATATCGGGGCCATTTTTATAAACAAACAAACCTTTAGCGACCAGGAAAGTGAAACCTATAACAAGTACAACAGGGTAGTTGGTTTGGACTATAACCTCGGCACTACGAACAATGTCTGGTCGGGCAAAACCTTTTTCCACAAAGCCATTTCGCCTACCAAGGCGGACGATAAATTCGCACATGGCTTTGAGTTGAATTATCGGATACGAAAGCTTGCGTTGACTTGGCGGCATGCCTGGGTAGGGGAGGGTTACGATGCCGAAGTAGGCTTCGTTCCCCGGAATGATTTTTTCCAAATGCGCCCCTTAGCACGGCTTTTCTTTTATCCAAAAAACAGCACCGTGGTTCAACATGGGCCTGTAGTGCAGGGGCTTTGGTTGCATACTCCTGGGTATGGCATTACTGACCGGGAAGTGAGGTTTAAATGGGAATTTAGGATGAGGAACAATTCCCAGTTTGAGGCTGAGGTGAAAAACGAATACACTTTTCTCTTTGAAGATTTTGACCCGACAAGGGAAGAAATCCATTTTCTCGAAGCGGAGTCGGGGTATTCCTACACCAATTATTCCATTGAGTACAGCTCCAACCGCAACCAACCTTTTTCATTCAGGCTGGAGCCCCGGTTCGGGGAATTTTTCAATGGTAAGAGGGTTGGCCTGCGCGGGGATGTAACTTATCGGTTCCAACCTTTTGGAAATATTGCATTGAACTATAATTTCAACCGCATCTCCTTGGCCGAACCTTTCGAAACAGTTAACCTCTTATTGGTCGGCCCAAGGATCGACATAACTTTTACCCGGAAACTATTCCTCACGACCTTTATACAATACAATAACCAGATTGATAACCTGAACATTAACGCCCGGTTTCAGTGGCGCTTCAAGCCCGTATCGGATTTTTTCCTCGTTTATACCGACAATTACCTACCGGATGACTTCACGGCCAAAAACCGCTCAATCGTAGCAAAATTGACCTATTGGCTGAACCTTTGAACTTAATGCTCTCGGGGCTGTTTTGAAGCAGTTGCAAAGTCAACAAAACTTTAAATTTCCTCTCGCCAAAGAATTTGTTTTAAAGTGGCAGCAGTAAAAATGCCCGTATATCCAAATTCCTGTTAACTTTGCCCGCTATCCATTAAACAATATCTTAGAGCAACTCCAAATCTCAGCTTTGAATTTTCGAAATGCAAAAGGTTGGTTTTATTTTAACCAGCATTTTCATTAAATCTTATCTTATATATGCAACAATACAAGTATACAGCAGAGGAGATCAAGCAGTCCCTCGGCAACTGGCAAACGATGCTAAGGGGATACGCCCAGGCAAATAACACCAAAGCAATAGTGCAAATTGTCACTTCTTACGGCCCTTTTCTGGGTTTGTGGGTTTTAATGTATTTCACTTTAAAAGTCAGTTATATATTAACGTTGGTTTTGGCGTTCGTCAATGCTTTTTTCTTGGTACGTATTTTTATCATACAGCATGATTGCGGCCACCGCTCTTATTTCAAATCGCAGAAGTGGAATAAAGTCGTTGGGGTGGTGTGCAGTTTTTTCAGCACCATCCCGTTCAAATATTGGGCGCGGGTACATGATTTTCATCATGGCCATTGTGGCCAATTGGAAACCCGTGACATAGGCGATATTGACATATTGACTGCCGAAGAATTTAGGAATCTTTCTGCATGGGGAAGGTTCAAATACAGAGTGTACCGAATGCCAATAGTCACTTTTATTATTGGCCCGATTCATTATTTCCTCATCAACAACCGGTTTCCATTGGTACGGTTCAAAACCTGGAAAGGTATGATCTGGAATCAGACTTGGAATAACCTTGCTATCGTTGGGGTCATTGCCCTGTTCAGTTGGTTGATAGGCTGGAAGGTGTTCCTTTCTATCCAATTGCCCATCGTCATATTTTTCTTCATTATTGCCATCTGGTTTTTCTATGTGCAGCATCAGCACGAACATACTTATAAATCATGGAAAGCCGATTGGGATTATCTTATGGCGGCGATCAAAGGCAGCACATTTTACAAACTGCCTCGGCTCATACATTGGATGACAGGCTATATTGGCTATCACCATATCCATCACTTGAACTCTGGTATACCAAGTTATAACTTGGCCAAGTGCGCAAAAGAAAACCCGGTCATCAACCGATTTGTTACAAAAGTGACCTTTTGGGAGAGCCTTTCCTATATCCGCCACAAACTTTGGGACGAGCAGGAGCAGCGCATGATTTCTTTTTCTGAATTTTATAGAAAAGAAAAAAAGATGAAAATGGCGGCTTGACCAGTTTGCAGTTGGAATTCCTGTTGGAAACTTTATTTTTAAAAGGGAGTGAATTCTAAAAACTGTTAAATAAGTAGGTTGAATGAAATAATCGACACTTTTTATAAATGCCATTAGCTGTTGGCTTTTTGCTATTGGCTTTTAATAGCTAAAAGCAAAAGGCTAATAGCCAATAGCAATAAAGCGAAAAAGTGTCGATTATATATGTTCAGGTACTTAATTTCGACGATACGATATTTAATAAACTTAGGAGGTAATTTGGGTGCAGGACAGATTTTGGAAATTTAGTAAATCTGCCCTGCACCCAAATTACCTCCCAGTTGTACGAGCTGGAAATTAATTTTTGACAATAATTTTTGTGCAATAAAAACTCGCTACACTTGTTATGCAGGTGTAGCGAGTTGTATTTTTATTATATGGTCAAACATTTTAAAATAAAATTAACGGGCAGGGTTCAAGGAGTTTGGTTTAGAGGTTCTATGCAAAAAAAGGCTCGTGAATTTGGCCTTTTTGGGTTTGTGAAAAATAAACCCGATGGCACTGTATATGCAGAAATAGAAGGAGAAGAAGTTGTTTTGCATGAATTAATTAATTGGTGCAGGAAAGGTCCTGAACTCGCCATAGTCAGGAATGTGGAAATAGAAGAAGGGGAATTGGTGGGCTTTAATTCGTTCGATATTTTTCGTTAATTTGTTTTAAATAAACATGAAGCAATTTCTATTAGAAAAAAAATCAAGCAAAATTGACAATAAATAATTCAAAGAATCCCGACATTTTAAAATCCTGTTTTTTAAAAAACAGCAAATTAATTGTGTGTTTTTTTTTCGCTTCTTTTTTGCCATTCCTATTTTACAATAATATAAATGCTCAGTGCAGTATCGCTATTGACAAACATGATGAGTTCGACTCAACCCGATTGGTAGCCACCCATCCCATGAACCTTGGCTTTCTGATCGTATCAGGAAATGTGCCGGAAGATTTAGAAGGGAAAGAATACGTGGAAGAAGCCAAAGCCCTTTTCAGTTATTCCGATGAAAAAAACATCCGGTCGTTTTTCCTTTCGCTGCTGGTGGTAGAGCGCAAATTTCACATGATCGGAAATGATTTTAATGTTTCCCTAAAATTCAAAGATGGGCAAATAATCACCCTGTTGAACACGCCAGAAAATGGAGAGTTTGACCGGGATGTATTGATGTGGAAATATTTGCATACTTGCGTCGTACCGCTGGAAATATTTCACATGATGAAAAATGATTTAGTGGAAAAGATCAGGATCAACTACAAAAATTATAAAAAAACAATTGAACTGGAAGAGAGCCAACAATTGGCATTGCAAGAGGCAGTGAAATGCGTCGAAGAAAGACTCATGGACGACCTTAAAAAAATCAGGCCTTAACATATACAGCAACCCACCAATCGCAATAGCTTTACATTTGCCTTCAGCACCTGTGCCATTTGATTGGACAACCGCTCAATGACCCAGCCCTCTTCAATACCGATTTTCCCAGTAAATGCCCTAAAATAAAAGAGACCAACACTTTCTTTAACCCAATAAGTTATTTGCTTTTAACAGTAAAGTACTTACCTTTGCGCCGCTTTAAGAGGTAACCAACGAGAGAGGGAACAAAAGTTCCCTCTTTTAATTTATACACTTGGAAGTATTTTTTATCGAAGAAAAGATCAACCACCTGTTAGCAGAGAAATTTCAGGAGGAGAATTTTACAGACTGTTTTCTTGTCGGAATCGAACTTCACACCAATAATAAGTTGGAAGTTTACGTGGATAGTGATAGTGGCTTATCTTTGGAAAAATGCCAAAAGATCAGCCGTTATCTGGAAAGTTATATTGACGAGGAAAATTGGTTCGGCGAAAAATATACGCTGGAAGTTTCATCCCCCGGCCTAACAAGGCCTCTCAAACTGAAGCGCCAATACAAAAAGAACATTGGCCGAAGCCTTGAAATTACGCTCCATGATGGGATGCTTAAAACAGCAGAACTGAAAGAAGTAAGCGAAGACGGGATCAAAATAGAAGAATTAGTGGTTGTGAAGGAAGGAAAAAAGAAAAAGAAAATGGTGGTCCAGACCGAACTGCCTTTTGAAGAAATAAAAAAAACAATGGTGGTTATAAGTTTCAAATGATGAAATTGGTTAAAGAGGGATTTTCTCATCCATCGTTCACCAATCATCACTCATCATTAAAAAAAAATGATAAGCTTAGTAGATACCTTTTCGGATTTTAAATCCAGTAAAAACATTGACCGGCCAACTATGGTGCGGGTTTTAGAGGATGTGTTCCGCACACTCATCAAAAAAAAATTTGGTTCTGATGAGAACTTCAACGTGATTGTGAACACTCAACAGGGCGACCTTGAATTGTGGCGGGTACGAGAAATAGTACCCGACGGTGAGGTAACAGATGACCGTAGCCAAATTTCTATTTCTGAAGCCATCTCCATTGACGATAGTTACGAAATCGGTGAGGAATGTTATGAGCAACTGTTCTTGGAGGACTTTGGCCGCCGGGCTATTCAGGCAGCGAGGCAGACCCTCATCTCGAGGATCATGGAGCTGGAAAAAGACGATATTTACAAGCAATACATTGAGCGTACAGGAGACTTGGTGGTCGGAGAAGTCAGCCAGATCATCAAAAGGGAATTTTTGATCATAGACGATGCTACAGGGCACGAACTTTTGATGCCCAAAGGCGAAACCATCAAAGGCGATTTTTTCCGGAAGGGTGATATGGTGAGGGGCATTATCAAACGGGTAGAAATGAAAAACAATACGCCAGTAGTTATAGTGTCTCGCACCGATAACGAGTTTTTGGAAAAATTGATGGAGCAGGAGGTTCCTGAGATCGAAGATGGTATTATAGCGATCAAGCGCATAGTCCGTTTACCGGGCGAACGTGCCAAGGTCGCTGTTGAATCTTATGATGATCGGGTCGATCCAGTAGGAGCTTGCGTGGGAATGAAGGGATCACGGATACATGGCATTGTTAGGGAATTGAAAAATGAAAATATTGACATTATTAATTTCACCAATAACGAAAGCCTGTTTATCCAACGTTCATTAACACCGGCGAAGGTGACATCCATAGAATTGGACGCCGAGAAAAAACGTGCTTCCGTTTACCTTGAACCAGACCAGGTATCATTGGCCATCGGAAAAGGAGGGACCAATATCAAGCTGGCGAGCAAGCTGACAGAATATGAAATAGACGTATACCGAAATACGGATGAGCACGAAATCGATGATGTTGACCTCGATGAATTCTCAGACGAAATCGAAGGTTGGATCCTTGATGAGCTAAAACGGATCGGTTGCGACACAGCGCGGAGCGTGCTCGAACTCAACAAAGAAGAATTATTGAGAAGGACTGAACTGGAAGAAGAAACGATTGAGGACATTTTGAAAATTCTTTCTGCTGAATTTGATGATTAGTTGGGACAGTAAACCATTTAGGCGAAAAAGACCTAGTCGGTTAGTATCTGTCAAACGAATATTTTTTTATTATAATTTTTTTAATGAGTAAACGCTTAGTCAAAGTAGCGCAAGAACTTAACGTAGGCACTAGCACAATTGTGGAGTTCCTAAATGAAAAGGGGTTTGAGATAGTCAACAGGCCCACTTCTAAAGTGACGGAGGAAATGCACGCCGCGCTGGTACAGGAGTATTCCAAATCAATTGCCATTAAAGAGCAGGCTGACTCCATGACGATCGGATTGCGTCCAGCTTTGAAGAAAGATGCCCCTGCCCATGAAGAAACCATCGCTGTAGCGCCGCCACCCCCTCCTCCCCCTCCACCAAAGCCCGTAATAGAACCACAGCCTCCAACGCCACCAGAAGTTGAAGAACCACAGGAGGAAGAAGCACCTGCATTGCAAGAGGAAACAAAACCTGAAAAAGAAGAACCCCCAATAGGGCTTAAAGTAAAAGGCAAAATTGAGTTGGATAAAAAAGGCATGCCGATAAAACAAAAAACGGAAGTGCCTGAAAAAGAAGAAGAACCTGTTGAAGCGGAGAAAGCTGCCCCTGATCCCATAGAAGAAGTAGAAGCTGCTGAAACCAAGATCGAAGAGAGTAGTAGTGTTGTTGCTGAAAAAGGTGAGTCATCAATCGAAGAGGAGAGTGACGAGGTAGATGTACAAGATGGGGAAGCTGCCCCTTCAGAAGGATCAGAGGATGGAGAGGTGATTGATCAAGAAGAAGATGTAGTTCGTGCTTCCGCACCTGAACTGAGGGGGTTGAAAATCTTAGGGAAGATCGATGTAACTAAGAAAAAGCAAGCTAAAAAGAAGAAGAAAGAGGAAAAACCAAAGGAAGAAAAGCCAAAGGAACGGACTAGGGACAAACAAAGAGGTGAAGCAAAAAGGGAAGACCACAGGGCAAAACCTGTTGCGTCATCTGACAATTCTGATAGGAACAGGAGGAAGCGAAAACGCCGTAAAGTAGCTACGGACGGGCAAAGCGGAGAGGCACAAGGAAGAAGAGGAGGAGGCCGCCGTAAGGTAGTGAAAGAAGTCTCGAAAAAGGAAGTGGACGATCAGATCAAAAAGACCATGGCCTCTATTTCTGGGGCGGGCAAGAAGAAACGCCAGAAGATGAGGAGGGACACTAGAGAGCGTATCCGGGAAAAGCAAGAGTTGATGGAAATGGAGGGCACAACGGATAAGTTACAGGTAACTGAATTTGTGACTGTACAAGAACTGGCCAACATGATGGATGTAGCCGCAGCCGAAGTTATTACTACTTGCATGGGGCTTGGCGTATTTGTTTCCATCAATCAGCGATTGGATGCGGAATTGATCGAACTTGTTTCCAGCGAATATGGGCATGAAGTAGAATTCATCAGCGTTGAAGAACAAACTGATGCAGACCTTGATGAAGAAGACGCTCCAGAAGACCTACAACCAAGATCGCCTATTGTTACAGTGATGGGGCACGTTGACCACGGTAAAACCTCGTTGTTGGATTTTATCCGAGAGGCAAATGTTGCTTCAGGGGAGGCTGGTGGAATCACTCAACATATCGGTGCCTATGAAGTAGTAGTAAACGATAAAAAGATTACTTTCCTCGATACACCTGGCCACGAAGCATTTACTGCCATGCGGGCACGGGGAACCAAAGTGACAGATATAGCCATTATTGTTGTTGCTGCTGATGACAACGTGATGCCACAAACCAAAGAAGCCATCAGCCACGCACAGGCGGCTGAAGTACCTATGGTCTTCGCCATCAACAAAATAGATAAAGACGGCGCCGACCCTAACCGCATCAAACAGGAGTTGGCCTCCATGAATATCCTTGTAGAAGAATGGGGAGGCGATCACCAGTCGCAGGACATCTCCGCCAAAACAGGAGTTGGCATCCCAGAACTATTGGAAAAAGTCCTCCTTGTAGCTGAAATGGGTGAATTGAAAGCCAACCCCGACCGCACTGCACAAGGTACTGTCGTGGAAGCTTCCCTTGACAAAGGAAAGGGGTACGTCACCAACATACTTGTACAAAGAGGTACTTTAAAAATCGGCGACCCAATGGTGGCGGGCGAGTATTCAGGAAAGGTGAAAGCCATGTTCAACGAACGGGGGAAAAGGGTCAAAGAAGCAGGGCCTTCTGTACCTGTCTCTATACTTGGCCTCAGCGGTGCTCCTCAGGCAGGCGAGCGCTTCAAGATCATGGAAAATGAATCTGAAGCACGCCAAATCGCCAATAAGCGGGCACAGATCAACCGGGAACAAACCAACCGGGCCACCAAACGGATCAGTCTCGATGAGATTGGACGCCGCTTGGCATTAGGTACTTTTAAAGAACTCAATCTGATCGTGAAAGGGGATGTTGACGGATCGGTGGAAGCATTGTCCGATTCTTTGATCAAGCTATCTCTCGAAACAGTTCAGGTAAATGTTATCCATCGGGCGGTCGGGCCAATTGCCGAATCGGACGTCCTGCTCGCATCCGCTTCCGACGCCATCATCATCGGCTTCCAAGTTCGACCCTCCCTCAATGCCCGTAAATTGGCCGAGCGGGAAGGGGTTGAAATCAAGCTCTACTCCATTATCTACGAGGTTATCGAAGAGATCAAGCTGGCCATCGAAGGTCTGCTCGAACCTACCAAAGAGGAAAAAATTGTTTGTAACGTCGAGATACGGGAGGTTTATAAAATCAGTAGGGTCGGTACAGTGGCCGGCTGCTATGTGCAGGATGGCAAAATCACCCGCAATACCAAGGTTCGGATCATCCGCGACGGCATTGTGGTCTATCCGACGAAGGAGGGCGTCGTGGCCGAACTTGGCTCACTGAAACGCTTCAAAGAAGACACCAAAGAAGTCACCAAAGGCTTGGAGTGCGGTCTGACCATTAAAAACTTCAACGACATTAAAGAAGGTGATATAGTGGAAGGGTATGAAATCGTGGAAGTGAAACAGAAGTATGGGAAGTAGTTCGGCAGTCTTTTTAGAACATCTTACCAAGTTTCTGGTAAAAGAAAAACCTCCTGTGAGTTCGGTACTTGCAGGAGGTTTTTCTATTTTACGCCATTATCATTCTGTCTAACAGGGTTTTCTGTTAAAAGAGAATTCAACCTCAATAATGTCTACTTTTATAAGAAAGCTTCCTTCAGTCGATGTCTCAACAGAATTAAAACTTATATCAGGTTTTATATTCAAATCAAGGGCATTCTTATAAAAATCTAAAAACCACAAAAAGGTTTTTTTAAAAGGATTCCAATGTAGGCGGGATTTTGCAATCCCGCTCTTTATCCAAAAATGGAAGTCGGTGCGGGATTGCAAAATCCCGCCTACATTGGAGCCCTACCTAAAGTGCCAAAATTTCGAGCATTTACATTTTAATAAGAAGCCCTTTATTCAAATCACTAATCAAACTGATTACCAAATACTAACCCATGCAAAGAAGGTCATTTATAAAAAACAGCCTGGCCACCTCAGTCATCATTGTAGCTACAGGCAAAGCTGCCATATCATCAAACAGCCCAAGCATACAAAATGAGTATGCTTTTAAATTGAAATATGCGCCACATCTTGGCATGTTTGAAAATAGCGCAGGCAACGATCCCATCGGTCAACTCAATTTCATGGCCGACCAAGGCTTCCGTGCTTTCGAGGATAATGGCATGAAAAAAAGGGAAACTTCTTTACAGGAAAAAATGGCCACCACTATGGCCAAACGGGGCATCGAAATGGGCGTTTTCGTCGCACATAAAATTTATTGGAAAGAACCCAACCTCGCTAGTGGAAAAACAGATTGGCGGGATGAATTTCTTCATGACATCAAAACCTCTATCGAAGTGGCCAAACGGGTGAACGCAAAATGGATGACCGTTGTGCCAGGCCATGTTGACCTTCGTCTTGATATGGGTTACCAAACAGCCAACGTCATTGAATCGCTGAAACAGGCCTGCGGTATACTCGAACCCCATGACCTTACTATGGTATTAGAACCTTTGAATTTTAGGGACCACCCGGGCCTTTTTCTCACTAAAGCTGCTCAAGCCTACAACATTTGTAAAGCCGTTGGCAGCCCGTCTTGTAAAATACTCTTCGATATTTATCACCAACAAATACAGGAAGGGAACCTCCTCCCCAATATTGAAATAGCATGGGAAGAAATCGCTTACTTTCAGATCGGCGATAATCCCGGTCGTAAAGAACCCACTACTGGGGAAATTAATTACAAAAACGTTTTTAAATATATTCATGAAAAAGGGTTTCAAGGCATCATGGGAATGGAGCATGGGAATTCTAAAAAAGGGAAAGAAGGAGAAATGGCGGTGATAAATGCATATGTGGAAGTGGACAGCTTTTAATCAAAAAAATAATGATTCTTTGGCAATTTTTTTACCTCCCTCTCTATTAGTGTTTTAAATCGTCTCCACAAGATTCCTGCCTGTCGGCAGACAGGTGTCAAAGAACCAAAATAATAAGCAGAAATATAAAAAGACCAGTTCCTGATTTCAGGAACTGGTCTTTTTATATTTCTGCTTATTATTTTTCTATTCACATTTGTTTGAAACGAAACCACGCCCATTGAACAGTTCCTCTCGCTGCCATAAATATTAATAATGCCAACCACAACCCATTATTTCCCCAATCCAAAAAATGCAATTGAGCAAAATAAAATACCAAAAAAATAGTCAGTGCAATCAACATCGTATTTCTCATAGCGATAGAGGCGGTGTAACCAATATAAATACCATCCCAAATATAACTTGGCGTTGCAACAATTGGGAACAATATGACCCAGAACATAAATTGGGAAGCCTGTTGAACAAGGTTTTCCTGATTGGTGAAAATATACAATAAAGCATCACCAAAAATAAAATAAATAACGCTATAAATCAGGGCAAGTCCCATCGCCCATAAAAAGGAATAGTTAATGGCTTTTTTTAATAATGGCTTATTACCAGCACCCAAATATTTTCCGATTAGACTTTCCGTGGCAAAAGCAAATCCGTCAATGCCATAAGACATCCAGGAAATAAATTGCAACAAAATTGCATTGACAGCAAGAATAACGTCACCTTGTTTGGCAGATTCATTGTCAAAAAAAGCGAAGGCAAATATCAAACAAAAGGTGCGGACAAAAATATCCCTGTTTAACGCGAGGAATTTTTTAATGGCATTTAATTCAAAAATGACTTTGCGTTTAAAATATTTTACAAAGTCAGAATATTTATATCGAAATAAACCAAAGGCAGCTACCAATCCAGTGTATTGGGCAATGACCGTTCCCAGCGCCACTCCATCTGCTTTCATGCCCATATAATTAACAAACCATATATTACAAATAATATTTACCGCATTGATCAGGATTGTCAAAATAAGTGGATATACGGCATTCTGCATGCCAAAAAACCATCCTATTATGGCGTATAATGCCAATGTCGCCGGGGCTGCCCAAATACGCACATAAAAATATTCCTTTGCCAAAGTTTCTACCGTCTCGCTCGCATCCAATATGTTGAAACTAATATTGGCTAATGGAATTTGAATCAGTAAAAGCAACAGGCTACCCGCAAATGCAGTAATGAGTGCCCGCCCCAAAATATTGCTAATATCCGATTTGTCATTTTTACCAAAAGCCTGCGCAGCCAGACCTGTCGTTCCCATTCGCAAAAAAGAAAAACTCCAATAAATAAAATTAAACAACAGTGAACCCAATGCTACTGCCCCAATATAAGCAGCGGATTCCTGCCTGCCCATCAATGCAACGTCCACTGTGGACAAAAGTGGCACCGATAAATTGCTGAGGATGTTCGGGATGGCGAGGCGGAGTATTTGCTTGTTCAATATTTGCAGATTTGTGAAAAGCGAAAATAAGGTAATTTATTGTACATACAATCTATTGAAATAGCCATTGCATTATATGAGTATGGTGTTTTATCATTACCTTATGTCACTTTCGGAGGCGTTACTTTTTCAGATTTATTGACCTCTCAACTTATTGCTACTTTTGTAGCTGGCATTACAGGTAGCACCCTTACCGTAAAATATCGTTCTTTGACAATTTGGGTGGTAAATGATTATTCTAATTCAGAGAGGGGGTTACAAATTAAAAAATTGATTTTTTAATTTGTAACCCCCTCTCTGAAGGAGAGAAAGGGAAAAGAAATTTTTTTTGCAAAAAAAATTTCTTTTCCCTTTCTCTCCTTCAAAATGGTTTTTTATCCAATACCACCTGAATTGTCAAAGAACCTAAAATATTTTTTAAATTGAGTGTGAACCAGGCCTAAGGGCCAATTTTTGCCGCTTATTGTAATGAGTTATTCAATGGTAAATTTGCTGACAGGTTTTGTAGGGGGATAGCCTTATTCACCATTTTAGAAATGAGAGGGAAAAAAATTCATCATGAAAACAATACTATCCAATAAATTAAAAAGCCAGTTTCAAAAAATATTCTGGATCACTATTGCCTGGACAGTAATATCCATGTCCCAATTTATACAAGGGCATATCACATTGCACCAATTTAATTGCCCTTTGGAAGGAGTAGATATATCAGACTTTATAATTGGCAGTCTTTTTACTGGCATTTTCGCTGGACTGTTGGGAGGCAGTATGGTCGTGTTCTTATGGGAAAAATGGTTGCGTACAAAGACCTATGGACGAATGCTTTTTTTGGTTTTTTTATCCTTTAGTACAGTCTTTTTTATTGTCTCATTTACAGCTGGAACTTTTTTCTTCAGCATTCAGCTCGACCTCCCAATATTCCACCCTAAGGTATTTAGCAGTGCGTTTCAACAAATTTTCAAATTGGAATCAGACTATAGTTATTTCTTTTGGTTGACAGTTGTGCTTCTTACCAGTATTACTTTGCAAATTAATGATAAATATGGGCCAGGTGTTTTCAAGGATTTTTTGTTGGGGAGATATTTTCATCCTCGAAAAGAAGAACGAATTTTCATGTTTTTTGATATGCGCTCTTCCACAACCATTGCTGAACAGTTGGGAGAGGAAAAATATTTTAGCTTGGTGCGGGAATTATTTTCCGATGCCACGACGCCTATTGTTTATTCTAAAGGGGAAATATACCAGTACGTTGGAGACGAAATAGTCATCAGTTGGAAAATGGACAATGGCATAGAGCAGGCTAATTGCTTAAATTGCTTTTTTGAAATTCAGAAAATATTCTCCCAAAAAAAACAAGCTTATATAAATAAATATGGCCTAATGCCAGAATTTAAAGCAGGATTGCATTATGGACATGTCATGGCAGGTGAAGTTGGTGTGGTGAAAAGGGACATTGCTTACTCAGGCGATGTGTTAAATACGACTGCCCGCATTCAGGAAAAGTGCAATGAGTTTGGGGTCAATATTTTGCTTTCAAAAAATTTATTGGACAAATTGATTTTACCCATCAATTTATTTAAACCTAAAAATATGGGAAACTTATTGTTGAGGGGAAAGCAAGAAAAATTGACTTTGTTTACAGTATAGGGTTTATCAGACAGGCTTTCGCAGTTCTTGTTGAAAAAATATCCAAAAAAAATTATGTTAAAATTTTTGATTTTAAGTTTTTTTTTTTTTGAACTTGCGCTTGTTATTAATTCTCTAATGCAATTAAAAACATATACCATGAAACCGTTTACCATTTATTTTTACGTTTCACCTTTCCCTGTTGTTTTTTCCAAAAAAATATTGATGGACTTTAAGTAAGCGGTTTAATGAAAATAAATACGCTATTTATTTTCATTAAATCCTAAGCCCGTATTTTTTATTGCAATGTGCTGTTTTTCATTGTTTTACAGCGCTGCCTGTCCCTATTTATTATTTGTCTAAAATCCTGTATGTGCATTATTGGAACACTTGCATCGGCATGAAATGATTTTTTGTGTCCTGTTAATTTCATTGCCTTTTTCGAAAAGGAAATGAAATACCAATTGGAGTTTTGCACCAATAGGAAGGACATTTATTTTTCTAATTCTTAAAATTTAATCATTATGAACAACTTAATTTTTTCTAAAAACTCGTTTAAATGCGAATGTTTATCTGTGTTTAAGACATTTGCAAAAAAGCGACTTCCTGTATTATTTTCGTTGGTTTTTTTGATGTTTTGGTTCAATGGGCATGCCCAGCATACATACTGTGGGACTCTTGGAGGGCCAAATGCCATTGGACCTTTGCCGAATGGGTTTGGCGGTGGATCTTCATCTGGCCCTTTTTTTATTAAAATCTATGTTCACGTGATCCGCCAACAAGATGGGTCGGGAGGACAATCTGATTCCGATATATATGGAGCATTGTCAAATCTTGATGCCTATTTTAATTCAGAAAATATC
>CBDCVJ010000068.1:0-3071 GCA_965222975.1 Saprospiraceae bacterium | reverse complement strand
ACTTTGTTCCTCTCCTCCCCTTGCGGTATACTATACTAACCATCTCTCAGGGCAGTCTCAGGTAGGGGCAAGATATGGCCAATCTCTCGTTATCATTTTTTATCATTTTTTTGGGGGATCAGGTTCTGGTCACAGGAGAGCCTATCGACACCTTCGAGTTCGATAAGGTGCGGGCGCTGTTGGCCTATCTCGCAATTGAAGCAGGCCAACCTCACTGACGTGAAACACTGGCGGGGTTACTTTAGCCGGAGTGATTACGTCTCAGGCTACGCGAAGTTTACACCTGGTTCACTGAAGGGATTGATCTGGCTGATTTACAGGAAGTATTGCTCAAGCGGAAGGAGATAGTCTATGCAGCAATCCCATCAAGACAAATCGCCAGCACCCCAGGCTTCTGCTCCACGGATAGCCATCGATGTCGGGGTTGTAGTTGACGACCTGGAAAGATCTCTTGAGTTCTACCGAGATCTACTCAGTCTACCAGTTGTTTCAGAAGTGACAACATCCTTGATTGGTCAAGGTCGGATGGTCCAACTGAAGTATGGTCCTTCGTTGATTAAGCTGGTGAAGCTGGAAAAGACGCCACCCCGACGGGGTCCCACAGGGATCGACACAAACCTTGGCTATCGGTACATCACCTTGCTGGTCTCTGATATCGCTGCGATTATGACAAGAATCGAGCAGGATGATATCCCTATCGTTATGCCGGTTACCCAACATGGCAAGGGCACCACCATCGCCATGGTTCAAGATCCCGACGGCAACATCATCGAATTTGTCCAGGAGTTCACATAAACTAATCCTTCCCTCGGCGAAGGACGAATATCATCTCTTTGCAAATGTCGATGGGATCTTTTTCAAATGACCCGTATTCCTCGACGATCTCCAGCCCACAAAGCTTGAATAAAAGCTGCATGTGGGGGTAGGTATAGTAGCTCATTTTTAGTGGGGCACGCTCCTCTTTCTTGACTTCGTCCCCCTCATACGTTCTGAAAATAAATTCGCCTTCAAAATATTGGTACAACCGGTTCACTGAGTGGCGGATAAAATAGCGCCGAACCAAGCGCTGCGGATTTGTCGGGTCGATCCACTCAGCATCCAAAGCTTCCGTCTTCATTTCTGCTTCAAGGACATTGAACTTGGGATAGAAGACATTGAAGGTTAACAGCCCATCCGGTTTCAGGTGCGCTTTCGCTTGTCTTAGGGCGCTAATCTGGTCCTCAATCGTATACATATGTTGCAGGGGCCGGAACGGGATGAAGACTTGTTTAAAGCGTTCCGCCAGAGAGAAGGTGCGCATGTCCCCTTCAAATAGTCTGACACGGTGCTGGATTTCATCGGATTCCTCGGCCAGTTTATCCCTCAATATGGACAGCATCGCGCTTGAATAATCTATGCCCGTGACGGGAATGCCCATCTTGGCGATTTCCAAAAGAATCCTGCCAGTACCACAAGCAATTTCGAGGATGGGGCCACCGGACGCTTGGGCCCTCTGGAGATAAAATGGCAGATCTGTCAGCTCTGATTTGACGCTGTAAGCGCCATCATAATACTGCGCCATCAATGAATACGTGTTCAAATCCATTTTTGACCTTCCTGGCTGCTAACTCGTTTCTCATTTCAATTCAATGATTGTCCGTATTGTAAACTACCGGCATTTGCCCCTTCCACTTGTTCCACAAGTCATCATCAGTAATCAGAGAAGCCATGAAGTGGGCAACATTGATGCGACTGGTCACTCCGGCATTAAAGATCGCGCTTCTAATTGGCGAAGGATACACCTCGTACTCGGTAACCTCATCCTCATTGATCAGATTGTCCGGGCGAACCGCAGCCCACGCGATTGCGCCATCGTTCTGGCCAATCCTTATTCGCAGAAAGTCCGCCGCCTGCTCATTGTCCACGTGCGGGGGCAACAGCAGGCGAAGCAGTCCAATGACCACCTTTTGGCCAAACGAAATGGACTCGTGAAGGTCGCGATTGCTGTTGCCGGCCGTGTTCATCAGTACGAATTTGGTTGGCGCTTCTGGTTCTGGTTCATTGGCCTTGATGGCATTGCACAGTCGATTAGTGGCATCAGTCACCAGCCTGCGCGGGTGGCCGTAAATCCCCTTTAAGCTCAGGTTGTGTCCCAGACAAGAGGCTACGGCATCGCACCCTTTCACGTGCTGTGCCATTTCGGTGTCACTGAGGTTCAGGACACTCGCCTGGATCACAGATACGTTATCGTGATTTTTGAGGAGTTCAGACATACGTTCGGGCGAGCGCACAATAACCCTGACGTGCTGTCCTCGTTTGAGCAACTGTTCAACCAGCAGTCGTCCCGTCGCCCCACTTGCGCCAACTACAAGAGTCGTCATCTTCTGCCTCCTGGGCATTCTCTTTTGAAAATTAGTTGCTAATGGAATCAGATATCGAATAGATGAACCCGCGACCAACGATAGTTATGAGTTCAACCAAGTATAGACCAAACACGATGAAAAGCGAGTGCTGCATGGGCAAATGCCTTATACAGCATCGGATAAGCGCAACAAAGTAGAGTTCATATGCTTAAAAATACTGCCGAACGCTATTTGGAAAAGTTGCACAAAAGGATAAAGACCGTAAAGTAAAGGGATGAACAGTTGAGACGAATAGAGAGTTGTCGTTCCCCATTTGGGTACAATCAGTAGATAACCATTATGATTGACGCCTGGCAAGGCTTACTGCACACTAAATTTTTCATACCACCCCTGCCATCTGAGGCGATTCCGCGTCTGCGGTTAGTGGAACGCTTAAATCTTGGTATGACAGGGAAACTAAGCCTGGTGACAGCTCCGGCTGGCTATGGCAAAACGACACTGGTTACAACTTGGCTGCACCAGTTGGCCGAACAGGACCCAGCCCCTCAGGTTATATGGCTCTCCTTGGATGAGACTGACAATGATATACGTCGCTTCTTTACCTACTTTGTGGCTGCGCTCTCTCAACTAGATGAGACTTTCGAGGTAATAAAGGAAGTATTTTTGCAGGATGCTCGGGGAGAAATTTCTACAGTTGCTCTTGTTACCGCTCTTGTGAATCAGGTTATA
>CBDCVJ010000067.1:0-6688 GCA_965222975.1 Saprospiraceae bacterium | reverse complement strand
GTAGATAATAAATTATAGTAGCCCATTTTTTGTAAATATAAAAGCCGAATTAAATCCACTGCTAAATTATTACTTTTTTAACATGGGCAAAAAAGGGGATTGAATAAATCATATTAGCGATTAATTATAGATCAGCTTCTGGAAAATAATACAAGATTAATTTATACACATTCAATTATCAACAGCATAAAACTATCATTAAACAAAAATTTAAATTACATCAATTAATTTTAATGTGATTTCGTAAACGACTGATTTTCAATATTTATTTACTTTTTCAATCGCAACTTTTGTATTAAAAAATAGCGTAACAGAAATAATTGTTACCCTATATATTAATTGCTATTTGAGATGTTCCCATTTATCATATGACATTTTTAGTTTTCTAAAAATAAAAAAGGGATAAGACATTCATCTTATCCCTTGAACAACAGCGAAATAAAAAATAGTATAATTTTTTTAAGGTTAATTTTGTGGCATTCGGATCAAGAGCGAAACCTCATCGTTCAGCACTTCGATAAAACCGCCGCTGATTTTATAACGGATTGTCTCTCCTGATTTAGACCCTTCTTTGATTGTTCCACTTTCCTCTTCATAAAACTTGTAAGCGCCACCATTTGTAACCAATACCACTTCCCCA
Organism: Saprospiraceae bacterium; assembly: GCA_965222975.1. Taxonomy (GTDB): domain Bacteria; phylum Bacteroidota; class Bacteroidia; order Chitinophagales; family Saprospiraceae; genus UBA6168. The sequence goes on along the minus strand of CBDCVJ010000067.1, from coordinate 6,048 downwards.
TTCGATAGGGAAGATACGATAGGTGCATGGCCTTTTAATACTTGAAACTGCCCAAGCGTGCCTGGAACTTTTACGGAAACGATAGCACCTTGGAATATCTCTTTATCAGGAGTTAGAATAGTAATATTCATCTATTTAATGATGAATGAAAAATGAAAAATGAAAAATGAAAATATTTTTCATTCTCCATTTTTCATTCTTCATTAATTTAAGCTTCCGCCAGCATTTTCTTGCCAGCTACTATCACGTCGTCGATCGCACCTTTCAACATGAAGGCAGCTTCTGGATATTCATCCACTTCTCCGTCCATGATCATGTTGAATCCACGAATTGTTTCTTCAATTGGAACAAGTACACCGGGTGTACCTGTAAACTGCTCGGCCACATGAAATGGCTGTGAAAGGAAGCGCTGTACCCGGCGGGCACGGTGAACGACCAATTTATCTTCATCCGACAATTCGTCCATACCGAGGATGGCAATGATGTCGAGCAATTCATTATAGCGCTGGAGCAGCGTTTTTACACGCTGGGCACAGTCGTAATGTTCATCGCCAATGATCTGTGGGTCGAGGATACGGCTGGTGGAATCAAGTGGATCCACAGAAGGATAAATACCCAGGGAAGCAATTTTCCTACTTAAAACCGTAGTAGCATCCAAGTGGGCGAAAGTCGTAGCAGGGGCGGGATCGGTCAAGTCATCCGCAGGTACGTAAACGGCCTGTACAGAGGTAATTGAACCGCGCTTGGTAGAAGTGATCCTTTCCTGCATAATGCCCATCTCCGTTGCCAGTGTTGGCTGATAGCCTACCGCAGAAGGCATCCGGCCAAGGAGGGCCGACATTTCAGAGCCTGCCTGAGTGAAACGGAAGATGTTATCAATAAAGAAAAGAATGTCACGGCCACCTGTTGGATCGTTCAAGTCGCCATCCCTGTAATATTCAGCAACGGTCAGACCGGAAAGGGCCACCCGGGCACGTGCACCGGGGGGTTCGTTCATCTGACCGAAGACGAATGTCGCTTTTGAATTTCTCAAGCTCTCTTTGTCCACTTTCGACAAATCCCATCCACCTTCCTCCATAGAGTGCATGAAGTCTTTACCATAATCAATGATACCCGATTCGAGCATCTCCCGCATGAGGTCGTTCCCTTCACGGGTACGTTCGCCCACCCCCGCAAAAACCGAAATGCCTTCGTAGGCCTTTGCGATGTTGTTGATGAGCTCTTGGATCAAAACCGTTTTGCCCACACCTGCACCACCGAAAAGGCCAATCTTTCCACCTTTCATATATGGCTCGATCAGGTCAATTACTTTGATACCTGTATAAAGCACTTCCTTTTCCACCGATAACTCTTCATAAGTAGGGGGCTTACGGTGGATCGGGTAACCACCTTCCTTGGACACCGGGCCGATACCATCAATGGCATCGCCGACCACATTAAAAAGACGCCCTTTGATTTCCTCACCAATCGGCATGGCTATCGGAATGCCCGTATCCACGACAGGCATGCCCCTTGTGAGGCCGTCGGTAGAGTCCATGGCGATGGTGCGCACGCTGTCCTCTCCAAGGTGCTGCTGCACTTCCATCACGAGTGTATCTCCGTTTGGGCGCTTCAACTCAAGGGCATTCAATATTTCAGGTAATTTGGCACCTTCATCCGCAAAGCTCACATCCACTACTGCGCCGATTATTTGTTTGATTTTTCCTGTATTACTCATGTTAGGTTAACAATTTTTAGTTTGTTCAGGTGAGATGTTTTGGGCCTCGAAATGACCCCTTTCTGAAAATCGGCGCAAAGATACATTTTTGGGAAAGTTAAACAACTTAGAAGGAAGGAAAATTGAACGAAGTAAAATCCCGTATTCCTACTTGCCGTCAAACAAGGTTAATCGGGAAGGAGAAAGTGAAAATAGTTGAATGGCTGGTTGTTTGCTATTGGTTTGGGGAGGCCGCCTTTCCTCTGCATTACTGCCCGCTGTTTATCGGCCAATCGCCTCCATCGCCAATTCCCATAAATGCTCATAAGGGATGGCTTCAACCTCGTGGGGGGCATTGAGGAACTGGGTCGGCTGGCTGCTCATGCGCCGCAGCAGTTCTTTTGATTTTTTTTCTGCTTCTTCTTTTTTAAAATCGGCTTTCTGGATATTGAGCAGTGCCTGCAGGAAGCACCAAGTGCGGAAAGTATCGTCACCTTCGTTGAGGTGACGGTCATTGTATTTTTCGAGGGCGAGCATGCGGTCGTACGATTCGTCGTATCTTTTTTCATACAATAAATAGATGGCATGCGTGATGAGTACCGGGATGTTCATGCCCCTTTTGTCTTTTGAAAAATTAGGCACTTCATTTAAAAAACGGGCAGGGCGGAATTTGTTTTTTCCCCGAGGTGGGTTCGGGGTTTCGCTTTGCTCAATTTTTTCTACATCCGGCATTTTTATTTTCCCTGCAATAATTAATAAGTGAATAAACCCCTCATATATTTTCCAGCTTTCCTGCTCGGCGGGCGGGAGGTTTTTGAAACGCCTGTTATTTATTGCTTCATTTAAAATATCATAAGCCTGCTGGTAATCTTTTTTATATAATTTTAATGTCATATACATTTCATTGGTCTTGTACCAGCCGACGGAATGTTTTTGCACCATGGACAGGGATTTGGCGGCTACTTGTTCGGCTTCTTCATATTGGCCCGTCATGGTTAGGCCGACGAGGAGCGTGTTGCCAAAAATAGCGATGGTGGTTTTTCTTGTATAGTCTTTATTTTCAAAATAATGCAAAGCTTCTTTGCTCACGGTAACGACACCTTGGTAATCAAAAACAATTTCTCGCTCCAATCTTTTAATTAAATAATAGTATAGACGGAAATAATACCCTTCAACGTTTTCTAAATCCTGTTCTAAATCATTTAAATATTTTCTTGCTTTCTCAGCGACCCAAGGCTTGGAGGCTCGTGAAAGAACAAAAGGGGCAATAAGTTCACTATGCATTATCTGAGCTTTTATTGTTACTTTAACAGACTCTAAACTTTTTTTGGCCAAATCTGAATATTGCACACGTTTTTTATCATCGTGATCTCTATAGGTATAGTGGCTGACCATCAACATAGACAAAGCCAGCACTACTTCGTCAAGTCCAAATTTAATTGCTGCGGGAAGCGTTACTTTTATTAATTTTAATGCGGCATGATGAACTCCTCTTGCAGTGAATATTTTTATCAGTGCCAAATTCTTCCAACAATTATAAAAGCCTATTTGGGCATCATTAAATTCCGCCTTTTTCAGATCCAGATGAAAAGCCGCATTCGCTAATCGCCTAAAAAATTTATTTTTAAAATTTTTGTACTGCGTTAATTTACCATCCTTGTCTGGCCCAAAGAAAAATGCGGCCGCTTCATCGTCGGAGTTAAATGCCCCTTTTGCCAATTTATCATAAAACACTTCATAGCGGTCGTCGGTAGTATCATATCCAATTACATTAAGCTGCTTCCTCTTATGACGGGTGACGAGGTACATCAGGTCTTGTAAGGCTTTCATATGAAGAGTGTGTTAATGGTTGTTCCGGCAATCCAGATTAACCAAAAGGTTTTTTATCAATTATTGCTCACAGAGAAAATCCATGATAATATAAAGCATTTCTATAAAACTTCAGGAACTATTCCTAATTTCCTAATTTCCTAATTTCCTAATTTCCTAATTTCCTAATTTCCTAATTTCCTAATTTCCTAATTTCCTAATAAATACTTTTCCCAACTTCGGTAAAGGTAATAAAAATAACAATACCTAATAATTCTTTTTGTCCAGATAAAATGAGGTATTAGAAATCCGCCAAAGTGTCCCTGACAACGAAATGATCTGCCCATAGCTTTGTATTGTCATTTTTTTTAAAACATTAATTATTCCAAAGGAGTCCCTTTGGGAAAAACTAAAGCTATGTTACAGACTATTATCGCTCTTTTGATTGCGCTCGGAATGATCACCAGCCAAGCCGATTTCGACAGCCTCTCCCAAACAGAACAGGATGCCTTGATCGAAAACATTGTTATTGAGGATCAAACCCAACAATAAGCAATCCCCCCACCCGGCATTTGAAAAGGCAGCTTTGAAAATGCCGGATTTTTTTACCCTTCGTTTCATTAAACCGCAGCCACCCAAAAATTTCAAAGGAAATAAAACAATTTTTCAACGCAAGGGTGCAAGGGGCGCAAGGCAACGCAAGGATATATGGACTGCACTATTTAATTCCTTGCGCCCTTGCGTTGAAAAAAGGGGTGTTAGAAATCGGCAAAAGTGTCGTTGCACAAAAAAAGAAGCCGCCCCATCTTTGTCCCATCAAAAAGATGATACTAAAAACTAAAGCTATGAAAGCACTCTTTTGAGTTATATTGCAAACACCCAGCATTAAATGGGTACTGGGTGTTTTTTGAAAAATCAAACAAATGAAGCACTGCTTCTCCCTGACTGACGAACTGTGAATTACAGTCCCGAATGCTTGTCCCGAATTGACTTCGGGGTTTTCGCTTCGTTCAAAACTGACGGACTGAAAAAATGGGGTGTTAGAAAATGGGCAATGTGTCCTTGATAAAAAAATAAGGTAGATGCACCTTTGCGATAGGTTAAATTACTCCGACGGAGTCCCTGTGGGAAAAGCAGCAAACCTTAATTGTTTTTGCGCTCTTTCTTTGATGCGGCGCTCTCCTAAAAATCAGTAAGTGCCCGGCATGGAAAAAAGGGTGTCGGGTGCCTTTTGAAAATACTTGAAACACTAAAAAGCTATATCTCTCTGGCCAGACCATATAGGGGCGGATGCCGAAAAGCCCGATATTGAATAGAGTAGGCGTTAAGCTTTAAAACTAAAATGATGAAAAAGTTATTTTTTCTTACTTTATTAGCCGCAGGCTTCTTCTTTTCAAACCATGTAGCAGGACAGAGCCATTTTTCAACGAAAATTGGAGAAATGGTCAATGGTATTCCAACAATAACCTATAATCAAAATTTACTCAAGCAAGAATTGCAATCTTTTCTTTTATCAAATTCTTCCATATCAGTTACATTCTCCAATGTATCTATTGTGCAAGATGGAACTTATTATCTGCTTATTGCTTCTAATGCAGACAACAGTATTAACACTGGAGTAGGGTTAATACTTGATGGGGGCTTTTTCTATGAAGAAATAAGTTCCTCAGGTGGAGGAACAACTACTGTAACATGTACTGGGTGTCAAGCGGGATGTAGCCCTCTTAAAGATAGTGACGGTTGGTTTTGTACTAATTGTGTAGTTGGAAAGAGTGAAGACTGTGTAAAATCAGAAACTGTAAGTTCGCTTGCTGTCTTTGGTAATGGCAGTAATTAATTGATTTAGGTAGTGGCATTAGTATTTTTACTGATGCCACCATTCAACTATAAAAATCACAAATTCATTGTTACATACATATGAAAAATTATTTTTTTCTTTTACCTTCTATACTGTTCTATTGTGTCAATTCTGCATTTTCGCAAAAGATATTTGACCAAACAAAAGCACCAGATTTATCAATCCAAGAATGGATCGGCAAAACCCCATCCCTTAAAGATAAAACCATCATCCTCGAATTCTGGGCCACTTGGTGCGGCGGCTGCATCGAAGCTATTCCCCATTTAAATGAAATGGCAAAAAAATACGGCAGCAACGATGTCATTTTCATTTCCATGAATTCTTACGATAAAAAAGAGAGAATCGAAAAATTTTTCCAAAAAACGGAAATGAAGACATACATCGCCATGGACGATGAAAAGAAAACGTACAACGCATTCGAGGTCGGGGCGATGCCCAAAACTTATTTGGTAGATAAAAACGGCTATTTAAGGTGGCAGGGTGTTCCCGGTCTTTTGACGGATGAATTCATGCAGGCTTATTTAGAACGGGATGAGATATTGGTGCATGAGGTCATGGAAAATCCCTTGCTGTATTCGTTTAATATTTCATTGACCAAAGACCGCTCCATCTCCAATGTTAGTTTTACGGATGGGGATAAATATGGAGTTACTTGGAAAAATAGAGGGATTACTGATGTTATTTA
>CBDCVJ010000066.1:0-78801 GCA_965222975.1 Saprospiraceae bacterium | reverse complement strand
TTTAAACTTAAATCCTGCCAATAGCAGTAAGCCCATGGTGCACAAGGTAATGGTGAGCACCCATTTTGTTGCCGACGATGGTGGTTTGCCCAAAATTTCTCGGACTTCACCACTGAGGTAGTCTATGTTTTGTTGTTTCATGGTTCTAGTCAAAGCCTGCTTACCTAATTCTTTGTCTTATTGCTCCAACTTTAAGCTTAACTTCCACGGAATGCAATGAAACAATAGAACAGTGAAGCAATGCAACAATGAAGCGCAACTCAATTTTCTGTCATTATTTCACCCAAGGTGTCTTGAATTTCGGTCATGTTACCGCCCTTGAAATCTTTTAAAATATTGGCCGGAGCGGAGCTGGACCTTGGTGTAGCTAAAGGAATTATGTTATCGATTTTTACGGGCAAGTTCATTCTATTTGCAATAATCACAACAGTTTTTCCACGAAAAGCTTCCATGATATTTTGCAGAACTTTCCTTTCACTTTCTGAATCAAGGTCGTTGGTTGCCTCATCAAGGAACAAATAATCGGGATTTTTGTAAACGGCCCTCGCAATTAGGATACTTTGTTTTTGACCTTTACTAAGACCGTTTCCACCATCGCCGACAACAGTTCTGAAACCGTCGGGAAGCCGCTCAACAAACGAGAGCAAATTTGCGATTCGGCTGGCTTCCATAAGCCTATCTGAATCCACTACCTCTTCCCCTAAGGCAATGTTTTTGGCAATAGTGTCCGTGAAAACATGCCCATCCTGTGGAACAACACCACAGGCTGCCAACCAGGTTGAGCTTTGTATTTCAGATAACTTTAAGTCAGCTAATTTCAAAATACCTTCATCGGGTGTGAGGATATTGAGCAATAGATTGAGCATGGTTGTTTTGCCGCTCCCACTTGGACCGATGATCGCTGTCGTTCGCCCATATGGCATAGTAAAATCAAGGTTTTGCAATACCCAAGGAGCTTGCCCACCTTGATACCTGAATGAAATGTTATCGCCTCGAAGTGTCCCTCGTTCTGGCAAGGTGTCAATTTTGATCTCCCTGCTCTGGGCGCTTAAAGCATAAACATCGTTCATGCGCTCAATGCTCAACTTGATTTCACTCCAACCCAACCAGAAGTCGATAATCATTTTTAGAGGATTGTTGAGCTGTAATAAAATAAATACCGTTGCAATTAATACCCCTGCGCTCATATCCAAATTGCTCACGGCCACGGCAGCAATGAATATGATAATAACGTCACGGAGTTCTGCAAGGTAATATGGGATTTGCAAATAAAATTCATTTGATTTTGCGTAGTCCTTATCCATGCGGTGTCGGTCTGCTTCAAAGCTTTCCCATTTCCAGCGCCTGGCACGTTCGGCATTGTTGAGCTTAATGTCTTTGATTCCACGCACTAAGTCGGTGAGGTTGTTATAATAGCCACCGGCGAATTCGTGCCTTTGATAATTGAGGATGAACCGTTTGTTGATGAACAACCAAATAAATAATCCTTGTAATATTGAAAAACCAATAAAAACAGCGAAAATAGCAGGGTCGAATATCAATAGGACAAGCGAGAAAAACAGTAACAGGAGTGAGCCGTAAAGCATGGAAACGCCCTCCCTGGTAAGAAAGCGAAGCACTTTTTGGTTGTCGAACATAGTCTGCAGAACGTCTTCTGCCATCTTGGTCTCAAAATACCGCAGCGGCAATTGAAGTGCTTTCATCATAAAGGAAGTGACAAGTTGGATATGCACCCTTGAGCCTATGTGAAATTGCGTGAACCGTTTCACAAAATCCATCCCAACCTTGCATAAAAACAAGATCATCCAAATGCCGAGAATCATATTCAGCAACCCGGAATTTTGATGCTCAATACCTTCATCCACAGCAAGTTGTAAAAGGAATGGTATGGAAACGGTAAGCAATAGACCAAAGAAAATGCTGATGGCTAAAAACCACAAAAGCCGTTTATTCTCAAAAATGGATTTCTTCACCTCCTCAATGGCTCGACCTTCTGAATGATGGACTTCCGTAGAGAAAAACTCAGCGGTCGGTTCCAGTAAAAGAATGATGCCATCGTCCTGATAGCTTTCTCCGTTTGCCCAATTGTTTAGGAAGTCTTTGACTGGGATGGTCATGACTTTTTCAAGGTCGGGATCGGCGATTACCACGTTCTTATCATTAGCTTCATAAACTACCACAAAATGGTTGCCTTTGTAATGGGCGATGCCTGGCAAGGGGATGTCGTCAATCAATCGGGCATAGTTAATTTGCGCCCCAACTGTGTGCATCCCAATGGCTTCGGCTGCATTGCTTATATCAAGCAATGTCACGCCTTCCCGCTGTTGGTTGGCCAATGAGCGGAGTTGTTCTGTAGTGTAAAACCGTCCGTAATAGTCGGACACCATCCTAAGGCAGACCGCCCCGCAATCCCTGGCATGCGGTTGCTTATGAAAGGGGTATTTTTTTGACATAATGTTCCAATTCACCTCTATTAGTGACACAGAAATATCGGCCACTAATATAAAATGAGGCCTCCACGTGTGTAGCTTCTTGTCAGTATGTTTAGTTGAAAAAACCGAATTCGGCCAGGGTGAAACTCATTAACAAAAAATCTAATAAGTCAAGAACTGTACCGAAAGGCAGACAAAAATTGGATGTGTTATGGGTATGGGAAGTCGCTTGGTTGGCTTATTGATTTGGATAAATGATTTTTGTAAAAAATTGACCCTTAATGATTTAACTAAAAATCAACCAAGCCCTGAGCAATAGGTGTTTGATGTGGGGTAGAATTAAAAATGGATAAGGCTTCCGCCAGGTAAGTAAGTAATGTTAGGTAAGTTAAAAATAGTAAGTGGGCAAAGATAATAGAATTATATTACGTATTTAAATTTTTTTTCAGATGCCATTATCTTGCTATTACTAATTTGTTGAAATACATTTCAGGGCCTTTTCTGGCGATGGCGTAGTATATACCCTGTGGCCAGTCAGATACATCAATTGCTGAATAACTGAATGTATCTTCTGTCTTGTACATCAACCTGCACATGCTATCGTAGATTTCAAAAGAAGTGGCAAAGTTGAAATCAATAATCCTTATTTTGACCGTTTCAGATGCAGGGTTCGGCACAAAAATGAAAGAATCATCACTGATTCTTATCGGGTTTGGAGGTAGATCAGGTAGTGGATTTGCTGAGGTGCAGTGAATTGGAGGGCCACCAAAACAATCATCAAAAATTGATATGGTGGATTCCAAGCCTTTATAAAGATCAAGTAAATGTAGGTCTAACGGGTATCTACCATTTTCAAGGAACGTGAAAGAAACCAGCATTTCATTTGTCGCCCCTGGCTGCAACTTAAATGGTCCTGTAGATGCAATGGCCCTCCTGCGACCCGGGGCATTGTCTTCCGAAAGCTCGTTCCATAATCCTACTTCAGTTGGATAGTCGGGGTAAATGAAACTGAAATAGTCAGTATTTGTCTGATCATAACCATTACCGCCATAAGTTAAGGGGGTTCCATCCAACCATCTGCCTGTTAGATAATTATAAAAATCCTGAGCATCCTTTGGCATGCCCATGCCTAAGTTGGGAGGCTCTTCATGCAATGGCAGAACGGAGGATAGAAACAATTCTCTTCTAAATTCATCCAAGGGGCCTCTAATCAATTTTACCGCCACAGTTGGAGGGGATTCCCCAAATCCTTTATGTTCTCCACAACTTTCATCGAAATTATCGCTGTTGTATACAAAGACAATATTGCTTTCTGGGATTGTTCCAAAATAATCATCTTCTGGGCAACCCAACGCAAAATCCATAAACGTCCCAAAAAAGCACGAATCAATATCTTCATATGCAGCATTGACAAGTTTATATTTTGAAAAAATTGAATTGTTTAACATTGGGTTATCGGTACAGCTATAGCTGAATACTGTGTTGGAGATATTCATTAAGATTGGTAGGGACGTATCTGATTGAGTGTGGGTAGTGTTATCGTGAAATACATACCATAATATTTCATCAGGTAAATTGACACCAAAGAAATAATCACATCCTCTATATTCTATTATTGGAAAATCTCCATTTTCGGGATCGTAAACATCATTTAAATTTTCATCCCAAAAATCGGCCAATAAATTAGGCTCATCCGGTAATTCAAAGCCATGATAATCTTTAAAAAATTTGTTCCCATAAGCAGGCCACCCAAAAATAGAAGGCAGGGTGTCATTTATAACTTTATCATATCGAAAGTCATAGATGTGAGATAAAATATCATAACCAGTCGTTCTCCATATTTGATTCCAGTTGCCTTCAGGCATTGAGACCATCCCTGGTATAAAATCCTGTTTCCCATCCTCATTGTAGAGCTGTGCTGCCAATTTCAAATTGTCACCCTTGTCAAACCCTCCCAACCAAAGGCCAGCCGCTCTGATAGGTGATCGGTTGGTCGAATCGGTCAAAAACTGCCCTCCTTTATCATAATCATAAAATAGAAGCCCATTGGCATTGACGAGTGCCTTGATCCCATTTCTTTCCATATAGTGCTGGGCTGGGAGGATATCTGGTTGTGCCTCAATGAGATATGGCAATGTCAAGACTGCGAGTGATACTATAATTCTAAACATATATTTTACTCATTTTAAAATTTCTTTCAAAATAATTATTGCTTTTTTTTAAAAAACTTTTACAAATGCAAGATCAAAATCTTAAGCTGACTTTCTCTACCAAATTTTTCCAAAAGTCAGGTTTTTAAAAATTAAAAGATTGGTTCATAAAACTACCTTTACCGCTATTTGAAAGTCACATCTTATTGGTTTTCGGAATCAATGAGATGCATTAAATGCAACCATGCTAAAAATATTCTTAAGACCCAAACGGGAAGAATCATTAAAAAGAAAGCACCCATGGATTTTTTCTGGGGGTATCCGCAATATAGAAGGAGAGGCAGAAGATGGAGACAGGGCTGAAGTGTTCAGTTCGAGGGGCGACTATCTGGCGACTGGTCATTACCATGATGGCAGCATTGCCGTACGCATTTTGTCGTTTGAAAAAACCGAACTCGACCAAGCTTTCTGGGATGACCGAATTGAAAATGCAAAATCGTACCGGGTGCAAATCGGCCTTCCTAATTCACGGACTAATTGTTACAGGCTGGTACACGGAGAAGGAGATAGCATGCCAGGGTTGGTTGTTGACATTTATGGAGAAACGGCTGTCATGCAATGCCACTCTATTGGCATGCACCGAGAGCGGGGGTTTATTTCATCAGCCCTCCAAAAGAATTTGCAAGGGAATCGAAGCGATTTACGATAAAAGCAAGGATGCTCTTCCCGACCGTTATGCAGCAACAATACGCGACGGCTATATTTGGGGAAATTCTAAACCAAGCCAAGTTCTTGAAAATGGCCACAGGTTCTTTGTGGACTGGGAGAATGGCCAGAAAACAGGCTTTTTCATTGACCAAAGGGACAACCGACAGATGTTGACCAACTATGTGAATGGGAAAAAAGTGCTGAATGCTTTTTGCTATTCTGGAGGATTTTCAGTTTATGCAATGCAAGCTGGCGCTTCAGAAGTTCATTCGATAGATGCCTCTCAAAAAGCAATGGATTGGACGGATAAAAATATTTTACTGAATCCATCCGAATGTTCCCACCAATCTATTAGCGGGAATGTCCTCGAATATCTGAAAAACGCTGATCCTTATGATGTCATGGTCATAGACCCACCAGCATTTGCAAAAAACAGGAACAAACGCCACCAGGCAGTTCAGGGCTATAAACGGCTGAATGTGATGGCAATGAAAAAATTGGTGGCGGGCGGCATCTTATTTACCTTTTCCTGCTCACAGGTCATTGATCGTCAGATGTTTTACAATACCATTGTGGCAGCGGCCATTGAGGCAGGGAGGAACGTTCGGGTCATGCATCACCTATCCCAACCAGCGGATCATCCAGTTAATATATTTCATCCAGAAGGGTCTTATCTGAAAGGATTGGTGCTTAGGGTGGAATGAGAGTTTTGAGTTGGAGAGTAACTACTCACTAACTCAAAACTCAATAACTCAAAGGATGAGCATCGCATCGCCGTAGCTGAAGAAACGGTAATTTTCCTTCATCGCTTCTGCATAGGCTTCCCTTAATAATTCTTTGCCAGCAAAAGCCGATGCCATAATGAGAAGGCTTGATTTGGGCAGGTGGAAATTCGTTATCATGCAATTGGCAATGGAAAAAACGTGGGGTGGGAAAACGAAAAGGTTGGTCCAGCCTTCTGCGGGCTTCAAAAGGCCTTCTGCTGAAACGGCGGTTTCGATAGCCCTCATAGAAGTAGTACCAACAGCACAAACTTTCCTGCCTTCCTTTTTCCCCTTGTTGACTATATCGGTAGCTTCTTGGCCAATACGGAAATATTCCGCATCCATTTTGTGCTTCGACAAATCTTCGACATCAATGGTCCGGAAAGTACCCAGCCCGACGTGAAGCGTTACTTCTGCGAAATTTACTCCTTTGATCTCCAATCTTTTCATCAGTTCCTCACTGAAATGAAGCCCCGCAGTGGGAGCAGCAACAGCGCCCAATTCTTTTGCATAGACCGTCTGGTAACGGTTGCGATCTACATCGTCCGAATTTCGTTCGATATATTTGGGTAATGGCGTATTGCCAAGCTCTTGGAGGTTGGACTTGAATTCTTCATCTGGGCCATCGAAAAGAAAACGGATAGTTCTCCCCCTTGAAGTAGTATTGTCAACCACTTCGGCAACAAGCATTTCCTCTTCATTTTCATCAAGGAAATAAAGTTTGTTACCAACCCTTATCTTCCTGGCAGGGTCAACGAGCACATCCCAGAGTTTTTGCTCACTGTTCAGTTCCCGGAGCAAGAAAACTTCGATCTTGGCACCGGTTTTCTCTTTTCGGCCGTACATTCTGGCTGGGAATACCTTAGTATTATTGAATATCAAGACATCCTCTTCCTCGAAATAATCGAGCATGTCTTTGAAAATCTTATGCTCGATCTTTCCGGTATCCCTATGTAAAACCATTAAGCGGGACTCGTGCCGGTTGGGAATAGGGTAATGAGCGATATATTTTTCATCGAACTCGTAATCAAAATGCGAAAGCTTAGTCCTCATGGATCTTTCTGGTATTTATAGGTTTGGTGAAATTAGAACCTCGTTCTAAAAGCGCGCAAAAATATAAAACTATAACGTTTTATAAAGCCTTGGTTTCGGTTCGCTGCTGATTTTTATTTATACAAATAATATTAGCATTGATTTGCGAAGGATTCCAAAGGAAATGGGACTGCAAGTATGTATGGTTGCCCCAACTAATGTTTTTCAAAAAAAACCTTTTGTGCAAAAAAAATTGCCGTATGTAACACTTGGCACAATGATACTTGAAATGTTGTTACTACATTGCGCCCGCTTTTAGAATAAATTCAGTTGTCATGGTAATCGAACAAATCTATACGGGATGCCTCGCTCAGGGAGCTTATTACATCGAAAGTGAAGGCCAGGCTGCCATCATTGACCCCCTTCGGGAAACGACGCCGTACCTCGAAAGGGCCGAAAAGAATGGGTCAAAAATCAAGTACATCTTCGAAACGCACTTTCACGCCGATTTTGTGAGCGGGCATTTGGATTTGGCTAAAAAGACAGGGGCTCAAATCATCTATGGCCCGAATGCCAAAACTGACTTTGAGAAAATAGAAGCTGTTGACAAACAAGAATTTAAGTTGGGCAAACTGATTTTTCGGGTACTGCATACGCCGGGCCATACGATGGAAAGCACTTGCTACCTGCTATTAGATGAAAATGGAAAGGAGCATGCCCTGTTCTCTGGTGACACCTTATTTATAGGAGATGTAGGCCGTCCCGACCTCGCTCAAAAAGGCGCTGATTTGACGCAAGAGATGCTGGCGGGCTACCTTTATGACAGCCTCCGAAAACAAATCATGCCCCTCCCCGACGATGTGATCGTATATCCTGCTCATGGCGCAGGTTCAGCCTGCGGCAAAAACATGAGCAGTGAAACCTGGAGTACGCTCGGCCTGCAAAAACAGACCAATTATGCCCTGCGTGCCGATATGACCAAAGATGAATTCATCAAGGAAGTAACGGATGGTCTGCTGCCTCCTCCCCAGTATTTTGCTAAAAATGCCAAACTTAACAAGACCGGGTATGAGAGCATTGACAAGGTAATGAAACGTGGTGCCGTAGCTCTTAATCCCCGTGAATTTGAGGCAGTTGCCAATGAAACGGATGCACTCATTTTGGATGTCCGTTCCAAGGAAGATTTTGCGAAGGGCTTTATCCCCAACTCCATTTTTATCGGACTTGATAGCAGTTTTGCCCCATGGGTAGGCGCATTGGTGCCCGACTTGCAACAAGAAATACTTATCGTGGCACCCAAAGGACGAGAAGAGGAAACTGTTATGAGGTTGGCAAGAGTGGGTTACGACAATTCCATCGGCTATCTCAAAGACGGTTTTATGGCTTGGAAAAAAGAGGGTAGGGAAGTAGACACCATTGAAACAATTGATGTCTCAGCATTTGAGGAAGCCTATCAAAACAACAAGGACATCTCCATCCTGGATGTCCGAAAACCTGGTGAATGGTCAAGCGAACACATTCAATCTGCCCAACATTTTGCCCTTGATTTCATCAATAAAAATATGGCTGAAATAAGCAGGGACAAGGAGTACTACATGCATTGCCGGAGTGGTTACCGCTCCACTGTTGCAGCTTCTATTCTAAAAGCAAGAGGTTTTGAAAAGCTCATTAATGTACTCGGCACATTTGATGAGGTTGCCGCTTCCAGTATTCCTACCTCGGCGGCAGTTTGCCCTAAAACCGGAGAACCACTTTAAAAGGGTATTGAGATATTAGACCGTCAATACCTCAATATCATAATACCTTTTAATACCCAATCCCTTTTCATGAAATTTGGTTTTGTAATAGACAACCGCAAATGCATTGGCTGCCACGCTTGCACAACTGCCTGTAAATCAGAACACGACGTGCCAGTTGGTGTCTTCCGCACTTGGGTAAAGCAGGTGGAAAAAGGTGATTTCCCACATACAAGGCGGGTATTTTCGGTAATGCGCTGCAACCATTGCACGGATGCACCTTGTGTTGAGATTTGCCCAGTCGAAGCGCTTTATTTACGCCCTGATGGGATTGTTGATTTTGATAAAAACCGGTGCATCGGTTGTAAGTCTTGCATGCAGGCTTGCCCTTACGATGCGCTGTATATTGATCCAGAAACACACACCGCTGCCAAATGCAACTACTGCGCTCACCGGGTCGATGTTGGCCTCGAACCTGCCTGCGTAAATGTCTGTCCTGAGCATGCTATCATCTCCGGCGATATGGACAATCCCAATTCTGAAATTTCGCAACTACTTGGAAGGGAGCAGGTTACGGTGCGAAAAGCCGAAAAAGGCACAAATCCCAATCTATTTTATATTAACGGCGATCAGGCTTCGTTAAATCCAACCGCTACTGAAAAACCCGACATCACTTTATGGGGGGCACAAACTCGTGGGGTAGGGCATTTTGCAAAAAATACAGAAAAACTGGCCTTCGATGGCCCTGATATAGTGGCTGCTACAATGGCCGCCAACGGTTCGTCCACTACTAATTCAGAATTAAAAAATACCAATGGAGGCTTCAAGTCTGTGGATGTGGTCATGGGCAAAAATCGGCGGGTTTACGATGTGCCGGACAAGGGGCTATTATGGGGTTGGGAAGTGAGTGGGTATGTATGGACCAAGGCCATTGCCGCTGGAGTGTTTTTGGTAGCCTTTTTAAAAGAACTAATTCTCGGAAAAGGCCAATTATCTATGTTTGGTTCTAGTGAATTGATGCCGGTTTCTACAATTATAAGTTTGGTTTTTTTAGCCTTGACAGGCGCATTGTTGGTAAAAGATCTTGATCAACCCAAACGCTTTTTAAATGTATTATTTCGGCCTCAATGGAAATCTTGGTTGGTAAAGGGTGGATATTCAATAACCATTTATGGTGGATTATTAACATTAATTTTTGCTTCCTATATTTTTGGTTGGATTGAAATATTGCCAGCATTAAAATGGATAGGAGGATTGGCCGCCATATTCACTGCCATATATACTGCATTTTTATTTGCTCAGGCAAAGGGTCGTGATTTTTGGCAAAGTCCGTCTTTGGCATTACACATGTTGGTTCACAGTGTGATGGCAGGTGCAGCAGTATTTGCAATAATAAATTTCTTTTGGGCAATGGGCGAGGGTTCCATTTCTTTCTTAAAAAACACACTGTACATTTCCTTAGGATTAAATTTATTGACAATCCTTTTTGAAATCACAACTCCACATCCTACATCCGATTCGAAAGCTGTTGTCCATATGATAACTAAAGGTCAGTATAAAAACCTCTTCTGGTGGGGCGCTATTATTATGGGAAATTTAATCCCTATCATTTTATTATTGATTGGATTTAATGGTGCGTTACCGATTGCCGGAATTTTAATTTTGATTGGGATTTTAGTTACAGAAAAAATATGGGTGGAAGCACCTCAAAGAATACAGTTGTCATAGTGATAAGTGTCACATAAGTTGTTTGAAATCAGTGGTTTATCATTAGTGATAGTGATTTTTATCACCTTTTTCAGATGTATGATATTTTAATTTTATGCCATAATAAATCAATAACTTTTCACTATAAAATTAATTGTCATGAATCATCACCAGATCATCATTGTAGGAGGAGGGAATGCAGGCCTGTCCATCGCTTCGCAGCTTTTGATTAAAAATAAAAAACTGGACATAGGTATAATTGAGCCATCTGAAAAACATTATTACCAGCCTGCGTGGACATTGGTCGGAGGTGGCACATTTGATATAAATGATACCATAAGGGACGAAAAAGATTTTATCCCAAAAGGCACCACCTGGATTAAAGATGCCGTTGCATCATTTGATCCTGACAATAATCAGTTGACCTGTAATAGTGGCGAAAAATTCAGCTATGATTACATGGTCGTTGTGCCCGGCATCCAATTGGATTGGGATAAAATAAAAGGTTTAAAAGAAACATTGGGGAAAAATGGAGTGACATCCAATTATTTATTCGAATATGCGCCATACACGTGGGAATGCCTGCGGAATTTTAAAGGCGGTAATGTCATTTTTACTGCACCCAATACACCCATTAAATGTGGTGGAGCGCCGCAAAAAATAATGTACCTCGCAGGAGATTATATTTTGAAACATGGATTAAAGGAAAAATCCAATATTCAATTTTATACTGGAGGTACAAGAATGTTTGCCATAAAAGAATATGAAGATACATTGCACGGTGTAATGGATAGGTATGGAATAAAAGCCCATTTTAAACATAATTTGGTAGAAATCGACGGGCCGAATAAAATTGCTTATTTCCAAGATGAAAATGGTGAAATAATTAAAGAAAAATTTGAATTCATCCATGTGACACCTCCTCAAAGTGCGCCGGATTTTATCAAAAAATCGCCATTGGCCATGCCGGGCAATCAATTCGGTTTTGTGGATGTCAATAAGGAAACTTTACAGCACCAACGATTCCCAAATGTTTTTAGTGCTGGAGACGTTACCAATACTCCTAACGCAAAGACAGGTGCAGCGGTTAGAAAACAGGCACCAGTATTAGTGAATAATTTATTGCATGTCATGGAGGGGGGGGCTTTGGATAAAAAATATGATGGATATGGTTCCTGCCCAGTCGTGACCGGATATGGAAAATTGATGCTGGCGGAATTTGACTATGACAATAATAGAGTAGAAACTTTTCCATTTGACCAAAGCAAAGAACGCTGGTCAATGTGGGTGTTGAAAAAACATGTTTTGCCTTGGATGTACTGGAATAGAATATTGCAGGGTAGGGCATAAAGAAATTAAAATGAAAATAAAAACAGTGCATTGGTGCAAGTTTTCGTTTTCGTTTTGATTTTCATTTTATTTAATGAAGGAATTCGATAAAAAATCCCATTGGGAAAAAGTTTATCAGACAAAACAACTCAACGAGGTATCGTGGTATCAAGCAAGGCCCGATATCTCGTTGGGTTTTTTAGAACAATTTAATTTACCAAAAAATGCAAAAATTATTGATGTGGGTGGGGGAGATAGTTTATTGGTGGATTATTTATTGGAAAAAGGTTACACAGATATTACGGTTTTAGACATTTCCAAACGGGCATTAAACAGAGCAAAAATAAGATTGGGAAATAGGGCTAAAAAAGTAAAATGGATAGAAGCAGATGCAGGGGAGTTTGTTCCAAATGAAAAATATGACTTTTGGCATGACCGGGCTGCATTTCATTTTTTGACAGAAGAAAAAGATATTTCCCATTATATTAAAAATGCGGAAAAAAATATCAAACCTGGAGGCTATTTGGTATTGGGTACTTTTTCAGAAAACGGCCCAGAGAAATGCAGCGGTTTGAAAATTAAACAATATTCAGAAAAATCAATGACCAATCGTTTGATAGATTATTTTGAAAAAATAAAATGCATGACGGTGAGGCATTTGACACCTACTGAAAAAGTTCAGGAGTATTTGTTTTGTGGATTTAGAAGAATGGTCGTGGCTTGAAATTTCAGGCAACTGCAAAGCCTGTATGTGGCCTGCGGTGTTCGGGTTGGAAGCCAAGAACAATTTGTGACGGTGCTATCCCTCTTTCGACTAATTCGGATGCTATCAACGTTTCCGTATTGTTTTGCAATATCCATACTTTGTTTCCAATTATTTCAAAATGAAACAGGGCTGTATGCATATAATGTGGGTAATTCCACCCAAGTCGCATGAGAAGTATATGGTTTTTATCAGGATCGTGAATCACTTCATATCTGACATCTGATTCAGTCGTTCGCTCAGATAAATACTCATCAAGATAGTTGATAATGATATGTTCCAAACTGGTTAATTCTGTACCCATGACAATATTTTTTTGTTGATTGGATCAAAAACTACAACGTTTAATTCGTATGTTTTTAATACCTCCCTAAATAGGGAATATTGAAACACAGATTCAAAAATATCGGCTGGTACTGCCAAATATAATTGCCTGTTCGGTTCTTGATTTTTGAGGCCGATTTTATAATCTAAATACTGACCAAGGGCTTTATGAAATGCATATATTTTGGATTCTTCATGAAACCCTTTTATTTCAGCGGCAATTTGCTTGTTTTCTTTTTTTGCCCCAAGTAGTTTTTCAGCCCCTATATCAACTTCAAGGTCAAATTCGGGAGTCGAAATTTCATACGGATCATGTGTGATTTCCCAACCGTCCTTTATAGGCGCCTCTTTAACAGTGTTGTGGTAGTAATCTTTCGCCATATTCTGTTTTAATGCTAAAACAAAAATAAAGAAAATTCACCAATAATATGGGTTATAAACACAAACCAACCTTCATTGAAAAAATTGCCGAAAGTATCGGACTTATCCCTGACCTTCACAAAGAAGAGGAATATGCACCACAGGTAAATAGCCTAACTGAACCGGGCGACCTTACTAAATATCCGCCACCCGAGCAATGGGACGACTGGACAGAATACGAAGCAAAAGCATGGCCCAAGAAGGAAAAGAAATCCTACTCCATAGTGCCGACGACCTGCTTCAATTGCGAAAGTGCATGTGGCTTGTTGGCATATGTGGACAAGGAGACCAATCAAGTCCGAAAGTTTGAAGGCAATCCTTGGCACCCTGGCAGCCGTGGCCGCAACTGCGCCAAGGGCCCAGCAACCATTAATCAAATTACCGACCCAGATCGCATTTTACATCCTCTTAAAAGAGTGGGCGAACGTGGCTCTGGGAAATGGGAAAAAGTGACATGGGACGAGGTGTTGGACGATATCGCTGGCCGAATCCGAAAGGCATTAAAAGAAGGGCGATACAATGAAGTTGCTTACCATGTTGGTCGCCCCGGCCATGAAGGATACATGAACAGGGTGTTGCAAGCGTGGGGTGTGGATGGCCATAATTCTCATACAAACATATGCTCCTCGGGCGCCCGTTTTGGCTATGCCATCTGGTATGGATACGACCGCCCTTCTCCTGACCATGCTAATGCCAAGGCAATCCTTTTGGTTTCTGCCCACCTTGAAAGTGGCCATTATTTTAACCCACATGCCCAGCGTATCATGGAGGGCAAAATGAAGGGGGCAAAATTGATTGTCCTTGACCCTCGCCTGTCCAATACAGCAAGCATGGCCGATGAGTGGATGCCGACTTACCCGGGCACAGAGGCAGCTTTGTTGTTGGCGATTGCTCGTTTGTTGTTGCAAAACAAATGGTACAATAGGGACTACATGGAAAACTGGACGAATTGGGCGGCTTACATGGAAAAAGAACATGCTGACAAGCCACAAACCTTTGAAAGTTTTATAGAAACACTTGTTGAAGTGTATGTTGAATACACGCCAGAGATGGCAGCAAAAGAGACAGGTGTCGAAGCCGAGCAAATTGTTCGAGTAGCAGAAATTATCGGTAGGGCAGGTTCTCGGGTAGCTTCCCATAATTGGCGCAGTGCTGGCTCTGGTAATTTAGGTGGTTGGTGTGTGGCGAGGGCTTTGCATTTCATTAATGTCATTATGGGGGCTGTCGGAGCTGAAGGTGGTACTTCTCCCAATTCATGGAATAAATTTAAACCAAAATTTTTCGACAACCCACCTGCCCAAAAGTTTTGGAACGAGCTGCATTTTCCAAAAGAATATCCATTGGCGTATTTTGAAATGTCCTTTTTATTGCCTCATTTCCTAAAAGAAGGAAGGGGGTTTATGGATGTTTATTTTTCAAGGGTATTCAACCCTGTTTGGACTTATCCCGATGGCTTTATGTGGATGGAAGCTTATAAGGATGAAAAATGTTTTGGCCTCCATGCTGCCATGACACCTACCTGGAACGAGTCTGCATTTTTTGCTGATTATGTATTGCCTATGGGGTTGGCAAGTGAACGCCATGACCTCAACAGCTATGCAACTGATTCGGGCACTTGGATTGCATTCCGCCAACCTGTTTTAAGGGAAAAGGCAAGACGTGATGGGCGGCCTTTCAATTTTACATATGATGTGAACCCAGGCGAGGTGTGGGAGGAAGATGAATTTTGGATTGAGCTTTCATGGCGCATCGACCCAGATGGGAGTTTAGGTATTAAGAAACATTTTATTTCACCTTATCGCCCCGGTGAAAAAATCACTATTGATGAATATTATCAGTATATTTTTGAACAAACAGAAGGACTGCCCGAAGCTGCTGCAAAAGAAGGTCTGACACCTTTAGATTATATGCGGAAATATGGAGCCTACCATGTGGAAAGATCAGGTTACAATAAAAATCAGCATCCGTTGAAAGAAAAAGATATGGAGGGTGCAAGTGTTGATGAAAAAACAGGTACTATTTCCAAAAAAGGTAAAACGATAGGTGTCATGCAAAAAGGGCAACCGATGAAAGGTTTCCCAACAGAGTCAGGCAAAAATGAATTTTTTAGCCAAACGATGGTTGATTGGAAATGGCCGGAATATGCCATCCCAACCTACATCAAAAGTCATATCCATGAGGAAAACATGGATCGTTCAAAAGGGGATTATCCGCTTGTGCCTACTTTCCGTTTGCCGACATTGATTCACTCCCGTAGCGGAAATGCAAAATGGCTTTATGAGTTATCGAACCGGAATCCCATTTGGATGCACACCTCAGACGCAAAGAAATTTGATATAAAAACAGGCGACCTGCTTCGCATCAATACCGACATTGGTTACTTCGTGGATAAGGTCTGGGTAACAGAAGGTATGCGCCCTGGTGTGATTGCTTGTTCCCACCACTTGGGTCGTTGGCGTCGTCCGCAAGACCCTAATGGCAATCGTTGGGCAACAGCGACTGTCAGCATAGACAATGATGGAAAAGGTGGTTGGAAAATGAAGCAACTGGCTGGTATTAATCCATTCAAATCAGGCGACAAGGACAGTGCCCGCATTTTCTGGAGCGATGGCGGTGTCCATCAAAACATAACCTTCCCTGTACACCCCGATCCTATTTCAGGGATGCATTGTTGGCATCAAAAAGTACGGATAGAAAAAGCGCATTCAAACGACGAGTATGGGGATGTGTACGTGGACACCAATAAGAGTATGGAAATATACCGGGAATGGCTGGCAATGGCAAGACCTGCGCCTGGTCCTGATAATTTGAGGAGGCCACTTTGGATGAAGCGGGCTTTAATGCCAGATAAGGAAACTTATTATATTAAGGAATAATAAAAAAGGGAGGTGGTGAGCCTCCCTTTTTTTTGTTTTAAATCAACATCTTATTTTACAGGTACATTTACTTTCATCCAATTTTTTAAACTTTCCTCTGTAAACATTTCTTCACTGCCTTCCAGTTTTTTTCGAATATCCCTTACTATAGTCTCATCAATTGGAGCTGGAAAACCCAATTCCTGGGACGCAAAAGAATTTCTTATAAACACTATTAAATCTGCTATTTTCTTATCCGTTAGATCTGGATTGTTTTTAATTCCGGGCATAACGAGGTTCATGTTGTATTTTTTTCCATTAACAGTAACAGGGCCTTTTAATCCTTGCAAT
Organism: Saprospiraceae bacterium; assembly: GCA_965222975.1. Taxonomy (GTDB): domain Bacteria; phylum Bacteroidota; class Bacteroidia; order Chitinophagales; family Saprospiraceae; genus UBA6168. The sequence goes on along the minus strand of CBDCVJ010000066.1, from coordinate 62,230 downwards.
GCAATGGCTATCATTCTTTCGGGCGGGCCCGTAACATATTCGGAAGGGTAGAGTGGTGGGGCTAAATTTTCATTTCCTTTTCCATCATGGCCGTGACAAGAAAGGCAGTAAGTGTTGTAATATTTAAAGCCCGCCGTTCGATTGTCTAAAAATGGTTCAGTATATAATTGGGGGGCTTTTATTTCATTATTCTTTTTATTTAAAATAACTTGTGATAACATAGAATAAATCGAATCCTTTTTTAAGTGATTTATTTTATTGATAAAAAAATCTTCCCTGTCAGAAATGCCACTAATTAATGCCTCGCAAAAAATAGGGTCGTTACTATAATAATCAGCTAATTCCTGCCAGATTTTAATGCCCGTTTCATTTTTCATTTTCCCAGAAATATGGCATAAATAAAGATCGGTTTGCCCTTTGTCTTTTAAAATGCCTTTTTCAAATATCGGTTTCAGGGCATTATCATAACCTGGTGTCAATGCAGCCAAACGGATGATTTGTGCTACAACATCTTGATTTTCAATGACTTTAACAGCTTGTGATAAAGTACTTGCATCCAACATGCCCAATCCTTCCAATGACCACAGTGTATGTATTTGCCCCAACGGATTGTCTTTGTCGATTGCTAACTTTACTAAATCATTTTTTAAAGACCTTTCTTTTGAAAAAACAATTTCCCTTTGTGCCAACATCCTTAATTCACCATTTTTATGGTTTAATAATGGCAAGTATTCAATGGGTTTGTAAGCCGAAAAATCAGGCGTTTTTTTATTTAAATCTGGATTTTCACTTTCATTAAAATATACCTTGTAAATCCTTCCAATACCTGTAATTTTTTCCAAGCCTTTTTCTAATATTTTTTCCCTTAAATAACTCGTCATATATGCCCGGTGTTGGATGATCCCTTTTCTTAAATCAACGATATACATTGCTCCATCCAAGCCTGTATATAAATTTACAGGGCGAAAAGTTTCATCGGTAGAAATCAGAAATTCTTCCTCATTGTACGCTTGTTCTGCGGGTAAATTTATTTTATTATAATCAATTAAATACCGCTTAATCAGATTTGCTTCGGGTGCACAAACGAATCCATTCCCATAATATTCTTCTGGGAATTGGTCACCTAAATAGACCAATGGGCCGCATGCAGATGTAAGTTTCCTGACCTTACCTTCTTCGTCCAAAACATTTTCTTCGTAGCCTCTATTGACAGCAGTGGGCTGAATGGGATAAACACGGCGGTTTTTGGCAATTTTTATTTGCAATCCATGTTTTATTTTTTGATAAGGGTTTTCAATTAAGACATTGGGCATGATATAATCACCCAAGAAAGCGATACTGTTTTCATTGGCAAACAGCCTGCCTACGTCGTCGTGGGTTATGCCCCATTGCCCACGAAATGTGGTGGCCTCTTTTATCCATTCGCCGTTTTTCAATCTATAACGGGCATTCGATTTTGAGCTATAAATCCAATTGTCCAAGTGGTATAATAACCCGTTGGATTGGTGCTCAATATTGCCGCCGATAACATATAAGGAATCCACCAAAACCTTATTTGAGGGCTGATCATTTTCAATGGATGTCCACATAAGGTATGTTCCATCTGAGTAGAGAAGGCCATTATAGGCAAACATTAGCGTTCTTGGAGCTAGAAGGCCATCGAGAAAAACAGTGCGTTTGTCCATTTGCCCATCCCCATTCTCGTCGGTAAGGATGACAATTTTTCCATCAGGTAAATCTTCGTCCGAACCGTCAATATCCCGCATATACCCAGTCATTTCCACTACCCAGATTCTTCCTTTTTTATCAAATTGCATGGCCACAGGAGAGTCGAGTAAAGGTTCTTCTGCTATCAATTTTATGTCAAATCCATCTTGCAGGATGAATTCAGGAATACTACTATTCGGTTCAATGTCTTTTTTGCAAGAGACGACAAAAATGAAAATAGTGGCAACAAAACAAATGGTCAAGTATTTTAAATGCATAATATTTGTGCTTGCGTTTATTAGATTTAAAGCGCAAATTAGGTCTTCTTAAAAAATAATGAGTATGAAGTCGATATTTTTATTCATCATGTTTCTTTTGTTGCAATGTATATTGGCTGGTCAAAAAATTGAGATCAATACAGAGAATATTGATATAGTAAGGGATGAGTGGGGAGTGCCGCATATTTTTGGGAAAACAGATGTGGAAGTAGCCTATGGTTTTGCATGGGCACAAGCTGAGGATGACTTTAAAACTATGCAGGAAATGCTTCTTCCTATCAGAAATTTAACTGGTCAGGTAGTTGGGAAACAGGGCGCTGGTATTGACATATTGTTTCATTTGACGGAGGCTGACGAAATAGTTGAGGAAAAATATGAAGCCTCATTCTCTGAATATTTTAAAAAGTATTTAAAAGCATATGCAGAAGGGATAAATGCCTATGCACAGCTTCATCCAAAAGAAATATTGCATAAAAAATTATTTCCGGTAAATGACCGTGATATTGTCAAGGGGTTTGTACTCGGCCTCTCGTTAATGTCCCATACTCATAAAGAAGCTATCAAATTATTGGAGAATAAAATTGACCCTATTCACTTGCCAGAAGCATCGGGATCAAATGCCTTCGCCATTAGTAAAAATAAAACAAAAGATGAGAAAACATATCTCGCCATAAATTCCCACCAACCATTGGAAGGCCCCTATTCTTGGTATGAAGCGCATTTGCATAGTGGGGAAGGGTTGAATATTTTGGGGGCTACATTTGTTGGAAGTCCAGTAATTTCCGTAGGCACAAATGAAAACCTCGGATGGGGCCACACATTAAGTTACGCTGATTTTGCTGACGTTTTTCAACTCGAAATGCATCCTAAAAATAAATTGCAATATAAATTTGACGGAAAATGGGAAACACTCGGAAAATACCATGCAAAGGCAAGGATTAAATTATTAAAACTATTTAAAATTGGTGTCAAGAAAAAGTTTTACAAAAGTAAATACGGTGTCACTTTCGAAACTGATAAGGGTTTTTTTGCTTTGCGTTTTACAGCCAATCGGGTTGTTAATTCTGCTGAGCAGTGGTATAAAATGAACAAAGCAAAAAACTATAATGAATTTATGGAGGCATTAAATATGTACGCAATAACCTGTATGAATTTGGTTTATGCCGATAAAGATGACCATATTTATTATTTGAGTAATGGCCTTTTCCCAAAAAGAAACCCTAAATACGATTGGTCAGGTGTTGTACCAGGCAATACTTCTGAAACACTTTGGAAAGATGAATTTTACCCATTGGATAGTTTGCCGCATCTACTCGATCCGCCATCTGGATATGTTTATAATTGCAACCATTCTCCATTTATTTGTTCTCATGAAAACCATAATCCGAAATATGAACATGTACCTAAACCACTGGGTTTCAACATCCTGAAAGTTTAACAAACCGAGCCGTCCGTTTTTATGAATTGATTAATCAGTATAATAAATTGGATTATGATGATTTTAAGAAAATAAAGTATGACCGCAGTTATAGTAATCCTATTAAATCATATCCAAAATTGGAAAACATATTCCATTTTGACCCTGTGCAAAACCCTGCAATTGCTGAAAGCATTAAATTGTTGAAAAATTGGGATAGAGAAGCTGACATAGAAAGCGAAGCAGCCTCTATATTTATTTTGGCCGTCAAATATTTAAGAAGAAAAATTAAGGAACCTTATAAGTGGAGAACTGGTGATTATTTAAATGAAAAAGTAATGAAAGAGGCTATGATATATGCGCAGGATTATATGATTAAATATTTTGGAAAAACCCCGGTACCATTAGGGGAACTGCAAAGACACTCAAGAGGAAATGTGGATTTGCCCGTGTCGGGTGGGCCAGATGTACTGGCAGCGATGTCCACTAAAAAAAGAAAAGATGGTAGGATAAGGGCTAAATCGGGCGACTCGTATATTGAGTTGGTTCGTTATTCTGACAGTGGGGTAGAAATAGAAACAGTCAATGCGTTTGGTGCTTCTGCAAGACCAGATAGCCCTCACTCTACTGATCAGATGGAACTATTTGTAAATAGGAAATTAAAAACCATGACGCTTGACAAAGATGAGGTTTATAAAAATGCAAAAAAGATTTATCACCCAAAATAATAAATGGGGGTTAATCCTAATCGTAGTTTCAATTTGATATAACAGGGATTTAAAAAAATTAAGCCAAGCTGAAGCCATAATTTCATTTATTGGTTAAATTAATAATTGGAGCAGGTGAAATATCTATTCTCTTTTCATTTGTCAAATCCGTTGTTTTTATTTTTATTTTCCGCCACTTCACTTTTTTACCATCTTGATGTTCACTGGAAATGCCATGTACTTGAAAAGCAATAAACCCTTCGGCAGTCATGTCGTCTATTAAATAGGCACAGGGGATTCCATTCACCCATGTTTTTAATTCATTTCCAATGGCTTCAATACGATAATGGTTCCATTTACCATTTTTCCAAGCAGCTTGGCCTTTTGGGTTTTCTTTTAATGGGTAAAGCCAACCCCGGCGGGCTTCTTCATAAATGCCACCTGCCCATTTTCGGGGGCTGGTTTCTATTTCTACTTGGTATCCGTGAACTCGTCCATCCATGTAATCGGATTTTGATTCACTGCGAATTTGCACACCGGAATTTAAACCAGTGTCAATTTTTACCTGAAATTCTAAAATAAAATCATCATAAGTCTTTTTAGTGGCGAAAAAACTATTTGGTGTGTTCATTTTAGAAATGCCAATTAATTTTTTACCTTTTATTTTATAGGTGGCTGTACCATTTAATTGTTGGAAATCCTTTGCCTTTTTCCTTTCCAATAAACAGATCCATCCATTTTTTTGAGCGTAATTAAAAGAATTAAAAAGGATTATTATTAAAATTGAAAGGCCTATTTTTTTCATGATTAATTAATAAGTTTTAAAAATAAAAAAGGTGAACAAGAAATTTTTCCTTGTTCACCTCCGCAATATAGAAAGGGTAAATTATTTACCCAAATAATTATTTTTCTGCAAGTACTTTTCTCATGGTCTCGCCAATAGTTGCGGGAGATTCTACTACATGAATACCACAGGCCGCCATTATTTTCATTTTAGCAGCGGCAGTATCTTCAGCTCCACCGATGATTGCTCCAGCATGTCCCATAGTGCGGCCTTTCGGGGCGGTTTGACCTGCAATGAATCCAACGACTGGTTTTGTTCCATACTCCTTGACATACTCAGCGGCTTCAGCTTCCATGCCACCACCAATTTCTCCAATCATGACGATTCCATCGGTGTCGGGATCGTTCATAAAAAGCTCAACGGCCTCCTTAGTGGTTGTTCCAACGATTGGGTCACCGCCAATACCTATACAAGTAGACTGTCCCATTACCTGCTTTTGTCACTTGGTCAACTGCCTCATAAGGTTAGTGTACCTGAACGACTTACGATGCCTATGCGGCCCTGGGGTATGTATGAATCCTGGCATAATGCCGCATTTTGCACCTCCCGGTGTCATGACCCCAGGGCAGTTGGGGCCGACCAAACGGCAATTTGGAAAATCTTCTAAAAAGGCCTTCACCTTCACCATGTCCTGCACTGGGATTCCTTCAGTGATGCATATAATTGTTTTAATACCTGCATCTGCTGCCTCCATAATGGCGTCGGCAGCAAAACGTGGAGGGACAAATATTACAGAAACATCTGCACCTGCTTCTTTAACGGCTTTTTCCACTGTGTTAAATACTGGCCTGTCCAAATGGATTTGGCCACCTTTGCCAGGAGTAACACCACCTACGACATTGGTGCCATATTCGATCATTTGAGTTGCGTGGAAAGTGCCTTCTTTACCGGTAAAGCCTTGCACTATAACTTTTGAGTCTTTGTTTACTAAAACGGACATTTATTAATGGTGAATGGATAATGAAAAATGATGAATGAAAAATGAAAAATCATTTTTCATTCATCATTTTTCATTATTATTTATCTTTTTTTTCAATGACAAACACTTCCTCGTCGGACTTGTGCATGTGGTATTTTTCTCTGGCAAATTGCTCCTTATTCGTTTCAATCTTTAAACGGTCTTCCTTTGCCTGCTCGATTTCTTTTTCAAAATGTGCCTTGTCATGTTCCAAGCGGTCTACTGAATTTTTCAATTTAACCTGCGTCAGTAAATCGTGTTTGTCAACAAAAACCATGAGGAAAAAGAATACAATCAGCACGATGAAATACTTGTTCTTCAGTGGTGCCGGCAGTTGTTTCATCAACTGGTTGAGTGGATTAGAAGCAGCCATGACTTTATTAATGTTGAATGGTAAATGTTGAACGGTGAATGATATTTACCATTCACCTCTCACCATTCACCATTAGTTATTTTGTCAATATTGCTTTGCCTGGATAATAACCTGAATCGCCCAGTTCCTCTTCTATTCTTAATAACTGGTTGTATTTGGCTATCCTGTCAGAACGGGAAGCTGATCCTGTTTTGATCTGGCCAGTGTTCAAGGCAACGGCGAGGTCTGCAATAGTGGTGTCTTCTGTTTCGCCGGAACGATGGCTCATCACACTTGTATAAGAGTTGCGGTGGGCGAGGCTCACGGCGTTGATGGTTTCTGTCAAAGTCCCGATCTGATTGACTTTTATCAGAATCGAGTTGGCAATGCCTTTGTCAATACCTTTCTGCAAACGTACAGTATTTGTGACAAAAAGGTCATCACCAACGAGTTGCGTTTTTTTGCCGATGGCCCGGGTCAATGCTTTCCAACCTTTCCAATCATCCTCGTCCATGCCGTCCTCTATGGAAAAAATGGGGTATTTATCCACCCATTCCTTCCAAAACCCGACCATTTCTGCAGGCGTCAGTTTATCGCCCGTAGATTGGTGGAAGTGGTAAACGCCTTCCTCCTTGAGATAAAATTCAGACGCAGCGGCATCCATTGCTATCATTATATCTTCTCCTGGGCGGTAGCCTGCTTTTTCGATAGCTTGAATAACAGTTTCAATGGCTGCTTTATTTGATTTTAGATTTGGTGCAAATCCACCTTCGTCGCCCACATTGGTCGAGTGTTTTTTCTTTTTCAAAACAGCTTTCAGGTGATGGAATATTTCTACACCCATCCGTAAGCCTTGCGAGAAGGTTTCAGCTCCCACGGGCACAATCATAAATTCCTGAAAATCAATACTGTTGTCAGCATGAGAACCCCCGTTTAAGATGTTCATCATTGGCACAGGCAAAACGTGGGCATTGGCACCGCCAACGTAACGATAAAGGGGGAGGCCAGACTCTTCGGCTGCCGCCTTGGCGATAGCGAGAGAAACGCCCAGAATAGCATTGGCTCCTAAATGTCCCTTGTTGGGTGTCCCGTCCAGTTCGATCATCAGCTCGTCAATGTACCGTTGGTCGGTAACCTCTTCACCAAGGAGGTGGTCGGCAATGATTTCCTCCACATTGGAGCAGGCCTTGATGACACCTTTTCCTAAATAGCGGTTTTTTATCACCATCTCGCAATTCGACTGCTTCGTGTACACCGGTTGAAGCCCCTGATGGGACGGCAGCTCTTCCAACAAATCCTTCCTCAGTCAATACTTCAACTTCTATGGTTGGGTTTCCCCGGGAGTCGAGGATTTCTCTTGCTATTACATCTATGATTGCACTCATTTATTAGTTGATTAGTGATTAGTTGGTCAGTGATTAGTTGGCCCATCAAGTCATTGATGAATGTTTTGGATTAATGATTCTTGATTTGGTTACAACTCTAATCACTAATCACTGACCAACTAATCACTGATCAACTAATTCTCCATTAATTTGATAAATTCGTCAAAAAGGTAACGGGCATCGTGGGGGCCTGGCGAGGCTTCTGGGTGGTACTGCACGGAGAATGCCTTTTTGCCCCTTACCTTGATGCCTTCGATAGTGTTATCGTTTAGGTTGATATGGGTGATTTCCACTTTGTCCTTATTGGCTTCGATGGCTTCTGGGCTTACGCCAAAGCCATGGTTCTGACTTGTAATTTCACAATGGCCTGTAACCATATTTTTTACAGGGTGATTGATACCCCGATGGCCATGGTGCATTTTATAGGTTTTTATACCTACCGCTTGTGCCAATATTTGATGGCCAAGGCAAATGCCAAACAAGGGTTTGTTTTCATCCAAGATGGCTTGGGTCGTTTTAGTGGCATAATCCATTGGGGCGGGGGTCGCCAGGGCCATTGGAAATGAAATATCCATTAGGATTCCACTTTTTCATTTCTTCGAAAGGGGTTTTTGCAGGAAAAACCTGGATATGGCAACCTCGCTCTACCATGCAGTTGAGGATATTTCTTTTTACGCCCAGGTCCAATACGGCTACCTTGAACTTTGCGTCTGAATTGCCCATCATAAAAGCTTCTTTAGTGGAAACCTGGCTGGCCAATTCAAGCCCTTCCATGCTTGGCACTTTACTCAGTCTTTCTTTCAGAGCTTCGGGGTCAAGGATTTCCGAAGAAATGATGGCATTCATAGCGCCTTTGTTGCGGATGTGGCGAACCACTGCTCTGGTATCAACATCTGAGATGCCCACTAAATTTTCATTCTCAAAATAATCTTGAATAGATTCATTAGCCAAAGGCCGATTGTACTGCCAAGTAAAATTTTTACAAACCAGCCCGGCAATCTTTATATCATCGGATTCCGTTTCGGTGATTCGAGTACCGTAATTGCCTATATGGGCGTTGGTGGTTACGAGGATTTGACCAAAGTAAGAAGGGTCAGTAAAAATTTCCTGATAACCCGTCATGCCTGTATTAAAACAGACTTCACCTGTTGTCGTGCCAATCTTTCCTGCTGATTTTCCATGAAAAATTGTTCCGTCTTCTAAAAGTAATACTGCTGGTTGTTGCTGCATTAATGGTAATAGGTAATTGAAAATTGGCAAAAGCATAGTGAGGCATTGAGCCTGTCAGGAATTGACAATCGACAATTATTAATTTTAAATTTGGGAAAAAAAGGTCTGTAAATGAGCCAGGTTTTGGCGTAATTGGAAAGAAAAGAATAGAAGTTTTGCTGATGATGGTTTTCCACTTAGCTGTTTATTTGGATAAATCACTTTTCAAACAGCGGCAAAGGTAATAAAGGTGAGGGCATATAAATTTAATAAAAAGTAAAAAGTCCATTTAGAAAAAGTAAAAAACAAAAGGGCGGCTGCCGTTAAGCAGACCGCCCTTTCAGAAAAAAGGTATTGGATTGCGATTATTTCAGTTTAAAGTCGTATCGGATGGTGCCACATTGTTTATCGACACTTCCTTTATCGAACCTGTATTTTTTTGCATTGGCAATGGCGATGCGTTTCAGGTTGGAATCAGCCGTAGTAGAACCGGATTGGGTGTACTCGGCACTGATTACGGATCCATTCTTGTTGACACAAACATAAACAACAACGACACCTGTGGCCTGTGAATTGTCCTTGGGAGGTGCAGGTCGTTGGTAGCCCCGTCCGCTCAATCCTCCCCCGACCGTACCGCTGCCCGTGCTGATGCCTGAAAGTGCGCCTGCATTTGGATCGCCACCTGGATCGCCTTGGTTGCCTGGCTTGCCTGTATTCCCTTTGCCATCTCCTTTGCCTCCGCCGAGGCCGCCCGATACGGAGGGCTTCCAATTCTTTCCGTTTGCGGTCTTCTTCTGCTTTTTTGGCAGCAGCTTCTGCCTTTTTCTTGGCTTCGGCTTCTCTTTTTTTACGTTCTGCTTCGGCTATTTTCTTGGCTTCCGCATCTGCTTTTCTTTTCGCTTCTTCTTTTTGCTTGCGGATAGCAGCAGCATTAGGGTCTTCTGTTTTCTTTACTTCTTTTTTAGGGGTAGGTTTAGGTTTGGTTTCCTTTTTGGGCTCAGGTTTGGTTTCTTTAGGAGGGGGCGTTTCCTCAACAGGTTCAGGTTCAACCTCTTCTACTGGAGGGGCGGGTTCACCTTTGGGGGCATTCTCATCACCTTGTCCTACATCAGGGATGCCGAGGTTGACCAATATGCCACCGGGTTCAGGTGGGGGTGATTGCCATGAAAGCCCAAAGAAGGCCAGTAGCAAGATCAGGGTTGTATGAAGAACAACGCTGAAAATCAGTCCTTTTCTCCTGTTTTTTTCTTCAGTTCTGTTGCTGTTCATGATAAATTAGTTTTGGTTGATGGTTTTCAAAACGTAATCAAATTGGGGTTTTCTACGCCTTGCCATCAAGTTTATAATTTTATTAACAGTGGATGGATGCAAGCGGTTTTGATTTTACACAGGCAGTTCAATATCTCTCTCCCTTTTTATTAAACCTTGTGCCCACTGACCTACTCTTCCGCTGCCAAAATCGCATTGATTTCATATTTCATTGCAATGTTCATAATAAAAGCGACGTGCTTGATCGGCGTATTTTTCTCTGGGGAAATAGTGATGTTCAAGTTTTTCTTTCTATTAGCCATTTTTGCCAATTGCGATTCAAGGTCAAACGGGGTGATCCTTTTTCCATCTAAATAAAAAACGGCCCTTTCTGTTAACAGTGACATCTGGTGTTTTCGAATCTGTTTCTACCGTAGATCGGGACGTGCCGGGTAGTTTCAGGTTTAAAGAACTTGGGGCTACCACAGCCGAGTTCAATACAAAGAAAATCAGTAACAAGAATATCATGTCCGTTAAAGACGCCATGCTGAATTCTGGATTGACTTTGCTCCTTTTTTTTAAGGCCATCTTTTAATTGAATAATGATGAATGTTTTTATCCTTCTTGAATGGGCTGGGTAGCAAGGATAGCCCTCACTCTTAGCCGTCCTGCTAATTGAATGATGTCAACTACTTTTTCATAAGGGATTTCTTTATAAGCTGCGATTGTGACCGTAAAATCTTTTGGGCTGCCTTGGTTTTTTTGTTCTGTTCTGATAGCTACTTCCAATCCTCTGATTGATTGCTCCTTGCCGTTCAACCTATATCTTCCATCTTCTCCTACTTCCACAACTACAGTTACTGGGGCAACCGTTTTTGAGTCTGATTCTGGCAATTCAAAAGGGGTGATTTTCACCAGTTTAGAAGTCAGCACGAAAAAGATCAAAAGCAGGAATATTACATCTGTCAAAGATGCCATGCTAAATTCAGGACTAACTTTATTTCTTTTTTTTAAGGCCACAGAAAATGAGAGTTTGAGAGAAATGAGAGTTTGAGAGAAATGAGAGTTTGAGAGAAATGAGAGTTTGAGAGAAATGAGAAGTATTGCTTATCTCAAATTCTCAAACTCTCATTTCTCTCAAACTCTGTTAAGCAGTTGGTTCTTGCAGCAAGTCCATAAATTCGGTAGTGTATCGTTCCATTTGGTAGATGACTTTTTCCACTCTTGATACTAAAAGGTTGTAGGCAATAAAAGCGAAAATGCCAACGATCAACCCCATTGCAGTAGTAATCAATGCTTGATAAATACCACCTGCCAATGACTGCGGGGAAACATTTTGCTCTTGTGCCATGGTAAAAAATGCGAGGATCATACCCGTAACTGTACCTAGGAAGCCAATCATTGGTGCTGCGCCAGCGATACTTGCCAGGGTGGAAAGGTTTTTTTCTAATTTGAAAATTTCGAGGTTACCCACGTTTTCAATAGCTGCATCAATATCACGGAGTGGTTTGCCAATCCGGGCAAGACCCTTTTCCACCATCCTTGCAACAGGGGTATCGGTGTTTTGGCAAAGTGCCCGGGCTGCTTGAATATTGCCGGCACTGACATTCGCCCGGATGTTGTTCATAAAGTTTTCATCTACCTGACCAGATCTTTTGATGGTCAGATACCTTTCAATGAATATAAATAAGGCAATGACCGAGAGGATCAATAGCAGGATGACGATGATAGTACCTATCATTCCACCAGAAAACATCAATTCTAAAATGGATAATGATTCAGTGGCAGGTTCTACATCAGTAGCTTGGAGGAACAATGTGTTGTGGAACATAAAGTCAGTTTTTTTTCTCGTATGCTTCCCGGTTTTTTTAAACCAGGCTGGGAATTGAGGCCCAGATTTAGTGGCGAAGAAACGATAAAGGATTTGGTTAAAGTGTGAAAACGGGCGGAAAGTTATTGCTTTTTCCTAAAAATCAGTGTTTTACGCAGTAAATTATAAGATGGGTGTTGGTAAAAAAAACGATTTGGCTGAAACTTATGACCGGTTTTTCGATAATGTTAATTAGTTTGCTTTTGTACTAAACCCTATGGATCCATCCTATAAATGATCTTTTGCATGTGTAAATTCGTTTTTATTTAAAATCCGAAAACCTACATTTGCAGCAATTAGCGAAATTTCGCTAAAATCGAATTTGGCCTATTTTGCTCATTTGGCCAGTAACTCCATTTTCCAACTAATCACTATTTAACTAATATACAAATCACTAATACACAATGAGAAGAATCAGAAAAGCTGCTGTACTTGGTTCAGGTGTCATGGGGTCGGGTATTGCATGTCATTTTGCGAACATCGGCCTTGAAGTCCTCTTGCTTGATATTGTTCCAAGGGATTTGCCAGAAGAAAGAAAAGCAGACAAAACCTTCCGTAGCAGCATCGCAGCCAATGCTTTAAAAACAGCTATCAAATCCAAGCCAGCACCACTTTATGATAAGGCTTTTGCTAACCGTATCAAGATCGGCAATTTCGAGGATGACTTTGAAAAAATAGGTGACTGCGATTGGATCATCGAAGTGGTCGTAGAGCGGCTGGACATCAAGAACATCATTTTTGAAAAAGTGGATAAGTACCGCAAACAGGGGGCACTGGTGACTTCCAATACTTCGGGTATCCCTATTCACTTAATGTTGGATGGCCGCAGCGATGATTTTAAAAAGAACTTTTGCGGGACACATTTTTTCAACCCACCACGCTATATGCGTTTGTTGGAAATCATTCCAACCAAAGAGACTGACCCGGAGGTTGTTGATTTTTTTATGAAATATGGCGACAGGTATTTGGGTAAGCAGACCGTTTTGGCCAAAGACACACCTGCATTTATTGCCAACCGGGTAGGGGTTTATGCCATGTCGAAGATTTATCAATTGACCACCGAACTTGGCCTGACCATTAGCGAAGTAGACAAGCTAACTGGCCCTGCCATTGGGCGTCCTAAAACTGGTACATTCCGGTTGGGCGATCTTGTAGGCCATGATACTTCTGCTAAAGTTATCCAGGGTATCAAAGACAATTGTCCCAATGACGAGCAAGCAGGTGCATTTGAAATACCAAAGTACTACCAGTTCTTGTTGGACAATAATTTTTTAGGAAACAAAACAGGTCAAGGTTTTTATAAAAAAACCAAAGAAAGGGATGAAAAGGGACGCCCTGTGATCCTGTCGCTGAATTTGGAAACACTTGAGTACGAGATGGCCCCAAAATCGAGTTTGTCCAGCCTTGGCCTTTCCAAACAAATTGAAAATACGAAAAAACGCATCCGCACCATTTTCAATGCAGATGACAAAGGCGGGCAGCTCATCAAACAATCTCTGTCAGGCCTGTTTGCTTACGTCTCCAACCGCATACCAGAAATCGCAGATCACCTTTATAGCATAGATGACGCTCTGAGGGCAGGCTTTGCATGGGACTATGGACCATTTGAGTATTGGGACATAATTGGCTTAAAAGAGGGCGTTGAAGCAGCAGAAGCCCAAGGTGAGAAAATAGCTGATTGGATAAAAGATATGATAGCTTCTGGTGCTGAGTCTTTTTATAAAACGGAGAACGGCCAACGCTTATACTATGATGCTTCTTCAAAGTCTTATAAAGTTGTACCTGGTACAGAAGAATTTATAATTCTGGATACCTTGAGAGAACAAGCACCCGTTTACAAAAACTCTGAAGTAACCCTTCACGATATTGGCGAGGGCGTGCTTTGTCTTGAATTTCAGAGCAAGGCCAATTCCATTGGCGAGGGCGTGCTCAATGGCATGAATGAGTCTATCAGAATAGTGGAAGAAGGGGATTGGAAGGGATTGGTCATTGGAAACAATGCCAAAAACTTTTCCGTTGGCGCCAATTTGATGATGATCGGTATGATGGCCTATCAGCAGGATTTTGATCAACTGAATATGGCCGTAAAACTTTTTCAAGACACAGTCATGCGGTGCCGATTTTCAAGTGTTCCTGTAGTTATTGCAACTCAAGGCTATGTTTTTGGAGGGGCATGTGAAACATTAATGCATTGTGATGCCGCTGCCGTTGCGGCTGAAAGTTATATTGGTTTGGTAGAAGTTGGGGTTGGTTTAATACCGGGGGGTGCTGGGACGAAGGAATTTGCCGTCCGTCTATCCGATTCCTTTTTTGAGGGTGATGTTCAGGTGCCTTCTCTGATCGAACGGTTTAAAACAATTGCCTTGGCATCAGTGGCAACTTCAGCTCATGAGGCTTACAATCTCGGATATATGCAACATGCCAAAGACCATGTAATTATGAATACACAGCGGAACATTGCGGAAGCAAAGGTGAAAGTACTTGAGTTGGCTGATGGTTACGTTCAACCTGTGATGCGGGAAGATGTTACTGTTTTAGGACGTTCAGGATTGGCTTCACTTTATGTGGCAGCAAATGAACTGAAACTCGGAAATTATGCCAGTGAGCATGATATAAAAATTGCCAAGAAAGTTGCTTGGGTGCTTTGCGGTGGGGACTTGACAGGGCAGCAAAAAGTATCCGAGAGGTACTTGGTAGACCTCGAAAGAGAGGCATTCTTAAGTCTTTGTGGCGAGCAAAAGACACTTGAACGTATCCAACACATGCTGACAACCAACAAACCACTCCGCAACTAACAACCAACAATTAACAACTAACAATCAAAAAAAATATGGAAGCATATATTGTAAAAGCATATAGAAGTGCCGTCGGAAAAGCAAAAAAGGGTGGCTTCAAAAACTATCGTTCTGATGACCTCGCTGTCGATGTAATTGAACACATGGTAAAAAATACACCTGGTTTTGACCCCGCCCTTGTTGACGATCTTATAGTCGGCTGTGCCAATCCAGAAGGAGAACAAGGGCTTCAAATTGGCCGCATGATCTCTGTCCGTGCCTTGGGCAAATCAGTGCCTGGCATGACGGTCAACCGTTATTGTGCATCAGGTTTGGAGACCATTTCCATTGCTGTAGCGAAAATCCGTGCAGGTATGGGACAATGCTACATAGCCGGCGGCACGGAAAGCATGAGCATGATTCCGATGACAGGTTATAAAATGTCACCTAGTTATAAAGTGGCCAGCACGACGCCAGAATATGTCACTGGAATGGGAAACACTGCTGAAGCTGTTGCGGTCAAATACGGCATTACAAGGGAGGCTTCAGATGAGTTCTCATACAACTCACATAAAAAAGCTGCCCATGCCATTGATTCAGGTTATTTCAATGATGAGATAGTTCCAGTTACCGTTAAGGAAGTTTTTGTGAAAGACAATAAGCGTCAAGAAAAGGAACATACTGTAGCAATGGATGAAGGTGTTCGACGTGACACCTCCATTGAAGGGTTGGCCAAGTTGAGGCCTGTTTTCAAAAAAGGCGGGATCGTTACCGCGGGTAATGCCTCTCAGACTTCCGACGGAGCAGCTTTTGTGCTTGTCATGAGTGAAGATTTGGTCAAGCAGTTGAACCTCGAACCAATTGCCCGTTTGGTTAGTTGCTCAGTGGCAGGTGTCGAGCCGCTTTATATGGGGATTGGCCCATGCGCAGCCATCCCAAAGGCGCTGAAACAGGGTGGTTTGAAATTGGATGATATTGAGCAAATAGAACTGAATGAAGCCTTTGCGGCACAAGCATTGGCGGTTATTCAGGAAGCACATCTAAATCCGGAGATAGTGAATGTAAATGGAGGGGCCATCGCCCTTGGCCACCCCCTTGGTTGCACAGGTGCAAAACTCTCCACTCAATTATTTAATGAAATGCGCCGCCGTAAGCAAAAATATGGAATGGTGACCGCTTGTGTTGGCGGCGGACAAGGGATTGCAGGTGTGTATGAGTTGTTGAATTGATTAGGTATATCAATTAATAAAAAAGCCTTCATTCGAATTCGAATGAAGGCTTTTTTATTAATACAACATTGAACTACTCCTCTTCGCCTTTCGCTTCTTCAGCAGCAGCAGCTTCTGCCTCAACAGCTGGGGCTTCAGCTTCTTTCACTTCAACACTCGGTACAACTTTTTCCGCCGCTTTGAATGGAATATCCAGTCCAGCCACTTTGGCATGCCATGCCCTTTTTTCTTCCAATGCTTTTTCACGGCGTTTGGCAACTTTCGCTTCTTTGGCTTCTATCCAGTCATTGTACATTGTATCGGCCTGCTCTTGGGTGAGAGCACCCTTTTTGACACCTCTTTGGAGGTGTTTCCTATAGCCGAGTCCTTTGAAGCGGAGGATGGCACGCACAGTGTCAGTTGGTTGGGCGCCTTTACCAAGCCAATCAAAAGCTTTGTCCCGATCCAGGTCAATGGTGGCGGGAACAGTCAAAGGGTTATAAGTCCCGATTTTTTCAATGAAGCGCCCATCACGGGGTGACCGTGCATCGGCGATAACGATGTGATAAAAAGGTTTCCCTTTTTTACCTTTTCTTTGCAGTCTGATTTTGACAGCCATTTTTTAAATGTTGTTGCTGGGCAATCCCGATCTTTGGCTTTCAAAAAACTAAATTTCAGGTTTTTCCAGCTTATGTTAAAACATCCCCACTTACCTTGATAAACAAGCTGTGGGATTAAGCGGGCGCAAAAGTAGTTTTTTATTCCTTAATCCAACATTTCCATGAAATTTATTTATCAAAAACCGATTTGTTGTTGCTCATCTAACTCGCCAAGTAAAACAACACAGCCTAAGGATTCGATGAATATTAATACCTTAAGAAGGTTAAGGCTTGTTTTTCTGACCATTCTTTTTCTTCATCCAATTTCAATAATTGTTTCTCAAACACCTTTGTTGGGCATCATCAATCAATATGCTTCAGTTATCAGCATTGATACTTGTGAAAGCAAAATAACCGTTGACAATGCCTCCAATTTTGAAATAGATGATGAAGTATTGCTGATGCAAATGAAAGGTGCAGTCATTAACCAATCCAATTCCAGTGACTTTGGGGAGATCGAAAATTTGGGAAGCGCTGGTCTGTTTGAAAAAAATGAGATCGTTGCAATTGCAGGAAATGTAATAACCTTAAAATTCCTTTTGATAAATGAATATGACGTGACGGGCGCCGTTCAACTGGTTTCTTTTCCTGTATATGACAATGTGGTAATAACGGATACTTTAAAAGCTATGTCTTGGGACGGTTCGAAAGGCGGAGTGATAGCCATGCAGGTATTGGAAAATCTTATTTTAGAAGCTCCAGTTGATGTTAGTGGAAAAGGTTTTCGAGGTGGGTCGGCGAACTCACTTCCCAGCGATTGCAATTTTTTGACCTCTGCCGATGACTATCATTATGACATTTCCAGTTGGCGAGGATCTCCAAAAGGAGAAGGGATTGCCGCCTTAATAGCAGGAAAGGAGCAGGGGAGGGGCGCACAGGCAAATGGTGGCGGTGGCGGTAATGACCACAACTCAGGTGGCGGTGGCGGAGCCAATGTTGCCCAAGCTGGAAAGGGAGGGGAACTAAGCACACCGGGTTTCAATTGCAATGGGGAATACCCAGGTGAAGGCGGAAAGCCAATCCCAGTTGAAAATGATCGGTTTTTCTTAGGCGGCGGCGGTGGCGCAGGTCATGACAATAATGCTCCTGGAACTGATGGCGGAAACGGTGGTGGCCTTGCCATCATTTTGGCCAATAATATTACTGCGAATGGATATCCCGTCCTTGCTAACGGAATCAGTTCCGACAATTCCGTTGGAGATGGGGCCAGTGGTGGTGGTGCGGGGGGAACAATTGTTTTGGCCGTCAATCAAATAAATGATCTGCTAAATGTAAGTGCAAAGGGCGGCAACGGAGGAGATGTCGAAAACCCTTCAGATAGGTGCATAGGTCCCGGCGGTGGCGGCGGCGGCGGAAGGTTTGTTGCAAATAATTCAAATAACCTCAGCATTGACCTAGCTGGAGGTCAGGCAGGAAAAAACATGACTGCCTCAAGCCAATGCAGCAATCCTTCCAATGGAGCAAGTGCAGGAGATCCTGGTTTTCCAAGTCCTTTCGAAGGGATTCCCTCATCTGATGTAGAAACTACTGTTACTGCCGTTCTCAGTCAGCCTGTTGGTTTAGTTACCTGTGAAAATAATGTCGCATCTTTTGAATTTTTAGTAGAAGGTGTTTTATTGGAATACCAGTGGCAGGTAAATGAAGGCAGTGGATGGATGGATATAAATGCGGGGGCTGGCTATGTTGGGGAAAACACAGCTATCCTTGAAGTCAGTGACCCATTATTAACTCAAAATGGCTTTTTATTTAGGTGCATTGTCAGTGGCCCGTGTTCTTCTGGGCTGATTTCGCTTGAAGCCGAATTGACAGTAGAACCAGCCCCGATTGCAAGTTTTGACTATAATTTTTTAGGCAACAACCAATATCAATTTGAAAATAATTCTGTAAATGGAACTTCCTATGTCTGGGATTTTGGAGATGGTATGATGAGTAGCGAATTTAGCCCTGAGCATACCTATACTGTCGATGGTCAGTATGATGTTACTCTTACAGCAATAAATGGTTGTGGTGAAATTTCAACAACTCAGTCAATTGAGGTAGGAGGATTGCCCATTGCAGCTTTCGGCGCCAATTTCGACAACCCTTGTGTGCCGAGCACTGTCCAATTCCAGGATCAATCTTTTGGCCAGAATATTCAGTCCTACAATTGGGAGTTTGAGGGTGGAAGCCCTCCTACATCAACAATGCAAAACCCCACTGTCACGTATTCAATTCCAGGGGTTTATGACGTGGAACTAACCGTTGAAAATTCAACAGGCGAAAACACAATATTTCTGGAAGACTTTATCGAAGTCTTTGCAGTACCAATCGCAGATTTTGAATTTTCAATAGATGCGGTTAATTATTCGACTGTCTTATTTACTAATAATTCCATATCAGGCAGTTATCAGATTTGGGATTTTGGGGATGGGAGTACATCTTCTGAATTTAGCCCTGTCCATACATATTCGACAGGTGGTTTATTTCAAGTTGAACTTACAGTAGCCAATGATGGATGTGGGAGTACAACAAGTCGAGAGATTTATATTGAAATGCCAAATACTTCAAGGGAGGAGGTTTTGTTCCCTATGGCAGCCGTTTACCCAAACCCAGCTTATGAACTGATATATGTTTCATTTTTGGAAATGCCCTTGAGCGGTACTATCATTTCCCTCTTAGATTTGAAGGGTCAATTTTTGCAAAGGATTTTGGTCGAGGAAAAAGTTGAGGAGGTAAATGTTTCTAATTTGCCTTCAGGGTTATATTTTCTTCAGATTAATAATGAAGGTTACAGCCTGTTCTATAAGATTACAAAAATGAAATGAGCAGGTCAAGTCAAAAAAATACAAAACAAGATTCGAGTCAAGATTCCAGAACAGATGAAGCTTTCATTTCACATTCAAAAAAAATTCCCCAAAACCGAATCACCACGTACATTTGCCGCATGAGAGTGCATAGAGACCTGACCAACCTGCCATCCTTCCGTAATGCGGTCATTACGATCGGGTCATTTGACGGCGTCCATATCGGTCATCAAAAAATATTGAGGAAGGTAAAAGATTTGGCCATCGCAAATGGAGGTGAAAGTATTGCGATCACCTTTCATCCCCATCCTCGCCAAATTGTTTACCCTAAGGATACTTCCTTAAAGCTCATTACGACTACTGAGGAGAAAGTAGGGCTGTTTAAAAAATATGGCATAGATCATTTGGTCATTGCCCCATTCACCATTGAGTTTTCCCAACAAAGTGCAGATGAGTATATTCAGCGTTTCCTTGTGCAAAAATTCCAGCCACACCATATTGTGATTGGATATGACCACCGCTTTGGCATGAACCGAAGAGGCGATATAAATTATTTGAAATGGCATGAAAAATCAGGTGGATATAAAGTAGTTGAAATTGCGAAAAAAGAAGTCAACGAAATTGCGGTGAGTTCAACCAAGATTAGGGAGTCATTGGAAAAAGGTGATGTGGCCAATGCCTCGACCTTGATGAACCATTTTTTTACACTGACCGGAAAAGTGGTGAAAGGCCAGCAGATTGGGAACCAGATTGGCTTTCCGACCGCAAACCTTGAATTGACAGAAAAGCACAAGCTTATACCAAAGGATGGTGTTTATGCTGCTTATGCCAATTATGACGGCGAGAGGCACAAGGCCATGCTCTACATCGGCAATCGGCCCACTTTAAAAAACCTGCCGGGCAAAACCATCGAGGTCAATATTTTTGAATTCAATAAAACCATTTACGAAGACGTGGTGAAGGTGGAATTGGTGGATTTTATCAGGGAAGACAAAAAACTGGAAAGCCTTGAAGAATTAAAGACCCAAATCTCAAAAGATCAGGAACGAGTGGAAGCTTGTTTGCTCCGTGCAGATAATATCCTTGCCAATTGGGAATCTCATGCACTGCCTTCCGTCGCTGTGGTGATTTTGAATTACAATGGCATAAAGTTGTTGGAAAAATACTTGCCTTACGCCCTCAACACATCCTATCCGAATTGCAAGGTCTATGTTGCCGACAATGCCAGTAGGGATGAGTCAGTTGCTTTTCTTAAGCAGCGTTTTCCCGAAGTACCTCTCATCGAATTGAAGCAAAATCATGGTTTTGCAAAGGGTTACAATATGGCATTGCAAAATTTGGAAGAAGACTATTTTGTCTTACTCAATTCTGATGTCAAAGTACCTGAAGGATGGCTGGAACCGATTGTAAAATTGCTTGAGTCGAATAAAAACATTGCTGCTGTGCAGCCCAAGATCATGTCGTTTCGGGAGCCAGACTACTTTGAACATGCCGGTGCGGCTGGTGGATGGATAGACTTTTTAGGCTATCCATTTTGTCGAGGACGGATTATTGATACTGTGGAAAAAGATAAAGGCCAATATGATCAGGTTGCTGAAATATTTTGGGCATCGGGTGCGTGCATGGCCATCAGGGGGCCATTGTTCAAAGTGTTTGGAGGGTTTGACAATGATTTTTTTGCTCATATGGAAGAGATTGACCTTTGTTGGCGAATGAAACGTGCAGGTTACAAAATCATGTTCACCCCCCGGTCAACCGTTTATCATTATGGCGGCGGCACATTAAGTTACCAATCGCCGTACAAAGCATATTTGAATTTCCGCAATAACTATTATGTACTCTTGAAAAACGAAAGCCCGCTCCGAATGGCTTACTTGATACCAATACGTCTATGCATGGATTCTATGGCGGCCATTGTTTTCCTCCTACAAAGAAAATGGTTGCATGCTCAAGCTGTTGTCGGGGCATTTTTTTCATTTTTTCTTGCGCTAATTACGTTTATTAAAAAAAGGCTCGACATTGACCTCCTGATCCAAAAGATCAGAATATCACCCCAGCCCAACCGTCAGGGAATTTTACCAAAAAGCATTGTTTTCCAGTATTATGTTTTGGGAAAGCGGTTCTTTAGTAAATTGTGAGCCTTTAGATAATACACACCACTTTTAGGGCAAACACCTTATAAAACTTACAAGGTGTACACCATCAAGGCATTCCAATTTATCGCATTTATAAATCTTCGGTAAAACCAACCAATTATGAACAAATATTCCCTTTATTTAATCGCTGTTGTTGCTTCCATCTTAATGGCAGCTACCTGCAAACAAGCTAATAAACCCCAAAGCGACGGTTGCATAGACCCAGCCAAAATAGACCCCAATGGTATTTGCACCATGGAATACATGCCCGTGTGCGGATGCGATGGCAAAACCTATGGCAATGCCTGCCAAGCTGAAAAAGCGGGTGTACTAAAATTTACAAATGGTGAATGCGAAACGTGTATTGACCCAAAAATGATCAACCCGGGCAGTCCTTGTACAAAAGAGTTCAGGCCAGTTTGCGGCTGCAACAATGTCACCTATGCAAATGCTTGTCTAGCAAAAGCGGCGGGTGTAAAGCGATGGGTTGAAGGGTCTTGTAACGAATGCATTGATGTTGGTAAAATTGATAAAAACAAAGGGTGTACAAGAGAATATCGCCCAGTATGTGGTTGTGATGAAAAAACATACAGCAATTCTTGTGAGGCTGAAAAAGCGGGAGTAAGGACTTGGGTGGAAGGCAAATGCGACCAATGTATTGACACTGACAAAATAGACCCACAGCGAGGGTGCGCCAAGATATTTAAGCCCGTTTGTGGGTGTGACGGCAATACCTACGGAAACAAATGTGAAGCCGAACGGGCAGGTGTCACCAAATGGGTAGAGGGAAAATGCGGGGAGTGCATTGACCCAGCACCAAGAGAAATGCCGTGTACTGATGAGTACGACCCTGTTTGCGGGTGTAACGGAAAAACTTACTCCAATGAGTGTGTTGCTAAAAATGCAGGTGTGAAAAAATGGGAAAAAGGCCCTTGTAAGTAATGTGTTTGCAATAGAATGCTGATTGTCAACCTTTTGAATATTTTTGAAAACTAAAACTTTAATTTTTTGATGAAAAATCTGACACTGAAAATTATCTGTAGAACAGGCATTGTTTCTTTATTTTGCTTTGCGTCCACATTTGTAATGGCACAATTGCCCCGTTATCTTCAGGAGCAGCCAAAAAACAACGAAGGCAGTATATTGACCGTCAACATGATGTTTGGCGGCCACTTATCTGCCGCCGACCTTGCAGACCGCTTTGGCAACCATATGAGTACTGGGATTGGAGTGGATTATATAACCCCAAACGATTGGTTCATTGGAACACAGGGAATTTTTTATTTTGGATCAAAAGTAAAAGAGGATGTAATTGCTTCATTGCGGGATTCAGATGGGCTGATTTTTGGGGCGAATGGAGATCTTTCATCCATTGAGTTAAGGCAAAGGGGCATTCAGGTAGCAGGACATTTAGGCAGAATATTCAGGCTAAACAAGAAAAAAAGATCTGGCGTCCGGGCAACCATCGGTGGCAGTTTTTTCCAGCATAAAGTCAGGATTCAGGACGACCCTGTAGTGCCCATTCCCCAATTGAACAAGGAGTACAAGAGGGGGTATGACCGATTGAGCAATGGCTTTGGCATTACCCAATTTATTGGTTACCAACACCTTGGGAGCATGAGAAGAGCCAATTTTATCATCGGGATTGAATTGACGGAGGCATTTACCCAAAACCGCAGGAGTTTCAACTTTGACACTCGTAGTGTGGATACTTCATCCCGTTTCGATTTGGTTTATGGTTTTAGGATTGCATGGCAATTGCCATTTTACCTTGGCGAGTCAGCAGAGGATATCCAATATTAATTTTACAATAGAGTTGATTCGTTTCCCCATCGCATCAACTCTAATTAAGACCTCAAGAACCCGAGATAAGACTATTGGATGCATTTAATATCCATATTGCTATACAACTTTATAACGGAGGGTTATTTTTCAGCAATAAAATTAGTTTCCCTATTCAATCCAAAAGCCGAAAAGTGGGTAGGAGGCCGAAGGCATGTATTTAACGAGCTTGAAAAAGCATTTGCTTTCCAAAAAAAGAATCCACGACAAGTTGCGTGGTTTCATTGTTCCTCGTTAGGTGAATTTGAACAGGGGAGGACAGTTATTGAAGCTCTGAAAAAGGAGCGCCCAACTATTAAAGTTTTGCTTACCTTTTTTTCTCCTTCCGGATATGAAAATCGAAAAAACACGCCTCTGGCAGATTGGGTTTTTTACCTTCCTCCTGACTCAAAGAAAAATGCAAAACGATTTATAGATATTATCCAACCCTCCGTTGTAGTATTTGTAAAGTATGAGTTCTGGTATCATTATTTACAGGAGTTAAAAAAACTTGAAATACCTGTCTTTTTAATAGCTGCTGTTTTTCGGAAGGGGCAATTGTTTTTCAGAAAATATGGTGTTTTGCACAGGGAAATGCTCTCCTGTTTTGAAACAATTTTTGTTCAAGGGGAGAAATCTAAATCCCTATTAAAAAAAATCGATGTCAATGAATGCAGGGTTGCTGGTGACCCGAGGATCGACCGAGTATTGGCCATATCCGGGCAGGATAAAAAGTTTCCAGCTATTCGTTCTTTTTGTGAAAACAGCCCTGTTTTGGTATGCGGCAGTACTTGGCAAGATGATGAATTGATTTTGAAGGATTTTATTGATGACCTTCGTTTCAAACATTGGAAAATCATAATAGCACCGCATGATGTTTCTACAAAGAGGATAAAAGAAGTCAAAAGAATTTTTGGGAATGGCGCAATTTTACATTCTAAAATAAGTACTCAAACAAGTTCACCCGAAAGCCGAGTTTTGATAATAGACAGCATTGGAAAATTGGCTTGGCTCTATCAATTTGGAAAATTAGCATACATTGGGGGGGGCTTTGGAAAGGCCATCCATAATACCTTAGAGCCAATGGCATTCAATTTGCCCGTCGTATACGGCCCAAAACATACCAAATTTGTTGAGGCAATGGTAATGAAAAAGATGGGAGGACACTTTGCAGTACATTCCTCCCAACAATTTTTGGAAACTATGTCCCGACTTGAAGAAGCATCTAATTTACAACAAGCAAAGATTGCTGTTTCAAATTTTATGGAAAGGAACAAGGGTGCTTCCAAAACAATAGCCGAGCATCTTCGAACGTACTTTTGAGGACAATCTTTATCAACAGAAAAGGCTAAATTTGCATCGGTAATTCACAAAAATGAAAACCTCCCAGTCTTCAATTAATCACACCCAAAAATGAAAAAAATTACTTTAACCTTTCTTTTTGCCAGCCTGTTTGTACGATTTTTATCAGCCCAGATCATCAATGGCACTGATACGCTCTATGGCAATGAGTGGATCAATTTCGATCAAAGCTATTTCAAGATCATGGTTGCCGAAGATGGTATTTACCGGGTTGACTATCAGCAGCTTACAAGTGGGGGCGTACCTGTTGGCCAGGTTGAGGGAAGTCAATATCAGCTTTTTCATAACGGTGAAGAAATTCCTATTTATGTCTCATCCAATGGTCCCTTTTCCAGTACGGATTATATTGAATTTTATGGCAAAAAAAATACCTCTGAATTGGATGTACACCTCTTTGAGAATCCCGACGAAGAAATGATGAACCCGCTGTATAGCCTCTTTACGGATACATCTGCTTACTTTTTGACCTGGACGGATGTGGGGACGCCATTGAGGTATGAAGAAGTGCAAAATGATTTGACGAATTTACCACAGAAGGAAGCGTATTATATGGAGGAGTTGGTGATGGAGTTTCATAATAGATGGGGGCAGGAAGGATATAACAATTCATTGCCATCAAATTTCAATAATGCTGAAGGCTTCAGTGGGCCTTTAAGAAATGATAGTGACAATGATTATATTTTAAAGCCAACGAATGCCTACGTAGATGGTGATTCAGCAACTTTGAAAGTTCGTTATGCGACAAACTCCAATACGCATAGGCAACAAATATCCCTCAATGGGGATGTATGGAAAATTGATGAATTTTACAATATAGATTTGCGAAAATTGGAGGGCAAAATTTCAAATTCTTTATTGACAGATGAGATCAAAGTACATTTTCATGGTTTGGCCTCCACCAGTGATAAGCAAAGGGTAAGTAATATTATTTTAATTTATCCACGAGCATTTAATGCGCTCAACAATCCTATCTTTAATTTTTCCATAAATCCATCCAATGAAAAAAAATACATTGAAATAGAAAATTTTAATGGTGGGCCGAACACTGTTTACTTATACAATATTTCGGAAGGGAAAAAAATACCAGTTATTTATGAAAATGGAACAATAAAAGCCGTTGTTTCCCCAAGCAATAAAAAACGGGATTTTATTTTATTAAACCAAAATAGCATAAAAGCCCCCCCCCAAATAAATAAAGTTTCCTTTATTGATTATTCACAAGAAGAAGCCGATTATTTAATATTGTCGAACAATAAATTGTTCGACAATGGCCAAGGGGTCAATCGGGTGCAAGAATATGCAGATTACAGGAGCAGTGCTGCCGGAGGAGGATATGAAACATTGGTCATAGATGTCCAGCAACTATATGACCAATTTGGATGGGGCATAAACCGCCATGTTTTACCTATTAGGAATTTTGGGTTGTACATGAAAAAAAATTGGCAGGTGCCGGCAAAATATTTATTTATTATTGGAAAGGGAAGGACATATAACGGTGTCCGAAGTTCAGCCCAATTGAATAATGCCACTAACTCCTCATTTTACATTCCTACTTTTGGCAACCCTGGGTCAGATATGTTATTAATGGCAGAAAAAGGAAAAATGTCACCTTTTATTGCCATTGGTAGGTTGCCAGTCGAAGAGCCTGAAGAAATTTATACGTATTTAAAAAAAGTAAAACAGCATCAGGATTTAATTAATGCACCTTCTGAAATTTCCGATAGGGCTTGGATGAAAAGGGTGATGCATTTAAGTGGTGGGGCAACGGCTGCTGAACAGTCTGCCATCCGCTATGGCTTGGACGGCATGGCCAATGTCTTGGAAAACAGCCATTATGGTGCTGAAGTACACAGCTTTTATAAATCCAATACTGATCCAGTCCAAATATCCACTAATGAGGCCATTTTTAATTTAATCAATGATGGAGTTTCAGTTATTACTTTTTTCGGCCATAGTGCAGTCAATACTTTTGACTTTAATATTGACAATCCCGACAATTACCACAATAAAGGAAGATACCCCATTATGTTTTCGCTGGGCTGTTACGTTGGCGGCATTCATACCCCTACCAAAGGAGTAAGTGAGCGTTTTGTGTTGCATGACGAAGGAGCTGCTATTGCATTTGTTGCCTCTACCGGTGCGGGCTTTATTTCTTCCTTGAGCACTTATACAAGAAGTGCATACTCATTGATGGGAGAGGATATGTACGGCCAATCCATTGGTGATATTGTAAAAGCAACCAGCGAATATTTGGATAGTATAAATTTTGGGGATGAACCGCTGGTGCAACAATTTACATTAAATGGCGACCCGGCCTTAAAGGCGAGCATTTTTGAAGGACCGGACTACATAGTTGATTATTCATCAGTTAAACTGACACCAAGCATTGTCAATATTACGGCAGATAGTTTTTTGTTGGAATTTGATATAGTCAATATTGGTCGAAGCTCAACTGAGAATGATACAATCGAATATGTGATAAAACAAAAACTACCAAATGATGAAGAAGTACTTTTAAAAGCAAATAAGTCTTTGGTACCCATAAATCGAAAAAGTATAAAAATTAACTTGCCTACCCTGGGAGAACAATCTGTCGGGTTGAACAATTTGCTAATAACTTTAGACCCAAACGATGAAATTGAAGAAAAACCGTTTGCCGCTGAAGAGAACAATGATTTAAAGTCACCTATTATTGGAAGTGAAACTGGTTATCCATTTTTTATTCAAGATAATGGAGCTAAAGCAATTTACCCTTATGAATTTGCTATCATTGGTGACTCTGATTTGACCTTGAAAGCCTCAACTTACGACCCACTCGTCGCTACCCAGAAATATATTTTCCAATTGGATACAATTGAAACTTTTGACAGTCCTTTTTTAATGCAGCATGAAATTGAACAATCAGGTGGCCTGTTAAAATGGAAACCAGACATAAATTTACAGCAAGAACAAGTATATTATTGGCGGGTCAGCCCAGACAGTATTTCACCAGTAGCTGGGTATAATTGGAGTGAAAGCTCGTTTGTTTATTTGGAAGGTAAAGAAGGTTGGAATCAATCTGAATTTGGGCAGTTTTCGAAAAACCGTTTAGATTCAGTGCAATTGGATATTGAAAAAAGAGAGATTGCATTTCTAAATACTTTTTTGACTATAAGGATTAAAAACTCAGCTACAGGAGGTGCTCAATATCATACGAATAATAACCCTTGGGCAAATATGTATATTTGGAATGTAAGCCCTTATAAAGCTGGTGTTCAAGTTGCTTGGTTGCATCCAAACTCTGCTAGGTATGAGGTCAATCCATCACCTGGTGATTATGGAAGTATTAACAACAAAGGAGATCTTCCGACTTTTGCATTTCCAACTGATACTCCTGAGGACAGGGATACTTTAATGATGTTTTTGGAAAATATTATTCCCGATGATTATTATGTCGTATTTTATACTTGCCAAAGAAATGCTAATTCATCTTATAAATCGGAAGAATGGGAATCGGATTCTCTAATGTTTGGAACTAACATTTTTAAAGTACTGGAGGATCAAGGAGCTGAAAAAGTCCGTTTGCTTGCATCAGGTTCAGTTCCTTATGTGTTGATGTATCAAAAAGGAAAGGGTGTTATACTTGAAGAAATTGCCGCAGATATTAATGGTATTGTTGATGTTGAAAACAGCTTTGTAAGATATCTGCAAGAGGGCTATTTAAGGTCAAAATATATTGGTCCAGCAAAAAACTGGCGCCAACTCCAATACAAACTCAGTGATAGTAATTTCTTGCCAACTGATTCAGTGGCTATTTCCATTTATGGAAAGACATCCCTTCAGGCAACAGCCCAGAATGATTCCCTTTTGTATGAAAATGTGTTAACCGATGACCTTGATTTATCATTTATTGAACCAAACTCTTTTCCATATCTAAGATTAAAATACGAAGCTTTTGATGAGCCAGAAAGAACACCTCATTTATTAGACAATTGGAGAATACTATATGACGGAGTACCCGAGTTTGCGATTGATCCTTCGCAAAATTTCGCATATTATTCTGATACACTGCAACAAGGGGAAAGCTTTAGGGTAGAATATCAGATTGAGAATTTAAGTAAGGTGGATGGAGATAGTTTATTGATCAAATATACATTTAGAGATGAAAATAATATCGAAAAATCCGCTTTGGATACAATCAGAGGATTGAACAAAGAGGAGGTTATTTTAAATGAATTTGATTATTCCACAAATGAATTAATTGCATTGCAAAATTTTGGGATAGAAATCAACCCTGATCAAGATCAACCTGAATTAACTAATATTAATAATTTCCTGTTCAGAAATTTTAATGTAATCAAAGATTTACGCAACCCATTACTGGACGTAACTTTTGATGGTGAACATATTATTAACGGAGATATAATTTCCCCAACTCCATATATTCAGATTTCATTGAAAGATGAAAATCCTTATTTAAAATTAAGAGATACTTCCTATCTAAATGTGTATTTAAAAGATACAATTGCTAATGTGCCTGTTCGCATTCCTTTCAATAGCGATGTAATGGAATTTATTGCAGCTGATTCTATTGGAGGGGAAAATAAAGCCTCTATTATTTACCAGCCCGATTTTGAAAAAGATGGGTTGTATGAATTGATTGTTCAGGGCGTGGATGTTTCAGGTAATGCTTCTGGAGAATTTGATTATAAAGTAAGCTTTCAAATCAGCAATACTGATGCGATTTCCAACGTGGTCAATTATCCCAATCCATTTTCAACTGCCACCAGGTTTTTATATACGCTAACTGGAAGACAAATTCCAACTGATTATAAATTGCAGATAATGACTGTTTCTGGTAGAATAGTTAGGGAAATTGATGAACTGGAATTAGGGCCACTTAGGGTAGGTACACATCTAACTGATTTTGTCTGGGATGGAACTGATCAATATGGTGATAGGCTCGCCAATGGCGTTTATTTGTACCGATTTATGTTGAATGAGGATGACAATGAAAAAAGGGAACAAATTAAGATTGAAGGAGTGGATAAATATATGAAGGCAGGGATAGGGAAAATGGTGTTGATCAGGTAATCAACCATCTTTTTTATTTGTGAATTATATATACATCCTCTGAATGTTTAAAAGACTTATAAGCACTGTTCAAGGGATAACCTCCAAATATGTATTTAGAAAATAAATCATTTTCTATTTTGTTTCTATTTAAAGCTAATTTCAATTTATTGTATTTTATCCTGATAGCTGATGAAGTTGACATTAATTTGTAAAGATGGTTAAAAGAATGGATTATGATATTGTTAAATGGACTAATGTTTTTATTAGCTGGGACAAAATGATAAAATAATGCAAGGTTTAGGGCCGTCATATTGTGATTTTGGCAGTTGTTAGGTATCATTAAATAATGACAGGTAAGTCCAATTAGGTAATTAACAATAGAATGTTTTCCTCCTATAATGCCCGCATTAAATAGTGGCGCATTATAAAATTTATAATTTATATTAATGTTGGAATGTTCGATGTAATTCTTAATCTTATATAGCATCCAATAGCTATGTCTTATCTTTATATATTGATCTAGTCCAACAAATACTTTGTTTTCGTTTTTTTCGTTAAAACTATCAAATGGGTTTTTTTTGAATTCAACATCAAAGCCATCTGTAAAAAATATTTTCTCAACATTTACTTCTCTAAGTAAAAGTAGATAAAGAAAAAAACGCTCATCATTATTACTCAGGTTGCCTAATTCACAATAGACAAATTGAATGTGACTGTTTGCATATCGTTTGGTAAAATCAGTGCTTAAATCGTCATGGAGTATAATTCCGAAAAGCTTTAATTTGATAATACTTTTGCACCATTTGCTAATTAGATTGTAGTCATTATTTTTTATTAAATTTTTCCGTTGAGGGTCTTTTTTCTTTGTGAAATAGGTTGTTGCTAATATATTCTTAGGAAGATCAATGTTTTTTTGTAAGTATAATTTCCGTTCTGATAATTTAAAATAGTTGTAGATGAAATTTTTATTTGCCTTTATTTCAGATTTTACTGAAGAAATCTGACGCTCGATTTGCTGTTTGGTGTGATTTGATCTTATAAATTCTTGATATTTCAATGGTTTAAAATAATCTATTTGTTATGTGATTTTTTATTTTAAGCTATAGATGAAAAAAGCATTATTTGTAGGCATTTAAAAAGAAGATTTAAAATTGGATTGATTAATCATAATATTCGAAAAATTCACTTGAAACCGATTTTCTCCTTTTTATTAATTTTTTTTTATTTATCCTCCACTTAACTTCTTCAATAAATCGGTACTTAATTTTAATAAATATACTTGGCTTTTTTGTTGGGCTATTTGTTGCTATTGGGTAGCCTAACTCTGTCATATAGTCCTTGCAAAAATAATCAATTGTATTAATATCCTGTTTAGTTAAGGATTTTTTCCAATCCCAAGCCTTACTTTTTATCGGACGTGATCCTACTAAAGAATGTTGTCCTATTGTATAAATGGGCACCTTAAATCCAGTACCCTCAATCATTTTTTCTTCGAAACTTATTCCTATCCATTCACAAATGTTGAAAAGAGTAGTTTTCGGATTTTTTAGCAAATCTTCATATCTTACTCTGTAACAACTATTGCTTGCTGCCTTTTCGTTTTCTATACACTCTTTAATTTGTTGATTCCATTTATAGGAAGCAGATATCGGGGAATTAGGACCCCAATCTAATTTGGTATATGAGCTATAAATACCTCTAGGGTCTCTTATTATATGAATAAATTTTGCTTCAGGAAATACACTTTTCAAGAATTCAACATTTCTTAGGTTGTCAGGTGTATGGTCGATCCAATATTTAGGCACTTTATTAGGGTGTACTTTTTGAGCGTATTGTTTTACTACCCATACAAGCAATTCTCTTAACGTGTGGTTACTGACGTCGCTTAAATATTCTTCTGCAATTAAATTGATATTCCAGATTTTAAATCTAAAATGATTAAGCAAGATCTTTATTGCTTGAAATGCATTGGTTTGGGTTTCGAAGCTAAAATGTGGGTTACTCAAGATTCCTGAATCCCAAAATGTTATCTTTAATCTGTTTTTGAACTGAGATTCAGGAGTTGCTATGCAATTTTTTAATGCACCAATTTGGGAGGCAAGTAGAGTGGTCCCTGAACGTTCGCAACCTCCGATAAATATTGGTTTCATAGTTGTTATACTATTTTTTTTATTAAAATTAACCAATGTATGTTGTTCTCTTTTAAATTAATGTCCTAATTCTGTGTGCCAATTTTGTCTCAAATATAACAATCCATTTGGTATAGGCTTTTGCCATTTCCGTAAAAATCGCCATTTTTAACTTTCAAAGTAAATAAATCTTCTTTGTTAGGATGGTTGGTATTATTTACTTTTATATCAATGGGTATGGTATGATGAACTGGTCTAATTTAGTAGGACACGTATATATCCACATGGACAGGTACATTTTGTTAGTGGATTTTTTCATCATATATTATTTGTACATAGATAACTTTTCATATTGCCTTTCGGTTAATAAATTCAATTCATTTAATTTTTCAATACACTCATAGTCTTTTTTAAAATATTCTTTTAAGTTCTTTACAGCTATATCTGAAAGATAATTTCTACCTTCTTTTTTATTGTATTTTAAATGGCTTGTAAGCTCGAAGTTAAAGTGATGTTTAACATCTTCACTTAATGTTTCAGTTGCAAGAACCGCCATAATATTTTCCTTTTTACATTTCTTTAAGAAATCTCCGAGATAATAATTTATATCTTCCTTAATATGATGAATGTAAAATTCATCTTTTTGAAAATTTAATACGAGTTCATTTTCCAAATTGTAAATATTTTCTGCCAAATTATTAGCAGTTTTGAATTTTTTTAAAATTACTTTCTCTCCTTCAAACCTATTTTCTTGAACACCGTCTTCAACTACTAACTTGTATCTCCAGTTAAAGGCAGATACAAATCTTGATATAGGGTTCCTAATAATGATAATATAGTTTTTATTCTTTTCAAATTTTACTCTGGAAATATGTTTTTCGGTGAAATTAAATTTTTCTCTTTTTAAATCTTCCCGAACAGATGATCCACCACATTTACCGATATGAATAAAAACTATACCATTACTGTACTCAGCAAATCTTCTCATTAAAACATTCAAGTAATTCATAATTTATTTTGCTGGCGTTACATAGTGATTTAATTCAATTAAAGTAACTATTTAGGACCCTCAATATGTTTTTGAATCATTTATTAATCAGAGCTGGATTTAATTCTCCGACTTTTTGCATCGAAGAAACTAAAAAGTATGCTTTGATACCCTGTCCACTCTGCGGCGAGTTAGTTCATTTCTTTATTATTGTTTATTGATTAATCCATGAATGATCAATGAGAACCCCTTTGTTAATTCTCGGCAGTTTTCCTGTTCCGAAATAATTGCCAGGCTCGACATTGAATGTTTTTATCACATCAATTTGATCTGCCACATTGTAATTGTTTAAAACTTGTAAGTCAATATAATACCTTCCTTTGTTAAGAGGGAGTTTCTTGATAATACAACTTACTTGACCTTTTTGAGGAAGATTTGGAAATGGAGTGGCACTGTGATTATTATTGCAAACAAACAAAATATTATTTGATGAATGATCAAAAAATTGTACCCTAAAAATGACATTGAATAGTGTGTTAGGCATTTTACCTTCATATCCAATCACGATCTTTAAATATTGCCCTGAACATACTGTAATCGCTTCTTCTCCTGATTGATTGTAAAATTTACAATCAGTAATAGTCAAATCCCTATTTAAGGCCTTGCTTTTTCTGCTAAACAGATCCGAACCTGATGTATTAGTAAAATGGGAGAGATAATCCTTAACGACTACTTGAATGTTTTTAATTGGGGATGTTTTTCCCGATTCAATCAACATTCCAATTTTACATAAATCTTTAATAGTTGCAAGGTTATGACTTACCAATAGCACAGTTTTCCCTCTTGAGGCAACTTCTTCCATCTTCCCCAAACATTTCCTCTGGAATTCCATGTCTCCCACAGCTAACACCTCATCAACCAATAAAATTTCACTGTCCAAATGTGCAGCAACGGCAAAAGCAAGCCTCACATACATACCTGAAGAATATTTTTTTACAGGTGTATCAATGAATTGCTCTACTCCAGAAAAATCAACAATTTCATCAAATTTTGATTTTATTTCCTGCCTAGTCATGCCCAAGAGGGCACCGTTTAGAAAGATATTTTCCCGCCCTGTTAATTCTGGATGAAAGCCAGTGCCTACTTCTAATAAAGAAGCTACCCGACCATTTAATTCAATACGGCCCGTTGTTGGTTCGGTGATTCTGGAAAGAATTTTTAAGAGGGTACTTTTTCCTGCCCCGTTTCTTCCAATGACTCCCAAAACCTCTCCTTTTTTGACTTCAAAAGAAACATCCTTTAACGCCCAAAAATCTTCCTTGTTGGATTTAGGGGAAAATATGGAATGCCATTGAATGGCAAGTGTGTCCATCAAAGTGCCACTCCGAGCTTTACCTATCTGGTATTTTTTCGAAAGATTTTCAACTTTAATTGCTACCTCGGACATGGATTCGATTAATTTGGAATAATTATGAAAATTAATCTTTTTGGGTAACTATTTAGCAGGGGGTGTTTTTTGGTAAAAATTGAAAATTTTTACCAAAAAACACCCCACTTTTGCGGGAGAGGGAAAGAAAAAATGAAATTTTTTCTTTCCCTCTCCCGCCCTCCTAAATAGTTACAATTGCTGTTAATTTAGAGCACATCGGCCATGGTCTTTTCAACTTTGTTAAAGTAAAATATACCAAAAATAAAAACAATGAAGGTGATAGCAAATGATAAAAAGACCTCTTTTCCTGGGCTGTTCCCACCTATGATGGTCCACCGGATTCCTTCAATCAGCCCTACTAATGGATTCAATTGAAACAAGGTTTGGTATTTTTCTGGTACAGATGCGGTCGAATAGGCAATCGGCGTGGCAAACATGCCAATCCGCAAAAGGAATGGGACGACATGCTGAAAATCCCGAAATCGGGTCGTCAATGCTGAGATCCAAATGCCTCCAGTCAAGCCAGTTATCAAAACCATTAAAAGGAAAAAGGGCAAGAAAACAATATTCTTGCTCGGTATAAACTTATATATCAGCATAAAAACAAAAAAGCAGAGCAATACTACGGCGAAATCAATCAAACCTGTTATGGCTTTAGAGATGGGGATGACCAATCTTGGAAAATATATTTTCTTTATCATGTTTTGGGCACTAATGATGGAATGCCCTGCTTCTGAAACCAAGGTGGCGAAATAATTCCAACCAATAAGCCCGGCCAACGTAAAGATGACATGTGGGGTTTGCCCAGTGTTCACATTAACAACTTGTCCGAACACAAAATGAAGAATGAGTAACGTAAACAATGGGTTAATGAAGGCCCATAAGAATCCGATAAATGTTTGGGCGTATTTAATTCTAAAATCCCGGAGCGCCAGCACGAAGATCAGTTCTCGGAACGAATAAAGTTCCTTAATTGGGATTTTGATAAAGGACTTGTTTGGTTCTATAACAGTACGGTGCATAATTTTCCGTTACAATAACTTTATATGGAGGTTTCTGTTATCATACCTGTGTATAACGCTGAAAAATTTATTGAACGAGCGGCAAAATCTGCCTTGAAACAACCTGAAACAAAAGAAGTCATTTTGATAGACGATGGTTCTACCGATAGGAGTGCAGACATTTGTAGGGAATTGGCAGATAACAACGAAAGAATAATATTTTTCCAACATGCTGGTCAGCGAAACCTTGGGCCTGGGGCTACGAGAAATGTCGGTTTGAAAAACGCTTCTTGTGAGTATATTGCATTTTTGGATGCTGATGACTTTTATGTCGAAAACAGATTCGCAACTACCAGGCAAATATTCGCAGAAAACAAAATAGCTGATGGGATTTATGAACTCGTAATAAGATACGACAACTCTAATAAATCATATCAGAAAAATACTGGGCATCTAAATACTCTCCATTCCTATCAATTAAGTGAAACTATTCAGCCAGAACAATTGCTCGAAAAATTAATTACTTCGGATACTTCTTTAATTAGTCTGGATGGATTGACGCTGAAAAAAAGAGTACTAAAAAAAACTGGGTTTTTCGACGTAAAATTAAAGCAGGGAGAAGATACAGATTTCATTTGGAGACTAAGTGCCAATATTTACTTAGTGCCAGGTGAACAAAATAAGCCTGTTACCTATTCGGAATTGCATGGGGGCAATAAAACTTTGGAATTAAAAGAAGTAATAAAAATGAAACACTTGTTGTATGAAAAGTGGTTTAATATGATCCCCAAAAATAATTGGTCAAAAAAAATGAATAGAAAATTAACAAACAATTTTTTGTATTACCATCCAGTGATGAAGCCTTTTCAAAACGTTGCGCTAATGAGGGTAACTTTAAAAATTATCATGCTTTCCTACTGGATTTTCAGACAACCAAAAATGTTAATTAAATTGCTTTAAGCACCCAGACAGAATTATATTAAATTTTCTTTCGACAGGATTAACAAGATTTACATGATCATAAAATGTTTAAAACCAGAATGTTATAATCATGTAAATCTTGTTAATCCTGTCGAAAGAAAATAAAAACTAATCTTGTCCATCTACTTAATATCCATTTTAAACCCTTTATCATAGGTGATATAGTGGAGATCCAGATATTATGTATCCCTACTTGCAATGGGTTTTCAACAAATATATTTCCATTGGACAATCCAAAATTTTTATTATCAAAAAGAATGGTTCTTTTATGATAACTTAATACTTGAGATAATTTATTTTTATGGTGTACAACCTCAATCCACAATCTTGGCTTTTCGATACTTATTATAGATTTTGAATTTTTCCATTCCAGATGTTGTTTTGAGAGAACGGTCCTAATCTGTGTGATGTCTTCTACCACACTAATAAACTGATTAAATGGACTATCAAATTCCCTGATTTCAGGGTTATTCCTTTTTATATGAACCTGAAATCCCGCTTTTAGATCAATAACTGTGTTGTGAATAGGAGTAAAATTATTTTGGATCGTTTTGATAAAATCTTTGTGCAAAATATCATCATTGTCCAATCGGGTCGTGATAATAAATTTGTCTTTTTTTGTTGTATTATTTTTAATTGCTTTTACTAACCCACAAACCATCTCAGAAGCGTCATTCAAGTAAATAGGATAAATATTTTTGCACTTTTTTTTGAAATATTGAATTTTATCTTCAATATCTACCATTGTTTCTTTGTCAAAAAAAATACACCAAACAAAATTTTGGTTGCTTTGATTAATAACGGATGGTAAGCAATAATTTTCAAATAACCTTAACCTGTGTCGCATCCACTCATCTGTCAATACCTTTTCACCATTTTTGGTCGTTTTCCAGTCTTTAAATCTTATGTTAAACCTCGTTACAAGGAAGTGCTTCATGGTATTCCGATTAAGCCTTGAAGACATTTTTTTGATTTCTTTCAATAGCCGACTTGTATAATTGTTTCAAGCGACCTACAACGGCGGTTTGTCCAAAATGATCTACGGCATATTGCCTTATTTTTTGCGCTGAATATCGCTTTTTATCAGTAATCATATTTTTCATTGCATTGGTTAATAAAGACACACTTTCGATTGGTACTATTACCCCAGTCGTTGAATTGACAATGTCACGAGGGCCAAAACAGTCTGAAGAAATAACGGGTAAGCCACACGCCATTGCTTCGACTATAGCGATTCCAAAAGTCTCTAATCGGCTTGAAGAAACAAATACTTCTGATTGTTGTAAATAAGAGGCAACTTCTTGCTGACTGCATCTTCCAGTAAACTTTACCTTGTTATTTATTTCAAGCTCAAAAGCCAGTTTTTCTAATTTTGTTTTTTCCGGCCCTCCACCAACAATAATCAATTTTACGTTCTCTATTCCTTTCTTTATCAATAATTGAAAACTTTGTAACAGGAGATCAAACCCTTTCCTTGGTATTAGTTCCCCAACAGATATAAAGGTGAAGGGAGTGTCTTTATTTTTCGGTTTGAAGTCAAACAATTTTGTATCAATAAAATTAGGCAAATATGTTACAGTTTTATTACAATAATTTCTTTCCATTTTTTCTTTAAGTCCTGTTCCCACTGCAAGT
Organism: Saprospiraceae bacterium; assembly: GCA_965222975.1. Lineage (GTDB taxonomy): Bacteria > Bacteroidota > Bacteroidia > Chitinophagales > Saprospiraceae > UBA6168. The sequence continues at coordinate 24,295 of CBDCVJ010000066.1, read as the reverse complement.
GGAAATGCAGCATTGCTATAGACTTTTTGCATCAAAGGTTTCCACCAGTTTTTTACCTGACCATTGAGTAAACCAGTAAAGTGTTCGGTTATTAAATAAGGGATGCCATATTTTTTTGATAAGTTCCAAGCAACATACCCTCCTAAGAAAGTGTGTGCATGTAGTATATCCGGTGAGCCATATTTTTCTAAATAATTTAAATACAGGGTTTCAAATTTTTGAGACCACTTTTTTAACAAAAACAGAGAAAGTTTTGGCATAAAGAAGCCAGTTAATCTAAATGTAGGAATGCCATCTTCTATTGCGAATGACTTACGGGTTCTAATATATTTTGGATGCCTTATTAATTTATAGTCCAAGTTTGCATAAATCACTGCAGCTTCAATATCTTCATTTATCAATCCTTTTGTTTGGTACATAATAAAATCTCCATTAGCAGGATGGAATTTAGAAGGATACCAACTTGTTACGATTAGAACTTTCAATTATTTTTATAAAATTAAATGGTGAATTTTAAGTAGGGTAGCTTAAATTTAACTGAAGTTCGACAATTTTGGTAAAATGTTACATTTGCCCTGTGGAAGAAAAAAAGATATATAGTCAGGCTGTAAATGAAAATGGACTTCCATTAATTTCTATAATTATCCCTGTAATTAACAATGCTGAGAGATTGGATCAGTGCTTGAAACGACTTTATCAGCAATCTTACCCTCAAGAATTAATGGAAATAATAGTGGTTGATAATGGCTCTTCTGATAATAGTCCCAAAGTTACTGAACAATATCCAGTGAAATTGTTGGAAGTAAATTCTTATAAAAGTCCATATTTGTGTAAAAACATTGGCATGCAGGATGCACAAGGAGATGTTTTTGTTTTTCTTGATTCAAATTGCATTCCTGGTGAAAATTTAATTTCAGAAGGAGTTAAGGCATTAAAACAGCCTGATGTTGACTTTGCAATTGGAGATATTCAATTTATTTTTTCAAAGGAACAGACAATTTCAGAGATGGCTGATTCTGTAATTTTTTATCCCAATTCAAGAGCTGTTAATAGTGGAAATGGCGTAAAAGGAACATTGGTTTTCTGTTGGTCATATGTGATGAAAAATACTGGACCATTTATCGGCGAAGTAAGGTCTTGTGGAGATATTGAATGGTCGGAAAGGGCGTTGAACAATGGATATAAATTAGCATTTGCGAAAAATGCATTTGTCAAATATCCCGCTAAAAAATTTAAGCCTTTAATGAAAAAAGCCTACCGTATTGGTAGAGGGTTTAGAAAGGTTACCTTTTTAACTAAAAAAAGGCTTTCCTTGATATGGTATCTACGACTATTAAAATATTTTATCCCTCCTCGTCCATTTAGACTAAAACGCCGATTGGTAGAGGACAAGGTGGAAGAGAGGACTATTTCAAATTTTTGGTCAATATGGTTTGTGTTCTGGTTATTTAATTTTGTTACATTTTTAGGAGCAATAAATTTGTTTGGTCAGCGAATGGAAGATTAATGTAACTATTCAGCATGGGGTGTTTTTTGAGAAAAATTTTCAACTTTTCTTAAAAAACACCCAACTTCCCGTGGGAGAGAGAAAGAAAAAATTTCATTTTTTCTTTCTCTCTCCCACCTGCTGAATAGTTGCAGATTAATTACTATTGAACGCTAAACAAAATTTAACTTGCGACCAAATTTTCGAACCAGAATGGAAAATAAAAAAAGAAAGAGGAGATATACTGAAGTATCAATTAACTTCAATTTTCCAATTTTTTTTCAACCTTGGTGGCTTGATGTCGTGTGTCAATATGATGACTGGGATTTTTCCATGTCAAAAAATAGTAATGGTGAAATAGTTGGCATAATGCCTTATTACCTTAGAAAAATTTGGGGAAAAAGTTTGATTAGAATGCCTCCGCTTACACCATATCTTGGTGTTTGGCTCAACTATTCAAATATTCCTGAAAGGAATATAAAAAAATACAGTTTTGAATTTCGGACTATTAATCATTTAATTAACCAACTTCCCAAATTTATTTGGTATCATCAAATTCATCCAGAACAATTAGAAAATTGGCTTCCCTTTTACAATCATGGGTTTAAACAATCCACAAGATATACTTATGTTTTCGAAAATACGAATCCTGATCATGTTTATAAATCCATGAAGGACAAAACCAGAAATATGATCAAAAAAGCAAAAAAGTTGCTCGCCATAGAAACAGCAAGTGATACTGATTCATTTTTCAGAATTTCTGCCTCTACCTTTATTAGGCAAAATAGAAGCATCCCTTTTGACAAAGAAATGTTTTCCCAGCTACATCAAGAAATACTAAGTAGAAAATGCGGCTGTATCTTTTACGCAAAAGATGGAAATGGGTATATAGGCGGTACATTGTATTTAATATGGGACAGCACAACGGCTTATCTATGGCAATTGGGTGCAGAAAAAGGCTTTAGGAATTCAGGTGCTGTACAATTATTGATTTGGGAAGCTATTAAAAAAACGAATGAACTGGGGTTGCGCTTTAATTTCGAAGGAAGTATGTTGCCAAATGTCGAGCCCGTATTTCGTGCATTTGGAGCAGAGAGAAAACCTGTTTTTCAAATTTATAAGACTTCCAATAGATTTTTAGATGCAATTAGGGCCTTTATAAAAGGCTAACAGAAGTACACCTTATGAAAAACACAGGACTCTATTATTGCAGGGTAAATAAAGATGATTTGCAGAATATCGGTGTGGTTAAAAAATGTCTCGGCCAAGTCAAAGGATTTAGGGAATTAGGAGTTGAAATGGATATGATTTGGATGGATTCAAGAGGAGCCTTGTTTAATGATCGATTGATTTTTGAGTTTAACAATCCAGTTTTTGGATCTCCACATAAAGTGTTTCATTTTTATTTCTTCCGATTACATAATATCCTAACTCAAAAGGTTGACTATTCAAAATATGATTTCATCTACATTAGGTACGAATTGGCACATTTTCACTTTATAAAATGGTTACAATATTTAAAAGGAAAATATCCAAAAATTAAAATAGTTGTTGAAATGCCGACCTATCCATATGGGAAAGGACTAAAGGGGTTTAGTGGCTTAGTTTTGAATTCAATTGATTTTCTTTTTAGAAAAAAACTGAATAAATCGGTAGACTTAGTTACAAATTATGGGAATTTCAAATCTATATATGGCATTAAAGCAGTTACTTTAAATAATGCTATTGCCATTGATAATGTATTTGTTTCAAATTCAAAAAAGATTCCTAATTCTATTCGACTTATAGCTGTCGGTAATTGGAGTGAATGGCACGGACTCGACAGGTTGATCATGGGGTTGTCTATTTATTATAAAAGCAAAAACCATGGTCAATTAAATGTTTCGCTTAAAATTGTTGGTAGTGGGAAACAATTGCCGATGTTGGTTAAACTTGTGGAACAGTTTGAATTGAAAGATTATGTTAAGTTTTACCCCCCGACTAAGGGCGAAGCACTCGACAATTTATTTGATGATTCAGATATTGGGGTTGGTAGCTTGGCAATACATAGGATTGGATTAAAAAGGGCTTATCCATTAAAACACCGGGAATTTTGTGCTCGTGGCTTGCCTTTTATTTTATCTTCTCCAGATCCAGATTTTCCAGAACATATAGACTGGGCTCATTATTGTGAGGTGTCGGACTCACCTATTGATATAGACAAAGTTGTTGTATTTTATTTTAACCATCCTATGAAAGAAATGAAATCAGTCATTCGGGAATACGCAGAAAGAAAGCTTACCTGGAAGAAAGCTTTGGCTAATGTGATCGAGGAAATTAAATTATTGTGATAAATTAGTTTTAGGATATAATCCCGATTAATTCATCATAAGCTTCCCCATAATTTTTCCATTCAAAAATATTAAAGGACGAATTATGCCAAAGAAATACTAAGTCCCCGTTGTATTGTTTAACGGTACCCGCAATGGAACGAACTTCTGAAACCATTTGCATTACTGAGGATTTCTGATAATTTACAAATGTCCCATCCATAATTGTTAATGGTATTTCCCGAAGTTTCAATTTTTTTCTGGTCAGGAAATTAAAAACTGGAAATTCGTAACAAGTCCCACATCTAAATCCTGGTGATTCAGGATAGTACATTGTACTGTCCCATTGCATTCTGCCTTTTTCCCATAGCTGCCATGTTGTAGGCACTTCAAATCGCAAGAAGTGCTGCCTTCCGAATTTTATTACTTCTCCAACTTCTTTTTCCAATAACTTTTTTTCCCTAATAAATATATCTTCATTATTATAGGAATCAAAACTTGGATGTAGTCCTATTTGGTGCCCTCTTGATTTTATTTTTGCAAAAAGCTTTTTTATGAATGGGTGCGATGGCATTAATGCCCCTTTGTCTTCATTGGTATTCCCACCGCACAGAAAGAAGAAATACGATTGAAGCCCGTATTTTTCGGATATGCTCATCAAGTGGTCAAATGTATTGAACGGATCGGGTTGTTTTTTACGGAACGTGTTAAATATACTATTAATCGTAAAATGGGCTTCCTTTATATTTCTTCGCTTAATTATATCTCCGCCCAATTTTTTCACGAAAGCATAAGGCGATTTCCAGAGCAGTGGAATATCCACGTCATGAGTAATCAAAGCACGGTAGTTTCTTTTTTTCCTTTTTTGTTTTATACCCAAATGTTCTAACATGTTCCATAACATTTCAACATATTCATTAACAATAGGACGTTGAAGAAAATTGTTTTTATAAGCCACTGATGAATGACCGGAAAAACGGTAATAATGGTCTCTTTCATGATTAACATATTCTTCCCATCTGGTGAGCATGAAAAAGGTGGAGGAAAAGATGTCAGCTCCACAAATCACCTCATTTTCTGAAATCGTAATGGAATCATCACCATAAAGTATGGGCAGGTCATCGTTAATAATGAATTTGTTCTTTTTTTTCTTTACAAACTTAATACTTGATGGAAAGTGCTGAATATTTAAATAAGACTTTGGTGCTAAGTGATTGCTAAAAAAATGATCGTTGAATTTAAGAGAATTATTATTTGATAATATTATTTCTGTATAATTGCTTTTTTGCTTTTTTGATATTTTATGTTCTATTCCTAAAAAATCCTTAAATAGAACGTCAATAATATATTCCCTTTCGGGAATATTATTGTCAGTGATGTAAACTTTGACCAAGATTTCGAAAGATAATTTTCAGTGTCAGGTGCGAATATTATAGAAAATTACATTAGAAATTAATTTCGGAATTTAAATCATGGTGGTTTTTAAAATCACCATGATTTCGGAACTTTAATTTTAAATGTAGTCATCTATAAATAACTTGAGGATTATATATTACACCACAAAATCATTCAACTCCAATTCTTTTTGGCTTTCTAATAATTCTATTCCAAAATGCTGACCTATTTGCTTGAGGTATATTTCAACTATTATATCTTCTTCAAATTTATTCTGCATCATTTGCCTTCCACGGCTTCCCATAATATTTTTTTCTTTAGCTGATAATTCGATAAAAGACTTTATCTTATTAGCAAGATCAATGGGGTCTTTTGGTTGGCAAATGAAACCATTTATGCCATTTTCAACAGCCCGGCGACAACCAACGTGGTCGGTGGTTATCAAGGGAACTTCCATACTTGCAGCTTCCATTAGGCTTCTTGGCAGTCCTTCCCCATAAAAGGATGGAAGTACAAAGCAATCTGTTTTTGATAAAATAGGACGGACATCTTCAACTTCGCCTACATATTGAATTAATTTTTCTTTCTCCCACTTTGCAATTGTTTTTTTAGGGACAACCCTTGTATCAGAATCGTCAAGGAAGCCCAGTAAAATGAATAAAGTGTTGGGGTACTCTTTTTTCACCAATCGGGCTGCTTCTACAAATACACCGACCCCTTTTTCCCAAAGGAGTCGCCCATAAAGGAGAAAGGTGGTTTTTCCTTGATTAGATTTCTGGGGGAAACGAGAAGGAGAATAATAAGTGGTATTTACACCCTCGCCCGGAAGAATCAAAGTTTTATCATATTGCACGATTCCTTTTTCAACAAAATACTCCCTGTCTTCTTCATTCAAAAACCAGGTGCTGATTGAATGCTTGAGAGAAAAGGCATAGACTCTTTTGACAAGGTGGTACAGCCAATCTTGCTTATGAAATGAGTGCCCTCTTCCCGGTACTATGCTAAACGATGGGATGCCTAATATTTTAGCCGCAATAGTCCCATAAATGTTTGGCTTAATAGTATAATGGAATATCAGGTCGGGTTTAATGGATTTGTATAGAAAGAAAAGTTTTATAAAAAAAAGTAAATCAGCAATTGGGTTCTTTTTATGAGGAGCCATTTTCATTGAGCGAAAATGCACTCCCTTATCCCTTAATTTTTGGCTGTATTGATCAGGGGGGGCGATTGCATAAATTTCGAAACCAAAATTTTGTAAGGCTAACATAATGCCCAAGCGAAACTTGTAGAGAGCCATCGCTTGGTTTCCTATGAACAGGATTTTTTTCTTGGTGCTTATTGTATTTGGATTACCCAAAAGAGGTTAGGTTTGAATTTTTATGTTTCTCATAAAAAAGGCAGACTTAGTGTGCGAAGTCTGCCTTAGTATGTAAAAATCCTAAATTTTAGTGGATTAAAAAAAATCCTCAGGATATTGTGACAGACTTTCCAGTAAATCTTTTATTTCTTGTTCTTCTTTTTTAGGCCAAATCAGTAATACATCTTCCTCGTCAACTACTATGAAGTCATCCAATCCTTTGATTACCAACAATTTACCTTTTGGGGCCCTGACCAGGCTGTTTTTTACATCTTTTAATTCTATGTAAGTGCCTTGCACGACATTACCCTGATCGTCTTTGTCGCTCTCAACATGAAGTGAAACCCATGTGCCTAAGTCAATCCATCCAATATCTGCAGGAATGGTGAAAACGCGTGAAGATTTTTCTAAAATGGCTTTGTCAACTGGAATTTTTGGAGTATGAGGATAGGCAGAATTGATGAACTCCTGCTCTTCCGAAGTATTGTATTTGCTTATACCTGCTGCTAAGATTTGATAAATATCAGGCGACAGGGTTTTAAATTCCTTCAGAATAGTGATAGCATTCCAAACGAATATGCCAGCATTCCATAAATAATCACCACTTTGATAGTATTTGCTTGCTGTTGCATCATCTGGTTTTTCTTCAAATCTTTCAACAGTGTGAATGCCTTTCTCGTTTTTCTTTTTATCAAATTTGATGTACCCATAGCCTGTGTCAGCACGGGTGGGTTGGATGCCTAATGTTATAATTGCTTCATTGTTTTTTGTAAATGAAAGAGCTTGTTTGAGGTGGTCGATAAATGCTTCTTCTTTTAAAATAATATGATCCGAGGGAGCGACTACAAAATTGGCCTCTGGGTTTAAGGCATGTAATTTAAAAGAAGTATAGGCAACGCAGGGAGCTGTATTGTTTCTTGATGGTTCACATAAAATCTGATTATCAGAAAGTTCAGGAAGGTGTTCCTTTACCAATTTTTTATACTTGGTATTTGTAACAATAAAAATATTTTCAGGAGGGCATAATTTCAAAAAACGTTCAAACGTCAATCGAATCAGGGATTTTCCAACTCCCAGAATGTCCAAGAACTGTTTGGGTCTTGCTTCCCTGCTTGCAGGCCAAAACCGGCTTCCTTTGCCGCCTGCCATAATTGCTACATAATTATTCGATGGGTTCATAATCGTAGTTGGGAAATTCATTTCCCGAATGATAGAGCGGGAAATGAATTTCCCGGCTACGGTCAGTTTTATTGTTAAAAGTCTATTCGCAAATTCCCCACATTTAACCTGAACCCAGCTCCTATGTAGGAATCTTTATCTGATTTGTCCATCAAATCACTCTCCTTGTTTCGATATAAATAATGTATATCAAAATATAGATTGTGCCATAATTCATAACTCAAATCAACTCCCAGCAGGGTAGTGGTAGTTGCAATGCCCTGGCCTGTTTCATTTTCATAATTTTGGACACGTGTTTCATTTGCTAATAATATATTGCCACCCCAGTTTTCTCCTTCAGGGTCTTCCCCAAAATTGGCACGGATCAAACGCCCTTCAATAGCTACTTTTTTGAATGGTTGATATCGGATAGTCGCTAAAAATTCTTTGAAATTTGCCCCTAACGGATGAGCCAATGCCTGGTTATAGTGAGAGTAACTTGCGCTTTTTTCTTTGCGATACGTGTAAGTGTATGGACGCACAGTATTATATTCTGCTCTAATATCAAGGCCTTTGGTTTTAAATAAATCAACCCATTGCAGGCCTATTTGTACACCGAATTTATTGGCCCACCATCCACTTCCGTTTGTAAGTTCATCAAATTTGAATTCATCCATGACAAACTGCGAATAAATACGCCCTTGTTTTAAAATATTCCATTTAAAATCCAGACCTGCGATCACATTGTCCTCGCTATCCAATAAATGCTCAACGGAACGGTACAAAATGACTGGGTTTAAATATTGTAACTCAAATTGGCCATTGTCCCGGTCAAATACTACTGCTTCAAAAAAACCGAATGTCATATTGGGCATCAGGTTAAAACTCAGATAATGTGCAGCCATGTATTTTTTGGGTAAATTATTATCACCTGGGTTGGAGCGGGCAGAGGTGGCGCTCAATTCCGCAAATATATTTTGGTAGTGGAATCGCCAGACCCGCCAGTTTAATTTTAAATACAAGTAATTATGGGAAAAATCGGACAATAACAAAGATCGGTAGCCATTGCCAATAAAGTTTTTCCCGTGCCCGAACTGCATGCCGATATGTTTGGTAATATTTAACCCCAAATACCCCTGACCATTCAAATAATCCCAACTGTCAAATGAGTCAAAAATTTGGCTATCATAATTTTTATACAGTCCATTCCCCGGAATGGCTTTATTTTTTTTAATAAAGTCTTGCACATAATTTGGAAAGCGAGCTTGGGTATCCGTTATTTGGGAATAAAAATAGACTCGGTCATCTATGCCGCCACGCATTTCAATGCCTCGTTGATTAATAAATAAATTGGCATCACCATTTCCAGATTTGGCCACTTTAAAATTCAACATAGGATTTATTTTTAAATAAAATGCATCCCTGTTGAGTTCCAACCAATTAGCTGGTGTTTTGTAAAAATATTTCCAAATAGGTTTTTTTGTACTAATATAATGTTCACTTTCAAAACTTGATTTGATTTCTGATCCTGGTATAAATCTGTATAAAGTATCACCTGGTATTTTTTCATAATATCCTTCTCTTTTGCCAACGGCAGTTTGTATAAAAACATCATCACCCAACCACTCATTATTTTCACAATACATATAATAACAGTCGTCCCGGTCAATCGCATTTAATCGGGACGAAATAGTATCGAGGGATAAAATATATTTCATTGCATCCCTCCTATTTATTGTTTTGAGTGAAGAGTGATAATCTGGAATCACACCAGACTTTATTTCCAGGCGATCCAAAATCCTGTAACCATCGCTGCCCAAAGGCAAACTACTGCCTTGAGCGAAAAACGCTGTTGGGATTAACCAATAAAAATAGATTAATGAAATTCTCGTGAGCAGCAATTTAATCCTAAAATTTTTCAACTCTAAAATGCAAATTAATTCCCCAATTCTAAATCCGTAAAATCTTCTCGAAGTAATTCTTGTTTTTTCTTTAATAATTCCAAATCAAAAGCCAACATTTCCCGGATAATTGATTTTAAACCATATTTTGGTTGCCAACCTAATTTTGATCTGGCTTTTTCTGAATTGCCAACCAAATAATTATTTTCTGTGGAGCTGTAATTTTTTTGGTCGATATGCACTATGGTTGCTCCTGTCTGCACAGGGTAATCCGGGTGATAGGATCCGACGACAATGCCAACTTCCTCAGGGCCTTCCCCATCAAAAGAAAGTTCTACACCAACTTCTGAAAATGCTATTCGAACAAACTCCCTAACTGAAGTTGATTCGCCTGATGCTATCACAAAATCCTCTGGATGGGATTGCTGAAGCATTAACCATATAACTTTAACATAGTCAGCAGTATGCCCGCAATCACGCTGAGCATCAAGGCTTTCGAGGTATAGCTTCCTCTGGAGCCCAAGGGCAATTTTGGCTACAGAACGAGTGATTTTTCGGATTTGACATTCTTCATCCTGCAAGGGTGAAACGTGGTTGAAAAGGATGCCATTGCAAGCATATAATTTATGTGTTTCCCTGTAATGGACAGTCATCCAGTGAGCATACAATTTTTCAATTGCATGTGGTGTTGTGGGATAAAAGGGTGATTTTTCAGTTTGTTGAGGGTTCTGGCTTGTCTCGTAAAGGTCAGGGGGCGAAGCATTAAAGAATTTTGTTTTTTCCGAAAGCCCCAATTTTCGGATCGCTTCCAACAAACGGGTTGTGCCAAGTGCAAAAATATTTCCAGTGTACTCAGGAGCCTTACAACTGGCCTTTATATCTGATGGGGCCAATAAATTGTAAATCTCATCTGGTTGGATTTGTTTAATAATTTGAATTAGCAGGGTAGAATCCGTGAGGTCACAATTATGCGGTGTGAAATTTTGTGTTTCAGTTTTTTTGTCATTAAATAAACGGTCCCCGATCCGCGAATTCAAATCGGCATCATAATGTTGAATGCCATGTACTTCATATCCTTTGTTTATTAAGAATTTGGATAAATATATTCCGTCTTGGCCAGTTATTCCGGTGATTAAGGCTTTTTTCATTGCCTCATAATTAATTTAACTCAGCTGAAGTGATTAAGAATTTATCTTTTAATATGGCCAATATTTTGTTGGCGGTTGAACCATCCCCGTATAATTTAACCCAGCTATTTTTATCTACTTTTATTTGAAAAGCATTGAAGATTTCAGTTGCATCTGGCTTTGAAAGAACGTTCCAATGGTGATGCAATGTTTCAACCCATTCCGTTTCAGACCTTATTGTAATGCAAGGCTTTTTCATCCAGTATGCCTCTTTTTGCAATCCACCAGAATCTGTCACTACTTTATGGGAACTTTCCAAGATAACCAGCATCTTAAAATAGGAAAGTGGACTGACTACCACTATTTTTTCAGGGATGGATAGATTTTTTATTTTATTTTTTAACCTTGGGTGAACCGGCCAAATAAAAGGTTCATCAATTAATTTTATTCCGTCCAAAATTTGTTGAAGATGGCTTTCTTTCTCAGTATTAGTGGGGCGGTGGACAGTTAGTAAATTATATTTTCGGGAAATATCGTGTGGTATTATATCGCTTAGAGCATATTTTTTTTTAGCAATGTTTAAATATAAATTAAAGGCGTCCAACATTATATCCCCACTGACATATACCCCCTTTTTAATCCCCTCTTTTTCTAAACAGTTCTTACTGTGTTCACTGGAGCAAAACAATATACTTGATAAATGATCGGTAACAACCCTGTTGATTTCTTCGGGCATTTTCCGGTTATAACTTCGCATGCCTGCTTCGACATGGACAATTGGCAGATTTAATTTTGCGGCAGCCAATGCAGCGGCGACAGTGCTGTTGGTATCGCCATATAATAAAATACAATCTATTTCCTTCTTATTGGATTGGAATATATTTTCTAATCCAATAAGCATTTGAGCTGTTTGATAGCCATGCGAGGCAGAGCCTACATTGGTGTTTTCAGTTATAGGTGGTAATTCCAGTTCATTAAAAAATACTGCGCTCATTTCATTATCATAATGTTGGCCAGTATGAATGATTTTTTCTTGAATTCCTTGTTCCTTAAATAATTTTGATAAAACAGCGGCTTTAATAAATTGTGGCCTTGTTCCTATAACAGTGTATATCACTAAATACTAAAATTATTTCTATCAATTTTAACTGCAAATCATCTACTCATTAATTTCGACTTTTTCCTGTGGTGTGACCTTCTCCAAATAGGATAATTCCAGTTTTTGAGACTTTTTAGGCAAATCTTTAAATATTTTAAATACCAATTCACTTTTGGGAAAAACAATTTGCCAGGCGGTCAGGAATAAAATAAAAAAATCCGTTTTAAAAGATCGGTGTTTTTGGTACCACATTTCAACTTCCCCTTTAAATGGATAGATTACATTTTTATAATACTTCCAAGGATCTCTTCCAGATTTTTTGATTTGAGTGACCAATTCTTCTTCATCCCGAAATATAACAGATCCAATTCCAGTGAGTCCAGGGGTAACATTGTAAATCATTGATTGGACTTTGGGCGGATATTGTTCAAAAGATTTTTGCATTACTGGACGTGGGCCTACAAAAGACATGTCCCCTTTCAGTATATTAAAGAGTTGAGGCAGCTCATTTATTTTGGTTTTTCTTAAGAACCCACCCATAGGAGTGATACGTGGATCTTTCTTTAAAGTAATAATTCCTCCCGGCATATTTGGACTGTCGAGGAGCATGGTAGCAAATTTGAAAATATTAAAAGGTTTGTTTTTAAAACCGATTCTTTTTTGCAGATAAAATATATGACCTTCCCCCGTTAATTTTAATCCAATCATGATTGGAATCATGATTGGTGAGATTATCAAAGTTTGAATTAGTGCAAAGACAAAATCAAAAAAACGTTTAATTATTGGGTACATTCTTACATTTTTTGATCCAATGACTTTCCTGTTTCAATGTGGTCAAAATTTGGGATCAAATCACCAAACAGTTCAACCACCTTTGATTTGTCTAAGTCATTAGATTGAAAAAGATTTTTCAATCGCCCAAATAAAATTTCGATATCGCCCAGATTCTTTTTTGGTGCATCCTTGATGATGCCAAGAGAATTAAAACGAATCAAATCAAGCTTTTCATTTGCTGTGAAAAATTCTTCGTATGGCTTTTCCCCTGAAGTATCAGAGGGGAAATAATATACTGGATATTCTTTGCTATTAGCATTTAAATTTATTATCGCTGATTTCGCTTCTTGCTCGCTGGTGCAATACATTGGTTCGAACCCAAATTCATTCAACAGTGCATTTCCAATATGCGTAAATGTTTGCATGTCTTTTTCGGGGTTTAGTTTTGGAAAAAATATATCACCCGATTTACCAAGCAAACAAGCTAACATGCAGATTTCACCCGATTCATCAGGTGAAACGAAGAAGCGCTTTATATCTGTAGGGGAGGAGAGTGGTTGCCTTTTTGCCAGGCGTTCCAAAAATCCTGCGGGTAAGCTCCCATTTGAAAAAGCGACATTGGCAAAACGGGCCGTGGTTATTGGTATTTTGGATGAGTAAGCCAAAATCACATCTTCCATTAATTTTTTGCTGGCCCCCATGATATTGACTGGGTTGGCGGCCTTGTCAGTAGAAACACAAAAAAAATGTTCTGGAGGCTGCTCATTAATCAACTCCAATAAATGTTTGGCTTTAAGCACATTATTCTCGACCATAGCCTCAATGGAGTAATGGTCTTTTTCTGAACGGACATGTTTATGTGCCGCAAAATTGGCAATAATTTCAAACGGCCCTTCCCGCTTAAACATTTTTTCAAAAACGGGTTCTCCAAAATTAATAGGGTAGGATTTATAGTTTTCAGGTACGTAATAATCAAGCGAACTGCGGATATCCCTCGTTAATTCCGTTAGGCCATTTTCGTTAATATCAATTACATATAAACGGGACAATTTTCCTTGTCGTAAAATGGCCTTTATAAATGAACTGCCAATAGTGCCAGCCCCACCTATCACCAGAGCAGATTTGCCGTTTATATTTTTTTGTAAGATATCAGCGTTGGCTTCAATATCCTTTTTAAATAGGCTTTCCTGTCTTCCAGTGACATGGTTTGATATAAATTGATTTAAATTAAAAAGCATAAAAAATTAAAACAGAGAATTAGAGCAGTAAAAAATATAAAATTTCTAATTTTATATTTTTACTGCTCTAATTTTCGTTTTGCGCTGGAAAGAAAAATTAAAAACTTTTTTCCAGTGCAAAACGATGAATTAAATTATACAACCATCATCATTCCTTCTTTTACTGTTGCTGCAACCAATTCAATATCCTCATCCTTTAAATAGGTAGAACATGGAATGCTTAGGCAAGATTGGTAAATTTTTCCGGCTATATCATTTTTGGTAATATAAATTTCATCTCTAAACATTGGCAGTTGGTTCATGGGTACCCAGAATGGGCGGGACTGGAGTTTTCGTCCATTCAGTAATTTTAATAATTCTTTTTGGTGTTGTGTCTTAAATGTAAATAGCCAGCAATTGGGATCAACATTTTCTTTTATTTTTTGAAATTCGATGTCGTCCAGTCCTTTTAACTCACTCCGGTAATAAGCATCAATTTCTTTTTTCCTTTTTATAAATCCCGGCAATTGTTCCATTTGCGCAACGCCAATTGCTGCTAAGACATTTACCAAACGGTAATTGTATCCAATTTCGTCGTGATAATATTCAAACGAATCGGCCTTCGCCTGCGTAGTGATATGTTTGGCTTTTTTGGCCAATGCTTCATCATCCGTTACGATGACGCCCCCCCCGCCGGTCGTGATGATTTTATTGCCATTAAAACTGAAACAACCAAAATGTCCAAAGCTGCCAGCATGTTTTCCGTTATAGTAAGAGCCTAATGCTTCGGTCGCATCTTCAACCACCGCTATTTGAAAATTATTTGCAATGGACATCAATCGCTCCATATCGCACATATTTCCCAATACATGGACGGGCATAATGGCACTGATCCTTTTCCCATTATTTTTAATAAAACAATGACCGTTTTTTAATTCTGTTTTAGTTTGTAAATAATTTTCTAATAAATCCAGATCCATTTGCCATGTTCCTTCATCCACGTCCATTAATAATGGGTCAGCGCCCGTATATTTAATGGCGTTGACACTTGCAATAAAAGTAATGTCGGGAACAATGACCAAATCATTGCGCTCAACACCTGATAATTGCAGTGCGATATGCAAGGCCGCTGTGCCGTTCATTGTAGCGACTCCATATTTAGCGCCAGCAAATTCGGCAACCATGTTTTCGAACTGGGTTACATAAGCCCCAACAGAAGAAACCCATGCGGTATCAAGGCATTCCTTTACATATTTCCATTCGTTGCCAGAGATGTTCGGACCGGAGAGGAGAAGCATAATTAAGTGAATTGTTTGATGGTTAAATTGTTAAATGGTTTTTGCATGAATAGAACAATGGCAATTGCGTCTTGCGTCTTAATTTTGGTATTGTATTATTTCTTTTGCTATAAGCGACTTTATATCTTCCCATTTTGCATCCTTGTACATTTTGGGCATCGGTTGTTCATCTGCATCATCAAAATAAGTTAAACTTCTCAGAGCCAACCATTCATTACCGTCTGTGATTTTAAGCATATAAAATTCCATAATTTGGTTAAACGAGAATGATTTAAGTAAAAAATACAAATCAATAAAATCTTTTTTTGAACCTCTTTGGGTAATTGCAGAAATCTTCATAGCAGCAATATCTTTGAGTCCAGCAAGCCTAATCCCGTCTCTTTCCAACTGATTATCAATCCACATATAAGGATAGTTGACGAGGTCAACTTTAATATTGTTTATCATGAATATTTTGATTGACTTAGAACTGGCTATTATTTCTACTTGTTTGAACTGCTTTAATATTTCAACTATTTTATAGTCATCCAAATCCAAGTTTCCAAATAAATCAATATCAATTGAGTTTCGGTGTCCAAGCTGCAATGCCAAAGAAGTACCTCCTACTAATCGAAGGGCACCAAACTCTTCAATGATCATTAATTCTTTTAATAATTCCAAAAGCTCGGTTGAGACTGTTTGAGTTTGTAGCATCTAAATTGATCCTTATTAACTTGTAAAATGGTACTTAAAAATGCAATACTAAAATCATCTAAATTTCTGAGATTCAAGACTAAATCTTTTATAGTATCCAATCCATATATGGTTTTTATGATTCTCCAATCGTTTAGTTTGCCATATTCCATTACTCTGGCTACAATAAATGATTTATGCTTCTGCCAATCCACTTCATTTATAGAAGTATCCCAGAATAACCGGGATGACAAATCAGTAATTTCATACTCTGATTTTTTTTCTATCATACTTCTTTCAAATTATCCGAACTGGATTCCCAACAACCGTCACTCCATCGGGTATATCTTTCAATACAACACTCCCTGCTCCAACAATAACATCTTTGCCAATTTTAATTCCTTGTTTTACAACACTATTGGCACCAATAAAAGAGCGCTCACCAACACTTACATTTCCTGCTAAGACCGCCCCCGGTGCAATATGAGCAAAATGACCAATTTTACATTCGTGTTCAATGATACAGCCAGTATTACAAATAACGCCTTCTCCAATTTTTGCAAATGCGTTAACCGTTGCGTTAGGAGCTACAAAAGTACAAATACCAATATCGGCATGTTTTGAAATGAAAGCCGTTGGGTTGCAGTGGTATATAGATCTATAATTGGGATGTGCAGATAATTTATGAAAAACTTTTTCACGTATTTTATTGTCGCCTATTGCAATAAAGAAAAAACTTTGAGTTAATTTTTCCTTTGCCAACTCACTATCCTCATCCCCTAAATAATGAAAACCGAATGGATTATGTATTTTCTTTTCTTTGTCACAATAGCCGATAATACGAAGTTCCATATCTTCTATTGAATCGGCAACTACATATGAATGACCAGAATAACCTATGATAACAACACCGCTTCGCAAGGGACAATATTTAATTTATTTTGGTAAAATTTAAGCAATTGTTGGTGGAAATGTTCCCGTTCGTATTTTTCCTCTATTTCCAGCCGCAATATTTTTGCGAAATGTTGCATTACTTCTGGATTGGAAAGCGCATATATTATTTTCTCTTCTAATATTTTTTGGTTGCCTTTTTCGAAATAAATACCTGTTTTATTGTCCTCCACTATATCTATATTTCCAGGGATATTGGAACAAATAATAGGGCATTCCATGGCTCCTGCTTGCAATGGCACATTGGGAAAACCTTCCCGATGGGAAGCATGAATTAAAACATCTGCAATGGCCATATAATATTCGACTTCATCGGACCATTGAATATGGACAATGTTTTTATTGTTAATTATTTTTTTCTTCGTTTTTTGGGGTAAGGTTTCTTCTGCCCTTTCTTCCTCCATTTCCCCGATCAATATCAATTTTAAATTTGGGAATGATTTATTGACATTAATAAATGCATTTACCAATTCAACAATGCCTTTGTCGTGAACCATTCTTCCGATGGTCAATAAGTATTTATTTGAAGGATGGTAATTAATATTTCTTTTGGCTTCAATTATTTTATTTTCCCGAAGGACTGACCTTGAAAAACGGCTCAGGTCAATCCCATTCGAAGATCCATTTCCAATAATATGAAGTTTGTCGATGGGGCATAAATTATTTTCGATGATATATTTTCGGATAGAATGACTATTGGGCAATACCGTATCAGCCGACCAATAAGTGATTTTTTCAGTTGAGGTCAATATCTTTTTTTTGACACCCGATGCTGTCATTAGGGGCAGCCCCGCTATCGTGTGGAGTCTCACATTTACCCCTGTTACTTTAGCGGCGATCATACCCAGCAATCCAGCTTTGGGTGTATGCGTATGCACCACATCGGGCTGTTCTTTATGAAACAACCGAATCAATAACCAAAGGCATTTCAAATCCTGAAAAAGCGTAATAGCCCTTGTAAATGGAATTAGTTGATGCTTACAAGATTCTTGTTTTTTGACCACTTCCCATTCCTTACCATGTCCACTTACCATAATCACCTCAAATCCATTTTCTTGCATAAAACGCATTTGACCAGTCAGCAACAGCTTCAGGGAAATGGGGACGGTTGTTATGCGGATTAGTTTAGGCATTTTTTGAGAGGTCAGAAGTCAGACCGTTTCACTGTCAGAGGTCAGACAGTCTGACCTCTGACAGTGAAACGGTCTGACTTCTGACCTCTATTAATTTCATTCATCGCTCGACTCTCCATCCCATACTCCTGGTTCAAATAGCGGTAATGCAAAATAATCTTTTCCAGCGCCTGCATATTTTTTTCTGGATGGGTAGCCAAATTATGAGGATGCCACCAAAGGTGATAACAGAGGTTGTTTCTTGCAGCAACCGTCATTTCATTGCAGATGCGTTTTACTTTAAGATGTTGGCCTCCAAAGCCATCTAATTTTTTAATATACGGCCGGAAAAAACGGCTGGCTGGGACTGCAGTCAATCCATTGTTGGAAGAAGGTTCAGGAAATGAGGTGTTTTTATCAATATTAAAATAATGATCTAAAAGCCTTGTCGCTTTTTGTTTTTTACTCTCGGTATTACTGGCTACCGGTTTCCAAAACCAAATATTGGGATTGGTGCGGTAATAATAAAAACCAGTTTGCTTTAAAGTTTCCATGTAATTGGGTCGATATTGGTTTCTGGGAAAAACCAAAGAACGCAATTCGACTCCAAAGTTTTTTTTCGCTATGTATTGGGCCGCTTCTAAATCCGAACGGAAATCATCAACACCTTGACCTGGTTCTAAACAATAATAATGGGAAAAAGTATGGCTGGCTAATTCTTGTCCAGGTGTTTCCACTATTTTTTCAATAAGAGTATGTCCAAAATGAAAAGGGTCATGCTGCTCATTTTTTCCTATATCCTTAATAATAGGGTAGGGGTTGTAAACGGCTCTTTCATAATTAGGGTGTTTGTCAGGTAATAATTTTTTTAATTGCTTTTTATCTTTTGCAAAAAGAAACCCGACCGTAGCCCAAGTACAGTGGATGTTGTTGTCTTTAAATAAGTTTAGGACTTTGGGTATCAAAGTCCTGGTAATTTGGAAATATGCCTTTCCCTTTGAGTTTAGATGAACATGATCGAATACACCCCAATGGAGTTCAAAGTCGAGGGATATGATGAATTGGGAGAACATAAAGGAATGTAGAATGCAGAATGAAAAATGACTGTTCAATAATTCTTAATTCTTCATTTTTCATTCTGCATTTTCAATCAGTCTCCAATTACTTTCTGTCCATAGTTCTTATAAGCCCAATCAGCATAAGCAAGGAGGACGAAGAAAAAGAGAATCATGATCTGGGATTTTTGTCTAATAGCTAATCCTGTATTGCCGGAAACTTGGGCTAAGACAAACGTCGAACCTAAAAATGCGATAATTGAAAACTTTACAAAGTAATTTGCTTGGAAAATAAATTTAAAAAACTTAAAAGTAACCACTTTAAAAAATAAAATTAACAGTAATAAGTTCTCAAATGAAACAATTAATCCTAAAACACCTGGTGCGTCAAAAAACAATGGCCTAAATAAAAATGTTAATATTTTTTGACTTTGATCATAGTTCGAAATATCAACTCCAGAATCCGCGCCAGCTAACCCTTTCCCTCTCTTATCCGTGAAATTTTGAAAAGTATCTGCGTCAAATTCACTTAAACCAACGTAATCTAAAAAGGTATTACTCAAAGGAGCCAATATTATGCTGATTGTAGCAATGATCAAAAACTTTTGAAAATTTGAAATACCAGAATTTGAAAACACGCTACCAAGAAATAGGGATAGACAAAAAATTATTAAAATATGGATTCTGACATGGTAGATAATTAATGCTCCAAAAACAACTGTAAGCCATTTTCTGGAAGTTATTCCATATAGAAAGACAGAAATTCCTAAAAATATAACAGATCCTTTACCAAAAGAAACCGACCAAAAGTGGAGGTTTGGAAGAAATAAAACTAAAATAATAAAATCAATTCCCCACAATCTATGCCTTAATTGTGTTAATTTTATTAGAAACAAATATGCATAAATAAACCCTAAATAACCAAGTATGGCAAAAAGCATCATAATCGCTTCGAAGCTGAAATCTAAATAATGAATTAATGGATAACCAATAAACTCAATAAAGGGAGTTCCAATTCCAT
This sequence comes from Saprospiraceae bacterium, assembly GCA_965222975.1. GTDB lineage: Bacteria > Bacteroidota > Bacteroidia > Chitinophagales > Saprospiraceae > UBA6168. The sequence goes on along the minus strand of CBDCVJ010000066.1, from coordinate 4,363 downwards.
AGTGGTCCAACCAGTTGTCGCCTCTTATCTGAAATGATACTCTTTTCATATAAGATAAGGCATCAGAACCTTCAATTTTCATGTACGAATAGTAAATGATACCAAAAAGGAAATGATACCAGTATAATGCATGAAGTATAGAAGGATTGTGGGTAAACTCGTTTTTATATTTGTCTATGAATACCTTAGCAATTACAATCCCTAAGCCAAACACAAGAATAAAAGAAATCATGATTTAAATGGGTGAATTACACCTATATATTTTCTTTTTAAATAGAATATGTGGAAATTTTTTATTTTGTGTTTTTCGATAAGATCATAGAATTGAGTGTTGTCATCTATGTCGTCAAAAATAACAGTAGATCGGTGGGTAAGAAACGGTAAAACCCTATTCCAAACTGTTTCCCTACCAATATATGATTTGTCTGAATCATAGTGAAAAATATCTATTGACCTTATTTGAGGAAGTATTTTGTCTAAATTTAATTTGTCGCCTTTTATAAATAAATTCCATCTTGATTTCAATTGTTCTTCGACTATTATTCCAATATATTTTTCTGGTTCTGCTATTCGAAAATAAGGTAAATCACTACTGTATAGTATGCCTGTTCCATTTTGTTCCATTGCTTTTAAAATTGCCTGACTTGAGAATCCTGCAGCTACGCCTGTCTCTAAAACAACCTGGGGCTTAGTTGTCCTAGTTAAAAAATACAAAAAAGGATACAATCCTCCGCCTCCTATAGATATATCTAATTGCGATAATATTCTACCTGCACGTAGATCTAATTCTTTTGAGAATTGTTTAGATTCTTCCCAAATATCTTTATTGATACTTTGGGCTACTGATTCAAAATCACTTAAATTATCTTGAAGCCAGTTTTTATATTCTGTTTTGCTTATTTTTCCTTTTTTATCTGAAAACCTAAGTAGGAATTTATTAAATAAAATTTTAAAATTTTTTCCTTTTAAAGCAAATAAGAAAGTATTTTTCATGCTTTCGAAGCTAAGAGAAAGGTTTTTCATAAAAATAATGATTTAGAATAATTCAAAGTCACCCAAGTTATAATTAAATGTATTTATATCTTTTAGGTAAGCATGGATTGTGTTTAATTCTCTGAATGTAAGAATTGGCCCAATTCTAAATGGATACAGAAATAAAGCTTTAAACTGTTTTCTATTGATGATGGGGTTGGATGTTGGAGCCACGCTTGTAAAATGGGGTTTTATTTTTTGACTAGCTTTCTTCAAGCCATCTGCTTTTTTGGGAGATGAGTCGTTCCTGTTTTGATTAAGAGGTATCCAGTCCACAATTCTCATTTCAGTTTTTGTTGGGAGGTTCTTTTGGTAATAGATTAACAGGCTATTGTCATCTTCAATGGCATGGTATTCCTGGATGGGGCAATCGGCATAGCGCCATTGTAGGAATTGGAAATCTTTTTTTGTTTTAATTGTGTTACTTGCTATTTGAGGATACTCTATCCGATCCTTTACTGTTTCTAAAACCTCTGATATTTTACTATGACCTAATTCACTTGACGTACTGATTTTCCTTTTAAATAATATACTGTTCAAAAGGGCAAATGGCCGATTGAGTTTTATTCTTACAGGAATTTTTCCAACTTCCTTCCAGCCCATTTTCAGGTAACCGCGCCGGCTTTTCTCATTAGGGGTATTAAATATAAAATGAAAACCATCCCCTTGGCACTCTTCTACCAATTGCAAGGTCAATTTCTTAAAAATTCCTCGTCCTTGAAAGTCGGGATGCGTAGCAGTATCTACGGCCCTTAAAGCCTGTAATATTTCCCCTTTGTCTGTGACCCATTGCCAACGCATAAAAGCTCTTACACCTACCAATTTCCCACTTTCTTCTGCCACCAAAACAGGAGAAGGACCGAACGGATTGGCAATGTGCTTCCATCGCCATAGAGTTTCGGATTTGGGCACTTTTCCTTCGCCCAGTGAAACTTTTAGCAGGTCGATAATAGCAGGTAAATCTTTGTCTGTTGCTCTACGGATTCTCATTATCTGATTTTTCATCCTACAGAGACCAGTAGTTCAGTAGTGGTCACAGGATAGATCCTTATGGGATGAAAAAAGAAGTTACGTTAACCGTCATTAATCACTTCCTTATAAATCTCTTCCAATTCCTTTGCCATACGTTCTATACTAAAATGGGCAATGACCCGGTCTCTGGCATTTGTTCCGATTTTTTTTCTCAAAGCAGGATTTTGGGCTAATTCCAATAGTGGCTGGAGCAAGTAAGGCCAGTTTTCAACTGCTGTCAAAAACCCATCTTTTCCATCAGTTATCACTTCTGCTATTCCACCAGCTTTAGTGGCGACGACGGGCAATTGCATGCTCATGGCTTCTAACATAGCAATGGGAAGTCCCTCAAATTCAGACGTCATGAGGTAAATGTCCATCGCTTCCATCCATGGCCTAACCTCTTCCAAACGACCCGGAAATACAACTTTATCCTCAAGCCTAAAATTCTTTGCAAGTTCTTTCAATCTTTGAAAATTTGGGCCGTCTCCAATCATTAGAAAAAAAGTATTTGCATTTTTTTCAGCTATTTTTTTTGCTAATTCAAGCCACAGGTCAAGCCTTTTTTGGTCCCGGAATACAGCAACTGTCCCGACTACAAGGGCATCTTTATTGATTCTGTATTTTTTTCGGATTTCCGATTGTATGTTTGATTTGTCAAATTTAGCTGTATCCACACCATTCAATAAAGTCCTAATAGGAAAACCATTACGATGCATTGCCTTTTTAAGGGAGTATTCAACATCTTTGGAAACTGTCAAGACCAATTTATTAATAGGCATGGTTAACAGATTGGCTTTTCTTGTAAAAGGGTGGTACCGTTCCTGCTTATTGTGCTCTGTGTAAATAATAGGAATACCTGAAATCTTTCCCGCCAATCTTCCTGAGACTCCAGCTAGGGGCAAATGGCAGTGAATGAGGTCTGCTTCCCACATTTTAGCAAATTTAGCAACTGAATATGACTGAGATATAATTCCAATTGGATTAGAAGAATTAAAGCATTTTACCGTTACGCCTTGGCTTTCTAATGCTGGAACCATTTGGTTTTTATGAGGGACGAAATATCCATAGGAAAACTGAAATTCATTTTCATTATGGGCACGCAATGTTTCGGGAAGCAACATTTCAGCACCACCGCGGCCTAAAGATTTAATTAAATGAAATACCTTTGGCATTAGTTTTTGATTAGTTTACGAATTAGAAATTTAGTGTTATAATATTCTCTTATAAATGGCCATGTCCAATATTGCTTATTAATTAAATCATTCTGTGTATAACCCAAGGTTTTAGCCAATTCTATTGTAACGGCAGATATTTGAAATCCAAATTTCTTATTGTTTCGCCATTTAGCCATTGAGTTATTATGAATTGCAAATGAAGAAGTTTCATTATTTTTATTAATTCCGTGCAAAATGTTTAATTTATCAATAAGTTTATTATTTAAGGAGATATCTTCGTATCGAAGGATCGATATTAATTCTGGGTAATTTTGCTTTAATTTAATTAAATTATTGTAACTCGTTCTCCATTCGATTTCGAATTTATATGGGTCATATTTCCACCTTGACCATGCTGAGTAAATAGTGTCAAGAGGATTGCGGACGAGTCCAACTATACTACATTCTACATTCTCTTTTAGCATATCAACGGCCTTAATAATTAGTTCCAAATTAGACCAATTGAATAAATGATGCGGTGATTTTTCGAAAAATAATGGACCAAATTTTATTGCAAATGACTGATATAATTTTAAAATTCCTGATTCATTCCACTGAATTGAATCGTCTATTTTGTTGTTGCCTGCTAATTCCTGTAATTTTTTTTTGGCTTCATCAGCTGCATAAGGTACGACGCTCCGGTACATGGGGTCTTGTGGATACCCTAGGACAGAAGCTGCTTTTGTCCAAAACAATGTTTCATTTTCTTGATGCTGGGAAAAAGGTAGAAATTTAAATCCAAAATTGTGATGCAGGTACATTTGAAAAGCTGAAGAGCCTGCAGACTTAGTGGATAAAAGAATAATATGTTTGTAATCGGACATTTAATTTTTAGAAAGTTATAAAACACTTTGAGATGTCTCAATACTTTCGGGATGTTTAAGGCATCTTAGATAAACGTTTTCAAATTGTACAGCAATTTTACTGATAGCAAATCGTTTCGTAATAAAAGAAGATAACTCACTGCCAATTGAGTCCATTTTTTTTCGATGTGGGAGTAATTCCATTACTTTATTACACAATCCAACTTCATCCCTTTTTCGGAAACAAAATTTTCAACCATTTCTTGAGGGTAACACTCCTTAACTGCCCCTACATTGAAA
>CBDCVJ010000065.1:0-20440 GCA_965222975.1 Saprospiraceae bacterium | reverse complement strand
CTCTGTCCATTCGTATCCGTTTGGCATAACAACTGTCACTTGTCCAGAACCTGTAATAGTATTGTTGCTTAAAGGAGCCCCGACTGATTTTACATAAACGCCCCAAGTACGATGATCTATAAGTTGAAGTTTTAATTCGAGTTGCCCAAAAGCATTTACAAATAATGAGGTAAGAAAAAAGAAGGATCCTGCAAGTAGTGAGCGATTAGCGTTCATAATTTAGCTTTTTAAATTTGAAAATAAAAATGGAGGTGAGAAAGGGAGCGAACAGGAAGGTTGATTTGATAGTGGGCAATCTTTATACCAAAGGGTCAGGGAAATTCAAATAAAAAAGGGGAGCAAGTCGCACTTGCTCCCCTTTTCGCAAATATATGTTTAATGCAACCCCATGATCAATTTTTTATGAATTTCTTACCCTCTATTATTTTCCCGTTCATCTCAAGGGTAATAAAATACAACCCCTTCGGCAAGTCCTCCACCATGATTTTTTGGCCGTAAGGCTGACCAGGGAAGGTCTTGATTACAGCCCCAGAGGAAGATAGAATGGAATGGCTCATTGCTTCAGCATTCTCCATTTCTGATAACCGCAATTCAAGGAAGTCATTAGCAGGGTTGGGGAAAACGGTCATGGTATTGTTTCCCATTCCCATTTCAGCAAAGCCATTATTGCCAGTGTTCGGATTTGCAATAAGGCTTTGACCGCTATTGCAATCGGCTTCATGCTCTGCGTATACGTTCCCAAGGAAGAACACTTGGTCAGGGTTGCTGCCAAGGTCAATGCCAGAGAATTCATTTGGTAAAATTCCAGTTGGCACGAAGTCGTGGACGAGGTATATGTCGTCTGGGCAAATGGTTTGGGTGCGGAATGAGAACAGCATGATCTCATTGCCTTGTTGAATGTTCAAAACACTTTCATTCGGTTCGAGGTCGAAAGTAAAGTAGGAAATACCAGGTGTTTCCGGTGTGCTCAGCAAGTATTTGCCTGCTTTCCATTTACCACCTGCATGGCTGATGATATTGTTATGAAAGAAACCAGTAGTAGCCGCAATAGAGATGCGTCCACTCGTGGCAATATTGTAACCAGTTGCAGCAAAGTCACCGACTGCTTTTACCCATACACCCCACGATCTGCCATCGGGGCGTAGTTTTAGTTTATAATCCACAAAATTAGCGTTGGGGTAGCAGTGTTGGGCATGTTCAACGGCCAGCTCGGCAGGTTCAGATACGGCAGTACATACGTCGTTACCTACTACCAATCGGAAGAGTTTCCCGTCCAAACCTTCGGCTGAGGTAATGGTCAGATCCGATGATTCCGTATTTTGAAAAAATCCACCAAACCCGGTAGGGCTGTTGTCTGGAATGGCCATCCAGGAAGTGCCAAAATCATGGCTAATCATCCAATATTGGTAGGTGTTCGGCTCATTGGCATTGGAAATGGAGGCAGAAAAGGTATGCCCCGAATTGAAACAAACGGTAGCGCTTTCTGGCTGGCTGATGACCTCCAACGGTGGAAATACCTTCATTTCTATTATGGAACTTAAAATGGCTTGCCCAGAAAGATCGATTAATCGACAGCGGTATTGCAACCCATCCATTGCAGGACTTGCATAAAAGGCCAATATGACATAGTAGCCATTTCCTTGTACATTGGGTTGATGCGTCATATTGTAAATGCCGTTGTTTTGTATACTATTCCAGTTTTGTCCATCTACACTTGATAGCCATTGCCAAGCGGTTGGAATGCCTGCAGGGCTGCTATATTCGACTTTTAGGATTACCAGTTCGTCGTCTCCGCAAGATTCTATGATGCCACCTGGCAAATCTTCTACAATGGTCAAATAAGAACCATTGACGGAAAGATTAGCTGATGGAGTGAAAATTTCACTACAAATAGAAGTGCTACCAACAACTCTGAATTTTTTTCCGTTAAAACCTTCTGCAGGAGAAATAACCAATGATGGTGTGTTAGCACCTGTGATGGTATTATTTCCAAAAATGCCATCATTAAGATCCGACCAGTTTGTTTCGTCGTCACTTTGTTGCCATTGATATTGGATCATGCCTTGGCCTTCGTTTAGCATTTCAACATTAAATATGGCATCTTCAAAGGCTTCTATAGTGAGGTCTACTGGGATGGTTTGGATGGACAGTGGTCCGTCGACTTCCAAAGAAACTATAGAAGAAATCATTTCATTACAGGCCTCGGTTTTTAAGATAGCCCTTAGGTTGAGGCCATTCAAACCTGTGGTTTCGTTCAGGCAAAGTATGGAATTGTTTGCGCCGTCTACGATCCCGTTATTGAGTAAATCGGCCCAAGAATCTCCGCCAGGTTGTTGTCCCTGCCATTGATATGTCATATTTCCTTCCCCCAAATTGGAAGCTGCTATGGAAAAACATGCTTGTTCGCCGGCGCAAGTTTGAACATCCGTGGGCTGTTGTTCAATGACGAAAGGTCCTTCAGCCCTTACCGACGCAACTGCCGATAAAATAGCCTGACAGTCTCCAGTTTTAGCTCTTAAGCGCAATTGACAGCCTGAAAGGCTCGGCCCGAGATTGGCAACCACCAATTGATTGGTAGTAGCTCCAATGATACCTACTACACCTCCTTCGTTCACATTGTTCCAAGTGCCGCCACCATTGCAACTGATTTCCCATTGGTACTGTATCAAACCATTACCTTGGTTTTCTACTAATCCGACAAATGAAACGGTTGTCCCGGAACAGGCAGCCACATCTTCAGGCTGATGGGTAAAAGTTAATGGTCCTTCTTGGGCAATTGCGATTTCGCCGTCCAATTCATCTTCATCAACCAAACAGCCATTAGCGTCAGAGACGGAAACCAGGCTAAATGTTTCCAAGCCAGAAATTGTAACTGGTATTTGATCACCAATTAAATAATCATTTACGGTAAATATTTCAGACCCATTGGAAAATTCAACTTGGTAAGTGCTCATTGAACCTTCTACATCAACCATCAGGAAAGCATTTTCTGAATCTCCAGCGCATACAATGGTTGCTCCATTGTAGGTTAGAACAGCAGATTCAGGATGGAACGGATCACAGGCGTCGTCAAGGTCACTTTCATCCGAATCAGGTGTAAATACTCCATTTCCATCTGTATCTTCAAAAGCATTCAATATTCCATCGCCATCATTGTCGTGGCAACTCCAGGCAGACGTTGCGTAATTGCCAGTGTAATAATATTCGCTTACTGGCGTAGTGCCAGTATCGGTGACATTTAATTTATTGAAAATGCACAAGTTGCCCGGACTTGGCGTACAGGCCAGTACGACTGGGTCACTCTCTTCATCAATGATATTCAACTGATCAGGGCAAGCACCGCTTCGGTGGATGGTAAATAAAAGGGTGGCCTCCAACGCCTGATATTTGATCGGCGGGTTATCTGCTACTAATGTGAAGCCGAGATAGGCACGGGTCTGGTTGTCCTGTGGGCCATTTACATAAGTATCATGAACCCAGGTGCCCGCATAGCTGACAATGCTGTCTATTTCAAAATCCAATGGAGCTACAATTTCGGTTCGGCCCTCATACGTGTTCGTGTGTTCCGTTGGCGATACACCTCCCAATGGTTTGGCATATACACCCCAACTGGTGCCATCTGGCATGAGTTGGAGTGATAATTTTAAGCCACCGTCTCCATTTGGATCGTTCGGGTCGAACAGGTCGGAAGCATCTACACCAGGGTCGAAGACGCCATTGCCATTGGTATCTTCATGAGCGTTGGGGATGCCGTCGCCGTCGGTGTCGTTCCAGTCCCATGCATTGGGTGCATAGTTGTCGGAAAAATAAAGGAATAGAGGAGGGACAATACTTAAATCAATAACGGCTAAATCGTTACCCGGATTTGTCTGCATGGAATTTGGCCAACAAAATTGATCGGATTCATTTGGTGTTCCACAATCTATCAAGTACAAAAACGCTGGATAATCACCTGTTTTTTTGAAAGTAAATAACAAGGTCTCCTCGCCCGGTATATAATCAATGTGTGGATCGTCATCAACCAATCCGAATGAAGCATATTTAGCGTTTGGGTTATCAGCTGGGGCTGTAACAACGGCATTATCAATCCATTCTCCATGAATGCTAGTTATATTTCCATATTGAAAATCAACAGGCATAACTATCGTCACTTGGCCAGAACCTGTAATGGTACTTAACGTTATTGGAAAATTTGCAGGAGTACGCACATAAACACCCCATGACTCAGCATCGGGCATGAGTTGGAGTTTTAGTTCCAGTTGTGCTTGTAAAGTTGCAAATGAGAAGGTAGTGAGCCAAAAGAGGAGGGAGATACGCTTGTATCCAATGTCCATAATTTTAGAAATTTTAGTGTTTAATCTGTAAATGAGGGAGGGAAAATGAAAGGAAGGTGGCTTGACGAGTGACAATAGCTATGCCACTTTGCAGTTGCATGACAATACTCATGTATTTGGAAAAAATAACAGGTGCTAATCTAAAACAGCAATTGGTATGAGGCTTTTTACAGTTCGATTTCGACGGTTTCCTTGGCAACACTTTGAACCTCTGATCCCCTGTTTTTGAAAATACCCTGTACCTTTGCTTCGAACCATTTTACATACATGGCAGATTCGTACAGAACAAATAATTAAATATGGAATATCAGGAAGCAAGGGGCAAATTTCTTCAGGCTTGGGGAACGCTGGGCAGTCAGTGGGGCATCAACCGAACCATGGCACAAATACATGCCCTCCTGCTTATTTCCCACGAACCATTGACCGCAATTGAAATCAAAGAGGCATTGCAGATTTCTGTGGGCAACACTAATATGAACCTGAGGGCACTGATGGATTGGGGGTTGGTTTACAAGGAGCTCAAGACTGGCCACCGCAAAGACTATTTTGTTGCAGAAAAGGATATGTGGGAAGTGGTCAGAAAAATCATTGCACAAAGAAAGCGGAGGGAATTGGAGCCAGTCGTCAAATTTTTGGATGAAGTGTCAGCAGTGGAAGGCGATTCGCCTGAAGTGCAGGAGTTTCAGAAAACCGTTCAGGATATCCGCCTCTTTTCTAATAAAGCCGATGCAATGCTCGAGACCATCCTCAAATCAGAAGCAGATTGGTTTGTAAAGTCTTTTTTGAAAATGGTGAAATAAGGGCAAGTAAATATCGTCAGCTTCGATGTAAGTAGATGGACAAGATTAGTCTTTGTTTTCTTTCGACAGGATTAACAAGATTTACATGATTATAACTTTTTGTTTTAAACATTTTATAATCATGTAAATCTTGTTAATCCTGTCGAAAGAAAATTTAATATATTCTGTCTGGGCGCTTATTAAACATTTACCTTTCTATAACTATAAGTATCCACAGTAGCCACTTTTAAACTCTCCGCCATGGTATAAAGTAAATATCCTTCATTTTTATTAAAAATCCCCAAGCGGTTGTTGGTCAGTTTAATCAATGACTCGTAGTAATCCCATGATAAAGGGTGGTCGTTGTACACGGTGGCGTTAGGTTTTTTTGGACGGAGTTTTTGGGTGTCAAGACCAAGGTTAATTTCGAGAGAAGTATTAACATTTACCTTAATCCAATTGACGAATAATTGGTCTTCCATCCGTTCATAATTTTTTAGCAACTCCCATAGGGCGCCATGGTATGGGACAGTGTCCTTGCGTTGGAGGGAAAATATCTTCATGAAGGATAATTCAACTTTAGCTTGCTCTTCGGGTTGGTTTGGATAACTGGCTGCAAACCAATTTTTGATGAGGAAATTGAAAAATTGCCTCGCTTCATAAATGTCCATTCCCGCAGCATAAGCAAAGCCCAAATGCAGCTTAATGGCTGTGCTGATCATTTCATAATATGTCCATCTTGAAGCTTTTTCCTTGATCGTTTTAAGGACAAGCCTAGAAGATGCCTGGTATTGTTTTTCTAATATCAAGTGTTCCAAATGACCACTAAAATGTTCCATTACCGGTTCGTAATTCGAATATTGAATTGAATTGTTTGGAAGCCATTTGTACTCTTCTGGGTATTCAGGTGGATAGACAGGGTTAGTTACGTTGGAAGGACGGGATTCAAAATAATGCTGGAAATGTTCATCAAGATTTGGCCGGAGCATTTTGGCCAGTATGTATGGATTGCCTTTGAACAATAAACGGATGTTGGGCCCTTTTTCCCAGTTCCGTTCAAAATAAAAGCGTTCAGCCACCCCTGTTTGCAAAACCACATCAGTATAAGGCTTGACAGCTTTTATCAGGAATTCTTCCCATGGTTCGCCATAATATAAACTGACGGCCAACCATTTTGTGGTTGTTCTTAATGCCATAAGAAATGTTTCTTGTTTGAGACCAGATTTCTTTTCGAGCTTAAAACAAATACTTAGCCAAACGAGGGATTTATTAAAAAAAAATTTAATATCGGTCTGGGAGGATGGAAATAGCCTATAAAATATCATTTTACGAGAAGCGCATGTTTTTGATGCACTTGGAACAAAAAAAAGCATTGCCAATTCTGGCAATGCTTTTTAGAAATATTGTTGCAGCGAAAGAAAATTTTTATTTGATCATCAGTTTCTGCGACTTGATGTGCTGTTGGGAAATGAACTTAACTAAATACAAGCCATCCGGCAAATTCCCAATTCTCAATAAGTTATCTCCTTTAGAAACCGATTGCTTCATATTCAATTGTCCATTCATGTTGAACAATTCCACTTCACCGTTAAGCGGGAGATTTTTCAAGAATACTTCAGAACTGGCAGGATTAGGGAAAAGCTGTAATTCACCATACCTCACTTCCTTTGTTGCCACTGGTGCATCTTCAATCACTTGGTAATCCTCAAAAAAATTAACTGCGGCCACCCCAGCGAGCAAGGCGCAAATGAAATGATTTACCTGAGAATTTACATTGACAGCTTTAACATCGGTAGCTCCATTGGCGATCATCGTGCTTTCGGCCAAAGTGCTGTTTTCGAATGGAACTTCTTCATCAGCTTCACAATAGAAGAGGCGGGTAGGAGCCTCTGGTGTCCAATCATATACATTATTTTCCTGCATGGCGATATTCATGGGGTGGTCAGGATTGGACTGGACAGCATTTATATAATCATCTTTCAACACTTTGAGGGGAATAACTGCACCCTCATTGGATCCCAGCAGCATAGTCAATTGTTCATCAAGTTCGGTAAGGGTAATTGTGTTATTGGCGAAATCTTCAACCACCTGTTGATACGGAGCATTAAAGGCCGTTTCGATATCAGGATAAATATTGCCATAAACCTCTTGATAGGAAATAAACGTATTAATGAGGTAAGCGGGCCTCGTATATACTTCACCGGAAATGATCAAATTGTGCATTACTTCTGCAATGCTATAAGGCCCGGACATGGGTGCGGCTGCAGTAACGGGAAATTCATCTGAAAGCTCATGTTCAAGTTGTCGGTGAAGCGCCATAGCCGAATGCCCTCCTTGGGAATAACCCGTTACAAACACTTGGTCATTCAGGTAAATATCATTTGATTCGGCGTATACTCTCACTGCCCGCATCATATCCACTGCTACCCAAGCTTCCGAAGCTGCATGAACAAATGGATGTACCCCAGCATGATCCCCCAATCCAAGTAGGTCCGGCGCCACCGTTACATATCCTTTTCCGGCAAGAGAGGTAGCAATACTTGCGTCCAGTGCCAATCTGGAAGGTACATTGTCTTTCGAGCCAGCAGTACCGTGCTGATAACAGGCCAAGGGATAAATATTCGTTAGGTCATCGGGAAGAGCCAACAGGCCAGAAACTACTACAGTATCTCCATTAAGGTCAGCCGTTTTATATGTTACTTTATAGGCATTGGAACCATAGGGAAATGTGGTTTGGAACAATGCTGACTGTGTCAATTCATCGGGTGTTTTGTGTTCCAAAAACTCTACAGACAGAAAGGACTGGGCAGCAATGGTTTGAAAAAGAAAAAGGACTGGGAGAACAGCGAGGTGTAACTTTTTTATCATATTATTTTGTTGTGAAATGCAAATTTGGACTGATTTGCAAGGCACAAAGATCGAATATTTTGTGGCGGCGTGGAAAATAGGTAGGTATTAAAAAAGTCGGTGGCTAACCAATTGTAGTGGAGGTTGCATACAAGTAACTGTCGAAAGCACACCTAAATCTTTCACAAAAAAAGAGCGCAGGCAAAATGCCCCGCTCTTGTAAGAAATCACCCGACTGTTATTATGAAGGAATTAATCCTTCACAGAATAGAAAAATGTACTACCATTTAATTTTTAAAACCTAGCTGCCATTTGGCAGGCATATAATTCAGGAAAGTTTTTCGTTTGCCGGGGATGATTTCCAAAAATTATGAGTTTCTTTGGTCGATTTGGAAAATTCTTTAATGTGATCAGGGTTGATAGCACATTTTTATTCTGGCTGCCAAATTACTGCCCTTTATACAATAACCCGAAAAAATTTTAAGAAAATTTTAAGAAAATTGTGAAAAATACTCCTTTCATCTATAAAAGGCAGTTATTCATCCCGATTTTGGGGCTTCTCTGGGCATTGGCCATCTGCCTCGTCAACCCTTTAGGCGACTTTCCTTTGAATGATGATTTCTCATATGGCCGTACAGTGTATAACCTTTCAGAACAGGGAATCCTCGAATTTGATGACTGGCTTGCCATGACCTTGATAACACAGGTTTTTTGGGGAGCATCCTTTTGCAAAGTGTTTGGTTTTTCATTCACAGTGCTGCGTTTTTCCACATTGATTTTGGGTTACTTCGGAATTGTAGTCTGCTATCTAATAGCCAAGGAAATGGGGCAAAAAGGCTTTGTACCTGCTATCATTGCTGCTGTTGTTGCGTTCAATCCGCTTTATTTTTCCCTTTCCTTCACTTTCATGACGGATGTGCCTTTCTTCTTCCTGCTCTGTTTATCCCTGTATTTTTATGTGAAATTTTTCAGCAAAGACCAGTTAAAATGGTTTGTTCTGGCCAATGTATTTGCTGTGGCCGCCATTTTTATTCGGCAACTGGGGCTGTTGCTGCCTATTTCTTTTTGTTTCGTTTGGTTGTTGGGAAAAAAGAGGGATATCCGCAACTTGGCTTTGGCCATTCTTCCCTTGGCTTTTTCGATAACTCTCTATGTGCTTTACATGAACTGGTTCAAAGCCACCTATGGCATACCAGAGGAACTAGGCACTTTCCCTAAATTGTTTAAGCGTTTGGGACATGAAAATTTTTTAAAAGCTTGCTTGGAGAGGGTAGGGCTGCTGTTTATCTATTTAGGATTATTTCTATTACCGCTAAATTTATTTCTGCTCAAATGGCCGAGAAAAAAGAAAGAATGGATCATCTTATTGGCGATATCGGTCGTAGCTCTTATAACCACATTCAGCATTTGGAATAGATTTCCATATGGGAACATTTTATATAATCTCGGCCTCGGTCCAAAACTGCTAAAAGACGGTGTTTTTTTCATCAATGTAGAACCACAGCTGCCAAGTTGGGCAATGAAAATTGTTGCAATGATAGGTATAGTTGGTGCTATTCTGTTGATAATCAATTTGATGAACAAAGCATTCGCTATTAAAAAAGTACAGACTTCTCTTAAAATGATCAATGCCTTTGCTGCCACTGCCATTGTATTATATGGTGGCTTTCTGATGCTCAATGTACTTTTCTTTGACAGATATTTTTTAACGCTGCTTCCATTTGGATTTTTATTGTTGTTTCCATTAAGAAGAACTCAAAAAGTGAAACTCAACTTTTCGATTGAGCTATTCGCAGCTTTTTTGACCTTGTTGTTAATGGCTATTTTCTCCATTGCAGCCACGCACGACTTGTTTTCCTGGAACCGGGCACGGTGGCAGGCGCTCGACCATCTTACCGATAATATGAGTATTTCTCCGCATCAAATAGATGGCGGCTTCGAGTTCAATGGCTGGCACCGCCCAGTCAAAGATCGGACTTATGGTGAGTACAAAAGCTGGTGGTGGGTGGATCAGGATGATTATGTGGTTTCGTTTGGTGATCTGGGTGGCTTCCATAAAATAGACACTTTCCTTTTCCGCACATATTTGCCTCCGACTACAGACACTATTTTTATTCTAAAGAAAAATTGATAGTTACTTGTTGATAGTTTATAGCTCATTTCCGAGTATGTTTCTTCGCATATCTGACATTTATAAGAAGAATCAAATTAACCTGCCCAACTACCAATCAACAAATAGTGATTTTATCAGCTAATAATTTCCCAAAAAACTTGCGAGTACAATAATTTTGACATTACTTTGCATTTCAAAGTACTTTCTATAAAATCCAATTCATGGTGAAAATGCAAAACGATCATCTTGAAACCTTGACAGAAATCCGCTCACTCATGGAGCGGAGCAGCCGCTTTATTTCGCTGAGTGGTTTGTCGGGGGTGGCAGCAGGCGTTTGGGCTTTGCTTGGTGCTGCCGCAGTTTATTTGTACCTCGACCTCCCCTTGTTTTCCAATGCACGGCTTTATTATTACGATGTAGTACAAAATGGGAAATGGGGTATCCCGTATGAAACCTTTTTTGTGATGGATGCCGCCATTGTTTTAATATTGGCCATTGCATCGGGCATTTTTTTTACTACCCGAAAAGCTAAAAAAAATGGGCAAAAAATATGGGATGCCATGGCCCGGCGGATGCTCATTAATTTGGCAATACCTTTAATTGTCGGCGGTATTTTTTGCATTGTTTTATATAAAAACGGGGAATTCGGATTGGTGGCTCCGGCGACATTAATATTTTATGGATTGGCTTTGGTCAATGGAGGGAAATACACTTTGGACGATATCCGCTATTTAGGGTTTGCAGAAATTATTTTGGGAATTATTGGATTATTTTATCCCGGATATGGATTGGAATTATGGGCAATTGGCTTTGGGGTTTTGCACATAGTTTACGGATTAATGATGTACAATAAATATGAGAGGAAATAAATGGTTGAATGGTTAAATGGTTTTTATAACCATTCAACCATTCAACCATTCAACTATTTATTTTGAAACATCTGCTTGATAAACTCAGCATAACAAAACTCGACAACCGCATCCGGTTGGGGATCATGTCCATGTTGATGGTCAATGATTGGGTAGGTTTTAATACATTTAAGGAAATGCTTGGCTTGACAGATGGTAACCTGGCAAGCCATTTAAAAGTGCTGGAAAAAGAAAATTATGTGGAATTAAAAAAAGAATTTATTGGCCGAAAACCCCAGACTTCTTATCGGGCAACAGTAGCAGGAAGAAAGGCATTCAACGATCATTTAAAAGCGCTGGAAGCATTATTGAAAGGGGATTAAATCATAAATCACAATTCATGAATCCAATTCAGGATGGAAAGAAACAGAAAAATATATTTCCTGTTAATTGTTCTTACAATAATAATAGGGTTGTTGTCAAGGTCGGATATGATTCCAGAATTTATCTACCCCTTTCTTGGAGACTACCTTTACGCCATAATGTATTTTTTCATTGCAGGATTTGTTTTTTCTGAAATGGAATCATGGAAAATTGCATTGGTAAGTATTTTTATTTGTTATGCAATTGAGTTAGCTCAATTTTATCAAGCCGATTGGATTGAAAACATTAGGAGCTATAAATTAGGAGGATTGATTTTAGGACACAGCTTTTTATGGAGCGATATGATTTGTTACACCTTAGGAAGGATGACGGGTTATTATTGGGAAGTTTATTTCTGTCGAAAAAATAAATTGGACAATTTCATGAAGCATGCTGAGAGTTTTTAAAAATAAAAATTGCCATTCAGTATTGATTGCGCCTTAAAGCTGATTGGTCGCCCTTAAAAAAATTACTATGCTAAAAAAAGTATTTTTTTTCGTTTTGTTAATCATAGGCATTGCTTCTTGTGACAACACTGTTCAGTATTCAGTGGTCGTTAAAAATTCAACCAATAGTGATCTAAAAATTGAATATAGAACAATGAATGACGAACGGGGAGAAGTTGAAGAAATAATTGATTTAAAAAAAGGGGAAATGAAATTCATCATCAATACCGTTGATCTTTCGATAGAAGGAAGTAATGGAACATCTGCTGCCCACCATAATTATGTCGCTGAATATATCCGGGCTTATAACGATGAAAATGAACCGAGTAAATTAAATTGGTATGATGAGAAAATAAAATTCGAAAAAACGGATTTAGGGCAAGCGGAATTTACGATTGAATATACGAATGGCGATTTCTGATTTTTTTTCTTCAATTACTTTGTATTTCAAAGTACTTTAAATAACTTAAAATGCAAACATCAAATTCAGAGCAACAATCTCGAAGCACTTTTGGCAAAATTAGCCAGTGGCTAAAGGAATCGGTGGCGGTAAAACTTCTGGCTATCGGGTTCCTTATTTTGATCCTGCTAATCCCCAATGCTATGATTAGCGACCTAATCTATGAAAGGCAAAACCGTCAAAGCGAGGTAGAAATGGAAGTCAGTCGTTCATGGGGTGGGGAACAAGCGGTTATTGGGCCATTGCTTTCCGTGCCTTATACTTCCTTTACCGAATTTGAAAATGGACAAAAAACTGCCAATAAACATGTCGCCTATTTTCTTCCAGAATCATTGAGCATCAATGGGAATCTTGAGCATCAATTGCGGCGCAGGAGCATTTTTGATGTAGTACTATATCAGGCGGATTTAACCTTGATGGGGTCATTCGAACAGCCTGATTTTGAGGCACTTCGGATCGATCCTGATCAGGTGGATTGGGAAGCCGCCCGCATCTCTATCGGCATTCGAGGCATGACTGGGATCAAGGAAATCATAACCATCGACTGGAATGGTGAGCAGCATAGATTGGAGCCGGGAACACCCGGTTCAAAATTTCTTCGGACCGGTGTTAGTTCTGAAATCCCACTTGATAGGGAGGGAAAGGAATACCGTTTTTCAATTCCTATGAAGCTAAACGGCAGTGGCAGCATGCTATTTGAACCGATCGGTACTTCCACTAAAGTGAAGTTGACCTCCGATTGGCATTCACCGAGCTTCGAAGGGGCTTTTTTGCCAGATGACCACGAGATTTCAGAAACAGGGTTTAAAGCGGATTGGCAGGTACTTGACCTCAACCGTTCCTATCCACAACAATGGGTGGATGATCAGGTCGTAGTTGGGAATACCATGCTCGGTGTCCGCCTCATTCAGCCTGTTGATGAATATTCAAAAAATAACCGCTCGGCGAAATACGCTATTCTCATTATTGGCCTTACTTTTTTATTGTATTTCTTTTTTGAGGTTTTGCAAAAATTATTGATCCATCCATTTCAATATTTATTGGTCGGTTTGGCATTAACCGTTTTTTATTTATTGCTGCTTTCTCTATCCGAACATTTAGGATTTAATATCGCCTATTTAATTTCTTCTTTATCCACCATATTTTTAATAACGGGGTATAGTTGGTCGATACTAAAAATAAATCGCCTGGTCTTCCAATTATTTTTAATGCTCTTGGCTATTTACGGGTTTATTTATATTCTCTTACAGTTGGAAGATTTCGCACTGTTGGCAGGAAGCATAGGAGTATTTATAGCACTTTCCGCAGTAATGTATTTTTCGAGAAAAATAAACTGGTACAACTTGAGAGAAAGAGGAAATGAATAAAATTAGGAGAATAAGCATTAATGATTAGAATGGTTCGTAATTATAAATTTGGGATTTTCTTATCCTGTGATTCCTCCCCCCCAGCCCCCTCCAAAGGGGGAGAAACAGCCTGCTAAAACCTAAGGTTATAGCACGATAGATAAATAAATGAACGGGGTTATCTCCCCCTTTGGAGGGGGCTGGGGGGAGGAAGCGCTTTAGGATTCTTAATTATGACATTTCCACTATTCAACTAATCACTATCCAAAAATGAAAAAAATCCAAAAATATTTCTCATCAAAAAAGCAGTATAAAATATTCTTGCTGTTATGCCTGACCACATTTTTTGATTTTATATTGGTCGCATACCGAATTTATTATACAGGGTTTGATACTGGTCGTTTGGCCAGCGTGCAGGCGATTGCAAGCACTCGAAGTGTGACCTATTTATTTTTAATTTGGAATTTATTCCTTGCCTGGATTCCTTATTTGATTTCCATGACTTTGGAACGCTTGCCCAAAAAATGGATGGCCATACCAATGCTGTGCGCATGGTTGGTCTTTTTGCCCAACGCACCCTATATCGTGACCGATTTATTGCATGTTGGTTATCACCCACCTGTACCGATGTGGTACGATACCATGCTTATTTTTTCGTTTGCCTGGACGGGATTGTTGTTGGGCTTTTTATCACTCTTGGATGTACAACAATATTTGAAAAAAAGAATAGGCAATAAAGTGGCCAATGTGCTGACATGGATCGCCATAGTATTATGTGCCTTTGGTGTTTATTTGGGCCGTTACCAGCGCTGGAATTCATGGGATATACTTGTCCAGCCTTATCAATTGTTCTGGGATATAATTTCTGTGTTAATGCATCCCATTAATTATTTGGGGTCGCTCGGTTTGGCAGTGGTGATGTCGGGCGTTTTGGGGATCGGTTTTTTGACGATGAAAGTATTGGTAAGCGAAGACTGAAAAAGATATTAAATTCAATGTTTTGCACTTTAAATAACTTCTAAGTTCACAACAAATCATAAATAAGCATAATCATGAAAACATTGCTCATTTCCTTAAAAAATGACCCTCTCTATTTAACCGGATTAGTATTGCTGGCAGTTGGTACGTTTGTTTTTTGTTTACCAATAGAAAACAATAGTAATTTTTTATCAGCAAAATTTTTAGTCGCTTATGTTTCATTCATAGTTTATTCGGTTGCTATTATGATTGATAACAAAAAAGCTACTGGGAAAAAGCTAAAATTTTACAATTTATCTCACAACATTATGCTGCTGTTATTGGGGAATTTAAGTGCTTATGCACTTAATTTATCCATTCCAGTATTTGACACTTCCGTATTTTGGTTGCAAATATTTTTGGTAGTGCTGAATGTTGTTTTAGTGGTGATTGGGTTGCGGAAAAAATTTGAACCTGATATTTGGAATTATTTTGCCGTGGCTGTGTTGACCGCAGGGCTTTTGTTTCAATTTTATCAAAGTATTTATACTATTCCTGTTTTATTATTAGGGACAGTGACTTTTTGGTTTTTCGGGATTTCACTGCATGCGTTTTTACCAGCTTGGTTTACGATACAACTAATGTTTGTAATAAAGAAATATTTTTCTTTTTCTGAACATTATTTTAAAAGCATAATTGTCGGAACGGCCATTCCATTGTTGTTTTTATTTGGGTTTGCCATTCATTGGAATAATGTCGGGCTCGAACTTCGCAAGGCCTATCACAATGCAGTCGCTCCATTGGAAACCGATGATTTGCCAGCATGGGTCAAGGCTGGACAAAGGATAGATGATTATTGGATGGCACAGCGCATGTTGAATACAAGGATGCGGAATAGTTTTCACTGGGGATGGGATAGGGCTGGTTATTGGGAGGAAGGTAAATGGTATCATGATCCGTTTATTGTCATAGCATCTTTGTTGGGTGGTGATAAAAGCTTAAATAGTTACAACCGGGAAAAAATAAAAAATACGCTTTCTAATGCCCGCCATAAGACGGAGCCTCGCTTGTGGTCGGGCAATTTTTTATCTACCAAAGATATTGTTACGAATATCCAATTATTTCCAGAATACAGGATGGCATATACTGAAAAAACATTTGTCATAAAACACAACGGAAAAAGGAACCGTCAACAAGAAGCCATATATTCATTTTACCTGCCGGAGGGCGCAGTGGTCAGTTCGGCTTCCCTGTGGGTAGCAGGAGAAGAGCGGCCAGCTTATTTAACCACGAAAAGCAAGGCGGAAACGGCTTATAAAACAATAGTCGGCAGGGAACGGCGTGACCCGTTATTGGTGACATGGCAAGAGGGAAATAGAATAACCGCAAGGGTTTTTCCATGTACTCCAGAAGAAAACCGACAATTTAAAATTGGTTTTACTGCGCCACTCAAATTAGATGGTGATAAATTAATTTATGAAAATATAGATTTTGACGGGCCAGATATGGACGGTGCAATGGAAACCGTTAGGGTATTGCTGGATGAAAATAAAATGCCCAAATGCTCCTCATTCAAATTTTCCAATAAGGGCGGTTCTGCCGAATATGTTGGCAATTATAAAAAGGGTTGGAAAATGAGTATGGAAGCACCTGCTTTAAGCGAACGCCCCTTTTCTTTCAATGGCCGTTCTTTTCAGTTGAAGACATATGAGCCTTATTTTGAACCCTCCACTTTTGAGGAAATATATTTGGATATAAATAAGGGGTGGTCGAAAAAAGAATTTAAGAAAATATGGGAAATAGCCAAAGATAAAAATGTATTTGTTTACAATGGCAGCATAATTCGTCTGACAGAAGAAAATAAATTTATCTATTTTGATGAGATGAGCCATTTCAATTATAGCGTATTCCCTTTCCAAAAATTAGATAATCCAAATAATGCTGTCGTCGTTACAAAAGCTTCGGGGCCATCTCCCTTGCCAAGCGACTTGGGAACTTGTGCTTTTTCCAAAAACATGGGGCAATATTTCCAAAAAAATAAAAACCCAATTAAAACCATAAATATTGGACATGATATTTCCCCATTTATTAAATCACTAAAAGAATTGAGGTCGCTGCATGTCCATAGTTGTGATTTAAAAGAAGCACTTGGGTTATTGTCACAAAATAAATTTCCCTCTTTTCAAGAAGGTGAGAAAACCATTGTAATGGAGCAGTCAGGCATGAAAATACAACGCCTGCTAAATGCTACGAATGAAAGCAAAGCCCCTGACCATTTGTTGCGTCTCTTTACTTATAACGACCTAATGACAGAAATAGGGGGAAATTATTTCAGTAAAAAACACTTGGAAGAGGAATTAATTGAAAGGGCTAAAGAGGCATATATCGTGACGCCCGTTTCAAGCCTGGTGACACTGGAGACACAGGAAGACTACGACCGATTTGATATAAAAGCTCCGGAGGGAAACAGTTTGAAAAATGCTTCCATTAAACAGTCGGGCGCAGTGCCAGAACCGCATGAATGGGTATTGATAATTATTTGCTTGTTGTTTGCATTGTTTCTTTACAGGCGGCATTTTTAATTGCTAATAGTATTCATAAAAATCCCTAAATCAAGATATTTGCAACGTTTCTATAAATATATCAATGAATTCTGGTCATATCTTTCTATGCTGATCATAGCCGGACTTTTATTTTATTTTAAACACGATTATTTATTGGGCATCGTTTTATTTTTTTGATAGGTTTAATGTTTGTTCCTTTTGTTGTCAGAAAATGTTCGGAAGAAAAAAATATCCGTTTTGGAATGCTTTCCTTAATTGCGGGCGGTGTGCTTTTTTTAGAAAATGGCAACATGGCTTTTTATTTCTGTGCTGGTTTTGGCCTATTGTTTTTATGGGAAAATAAAATTGGAAAATTAAACAACCTACCGTTTTTTCTTTTAATAATTATTTCTCCAGTATTCCAATACATCGCCGAGGTGTGGAGTTTCCCGATCCGGTTGGAACTAAGCAAATGGGCAGGAAAAGTACTGTCGCTTATGGGGCAAAAGGTGGAGGTGGCAGGCAATATGATAATAATGGATGGCCATGAATTTGCCGTAGACGCTGCCTGTATGGGGTTGAACATGTTGAGTGTTTCCTTATTGCTGTCCCTTGTTTTGCTGGCACAGCATGAGCGCTCAAAACAATTTACTTTTTCTTTTTGGGAAATAAGTGGGTGGATGGTTTTGGCATTGGCCTTGTCGGTTTTTTCCAATTTTAACCGTTTGCTTTCTTTGGTATTGTTTCGGGTGTTGCCAGAAAATCCAATGCACGATGTCTGGGGATTGACTGGCGCTTTTTGTTTTTGTATTGATTCCGGTTTTTTGTCTGTTGAAAATGGCGGAATTACATTTTTGATATTAAAAATAAATGGGGCGCTCATTTTAAAGATTTTGTTTATCCCGTTGCTATGGCACAAAGTGGCCAACACGACGGATCAGGGACTTTAATTTTTTATCCACCAAATAGGAGAAAAAAAAGAAAGCACGGTATTTTTAGAATAAAAACAATTAATGCTTATTCCCGTAAAATAGCTGAACTGAATTTTATCGCTCCCTTATTTTCAATTATTATTATTGTCACACTTATTTTAGATGGTGACACGAAAAATAAAGAACTGGTTTCTAACTTAAACAAAATAGATCATATTGAACTGTCAGGGTTTTCAAAAACTGCAACACCTGATGGTATGCTGAAATTAGAGAATGAAGCAGTATTGGTTTATGTAAAACCCCCTGCTGGTTTTCTTCGGGCCAGTCACGACCCCCGTATTTGTTGGCGTGGGCAGTGGTTTTGAATTTAAACAAATAAAAAAGGAGAAAATAAACGGAATGAAAGTTTATACGGCGAGGATGGAAAAAAGACAATGATCGTTTATATACTGCATGGTGGTATGACAATGGCCGAGACAAAACAGTGGAAGAATGGACTTGGCGGTGGAAGGAGGTACTGAGCGGTGGCAAAGGATATTATTTAATAAATTTCACCTGTGCCACAAAAGAAGAATTGAATACTCACAATAAGAGACAACGAACATCTGTTGCTTTTATAAGATTTTGGATTATATTGAACAAAGAGGCAGCATCTTTTTTTCCGTGGCCGGGAAATTTATTTCCCGCTTTGAAGTTCTTGGTTGAGCGGGAAATGAATTTCCTGACTACGAGCGCCTTAAATGCCGGATTTATTTATTTCACTGATGCTAAGTGAAAAAGATGTCATCTTAATACTGAATAAGGTCAGCCAACGGCCAATTTTTGTATTGGTAGACTTGATTGTTGGAAAATAAGATTACCGATCTGTATATTACATCTTTTTACCATCCTATTTGCATCTTCCTGTAAAAGACGTCCCACAACATTATTAAATTAGGATAAGTATAAGACCATTGTTTGTCTTTGTGCGTTCAATGGCAATGCTTGTTTATGTCTGTTCTAAAATTAATTGTTATGAAAAATCTCTCGTTATTGGGCGTTTGTTTAATTAGCTTATTCAGTTTACTGTTTTTGCCTGTTTCTATTATTGCTGCTCCAATAGATTCAATGTCTTTTGAAAATGTCCTTTCCCACTTTGTATTGGAAATGAAAACTGCTGAAAGGACTTTTCAAAAACAACAAAAAATGCCTGCAAATAAAATTGGAAGCTGCTGACTTGGAAATAAAGAACGCCATTGGAAAGAACAGAAAATTCCAGAAAGCTTTGGAAAAGAAATTACAGCTTATGGGAGAATTGGATGCGCTTGAAACGCAGTGGGATATTGATTTAATCAGAGTACGCTATCGAAAAGGCATTGATTTAATCCGATTAATGTATGAAAAAATATTGGGGCTCGATCATCATTTTACCGGGCTTCGGACTTACCAGCATATTAATGTGCTTTCCAATCCACACAGTTATCCTGCATTTCAGAAAACACAGGAATTAATTGCGAAAAAGAAAAACAAAAAATACAATATGCAATTGCCGACACTATTGGAAAGCAACCCTTTTATTGCTGTCAACCTATACTTTGGTGTCTGTTTTAATGGGTGAAAACAGCTCAAAGGAAAAAGAAAAGGAAATGGAAAAAATCGCTTGTATTCTCGATTTTACCTTACGCATGAATGCCGATTTCAATGTAATCAGAAATGAGACAGAATATTTAAAAAATGCGAACCAAGCTATGATGGAAGATTGCGAACGATTGTTTCAGGAATACACCAAACCAGTCGGTTATTTTGTGCAATTGGAAGATACCCGCACCAATGACGATTGGGAATCCCTTTCCCATAAATTGGAAGATGCCATGCGTGCAATGGAAGAGGAAATTGCCAACGAAGGAAATATTTCCGTAAATACCAGTCGGCAAATTGTGAACCTCGAATTTGCCACGCAGCGGGTCATTGATTTTATTTCCCAATACAGTAATTTTATTGGGCTGGGGAAACAGTATTACCATAAATTTGATAATATCGTATCGACTTACCAACATGAAGATACATGTCAAGAAGAATTGCCCAGACAATTCGATGAAATGAAGGCAGATATTAAATCCACGATTGAAAAATTTGAAAATACGTATGATTTGCCTGAGTTGCAGGGGTCGAGGTTGAAGGATTTAATGTTTGGGGTTACGGAATAATTTAATTTTTATTTTCCTCAAATAAATTTATCTTTGACTCATCCATTTCGGAATTATCAATAGCAGACCTGTCAAGTTGGAAATATTCTAAAGCCAAAATTTTGGCTGTCCAACTTGACAGGTCTGTTTTTTTTTATGAAAAAACTCAACACAGAATGAAGACCCGCATCTTTACTTTATTTTCTTTCTTATTATTTTGGATAAATACGCACGCTCAGTGTCCGCC
>CBDCVJ010000064.1:0-213149 GCA_965222975.1 Saprospiraceae bacterium | reverse complement strand
ACATTACTTTCTGAATCGAGATAAAAAGTCCATTCATCTCCCTCTAAAGAGGGCAAATCATTGGAAACCATTTCAATAGTGCTATTGTCACCAGCTATCGCTGTAGTTTGTGCGTTCATGAGACCCGCCGTTCCTAAAATGGTAACGACAATCATGTAAGTTTTAAACTGCATTTCAAATAATATTTTTAAGTGTTTGGAAAAAGATCGTTTTGGATTTGGATTTACAGTGCGAATTTATATCACAGCTTCAAGGAAAAAAAATGCCAAAATGTCGAAAAGCTACAGTTTCAACCAATAAAATATTTCGAACCAAACTTAAATTGGGGGTTAGTTTACCTGTGCATTAAATAATTGCAAACAACTGGTCAAGGCAAAATATTATTTGCCAAAACATCAAATGTTAAAATTCGTTAATGTTGTTTATCTGACACTAACTATTTCTGTTCCCAGCCCATAGTCCTATTTACAGCCTTCTTCCAGCCTTTATATCGCTTGTTGCGCTCTGTGGCCTCCATTTTAGGTTTAAACGCTTTTTCGAGTTTCCAGTTTTTTGAAATTTCAGCCTTTTTCCAAAACCCCGTTGCCAACCCAGCTAAATAGGCAGCCCCCAATGCAGTGGTTTCAATGACACCTGGACGCTCTACATTTACGCCGAGCATATCTGCCTGAAATTGCATGAGCAAATTATTTGCACAAGCACCACCATCTACCCGAAGTGCTTTTAGAGAAATTTTTGAATCTTTCTCCATAGCGGCTAAAACATCTTTTGTTTGATAGGCCAAGGATTCCAAAGTTGCTCTTGTGATATGAGCTTTGGTAGTGCCTCGGGTCAATCCAAAAATAGCTCCACGGGCATACATGTCCCAGTATGGGGCACCCAGCCCTGCAAATGCAGGAACGACATAAACACCTTCAGGATCGGCGACTTTCATAGCGAGGTATTCACTGTCCTTCGCTTCATCTAAAATCTTTAACCCATCCCGTAGCCACTGAATAGCTGCACCCGCAATAAATACACTTCCTTCAAGCGCATAATGTACTTTCCCGTCTACTCCCCAAGCGATGGTAGTCAACAACCCCGAGCGGGATGCAACTGGTGTAGTTCCGGTGTTCATCAGCATAAAACAGCCCGTCCCATATGTGTTTTTAGCCATGCCCACCCCATGGCAAGCCTGTCCAAACAATGCAGCCTGTTGATCACCTGCTATTCCTGCAATTGGTATTTCACCACCAAAAATGTTGGCAGAAGTATAACCATACACTTCACTGGAAGGCTTGACAGAAGGCAAAACTGACTCAGGCACATTGAGGACTTTAAGCATTTTGCTGTCCCACTTCAGTTTTCTGATATTGTACATTAAAGTTCGGGAAGCATTAGAATAGTCTGTAATGTGAACTTGACCTCCTGTTAATTTCCAAACCAGCCAAGTATCCATAGTACCAAAAAGCAATTCGCCATTACGGGCAAGTTTCCGGGCACCTTTCACATTGTCCAGCAACCATTTCACTTTTGTGCCTGAGAAATAGGCATCAACAACGAGACCTGTTTCTTTGCGGATATATCTTTCGTGGCCATCTTTTTTTATTTTATCACAAATATTTGCTGTCCGCCTATCCTGCCAGACAACAGCATGGTGGATCGGTTCACCCGTATTTTTGTTCCAAACGACTGTCGTTTCCCTTTGGTTAGTAATGCCGATAGCAGCTACATCCTTTGCAGTAATTTTATTTTTTTTTAGAACGTCCTGGGCAACCCTGAGCTGGGTTTGCCAGATTTCGTTTGCATCATGTTCCACCCATCCGGGTTTTGGATAATATTGGGTGAATTCTTGTTGCTCTGTCGCAACAATGTTCCCTTTTTTATTAAATAGAATAGCTCGGGAACTGGTCGTTCCCTGATCAAGGGCAAGAATGTATTTTGACATGGAAAATGGTTTGATTTTTTAAATGTGGCGAAAGGTAATACTTCATTTCAACCTATCCAAAAGCCTTTCTATGCTGATTTCAGAACATTTGAAATGGCCTTTTGGGCAAGATTTTTTACCATGTAACCCACAAGGCCGGCAGGCTAACTTCTCATCCGTTTCGATAACGATCGAGTTATTGGAAAGTGGAGTAAACCCAAAACCTGGAATGGTTGAACAAAATACTACCGTTACTGGAGCATTAACCGCCGATGCCAAATGTAATGGTGCAGAATCATTTACGAAATTCATATTAGCCTGACTCATCAATGCCGCAGACTCTAAAAATGAAAGTTGCCCTGCCTTATTAATCACATTTGGATGATTCGAAGTTGTTTTAATAGACTGGCAAAGTTCAAATTCACCCTTTCCTCCTAACAAATAAATGGATTTATCCTCCCCTACCCTGTCTATAAAAATGATCCATTTTTCAGAAGGCCACTGTTTAGTAAACCAAACTGAACCAGGTGAAATCGTGATGAAATCACTTTCGGTTTTTACTTTAGAAAAATCCTCTTTGGAAGGATAAATTTTAGGTTTTACTAACTTATTGTCAGTAAGGTATTCTATCAGATTCAAATTTCTTTCGACTTCGTGGATTGGATTCTTTTCTGTACCGAATTGATGAATTATTCTTTTAGAATAAAAAATAGAAAGTGGGTTTTTGTCAAAGCCAATGGTTTCGCCAGCTCTGGAAAAAACAGTCAACAACCCACTGGAAAAAAATCGATGTAAGTTGATAACATGAGTATAATTCTCATTTCTAATTATTTTTAAATTGGAAAAGTAGCTGCCATATTTCCTTTTGGTTTTATCCCAAATTAGAATTTGGCTTATATGGGGGTTGTTCTGTAACAGTGTTTCATTTCCTTTTCGCAATAGAAAATGTAATTCGCCCTTTGGGAAATGGACTTTTAGTTTTTCAATCAATGCAGTCGCTAAAATTACATCGCCAATAAATGCAGTCTGTATGATTAGTATTTTTTTCATAAACGATGAAAGCCCCAATGTAGAAACACCGAGGCCTTCAAGCTTTTAGGAAGCTATATTTTTAGGAAAAATTGATTTATACAGCAAAACTCTCCCCGCAACCGCAAGTTCTGGCAGCGTTGGGATTATTGAAATAAAACCCTTTGCCATTCAAACCACCTGAAAATTCCAAAGTGGTATTGCACAGGTAAAGAAAACTCTTTAGGTCGGTGACTACTTTCATGCCGTTGTCTTCAAATACCTGGTCATTGGGTTGCGATTCATTGTCAAAATCCATGCTATATGAAAGACCGGAACATCCACCACTGGTGACTGAGACCCGAACGAAATAATCGTCTGTCAGTCCTTCTTGAGCTATAATTTCCTGGATTTTTTCCTTTGCGCTATCAGCTACAAAAACCATATGCCAATGATATTTGGTTAAAATTAGGTAGTGGCTGCGTCTGCTTTTACCTTGATGCCATTCTTTTGTTGATAATCTTTGATAGCAGCCTTGATGGCGTCCTCTGCTAATACAGAACAGTGGATTTTAACTGGGGGAAGTGCCAATTCTTCCACGATTTCCATATTGTCAATGGACAAAGCTTCATTGATTGATTTTCCTTTCAACCACTCAGTGGCCAAGGAAGAAGATGCAATGGCAGAGCCGCATCCAAAGGTTTTGAACTTGGCATCCTTAATCATGCCGGAACCATCGTCAACCTCAATTTGAAGGCGCATGACGTCACCACATTCAGGTGCACCGACAAGGCCGGTACCAACATTTTTGGCACTTTTGTCAAGTGTCCCTACGTTGCGCGGATTTTGAAAATGATCAAGGACTTTTTTTGAATATGCCATATCTGATGATTTTTATTTTTTGTTTAAATAATTGACTATTAATGTTTTGAATACAATTTACAAAAGTCTTAATGCTCTGACCATTCAACCTGACTTAGATCAACTCCTTCTTTGTACATTTCCCAAATCGGACTCAAATCCCTCATATGGTTCACCCCTTTGGAAATAGCTTCAATTGTATAATCTATTTCTTCTTCTTGCGTAAAACGACCAAGGCTAAAACGAAGTGAGCTATGGGCTAAGTCATCTCCCAAACCCAAGGCTATTAATACATAAGACGGCTCAAGTGAAGCCGAAGTACAAGCAGAACCAGAAGATAGGGCAATGTGCTGGTTGAATGTCATCATTAGACCTTCACCCTCAACATGCTTAAATGAAATATTAGTTACATGCGGCATTCTGTGTTCCACATTTCCATTAATGTAAGTTTCTTCTAAATTGCAAAGACCTTTTTCGAGTTTATTCCGTAACCTACTCAACCTCTCAGCATCTTGGGCCATTTCCTTCTTAGCGATTTCTGCTGCTTTTCCAAAACCAACAATACCGGGAACATTCAAAGTGCCAGAGCGCATGCCTCTTTCATGGCCGCCTCCGTCTATTTGCGATGTCACTTTTACCCTTGGGTTTTTACGACTTACATACAGAGCGCCAACACCTTTTGGGCCATACATTTTATGAGCAGTAAAAGCCATAAGGTGGATGCCGAGTTCTCTTGGGCTAGTAGGGATTTTGCCGACAGCCTGAGTGGCGTCGCTGAAAAAGAGTACTCCGTGCTTTTGACAAATTTCCCCAATTTCCTTCATTGGCTGAATAACACCGGTTTCATTGTTAGCCCACATAACGGAAACCATTATAGTGTTGGGCCTTATTGCAGCTTCTAATTCTGTCAAATCTACTAAACCATCTCTTTTTACATCAAGAAAGGTAACTTCGCCTCCTTGCTTTTCTATTTTATGGCAAGTGTCAATTACTGCCTTATGCTCCGTTTTTAGTGTTATTATATGATTGCCTTTTCGGCGGTACATTTCATAAACTCCTTTAAGGGCTAAGTTGTCAGCTTCCGTTGCGCCAGAAGTAAAAATGATCTCTTTTGGATCTGCAGATATAAGGCTGGCTACTTGCTCACGAGCGTAATCAACTGCCTCTTCTGCTTCCCATCCAAAAGGGTGGCTTCTGCTTGCTGCGTTGCCATGGTGTTCAAAAAAATAGGGCACCATAGTTTCGACAACTCTTGGGTCGCAAGGAGTAGTCGCATTATTGTCAAGGTATATTTTTTTTGGTGGCATTTAAAGTTCTTTATTCTTATTTAGATTTAATCTAATCGCAAAGATAACACAACCTATGCCAATTGGTTTAAGTGTTTTTGGAAAAATTTTGATCAAAAGGCAAATTAATTTAAGTCGGTTCCCGATTCCTATCTATTCAGGGTTTGATCGCTTTGTCGCATAAAGGGGTATAAAA
Organism: Saprospiraceae bacterium; assembly: GCA_965222975.1. Taxonomy (GTDB): domain Bacteria; phylum Bacteroidota; class Bacteroidia; order Chitinophagales; family Saprospiraceae; genus UBA6168. The sequence goes on along the minus strand of CBDCVJ010000064.1, from coordinate 207,892 downwards.
CAAATTATTTTATTGGTTAAAATGAATTTGGCCTCTTATTTGTTTATTTTTAATATGTTATGGCTTGATAAATTGGCGGTAACATATAAAGAAAAACAAAGTTGCTAAATATCATGAGGAAAGCGAGCCTACTTTTCATTTATATCCTGAGCATCACTTCACTGATAGCTCAATATTCAGAGGTTGGGTTACAAATCGGGTTGTCAAATTACGCAGGTGAATTAAGTGAACACAGGTTAAGGTCTGATGGATATGGCACTTTAATAGGCGTACTTGGTCGTCACAATTTCACCAAATATCTATCAGCTAAGGGTTCTTTGACCAAAGGAACAGTCAGTGGAAGCGATGAATTTGCAAAATCAGTTATAGCCAGAGAACGCAATCTCAACTTCCGCACAGATATTCTTGAGTTGGCGCTAACAGGAGAGGTTAATTTTTCTCCTTATAATATTAGAGCAAAACAAACAGGCGTACCCTACTTTTTTACGGGGGTTGCCTTGACATATTTCAACCCACAGGCACAGATGAGGGGTTCGTGGTATGACCTCCAGCCTTTGAAAACAGAAGGCAATAAATATAGTCGTTATACGGTAGCAGTTCCTTTTGGTCTAGGAATGAAATTTAATGTTTCCTACAAATTGAATTTTGGTTTTGAATTCGGTGCCAGAAAAACCTTCACTGACTATTTGGATGATGTTAGTACACAATATATTGATGTGGTCGAACTCAAGCAATCGGCCCCAACTGTTGCAGCACTTGCTTACCGAACACCGGAACTTACCGGCACTTTTGACGTAAACCCAGTTGGTACCGAACGTGGCGACCCCACTAATAAAGACTGGTATTTTTTTGGAGCAGTAACCATCACAGTCAATATGACAGATAAGTATGGGCTTGATTTCGATAAGAAATACGAAATTTTTAAGGAACATTTAAAGAAGCCTGAAAAAGAAAAACAACTAAAGGAAAAAAGAGTAAAAAAGAATCAACTAAAGAAATTGAAAAAGGATAAAAACAAAAAAAGAAAAGTTTTTAGAAAGAAAAGTTTCATGCTGCCCCATGTTAAAAAAAGAGTTGATTAACCCTTCATCCACAAACCAGAGAATTATTTGCTTTTTTTCACGAGATTTATCGGAGCGGCTATATGCCGCTCTTTTTTTATATCAAACCAAAAATATTCTTTAATTCTTTTTCACGATAATTAAAAATTGTTTGGATTTTTTTTTCAATCAGCAATTTATGTGTAATTTTTCCAAGGAATCCAAAAGGCAATTTATAATCAATAATATCAGTCATTTGTACTCCATCTGATACTTCCTTGAAATGATGTTGATGATGCCAAATGTCGTAGAGTCCAACTCGTTGCTCATCCACAAAATATTTATACTCCCTTATATGAGTAATTTCCGTGACCCATTTTGACGGTATGCCGAGAAATGGTTTTATGGAATATGTTATAAACATGCCAGGGTACATCTTTTCTGGAAGTTCAGAAGTAGGGATAAGGTTAAGTTCTTTAGGAGTGATGAGTGTAAGATTTTTTGGAGAGGAGAAAAAGTCCCAAGCTTTTTCTATTGAAATAGGTAATTTTTGAACAGCGATAAGTTGATGCATGGTGTTTTTTGGGGAAGAAACATAGGTTACTGGATTTGGTTTTTAAATTCTTGCATAAAATAAAAACGATTTATTTACAATTATTCAATGCTTTACGAACATTGAGATGTTTAACAACTTCAAAGTTGTTCCCCCATGAAGTATTGATAAAATTGATGACATTGGTAATTTCGAACTCTGTTAGTTGGGGAACCCCAGGCATCTCAGTTGAATACACTTTCCCATTGACTACCATTTCTCCTTTGATGCCATTTCTAATAAGGCAAGGCAATTTTTCACGTTCAGTCTCTAAATAATCAGATCCTGCTAAAGGTGGGATTACACCTGCCAATCCTGTTCCATCTTCCATATGGCAATTGGCGCAGAAATTTTCGTATAAGATTCTCCCGTGATTGTAAGGGGTTTTATTGACGCAAAAAAAATTAGGGATTAAAATAGTTATTGTTAATACCCCAATAATAAATTGTTTATAATCTTTTTTCCTTTTCTTCATCTAAAAGAGTTTGGATGTCCTCCATAAAACGATCAACACTTTCCGGGTCAGTTCCATCACAAAAAGACCTGATGTGCCGATTTTTGTCCACTAAAATAAATCGGCCGCTATGATCAAATCCGCCGGGCGCATCTGGGTCATCAAAAGCTGTATTAAAATAATCATTGGCAATATCGTGCAGCTCATGTTTGTCCCCTGTCAGGAAATGCCATTTATCAGAGGAAACATCAAGATTGCGGGCATATCTTTTTAATGCTCCGACCGAATCCCTTTTGGGGTCAATGGAATGAGCTACCAAAGAAATACCATCCGTATTTTTGAATTTATCGTGTATCCTCAACATCTGTTTTGTGGTTTTTGGACAAATAGTTGGACATGAAATAAAAAAGAAATCAACGATATAAGCCTGCCCTGAAAAGGTTTCGTTGGTAATTACTTGACTATCCTGATTTATAAAACTAAAATCGGGAATGGAATGGTAAACTGTGTCTCCATCTACAAATTCTTTATTTCCTAAAATAGGAAGTACTTTTGGTTGCTTTTCTTGGTTGCATTCAATGAAAAGAAGCAGAACCAATATTGCTGAAATGTATTTCATTTTATAATAGTCGCAATTGTTTGATTGGTAATAAATTGGGTTCCATACAATAAAGAATTTAATTCTCATCATTGTAGTTATCGAAAATTTCTTTTGCAGTTTTTATACTCGTAAGTATATCATATTTGACTTGTTCAACCTTCACCTTTTCTTCTTTTAAATATGCCATTATTTCTTCGTGCGTTTTTTTACCTCTCAACTTCGACGGGCTATCAAATTCCCCCATCCAATCCATCATTCCATCGTCGGCTTTTTCTAAATACTCAATTGCTTCATTGATAGGTTCAATGGACATGGAATCCGGGATTTGGCCCTCTTCTTTCAGATTGATCAGCTTTTTTCTAAGCCTATTAATTTCCCCCATTTTAGGCATTACCTCGTCATGAATTACCATCACTTCATCTTTAAGAGACTCTTCCGCCAAATGATTCGGGTCGTTGGATTGGCAAGAAAAAAAAATGAGAAAAAGTATTGCGATTGGAAGTTTAATAAGACTGTTCATTGTTTATTTAAGTTTTATTAATTAAAGGGATTTACTAAATGCACGCAGTCATTTATTAAGTCCTTTTTTATTATCAATTAAATTCACGTTTCTGATTTTCAGTTCTAAATTTTTGATAAGCATCAATTACATTTTGAGCTATCACTTCATTGTTAAATTCTGATTTAATCAATTCTATTCCTGCATTTCCAATATTATCCACTTTTGATTTATCTTCAAAACATAACTTAATAGTTGAAAAAAATGATTTTGCATCGTCAGCTACCAACAAATGCTTTCCGTCAACCGCTGGAATACCTTCCGCCCCAATGGATGTTGTGATTACAACCCTACCCATTGCCATGCCTTCCAGTACTTTTATTTTAATCCCACTCCCTGAAAATAAAGGGGCGATGAGTATCGGTGATGATTTAATAAACTTTTTTGCATCGGGTACTTCCCCGTGAACCACTACCCTTTTTGCTGCTTTCTTAAATATCCAATCTGGGGTGTTTTTACCTGCTATATGAAAAGTCGCATTCGGAAACTTCTCAGATAATAAAGGCCAGACATTATCAAGAAACCAAACAACCCCATCTTGGTTGGGCATCCAATCAAGTGCCCCTATAAATGCAACCGACATAGGTTCTGCTTTTTTTCCATTTTCAAATATATAGTCATTCATATTAATCCCAACAGGTGCAACAACACTTTTTTGGTCAAACCCTAATGCAGTAAAAATTTCTAAATCTTTTTTTGTTATTGCTACTAATACGTCACAATCGTTCAAATGCTTTAACTCAAACTTTCGCAATGACATGTTTTGATATTGAAGATAAAAACTCCTCAAAAACGAAGGTGTTGTCTCGGCTACTCGCTGCCAAATTAAATGTTCTACATTATGGGTTCGCAAAGCTATGACTGCTTCGGAATATTTTCTGACCGTTGGAATATAATGCGCCATATAAATGGTTTCTAATTGAACAATGTCAAATTGTTCCTTACTAAGTATATCTGTTAACTTTTTTTCATATTCCTTAGAATAAAACCTTGACAAAATATATGATTGGCCGGTCAACATGCTTTTCGCAGCTCCTGCCACAGTAATATAATTGCTGACTTTAACAGAATAAATTTTGTGGTAAAAGTTTTCATTTTCTGGAAGCTGTTCAGGATCAAAGTAGTGCTTTGTAGTATTTAGAACACATAATGTGACGGCACAACCTTTTAAGCATAAGGCGCGGGCTAAATAAGTTATAGCAATAGGTTCACCTTCTTTCAGTGGGTAGGGAAATTTTTTGCACAGAATGAGTACCTTCATAATCAACGCAAATGTATTCTATAATTCCATGATTTCCTCTTCCTTCTCTGACCAAGGTGGAGAAACAATACAAATAAATTCAAGTCTTGAATCACCTATGTTTTTGACCTTTTGAGGAGTATTGGGGGCAACATATATACAGTCTCCTTTTTCAATGTCATATTGATCCCCTCCTAAAATAATTTGGCCAATACCCTTTATTATGAAATAAACTTCGCTTCCAATCAAGCTATGCAACAATGAAGTTTCGTCTTTTTCCAAAAAAGCATATGCCAAGCTATATGGTAAATCAATATTATTGTTATTTGGGTGCAAAATTTCCCGCAACACCGTCAGGTCATTAGCCTTAAAAGGTTCCCTATCAATGAGTTTTACAATCATATTTTTTGTAACATTAGATTTATACGTATTAATACGTAAGGGCAAATTACGTAATACGCCTATAGGATCAAGATAAACTGCTAACTACCTTTGCCACAACGTTATTGAGAAATAAACTATTCTTTAGTAAAACTTCAAAATCATTTGAAATAGTTTTTCACTAATTTCATTTAAAATTATAACCCCATGATTTTTCTGTGCAAATGTACCATGCACAGGGTTCCAATCTTCCCAAACGATAAAGACAGTCTCAGAAAATTTTAGATGTAAGTTCACAGTCATCTCATTATAATAATTATAAGGAAACATGAACAATAAAGAGTAGTGTTGGTGCACTGCGTTTATTGTCCTAATTAATAATCAAAACTTACATGTTAAACACATTAAAAAGCATCACCATGAAAAAATCAATCACACTGTTCTTCGCTCTATTCCTTTTTGTTGGGTTCTGTGCTGCACAGGGCAATAGCAATAACTTAGAGCAGAGAGGAGATGGCAACTCCGCCAACATTACCCAAGCTGGAGCTCAAAACACAACATTGATAGTCCACACTGGTAACGATAATGACCTCACTTTGGGTCAAAGCGGAGGTACAAACGCAGCTGAAAACCAAGTAACAGGGGCTGATAACCTCGTGTTCATCCAACAAATTGGAAATGGAAACCAAGCAGTTTCAAACATCGTTGCCAATAACAACAGGGCTACGATCTCCACGGAAGGAGATGGTAATGTTGCCAATCAGGATCTTCAAACGGATAATAGCGATGCTTTGATTTTCCAAGAGGGCAGCAACAACAGATCCATACAACAGCAAATAGGCACTCAAAATCAAATAGCCGAAAGCACCATTTTCGGAAGCAACAACCTTAGCACCCAATCACAGAATGGAGAAAACAATTACACTAATATTAATGTGATTGGTGATGGTAATACTGATATCGTTACTCAGTCAGGTGTGTCAAACAGCATGGGCACTATGGTTGAAGGTAATGGCAATGACGTCAATGCCATGCAAAATGGTAACAACAACTTTGCTGGTGAAAACAATGACCCTCGTCTCATTCAAACTGGCAATGGCAACAGCATCCTCCTAGTTCAGCAGGGCGACATGAACGCCAGTTCAATCAATCAAGAAGGTGACATGAATGACGCTATCAATGCTCAATCTGGAAATGAACACACTAATATTATCAACCAAGTTGGTAATAGCAATTCAGCTGTAGTCACTCAATCAAACAACTAAGAAATAAAAATACAGGGATTAATTAAATCAGCTTTCTGGTTAAGACTCGCAAGGTTCGAAGGATGGAGAAGAATGCTTCTCCCCTTCGAGCTTGTTTTTAAGTAGGCAGGACTGAAAATTTCCCTTTATTTCAAAAATCTTAATATTCCCCTATTCGTGAAACTGACTAATACCAGGTACATTGTAGCTGTAACAGCTTTTCTATGTCTGCTGGCATTTTCAGTACAGGCACAGTTGTTAAGCGAGCAAGATTTATTGCTACAACCATCAGAATTGCTGAATGACAGTTATTCTGATAATGGCAATGGTGCCTATATCCAACAAATTGGGGAATCTAATGAATTAGAGCTCTTGCAGTCGCAAGAAGGAATTGAGGGCAATCTTGCAAGAGTTCTCCAAAGTGGCGATTTGAACAGGGCTTTGATTTCACAAGATGGAACTGGAAATCAACTTGCCCTTATCCAACAAGGAGATTTGAACAGCTATGAATTGAGAAATACAGGAACAGGAAACCGCTTGGTCGGTATCCAACAAGGAGATGGAAATTTGATTCTCCAACAATTGATACAAAGCAACCAAATTTATTCGGAGATGGTACAGATCGGAAATGATAACGAAATCATTACCATCATCGAAGGGCTGAACAACAGGGAATTCAAAATCCGGCAAATTGGCGATGGCCTAAAAGTCATCATTAGGGAATCAGGGAATTAAAGGTTGTCAGCTCGGGAAAGAATTTCCCCAAACAACATTTTTCCTTAATTCCAATATGATTAAACACGTTATTATCGCCTTATTGCTCATTTTGGGTTTTGCAAGAAGAATTTCTTGCCAGCCTGTTGAAAAGTACATAGCAAAGCTTGACACACAACAGGTTGATGGAAAAAAGATCATCGTTGGATGGTTCACGAATAATACTGCTTCCCCTTTTTATGTGAAGTATGAAACTGTTTTGAAATTAAAAGGTAATGAGGAAAAGGTAAAAAAAGGCAGTACACTGACATTACCTGTAACCCCTACCCTACTGACCAAAGCCATATTTACTTTGGATGATTTGGAATTCGAACATATTCGTTTGGTTGTAACTAACCAAGAAAATGAAATTCTGGCATATGATAAAATAGATGCCCCCCTTCCATTACAAAAGCCTTCTGTCAATTCTCAACCGACTGATCCACCCACAACCAATAAAAAGAATACTGCCTTCAATTCATTTGATCTTGAAATAGATGGACTTGTCTTGGACGAGACCCGCTCAAAACTTGCGCGTGATTTTTACGAGACCTTTTATCGAAATTGGTCAACACTATCAATAAATACGCAGGGGCAAAACATCGTCATAAGGGAAATGCCGTCAAGAATCGGAATTGGTTCAAGGGTAGTTATTGAAGTAAATGATAAATCGATCTCTCAAATCAACCTCCGGCCAAGGGCAGATATTACAGAAGATTTGGCTGGACAATTGGTTAATTTGTTAGAGCAATATTTACTTGACCCAAACAATCATGCTGTAATTGAGGGAGATGATTTGACTGGGAGTGGAATTTATTAAAATTAAATCAGAAACTATGAACACCTTAATTAAATCCTTATTAATTACTACGTGCCTTTTATTTGCCGCCAAAGCATTCAGTCAGGATTTTGTTTATACACCAAAAAACCCTGCTTTTGGTGGCGACACCTTCAATTATAATTGGCTGTTAAGTTCGGCCCAAATTCAAGATTTAACGGAAGACCCTAACCGCACATCTTTCGGAAGTACCCGGTCGACGGCTGAATCTTTTGCTCAAAGCCTAAATAATCTTTTGCTAAACCAAATATCCAGAGAGATCATCACTAACCAATTTGGGGAAGACGGATTTACTGACGGTACTTATGAATTGGGTGATTTCCAAATTGATGTAGCGACAACCCTTGAAGGATTGACAATTACAGTATTGGATTTAGCTCAAGGCGAACAGACACAAATTGTTATCCCATTTTTTTAGCCAAAATAATTAAGTACATATAATCTGAATTTCGGGATTTTTGGCATCTACCCTCCTTTTCTAAGTTTCACTATGAGTTTGCTGGCTATGTTTATTGGCCTGGTTTGATAGAAATGTTTTATATTGTCTTAACCACAATTTAGAAGCGATTTATGATGAAAAACTTACACCTTATTATAAAAGTGCTTACCGCTTTTGTCTTTATTTTTGCGACAAGTAGCTGCGGTTCTTACCTAGTTCAACCCATCCAACAAAACAAAGCCCGATTGGGAGAGGAGACACAAAGTACCCTTGATCTAAAAAACCTTCCCGAGCCTAAGGATAAAATTGTTGTTGCCGTTTATAAGTTCAGGGATCAAACGGGTCAATACAAACCGACCCAAAACGGAACGAGTTGGAGCACGGCCGTTACCCAAGGGGCCACCAGTATTTTATTAAAAGCATTGGATGACTCAGGTTGGTTTATTCCAATCGAGAGAGAGAATGTCAGTAACCTTTTGAATGAACGAAAGATCATCCGTTCGAGCCGTGCCCAATTCGGCTCAACAAGTGGCAGCGGATCGGAAAACCAGCAACTGTTGCCACCTTTGTTATATGCTGGTGTGATGTTGGAGGGGGGCATCATTTCCTATGATGCCAATGTCGTGACAGGCGGAGCTGGATTAAGGTACTTTGGGGCCGGAGGTTCTAGTCAATACCGACAAGACAGGGTAACTGTTTATTTAAGAGCAGTCTCGACAAGCAATGGAAAAATCCTAAAAACGGTATATACTTCCAAAACCATTCTTTCCCAACAGATAGACGCTGGCCTTTTCCAGTTTGTTCGATTTAGCCGATTGTTAGAAGTTGAAACTGGTTTTACCTATAATGAACCTTCTGAAATAGCCGTGACCGAGGCGATAGAAAAAGCTGTGATGAGCCTGGTTATTGAAGGCATATTGGATGAACTGTGGGTGCCAAAGGAAGCACGAAAAATGGCCGAGAGCCCTGTGAAAGAATATATGAAAGAAAAAGAACTCATACCTAAAACTGATATTTTCGGAAAAAGTATTGACAACCGCAGAGGTGCGTTTGCGATAAATTCTGGATCAACGAATTTATTGTACCAAGGTGATTTTCCTGACCCGCTTCTGAAAACAGGAATCGAAACTGGTGTAACCCTGACGCCCTTTCCACATTTAGGTATTGGGGTTCGTTTTGGCTTGAGTGCCCTTTCTACCAGAAAGTTTTATCAAGCGAAAGTAGCCTATGGCGAATTGGATGCCACCTATCGGTTTTTCCCCTATGATAGTTTTACCCCCTATATCAAAGGTGGGCTTGGAGTCATTACTGAAAATGAAAACCATCGATTTGATTTCTCCAAGGAATGGCATTCTAAAGCGCATATTGGTGGAGGATTTGAAATTCTGCTTAGAGACGATCTAGGGGTTTTTTTCTCAGCAGATTACAATTATTTATTCAATGACCGTTTTGACTTAATGGAACAAGGGAAATACAACGACTTTTACTGGAGGGGAAATATTGGCTTAAATTTTTACTTTGGCAAAAAAGTGGAAGGACAGCGTAAGTTCCAATACAATAAACCGCTTGATGAGGATTTTTAACCATTTGACCAAAAACGAGTTTACAGGCAGTACTATGAAAAATCAATATCCAATTATCGTTTTTCTTTTTTTAACATTAATAGGTTGTCAAGAAGATAAAATCAATCCTGATCTTTTTGGGTCACTAAATGGAGAAGTTCTTTTTGAAGAGGACAACCTACCAGCGGAGGGTGTTACCATTTCGACCAGCCCCTCTTCCAGTTCATTGCTTACCGGACCAGACGGTTCTTTTGAATTTGAAACCATAAAAATTGGCACCTTCACCGTGAGGGCTGAACTCAATGGATACCTTACGGCAACCGAGAGTGTTACGATTTTGGAAGATCAAACTTCTTCTGTTGTGCTTAAGTTGCGGCCAATCACTGAAAATAACCAGCCTCCAATAGCAGCATCCTCGCCCAGCCCAGCAGATGGAACAGTAAACCTGCCGCTATCATTTGACTTATCATGGGAAGCAGGTGATCCGGATGAAGACGATCTCTCCTACGATGTTTACTTGTTTGATGCAGATATGCAGAATGAAACGCTGGTCGGCGAAGGGCTTACCGATCCAAATGTGCTTGTTGAAGATCTTCGTTATGGATCTGCCTATTTTTGGCAAGTAGTTGTAAATGACGGGCAAGCCGACCCAGTTTACGGTGAGGTCTGGCAATTTACCACCAGGCCTTTTCCTAACCACCAGTTTGTTTTTTCAAAAATTCAAAATAGTGTATTTGAAATTTATTCAGGAGATTCAGTAAATGAATTCTACCATTTAACTACGGGAGGTAGCAATTACCGACCAAAATTTAGCCCGTTTGGAAACCGTATTGCATTTATAAATGCCAATTTTCCAGAAAAAAGGTTGTTCACCATGAAACGGGACGGCTCAGAACTGACACTTGTGGAAACCTTTTTTCCTATTCAAAGCCAACATGAATTAGAGATGAGTTTCACCTGGTCACCTGACGGCACAGCCCTTATGTACATGCGCGGCAACAGGATGTACAAAATCAACATTGATGGCACTGGCCTTGAGTTGTTTTATGAACTTTCGAATGAAGAGTTTATTGAAGTGGATTGGACAGGTCAAGGCAATTTGGTAGCTGCCAGAACGATTGGTGACATGCCTTATGATTCGAGGATTTTATTATTTAAAGAAGACGGAACATTTCTACAGGAAATTGTGCCAGATTTGCCAGGGGGCATCGGTGGGCCAGCTTTTTCTATTGATGGCAATTCCATTTTATATACCTGGGATACACTGGGGTTTGAATCAGCTGATGGAAAACAATTGGAAAGCCATATTTTTTTGAAAAACCTCAATACCGGATTGGAAACAGACCTTTCACTTGAAAAGCCATTTGGCTTTAATGACTTTGACCCAAGGTTTTCTCCAAATGGTGCATTGGTGGTATTTACTCAGACGAGCAATACCTCCAATTCACAAAGAGACATCTATATCATGGATATACAGGGACAAGGAAGGCAGAAACTTTTTGAAAATTCCGAAATGCCGGACTGGTGGGACTGAAAATAAAAATGGTTGAATAGACCTAAGTCCATTCAACCATTCATGCTGTTTTTATATCAATTAAAAAATGGTTTACCTGCTAAATACGTCTATAACAACTTCAACAAAACTTCTTCTACTTGTTCACCGCGGAGGTTAAGGGCAGCGATCTTCCCTTCTTTATCAATCATAAAAGTGCGGGGAATACTACTGACTCCATACGCCTTGGCAGGCGCACATTCCCATTTTTTAAGGTCACTTACGTGAGTGTCCCAAATGAGTCCATCTTTTTTGATGGCGTCAACCCACCGTTTTTTCTGCATTTCCATCGCTTCTTCCAATCTTTTTGTATCGCCCTGATATCGAGACTTAGAGCGGGAATCCAATCCATCTAATGAAACGCTGAAAACAGTGAAGCCTTTATCTTTATATTTATTGTAAACCCTTACCACATTAGGGTTTTCCATTCTGCATGGCCTACACCAACTGGCCCAAAAATCCAACAAAACTACCTTTCCCTTTAAATCAGAAAGAGCATACTCCTTCCCATCTGGGCTTGGCAATTTAATATCGGGTGCAGGTTGGCGTTGCCCTTCTTCTACCAATCGAAACCCCCTGCCTGTGTTGTTGATTGATTGGATTGAAGTGAGGTAGGCGTTAAATTCATTGATGTAAGGAGAACCGGGGTATTGCGAAGCGAGCCTGTCTTTTGCACTATTATATACATTCAAATACTGCCGGTTATTACCTAAAGATTGCATGGCAACTATAACGGCATTCAATGAATTAGGAGTAGAGTTCACAAAATTAGTTACGTCGTTAATATCCGCTTGTTTGTTCACAAGTTTTACCATCATATCCTTATAGGAAGAAGAGCTAGGGGATCCTTCTATTTGGTATTGAAAGGAATTCAATGAAGATAAATCCCCATTAAATGAAATATTGGACTCACTCCCATCTAGTATAAGGTTCACTTTTTGAATTCCAAACCGCAGTCGATAAAAACCCGCTTGTGGGGCTGTAGGAATGTTCAAGGTGAAATCACCTGTTGGAGTGGTTTCGGCTTTTGCTTGTACCAAACTTGCACTTGTTGGGCTCAAGCCAATCTTATCAAGGTAAACTTGCATGCCGTTAGCGCCTTTGACGTTGCCTGTAATGGTCAGTCCATTTCCATTGCTTTGGCCATTAGAATTCGCTTGCGTATCACCGCAGCGATAAGAGACTAAAGCTAGTGAAAAAATCAAAAATAAATTAAGGAAATTTTTCATGTTCGATCAGGATTTTTGCAGTAATTCTCGCTATTAAAAAAATTGAAATATGTGGAGAAGAAAACAAGAGGAGAGAGGTGTGCTTTTTTGGTTTTTTTTGAAAAAACCAAAAAAGCACACCTCTCTCCAAAAAGCCCCCTTCCCTTTGGCCTCAAAGAACGGCTTTCATATTTCAAAAAAACTATTAGCGAGAATTGCTGGGATTTTTGATGAACGATTTGTTTTTATTAATATGGTTATTAGGTAAAAAATTACTGAATATTTCAAATGAAACGTGATGTTTTTATTCATCAAATATTTTACCCAAAGTTTCTTCATGGATTCTTTTCCAATCACTTATACTTCCAAAATTTTCATCATCTATAATGGCCACCTCCCCAAAAACTTCGCCAAGTTTCGTGAAAGAAACATTGTTATTTATTAAATAGTTTTGCAAGGTATCTTCATGCTCAGGGGCAATTGTTATGACAATTCGGCTCTGCCCTTCACCGAACAAAAAGCAGTCTTTACGGAATGTGTCCACTGTTTCTACATTGAACCCTATATCCCCGGCAATAGCGCTTTCCATCAAATTGGTAAACAGCCCACCATCACTTACATCATGGGCAGAACGAACCAGCTTCTTGCGAATCAATTTGCGGATATGTCTTTGAATTTCAAATTCTTCGTATAGATCAAATTCGGGTGCTGGAGAATATTTAATATTCATCACTCTGCGCAAGTATTCGGAACTGTTCAAATCATTGAAAAGATTGCCTAACATATAAATCAAATCACCCTCTTCTTTGAAGTCAAGCGTTGTTTGCAAGCTAGGATTTTCTAGTATGCCAAGCATCCCAATGGTTGGAGTTGGAAATACTGGTTCTGTCTTTTCGCCAAAAACAGATTGATTATAGAAACTCACATTTCCACCGGTTACTGGCGTATCAAATTTCCGACAAGCCTCGCCCATGCCTTTAATTGCATTCACAAATTGATAATATACTTCAGGGTCGTATGGATTGCCAAAATTAAGGCAGTTAGTGACAGCTACTGGAATACCCCCTGTACATGTAATGTTCCGAGCAGCTTCTGCAACGGCAATCATCCCTCCAACATATGGATCCGCATAAACGTATGCTGAATTGCAATCAACTGACAGTACCAATGATTTTTCAGATCCTTTAACGCGAACCACTGCCGCATCGGAAGGGGCGTTGGTGGACAAATTGTTAGTACGTACCGTGCTGTCATATTGCTCATACACCCATCTCTTTGAAACTAAGTTGGGAGATGAAAAAAGCCTCTTTGCCGCTTCTGTCATATTACTTTGGGATTTCACCCGATTCAAATGGTACTTCTTGATTTGTTGGAAATATTTGGGTTTGGTATAGTCCCGACTATTTACTGGTGCGCCTCCGCCAAGAACCAACGAATCAGCTGGAACCTCTGCTACCTTTTCTCCATTATGAAGATACTCTAAAATACCAGTTTCTGTAACTTCTCCTATCTGAACACATTCCAAGTCCCATTTTTCAAAAACTCTATAGAGGGTTTGTTCTTCTCCCTTAACTGCAACAACCAACATCCGTTCCTGACTTTCAGATAGGAGAATTTCCCAATCTCTCATATCGGCCTGACGGGTAGGGACTTTGTCCAAATGAATAACCATGCCCGTACCCGACCTTGCACTCATCTCGGATGTTGAACATGCAATTCCGGCAGCTCCCATATCCTGCATGCCGACTACCACACCAGTTTTGATGGCTTCTAAAGTAGCTTCCAATAATAATTTTTCCTGAAAAGGATCACCAACCTGTACCGAGGATAAATCATCAACAGAGTCCTCTGTCAAATTTGCAGAAGCGAAAGTAGCGCCATGAATACCATCTTTACCTGTCTTAGACCCAACTATTAGCACTGAATTCCCTGGCCCATCGGCACGGGCAGATACAGTTTCGCCTACTTTGACAATGCCGACAGACATTGCGTTTACCAAGATATTATTATTAAAACTTTCATGGAAATAGACCTCTCCACCCACGGTTGGCACACCAAAACAATTACCGTAATCACCAATTCCTTTCACAACCCCTTTCACTAAATGTTTAGTATGGCTTGAGTCGGGATTCCCAAAACGCAAAGAATTCAGTGCAGCAATTGGACGAGCGCCCATAGTGAAAATATCACGGTGAATACCCCCTACCCCAGTAGCAGCTCCCTGGTATGGCTCTATGGCAGATGGATGGTTGTGTGATTCTATTTTAAATGCACAAGCAAGACCATCTCCAATGTCTATAAGACCAGCATTTTCCTCTCCCGCACCGACCAACACTCTTTTCCCGTCTCTTGGCAAGGTCTTCAACCACTTTATGGAGTTTTTATAGGAACAATGCTCTGACCACATAACCGAATAAATGCTCAATTCCGTATAATTGGGTCTCCTACCCAGCACCTCTTCAATTTTCTCAAATTCAGCCTTGTTTAACCCCAATTTCTGAGCTGTTTCGAGTGTAATTTCCAGTTCGGTTGTTTGCATGTTTGGTTATTTAAAAAGAAGCCGCAAAGATAGATAAAAGGGAAGTATTTAAATGTGGGTCAAAAGACGCCTGGAATTTTTAACAAGAAAAGAATCGGACAGAAAGGTATGTTTGTCTATAGCAGTGAGCAATGTGTCAGGTTTTTGTAATTCCTTGTAACTGTCATTCAATTTCAGGCGTCCTTTAATCGTTAATAAAATCTTAATAAAAGGGCATTGGGTTTTTGTCATATTAACAATCTACGAATTGCTGCCCCTTTTTTCGAGAAATATCCAAACGGCAAATACCCAATACCTAATTTCCAATCAAACTCTTTAAAATGAATTACCTGAAAAATTTTGTCTTCATCTTTTTTTTAAGCTGCCTATTTATGGTCAGTTGTAAAAATGATAATGATGTCACTGGCACTGCTGCTTACATTCCTTCCACTGCTACAACGGTCACAGGCTTGGACATACAACGACTAATGAAAAAAGCAGATTTCGAATCCATCAAGGACATGGAATTTTTTCGTGATATGGTTGGAAAAGCGACAAAGCAAAGTCCAGTCATTGCAGCAGCACTGGAAGATCCAGCTAAGTCTGGTATTGACCTAAACGGAAAAATCTACATGACTACCGATCTGGATAAAAATGACCCAGAAAGCATAACTACCCATATATTGGTGCCTTTGGCAAATGCGAATGATTTTGAAAAACTGGTCGAAGCAGCTGATGTGAAATTTGAAACAGAAAATGGCCTGAACGTCTTTTCATCCGGCAACCGAAACGATGCAGTCATGATGTGGGACGATAAATTGATGACGTTGAGTTTTTCTAATTTTTCTGAAAACGATACTGAATCAAAAGCCCGACTGCTTTTTGAATTGGACAGCGAACAATCACTTGCTTCTAATAAAAATTTTGCAAAAGCTATCCGCACCGACCACGATATGGTAACATGGATGTCTACTAATTCCATTGCCGAAAACCCTGCCGCAGGTATGGCTTTAAACATGATCGATATAGACCGGGATGCCCTCAACGACAACTTCATACATGGTTATGGTGATTTTGAAAATGGTAAGATAGTAGGCCACTCCGATTTTTATCTAAACAAAGAATTGGGTCGTGGTTTCCTTGGCCGCTTTTTCAAGGATGAATCCAGTTCTGATTTCAGCAAAGTCCTGCCCACTGACAATCTCACTTTTGCCATGACCGGTGCGCTCAATTTCCGAGGTATGGATCAATTTCTCAGCGAGCGCCCTCAGACAAAGGAATATGCTGATTTTGTATTAAATGATTTTGCTGGTTTTGAAAGAAAGGAAATTTTAGAAACTTTAAATGGCGATATGCTGATCGCTGGCTATTCGGCTGACGGGATTAGAGATGGCAATTTCATTACGGCACTTGCTCTTAAAAATAATGACAAAACCAAAGATATGCTCAACAAAGCGGTGACTGAGAAAAAACTGAAAGAAGTAGAACCAGGAATATATGAGGTGCTGGCTTTGGGTGGTAAAGATTTCTCCATCCGAATCAATAAAGGTATGGGCAAATTCCTCTATCATCAAGACATGCTGATTTATTCACCTAAAGAAGATTTATTGAGGCAAATAAAAAATGGTGAAATAGATCTTGGAGGGAAAAAAGTTGATAATGCACTGAAACATTTCAACAACCAAACCATGGCCGGTTGGTTCGATTTTCAGTCCATCGAAAAAGAAGTGGGTGACCTTCCTACTGAATATTTTAGGGACATGCGTTTTAATGTGAATGCTGATGGTGCGGATTTTATTTTGGAAATGGCCAATTCCAACCAAAATAGTTTGAAAACTATTTTTGAAATGATGGAGCAGGTTTATTTGAAGAAGAATAGGGAAGCTATGTAAAATCAAATCGAAATCTAAAATTAGTTGCTCGCAATCGGGCTATATATGATTTCACGTGATTGAAATAAGATTACTAATTTTAAAAATTTGGAAAATCTGACAGGCCTCCTCCTGTTTTGCTAAATCTCAAAAATTTAGTAAAACTCGCCAAGGCACTATTTAGCGAACACGTAAATTCATTTATAACCCCATCGTCGGCAGGCTTACAAGCCTGCCGACGATTTTTTTTGGCGCTGCATGATTTTATGGTTTCCAAGTCCTTTATCGAAAATTTCTTTGTCGCGCCAAAAACAAAGTAAGCATCCATTTACTTATACACCTGAGTCTATTTTCCATCAAAAACGTTTCTTCGCCAATAGAAAATCAGCCTTATATGTAAGCTTACTTAAAAACTGAAGGGGAAGCTATAGCGATAAAAATGCTAATGGTGGATCAAGTCATAAATCTTTGACGGTTTTTCCAATAGTTTTTCTTGCAACACTGTTGATTCTTTACCCAAAGAACATCGTGGTTTCAAGCCTAATTTATGAATATACACATTACCATACTACTAGACATGAGATTTTAGACAATAGACATTAAAGAAAATCAAATTTTTAAAACCTGATTTTCATGACGAAAACAAGTGCAGTCGTTTCCAAAATCTAACGTCTTTTGTCTCATGTCCAGTAGTATGACACATTACAATTTCTATTCATTAAAGGACTGACCAACAATGACTTAGAATTTATTCGAGCACACTATTTGTTCTGACCTGTTTGAATGCAAACTATTCTTTTAAACAAACTATAAAAAATAAAATGCATAAATCATTTCCGTTTGCTTTGGCTCTGATACTGGTTATTACTGCTTTTACATCAGTTATTGCGCAAAATATTAATCCAGAGGACATTGCACTTCAACATCTTAAAAAAAATCACAAAACACTTCGACTGACTGAAGATGATATTTCAAATTACCGAATCAGTGATTTGTACACATCTAAAAACAACGGCGTCACCCACGTTTATTTTACCCAACAATATAAAAACATCGATGTCAGGAATGCCATCATCAATATCAACATTTTACCGAATGGACAGGTGTTGAACATCGGCAATCGGTTTATATCTGATTTGGCTTCAAAAGCCAATGCTTCGATTCCTGCCATTGCACCAGAAGATGCTCTTGGTGTAGTGTTCGATTATTTTAGGCTGTCTGGTCAGGCTTACATTCAATTAAAAGAAAAACTCAGTGACCAGTCATTTTGTCTTCGAAAATAAAGGCTTGGCGCTGATGCCAATTCCCGTAAAACTGAATTATGAATTGGCTGAGGATGGTTTGGTAAAACTGGTCTGGAATATTGAATTCTATAAAATGGATGCTCAAAATTGGTGGAACGTGCGAGTAGATGCGACTCATGGAAAAATCATGAGCATGCACGACCAGGTAATCCATTGCAATTTTGAAGACCACAAAGACGATTGTACAGGCCACCGTCATGGAGTTTATAAAAATGAATTCGAGTACTTAAACAAAAACATAAGTACAAACAGTGCTCTAATGACAGGTAGTTATAACGTTTATCCCATTCCTTTAGAAAGCCCAAACCACGGGGATCAATCATTGGTTGTAAATCCAGCCGATGGTATCGCATCTCCTTTTGGATGGCATGACACAGATGGCCAAGCTGGTGCTGAATTCACCATCACCAGAGGAAATAATGCACATGCCTACCAAGACGTTTTTGCTTTGAACCGATCCTGTGGTGATGAACCAGATGGAGGCCCAGACTTAATATTTGACTTTCCCCATATTGAATCGAACAACCAGCCTTATACGCAAATGCAGCCCGCTATTGTCAATCTTTTTTATTGGAGCAATGTCATGCATGACCTTTGGTACCAATATGGGTTTGATGAAACTTCCGGTAATTTTCAAGCCAATAATTATGGTAATGGAGGAGACGAAGGAGATTTCGTCCGAGCAGAAGCCTTGGATGGAGGTGGCACCAACAATGCAACTTTTGGTACAGGAGGAGACGGTAGCCTGGCTCGAATGCAAATGTTTATCTGGAGCAATTCCGGTTTAGATAACATCCTGCAAATAACAGTGGAAGAACCTGCCAGTATTGCAGGAAAATATGATATTGCATTGGCCAATTTCGGTGTCTTTTTGCCTGATAACCTGGCCTCAAGACAAGTTGTATTAGTGGACGATGGTATTGGCACGACGTCAGATGCATGTGAGGATATTGTAAATGGGGCTGACCTGACCGATAAAATAGCCATGATAGACCGAGGCTTGTGTCAATTTGGTACCAAAGCTTTAAAAGCTGAAAATGAAGGGGCAATTGCTGTCATCATCTGTAACAACGAACCGGGCATTTTAAATATGGCTCCAGGAGCAGACGGCGGAAATGTTACCATTCCTACATTTATGCTTACACTGGACGATTGCAATACACTAAAAATGGGCCTTCCAGATTTGACAGTCAATATCTCGAAACCATCTATTCCCTTACCCGGCCCTAATGGCAAGGACGGAGATTTTGACAATGGCATAATTGCCCATGAATATGCCCACGGAATTTCAATTCGCTTAACAGGTGGCCCCTCCAATGGCAATTGCCTGAACAATTTTGAGCAAGCAGGTGAAGGGTGGAGTGATTGGTTCGGGCTTGTGATGCAAACCACAGCTGATAACACTGCCGACCAAAGAAGGGGAATAGGAACTTATGCCATAAATCAAAACATCAATGGAACTGGAATCAGGGATTTTCCCTATAGCCGCGATATGAACATTAATCCACACACATACGGCGATCTCAATTCAGTGGCCGTTCCTCATGGCGTCGGTTCGATATGGGCAGCCATGATCTGGGATATGTACTGGAATTTAGTGGATGAATATGGCTTTGATGATGATTATTATCATGGGTACAGGTGGCAATAACCTCGCGATGCAATTGGTACTGGACGGCTTGAAACTACAACCTTGCAATCCAACTTTTTTAGATGCAAGAGATGCCATTCTCGCTGCCGATATAGCAAATAACAATGGAGTTAACCAATGCTTGATCTGGGAGACTTTTGCCAGAAGAGGCCTTGGATTTAGCGCCCAAGTTGGAGGTACCGAGGCTTTTGATATACCTGATATTTGTAGCCAGGCTTTGAAAATAGATAAAACATCGGAACTTCGAGTAGAGGCAGGAGAAAATTTGACTTACAACATTTCTATCAAAAACGATACTGAAAATGCAATGACTAACCTTGTTGTAACTGACGAACTCCCTGTTGGCATTGAATATCTACCCGACGCCTCGAACTGTCCTAATATCACAGAAAATAATGGCATACTGACCATCCAAGTTGATATGCTTGATGCTGGTGAAAACTTGACATGTAGCTACAATGTAAAGGTTGCGAATGATCCATTTTCGATTGTTTTATTAGAAGATGATGTAGAAAATGGAACGATGCACTGGAATATCAACAGCGATCAAGGTGCTGCTGAATGGAATACGAATTCAAGTAGTTTTGATGGTTCATTAGCTTGGTTTGCTGCGGATATTGATTCAGAATGCGATCAATACTTGACTTCCGCTGAAACTCATATTCTTGGTACAGGAAATCCAGCTTTGAGTTTTTGGCATCGCTACAACACAGAGGCCACTTGGGATGGTGGTGTCGTAGAAATTTCAACCAACAATGGAACCACTTGGACAGACTTGGGGGGCAACATGATCCAGAATGGCTATAACCTTACCTTAGAGGTTAACCCAGCGAGCCCCATTACAGGCCGACCTGCATTTAGTGGAAGCAGCCAAGGCTTTATTCAAACCATCATTGACCTTAGCGATTTCGCTGAACAAGATGTAATGATTCGATTCAGGTTTGGGTGCGATGGATTTGTTGGCGGGGAAGGATGGTATATTGACAATATCTTGTTACTGGATGATTTTACTTCTATTACAAATTCCGCTTGTCTATCTTCAAATGGCGGAGACAACATCTGTTCAGAAGCAACTACGATAGTGACAGGTGAATTTGTCAATGCCACTTCCAAATTAAATGGTTTATCAGGTATCTCTGTTTCTCCTAATCCTGCAAAAGGCAAAATCTTTTTGTCTTTTGATAAGCCTATAATCAGTAAAGCCACTATCAGCCTCATGAACCTGAATGGGCAAGTTTTAAGTCTTAATGAAATAAATTCGCAACAAAGAAATTTTGTAATTGATCTTGGAGAATTTACGCCCGGTGTTTATTTTTTGAAAGTGGCAACAGAAGAAGGATCTTTTGTGGAGAAATTAATTAAGCAGTAATATGCCTAAAAGAGGGGCATTTAAGAGTGTTCTTCAAAAACAGGGAATCCCGGACTTTGCAGTAAGCAAAGTCCGGGATTTTTTTTGACTATATATACCTGATTGCAAACAAAAAAAGCACCTCATTTCTGAAGTGCTCTTGTAGCGCGGGGCGGGCTTGAACCGCCGACCTCGGGATTATGAATCACGCGCTCTAACCAGCTGAGCTACCGCGCCATTTATAAAGTCAGCAAATCATCTTTTTGAAATGCGGGCGCAAATATAGGAGAATTACTTTTTCAAATACAAAAAAGTTCCTTCAATAATTTTTCAATCTTTTCAGTCCTGCTTTTGCTTGCTGGTGCAGTCCTGTTTTATGATCTTCCGGCGAAATGCTCAGACATTTTTCATAAGCTGCCTCGGCGAAAGAATATTGTCCTATCTCCTCATAGATGATTCCCCTTTCAAGAGCAGAGCGACAGGCAAAATACCAAGGTTCGTCTATACCATTCCTTATCGTCTTTTGGTAAAAATATAAAGCTTCGTCCAACCTACTCAATTTATGAAGGATTCGACCCATTCGATAGGTGTACTCCAATTTGTTTTTATCTGAAAAATAGTCAACCTCTTTTTTGTTTTTCAAAATTGAATAGGCCCGTTCACATCGTCCTCCGTCAAATAGCAACCTGGCTTTTAATAAACTGATGTCAGGCACTTCGTCTTTAATTGCCTCGTTTTCAGCGTTTTGATCACTACCCACTATTGTATAGCCTCTTGATTTGCAAAGCTCCATGAAGGAATGATAGGCTGGAATATCGCCAGTTAACAATTTTGACCAAGCCAGTTTTTGATAAGCATCTTTGATAAAATTCCTTCCCTTATAGTTCTCCGTGTATCTTAATAAAAAGTCATCGGCATCTTCGTCTAAACGCTGTAGCTTGGCAATGCCCAACATATAGTCAAGATAGTGGAAAGGATAAAAATCAGACCCAGTTGGTCTTCTTTCCAGAATCGAAATTGCCTCGTCACCCCTATCTGAACGAATCGCCACATTTGCTTTTATGAAACAGGCCATTGGATTATTTTCCGTATCAAGATTTGCGGTATTTATGATATGCCAGGCTTCCTCACTATCATTGCCGAGGTGTAACAACATATAAGCGTAATAAATGTAAATCTCTTCTTCATAAATAAATTCGTTGGTACGGGCATAATCGATCACTTCTTTCAATTCCCCCTTTCCCTGTTCAATGGTGCCTTCAAGGCTGCTGAACCAATCAATTACCCATTTATAACCGTCAGGGATAGTACCTACCGCAGCATGCAGGATGCCCAGATCCTTTTTGTTAGGTAAAAATTCGGGAAATTTTTTAACATTTTTAGTTAGTAATTTGAATGCCTTGTTGGTTTCTAAAAAGGCAGTTGCATATTCTTCAAATTTAAGCCGGGCGAGCGCCCATTGCAAACGAATATCAGCCTGGAGAAAAAGGTAATAGGGGGAATTTTTGTCGCCTTTCTCTTCTATTTCATGCAAACGATTGTCTTTGTTTTTTTCCAGCCTTTCAAATACTTCAAGTTCTTCACCAATGTAAACTTTGAAAAAGTCGATGTAATTTTCAACATGCAGCCGCAACAGATTATCTGGGTCTTTCTGCTCAATATTTACTAAAGAATTTTCGGCTGCCTCAAAACGTAGAGAGGTTGCTTGTTTATAAGCAGTTTTGAGTTCAGGGGTCCACGTAAAATGTTTTTGGCCATTGAGGTTATTTACCAAAAAAAATAAGAAAAGAAAAAAGGTATGTTTTGGGCTAAAGGTCATTTTAAATAAAAATCATTTTTCAATAATTATGGTTTCAAACAGCTCTCACCAATCATTCTCAAATATTGAGTAAATTAATTATCAAATACCACATCCAACGCTTCACACATCGCTTGCGCTGACTTTTCCAAATCTTCATCAGTATGGGCTGCCGATACAAACCCTACTTCATATCCAGAAGGTCCGAGGTAAACCCCACGGTTCAACAATTCTTTGTGTAGGGTTTTAAAATGGCTCATACTCCCTGCGTCAATCTGATCTGCCGAACGAATGGTTTTTTCGGAAAATGCGATCCAAAAAATAGAAGCAATGGTCGGAAATGCAACCGCATATCCTTTTGATTGGCAATAACTGCTGACCATTTGGGTAAACCATTTTGTATTGGCTTCGAGGTTCTCATAAAAATTTTCTTTCAACAATTCCACCAAAGTCGCTCGACCAGCTGCCATGGCAACCGGGTTGCCAGAAAGCGTACCTGCCTGATAAACAGGGCCATCTGGCGCCACTTTTGACATAATTTCCTTACTTGATCCATAAGCACCAACAGGCATACCACCTCCGATGATTTTCCCATAAGTGATGATGTCGGGTTGGATGCTGTATCGGCCAGCTGCACCTTCAAATCCTACCCGAAATCCAGAAATTACTTCATCAAATATCAACAATACATTGTGTGCCGTGCATATTTCCCTTATATAACGGAGGGTTGCCTCTTGTTGCAAAAGGAGTCCATTATTTGCAGGTACAGGTTCGAGGATGACACAAGCAATATCTTCGTTTTTCCCCAGTGTCTCTTCAATAAGTTCAGGCTTATTCAATGGTAAAACAATGGTTTCACTGATGAATCCTTCAGGTATTCCGGCAGAGGTGCTGACCCCAAAAGTGGCCAACCCCGATCCTGCTTTAACCATCAAAGCATCAACGTGGCCGTGATAGCATCCCTCAAATTTCACCACTTTGTTTTTCCCTGTATATCCCCTCGCTAACCGAATTGCCGACATAACAGCTTCCGTTCCGCTGCTTACAAACCGTAGCTTTTCAACATAGCTGTTGTTCTTTAAAATAAGTTCGGCAATTTCGTTTTCTTGAACTGTTGGTACGCCGAAAGTACTACCGTTTGCCACTGTTTCAAAGATGGCTTCATTGACTTTTGGATGGGCATGGCCTAATATTAGCGGGCCCCATGAGCAACATAAATCAATGTATTCATTACCGTCCACATCCCACACATGACTGCCTTTTCCTTTGGTGAAAAAAATGGGTGGCCCTTCTACCGATTTGAAGGCACGAACGGGTGAATTCACCCCTCCAGGGAAATAGTTTTTGGCCTGCTCAAAGAGCGCTGCAGATTTTGACCTGTTGAGTGGTCGGATCGGTTTGATTTTGTTCATACGGTAAAATTAGGTAAGGGGCTGTGTTACTTTGTAAGGATCGCATGAATCTTTTTAGTCAATTGGATTTTATAATTTCTTTATGTTAAACCCTGAAAACCAACAGTTGCCTTTCCTATGTTATATTTGCTTCAAAAATTATAAGAATGTGTTATGGACAACCCTTTGCAAAATATTGATCAGACTTTTGAGCTGAACTTGCCAGAGAAACAATCATTAGATGCATATTTGGATGAAATGTTGCCAAGCATTCGGCATTTGAGCGAAGACCTCCGGGAAACAAAGTTTTATGCAGTGGAAGGTGGGAAGCCATGGATGGAAATTCAAGACGACCCTGGCTTTCAGGAGTCGGTGCTTCATTTCTTCAACGAAGGGGGGGAATATTTAAAATCGGTTGATGGCAATGTCTCACGTGGAAGGTGGCGGTTATTGGATCAAACCAATAAGATCATCATAGAACAAGGCGGAAAAGGAGGGGGGCAAAGTGGTAGCCAAAGCGGAGGAAGAGGTGGTGGGGGGCAACATGGTGGCAAAGGAGGGGGTGGTTCCCCTTCTAAAAGCGAACTCTATGAACTGGCCTTTTTGAATGCACAATTTTTCATCTTGAAAAAACACGGCGATCAAGCGAGAAAAGGAAGACGCAAATACTTTTTTATGGGTTATGAAGGAACGGTAAGAGGATTGGGCTGGCTTGACTGTGTAGAGCTACTCTTTAATGAATACCGCAATCAATGGACTACTTTTAATACTATTGTGGTTGCTGCAATCGTGATCATTGTTATTATATTTTTCCTCTCCTATTTTTAATTTTAGAAAAGCCGATCACAAAAAAGCCCGATTTCTTTCAGTGGAAACCGGGCTTTTATATTCATAAAATAAAAATCAAGAAAGTACCTCTTTTACTTTATCAGCTGCTTCTTGCAACAAGATAGCGGAATGTACTTCGAGGCCCGATTCGTCTATGATCTTTTTAGCTATATCCGCATTGGTGCCCTGCAACCGCACTATGATCGGCACTTTAATATTGCCCATGTTTTTATAGGCATCGACTACGCCCTGTGCCACCCGGTCACAGCGGACAATCCCACCAAAGATATTGATCAGGATAGCCTTCACTGCTGGGTCTTTTAAAATGATGTGAAAGGCCTGCTCCACTCTTTTAGCATCTGCCGTTCCGCCAACATCAAGGAAATTAGCGGGTTCGCCGCCTGACAATTTAATGATATCCATCGTGGCCATTGCCAACCCTGCGCCATTGACCATACATCCCACATTGCCATCCAGCTTGACATAATTTAAATCGTATTTTTTAGCTTCTACTTCGGTGGGATCTTCCTCATCAGTGTCCCGTAATGCTGCAAGTTCAGGGTGGCGAAATAGGGCATTGTCATCTAACGACACCTTGCAATCTACTGCTACAATACGGCCATCGGCAGTCTCGAGGCAGGGGTTGATTTCAAAAAGAGAAGCGTCGGCACCCAAAAAAGCTTTGTATAAGTTGTTTACAAATTTCACCATGTTCTTAAAAGAAGCGCCGCTCAGGCCGAGGTTGAAAGCTACTTTTCTTGCCTGAAAACCAAGCAGCCCTAATTCTGGATCAATGTATTCTTTATGTACTAGGTGTGGTGTTTCTTCTGCCACTTTTTCTATATCCATTCCCCCTTCTGTAGAATAAATTATTACATTGCATTTACGCCCCCGATCCATTAATATAGACATATAATACTCTTTACAAGCATCAAAATCAGGGCGATAGCTATCCTCTGCAATCAATACTTTCCTGACCAATTTCCCCGGGCCATTTAATCCACCGGGAGTTTGGGGCGTCTTGAGCATCATTCCAAGGATGTTGCCTGCTTGTTCTTTCAAACCATCCAAGTCTTTTACAACTTTTACTCCGCCTCCTTTGCCACGGCCTCCCGCATGTATCTGAGCCTTAACGACAGTGATATCCGTTCCAGTTTGCTCCCTGATTTTATGCCATGCAGCCTCAGCCTCATCCAAAGTGGTGGCAACGACACCTTCTTGTATTGGTATTCCATATCCTTTCAATAATTCTTTTCCTTGGTATTCGTGAAGATTCATAAGTAAAAAGTAAAAGGTAAAGGAGAACAAAGTAAAAACTGGGCATTGGACAACAGATCTCTCTCTTGTGCTTTTTGCCTGTACAATTTATTTTTTTCCTTTACTACAATGGTTTGAAATGTTGGTTCTTTGACAACTCCTGTGGAGACCATTTAAAGTATCAATGTTTTAGAGAGGGAGGTAAAAAACAAAAGTTGAAAATTTTTTGTTTTTTGCCTCCCTCTCTTCTTGTTTTTTCCTGTTCCACAAAAATTGTCGAAGAACTGAAATGTTTTGCCAAAAAGAAAAGAAAGCACAATGCTTTCAACGGTCTTTTGGAACAGCGGCGAAAGTATGAAAAGTTGTAAAAAATAAAGGCCCGAATGAGTTTTCGGGCCTTTATTTTTTATTTTAAAATGTAAACGTCAATCCTAAACTGGGCATGATTGGAAGTTGATTGACTCGTTGATTCCTAATGCGGTCGAAATAAAAAATATTTGCGCGGTCATATGCATTGGTTGCACTGGCAACTAACTCCAACTCAGAGTATTTAGAAATCTCAAATGTTTTTTTGAGGGAAATATCCAAGCGATGATATGCAGGCAAACGCCCCCTGTTCCGTTTTTCATCAAGTATGGTTCCCAAATTTCCATTACCAGTGACCGGATCGGTATCCAATCCATTGTTAAATATAACTTCATTAAAAAACCCTTGAGACAAGCTAAATGGAAATCCAGTACCCATATTCCATCTCGCAGCAGCTTCCCACTGCTTTCCAAATTTGTAAGTACCTAATAAATTCACATTGTGGCGACGGTCAAAGATGGTAGGATAAACTTGCGCTCCGTCATCCCGTTTTACGTAAGCCAAAGAATAGGTCATCCATGCAAAGACATTTTTGTTTTCATATCGCAATGATAGATCGCCTCCATAAGCATTGCCCGTTTCTGTAACAAAATCAGGGTCTTGAGGATCTAATTTATTTCGGTTTATCTGAATGAGCTGGCGATAATTTTTGTAATAACCTTCTATATTCAATTCGAGGTTTTTGGTCAAATCCACTTCAAATCCAGCTACCCCATGAATTGCTTTTTGCAGGTTATGGTCAGCGACATTGCCTTCTGAATCGAAGACCTGTTCCTCCGGGCCTGTCAAGAATCCAACAAACAAATTGACTACATCTTGTTCATTTACTGATCCGATCAAGTTTTGAGAATAAAGCCCTCCTGCCAATTTTATTCGGAAAAAGTCAGTTGCATTGTATTTAGCCCCGAACCTCGGTTCAATATTGGTGGATGTTTGAGATGGGTATAATTGCAGACGCAGACTTGGTTCAAGCACCCAATTACCGAATAATTGCTTGAATTTAACATAACCCGCAACTTCGGGTGTATTGCTGTTTTGTTCAATGGTATTTCCTATGAAATTTTTAAAGTTGAATTTAGTGTCGAGTCCACTGATGTCAAAACCATATTTGATTTCGTTTTTCAACCCAAAATAAGTGAAATTAAGTGCGACTGTATAACTGGAAATACTGCTTGATCTTGGGTCGCCCTCTGCTTCTTGCTGCTCAATATCGTATTTTGAATAGGCAACTGTTCCTCCAATAATAAGGTTAGAACTTGGGGGTATCAGTTTAAAATTCGAGCCTCCACCAAAGGTTGTCCAATCAAGGCTTGACACACCGATATAATCAACCCTATCATTGAAACTAAATCCGAACAAGTTCAAATTACTTCCATTATTCGTTTGAAATGATAATTTTCCAAATACATCTGTAAACCTAAAAGGTAATCTTTCTTTATCCTTTTGGGAAATGCTTGGATCTTCGCTCAATACGTAAAGAGTGGTATCAACTGCGTAGGAATAAAGTAATGGAGAAGTTTCGTTGATGTATGAATGTTTAGCAGTAAACATAAATGAGCTGCTGGAGCCGCCATCTTCCCGAAATTTTTTTATCGGACCTTCGATCAGTGCTTTAGCTTGAAATGGATTGGCACTAACCAGACCACCATAACGTTTTTTGTTGCCCTCCCTTGTTTTTATATCAATAATGGCTGAAACACGACCGCCATACTCTGCATTAAATCCTGCTGTCAACACATCAACGGTTTTAATTGCTTCGGTTTCAAAAACAGAGAAAAACCCAATACTGTGGAATGGATTATAGATGGTCATACCATCAATCATGATCCGGTTTTGAATGGGTGATCCACCCCTAATATAAATTTGACCTCCTTGGTCACCAGTAGAAATAATCCCAGGCAAAACAGGCAGATATTGAGCCAGGTCTGTCTGACCACCTGCACTTGGCAAGGCTTTTATTTGATTGGCTGAAACAGTTACTTTGGATATCTGGATTTCACTTTTTGCCTGCTCTCTGCGCGCTGACAATTCCACCATCCCTAATTGGATACTGCTTTCGCTCATCATCAAATTTTGGGAAACGATCCCCCCGTCCCGAACATTGATATTAACTGATACACTATCATATCCTATATAGGTAGCAACCAATAGATAGCTACCTGCTGGCACTCCGCCAATAGAAAAAAAACCGTTTTCATCTGTATTGGTTCCGATGGTTGTACCTTGTAGCTGGACAGTCCCAAGGATGACGGGGTTTCCCGTTTCGCTATCATAAACATTTCCCCTTACCGTGCCACCCTTTTGTGCTTCCAGTCCAAGTGAAATAAACAGCAATGGAAAAGCAATCAGTATTATTTTCTTCATACAATTATTTTGGTTAAAGATAGCTTATCGGACATGACCTTAAAGGGTATTCCGCTAAGGATTTTTACCTTGAAGGAAACCAATAAAGTGTGATTTAAAGTGTGATTTAAATGGCTGCAAATATAAAAGGATGCACCCTTTAGGGCTCTTAATGCATTGTCATTTTAATAACATAGATTTATCTGATTTCTTATTAACCGAAAAATTGAAAGCGAGCAGACTATTCAACAAATTATTAATCAATGTTCTACCCCACCAGGCCCATGCACATGTCCATGAGAAATCTCATCGACGGTGGCCTTTCTCACACTATCCACTGCTACTGTAAAATAAAGGTCTTGACCCGCCATTGGATGGTTGAAATCAACAGTAACTTGTTTTTCCTGAATAGCTTTAATGGTGCCCATTAACCGACGGCCATTTTCATCCGACATGGGAATGGTCTTCCCTACAACTAGAAGGTCGGCAGCCAATTGACCGTCCACAATAAATGTTTCTATGGGTAGTTGGACAATAGCACTTGGATTAACAGAACCATACGCATCCTCACTTTTAATGGCAAAAGCGTGTTCATCTCCGGCTAATTTTCCAAGCAGGTTTTTTTCAAAATCGGGTATCATCTGACCTGCTCCAAATAGGAAAGTCAGAGGTTGGCTGCCAAAAGTTTCCTCAATAATTTCTCCAGTTGCATTATCAGCCTGTAGGCGGTAATGAACGGAAACGACACTGTTTTTTTCAATTTGCATTTTTTAATGTTTAAACAGAGAACAGGGAGCAGACCGTATCACTCTCGGGGATTATATGGAATAGAAGCTATTGTGCTTCTTGCCCCTGACAGCAAAACGGTCTGGACTCTGATTTCTTAGTGAAAATCAACTGGTAAGTTTTTGTAGAGCGAGATGAAGTCGGTCAAGATCTTGAAGACGGGTATAAACATTTGGCGTGATTCTGACCCCCGCAATGTTTTCCCAAGTGATAGCTACTGAATGGATTTTATATTGTCGCATAAGAAAATCATTGACATCCGATGGGGTCTTTCCCTTTACTTGAAGCAGGGCAATACCACATGAAAAATCAGGCTTTAAAGAAGTGCCAATTGAAATACCAGGCAATTCCAAAGCTTTTTCCGCCCAATAGGTTTTTAAAAATTGCAGGCGCGCCTGTTTCCGTTTCTGCCCTATCATCTGATGAAAATTGACGGCTTCGCCAATGGCTTGTTCAGTGGCAAAAGATCTTGTACCAAGGTTTTCAAATTTCCTGATATCTTCTGATTCAGGTTCGTCACCTGCGAATAGCGGGTAGAGTTTGCCGATCTTGTCCCTTTTGACATAAAGCATTCCAGTGCCAAACGGCGCACAAAGCCACTTGTGCAGGCTGGTTCCAAAATAATCGCAATTAAGGTCAGGAATTCTATAATCAATATGAGCAAATGAATGGGCAGCATCCACCAAGACTTCAATCCCAAGTTTTTTTGCTTCATCTGCTATTTCCCTAACAGGTAGAATCTGACCCATCCAATTGATTACATGCGTGATGTGTACAATCTTTGTTTTTTCAGTAAAAGCAGTCTTAAAGCGTTCAACAATCTCAGATTTGTCTTCAATTGGAAACTCAAAATCCAACCATTTCAACACAATCCCGTCGCGGTGCGCCCTCTGCTTCCATGCATTTATCATATTGGGGTAATCCTGTTTAGTCAAAACGACCTCATCCCCGCGTTTCAGTCGCAGACCAAAAATGACTGTCTCAAGTGCTTCAGACGAATTCCTGTTGATAGCCAGCTCTTCTGGAGAGCAGCCTGCTACTTCGGCCAATTTCAGTCGCAGCCCTTCCCTGCCACTATCTAAAATCCTCCACATATAATAAGAAGGAGCCATATTGCTCATCCTATTATAATGCTCAACAGCTTCTTGTACTACAAGCGGTTGCGGGGAAACACCACCATTGTTCAAATTGATGATATTAGGAGAAACAGTGTATGCTTGATGTATAAGATGCCAAAAATCCTCATCATGTACAGATTCTTCGGGCAACAAATAATTCTTTTCTTCAAATGACCGAAGCAATGATTGGCCATTGGCCGACTGGAAAAATGGCAATGCCAATAACGATGTGGAGGCTTTGGTAAATTGATGGAGGAATCTTCTTCTGTCCTGCATGAAAAGGATTTGTTTTGGCCGCAAGCTAAGAAATTTGTAATGCAATTTCTCTACCCTACACTCTTTGGTTCAAACTCGATTTCAGGCCTGAGAGTGAAGAACCTAGTAGAGAGGGAGGTGTATTTTTTATTTTTTTTGCAAAAAAAATAAAAAATACACCTCCCTCTCTAGATTGATCTTTCCCTTATGCTTGAAAAGCATACATATTTAAAAAGTGTACGGTAATGAGAATGCAATAAAGAAAACCGCCCTGCAAACGGGTTGCAGGGCGGTTCTTGTACTAGGTCAAGTTCTGAAGGTTGCCTCTTATTGGACAACGAACTTGATCGTTCTTGTTCCTTCAGGGGTGACCAACCGGATGAAGTGCATTCCATTGGCCAAATCGCTTGTATCGAACTGGATCGAACTCTTGCCCAAAAGATTGAAATCCCTCTTTTGATGAATCTGTCCAGAAACATCGGATATGGTAATAGCTGCTTTAGAAGCTACCTCCAAGTCAATTTCGGCAGTTAATTGATCGCCAACTGGGTTAGGGTAAATATTCATAGCCGACTCAGGTAGAGGATTATCATCTGTATGGCTTAAGATACCCAGGTTCATTCTTACCAAAGGAATTAATTCAGATTCACTAAAGCGTCCAAACCAAGAACCTCCTGCATAAGCTACAAACCTTTGCCTACCTGTGTATTCAACTTCATCATTAAATACATTGCCAGTAGAATCTTGTTGGAAGGAAACCAAGACAAAATACCTTGTATTTTCTTTCAATAGAATAGGAACAGATCCACTTCCTGGTTGCATTGGAAGCGTAACAAGTTGTCCCTGCCCTTCATTGGTAAAATCAATAGATGAAATCGCTGTAAGAACCAGGTTTTGATCTTCCAGAAAATTATTGTTGTCACCATATAAAAAGTTATCCGTTCTTTCCAGGACAGCCACAAGAGCAGATTTGCCATCCAAAGACTCAGCAGCGGAGAAATCAACAGGAGCAAAAGTGACAGAAGAGGCTATAAAGGGTTCGCCCATAAAATCTGCACCAGTAACATATTCATTACCAATTTCCCATTGGACATTTGTACCAATAATTTGTTCTTCCTCAAAATCCGAATCTCCGGTCTCTGCCTGGAATACAGAATTTGTTACAGCGAAGAGCGTATTTTTATCATTGTCTCTTTCCCATTGATCAGTAGAATCAGCACTTATGAAATATTCCATTCTATATTCTCCAATGTCTAATCCTACAGGTAAAAAGGTACTGTCCAATTCAATTGAATCGGTGATTCTAGCAGGTATTTCATCAACCACTGTAGTATTTTCCCAAATCATGTTATCGTTGGAGTCAAATATCTGCGCAGTCATCTGCACATTGGTTTGTGCAGCAGCCCCCCGGTTGGAAATGTAAAAATCAAAGAAGAACTCATCTGAGTCTATTTGACCTTCAGGCTGGCCATAGGTTAAAGGCGTGTAGAAGACCCCATCCAAAACGAGGTCGTGGTGCGGTCTTTCAATGATGGCGACATCATCAATGATCCAAAAATAATAATTGCCGTCCCAAATGAATTTGAACTTGAATTGATCTGTCCCTCCTGAGCCATCTAAGTATATGAGTGATTCAGTATCGGGTTGAATCAATTCATTCCCGCCCGTTCTTGCAAAAAGCTCTATATTTTCAGACCAAGATGCACCGTCATCATTTGAAAAGGAAACATATACATCGGTATTAAAATTTCGGTAGAAACTGAAAAAGCTCAACGCCACATCAGTGTGATTGGTCAAATCGATAGTAGGGGAAATCAATTCTGAATATTGCGGGCCTGGAGCAGGTCCATTACCAAAATTATTGTCCATGCCATTGTTGTCCAAAAAGTCAGAGTCAAAAACGGCAGCTCCATTGGCAACTGAAGGAGAAGCAATCGGAGGTAGGCCAGTATAAAAATTCCCCTCAGCGGCATCACCATCCGCTTCCCATTTCCATAGAGCCTCTAAATCATCGTCAATTTTACTAAAACCAGTTGTAGTCCAATCATTCAATCCACCATCGAATTCACCATTGGCATCACCAGGGCCGCCCCAAATTACGACAGCATCGAGTGGCAAAAAATCATTGTCATCATCATCATCCACAGTGTGTGTTGTTAAAGTGCCAGGTGTAACTTTTTCTAAAGTTTTATAAGCTGCCACTTCTTTATCTGGATAATCGGGCTGTGTTTGCGAAAAAATTCCATTCATGAACAGCAAACAGAGACAAAAAATCAATGAAGTAATTTTGTTTATCATAAATTTTCTTTTTTTGAAATGGGCTATTTAAAAATAATTATAAAAAGGGTGGAATAAAATGGAGTCGTTTATTCAAAACCTGTTTATCTCATTTTCAATTACCCAATTTGATGAATGATTAAGGGTTGGAAAAAGATCCGTTGAGGGGTCTTAATCCCGATTATAAGCAATAAGTTATTTGCATCAATAAAAATTAGACAGATTAAGTTCTGGAAGATTTCCTAATAGGCTGGGAATACTAAAACTCGGATTCCTCTTAGTTTTCAATAGAAATTGTCAACGTAATTTCATCAACCCACAGAAAATTTATTTTAATCCACTTTTACAAACAAACGGTTAAACGTTTGTTTTCCAAAAATGACACGCAAGTTATAAAGTCCGTTGTCAAGCTGTGAGCCATCAATTGGCAATTGGCTGACATAACCTTCCACATTTTGTCGCGGCAAAGCTAATCGGCCGCAAATATCATAAATTTCATAAGCAAATTTACCATGCTGTGTTTCTTCGGGTACTTTGAGGTAGAATTGCCCGGAAGTTGGGTTAGGAAATAATTCAATAGACAATTCGTCCCGAGGCTCTTCCGACGTAGGTGTGGCCATTTGTGTTTTCAATTGAATAAAAGGGATTCTTAACAGCCCCCATGCGTTTACTTGAAAATCTGATTCCCCATGCAATTGTACCATAGAGACGTATCTGGGTTGGCCACTTGATTCGGATTCCTCGAACATTGCGTTGTAGTTTATCTCTTCACTGCCCGAAATCCACATTGGAAATTGTTGGCCATTTATATTGGCAGGAGAAAAATAATCGATGGTTGCAAAATAATGGGTACTGTCTTCCAAGGGTATTGGGAAATCAAAAGGCACTTCAATGACGTCCCGCATGCCCAAGCTCCCATCATTTATATCATATAATGCCTCCCCCACTATTTCATATTCATTTTCATTGGCCATAAAATCAGCATTGGCATCACCATTGTTTCCTCCCTTTTTCCATTTATATAAAAAAACCCCAACACTTACGGTAGTACTGCTCTGGGAAATTTGATTGGCATTGGCCAAGGCAAATTTAACTGAATAGGCATTGGCGCCATTTCCAGGAGGAATGAAAAAACAGGTGCCGACCTCATACCTCAAATCATTGCTGATGACATTGAAACCCGCATTTATCGAAAAACGGTCTTTTTGTTTTGAAAAGGTCCGCCCAACTGTTTCAAATTGGAAAGGTTTAATATTATCCCTTGCGTATTCATCTTCATTTTCACTTGACACCTTATAATATCCTGAATAGGATAACCCCGGTTGGGGCAAGAACTTTTTACCGAAAGAAGTATCATTGCTCACACTACCAGCTTCCAATAGTCCTAAAAAGAGGGTGTCAGAGAATACAATTTGGTGACTATCGTCTTGGTAGATTTCCACGACAAGAGAAGTATTTTCCTGGTCCACCCTGCCCACATTTTGTACCTCTGCCCTAAAACCTATAGGTTCAATTAAATCAACAGGTGTATTATAATTGGGGGCTACGGCGTAATAATCTTCGCTTATCCTCAAATCATGCTCATACAATTCGACTATCCGTACATCATCTATCATCCAAAAAAACCTATACCCTGAAAAAACAAATTTGAAGACAAACTGGTCAGCACCTATCACTTCTTCTGGTAAAGTGACAAGTTTGGTATTGCAAAAAGGTTTTCCGTAGGGTTCTGTAATATTTAAGAAAATGGTGTCTATATAATTTTGTCCGCCATCAATGCTGACCATAATAGAAGTTAAGGGCAAATTATTATTGCCCACATCTCCTACCACTCCCGCCTGGGTGAATCGAATACCCAACTTCTTGTCAGTAGTCGTTGCGGAAAGATCAATGGTTGGGGATACAAGGTCGGCTAAAGAATTTGAGGGAAATGGGTTGCACAGTGCATTTAATGCAGCGGCTCCGTCAGAAGCAGTAGTAGAACAAATGTATAAATCCGCAAGGTCATCCAGGTCTCCAGTTTCAATAAAGCCATACTCGCCCCATGTCCATTTACATCCAAAAGAATTTGGAACAGTCCAACCATTGAGATCTCCAGCAAACCCACCTTCTGTTGGATCCATCCCCCAAATGGCATTTTCGTTGAGCGGGTTTTCGTCCAATAAATTTATATCGTCCAATAACCAAAAATAATCTGATCCGCCTTCCCAGTCCCAGCGCCACCTTATAAATACTTCATCATTGAAAGCGGCTATGTCCGAAATGTCGAGACATACCTGTTGGCCATTAAACGAGCTGATCAAAGTGTCTCCTAAAGAAAGAGCCAACCGGTCAGGTTCAACATAAGATGAATTAAATTTGGGGAAAACGACTACCCGTTCCCATGTTCCAAACATGCCTGCTTTTACTTCCATTATTGCTGCTTCTTCCAAATTGCTGGTGAAATGACCGAGAATATGGGTATTAAATGTAAGAAAAACTTGCTCTTTTGCGCTGCAATCTATTGCATCTGTCATAAGGGTACTACTATGCGAACCATCGGATTGAAAAGGGGCCAAATAGATAAATCCATTCTCCATTGATGCTGAATTGAACCGAATGTTTGGATAAATAGTATCGTGGTAGATGACAGGGGGGCATAAGTTGAAATCTTCGCAATGTTGCCAATGAACAGCGTTGTTATTCGAATCTTGGACTTGCCATCCATTTGGTATTTGACCGATACTGAAATCCTCTTTCCAGAAAGGAAGAATGTTATTGGCGGTTGATTGAAAACAAATAAAAAATGAGAGAAATGTAATAGTAATTTTAGTAGCCATAACTGTATGATTTTAGGTGTGAACCGTCAAATTAACATTATATTTTCAGAATTGAAACGGATTAGGTGTTGCTGGCAAAAACAGAGCTAACATTTATCATTCTTCTGATCTGTTTAGTCAAATGGATTACAAAAAAAAGCCCTGGGAGTGATTCCCAAGGCCTTTGTTTTAGCTTCAATAAGTACACTGGCAAGGTCAGAATTTTACAAAACGTTCAACGAATAGACCTTCTTTTGTCTCAATTTTCAAAGTATAAATGCCTGGTGTTAAATTACCAACATTTAATAGGTTATTACTTGGTGTTGCATTTTGAACGGCGCTACCAGTCATGTTATACACAGTTATATTTTCGATTTCAAATCCAGACGGGTGTACTAAAAACAAGCGGTCTTTCGCCGGGTTTGGGAAAACTTCAAACACCCCAAGCTGTGGTTCTTCCGTGCCCACTGAAAGTTCAACTACCTCAACTGGTCGGTGTAATGGGATGACGGTTTCATTCCCCTGTATCGCTCGGACGTTTTCAATCTCCACTTTCATAGCTTCCTTTCCGGCAATATTATCAATGATGCCTATAAATGCCATGATCCTGCCATACCCTGATACATCGTTTTGGTCTGAACGTACCAAGGCTACCTCAATCCTCCCTTCATCGGCAAAGGTTCTATCAAAATTCAATAAATTAACATCTGCCACACCAAGCCAACTTGGGTCATATTGCATCTCAATGCTATTGGGGATAATAATCCCAGGATCGAACATTAACGTAAAAGCAATGCCATACAAATCTTCAACAGGCTTATCAATATTTCCCAAAATGATGGGAGCAGTAAATTGATTGCCTGTAGTTAAGTCAACACCTTCAGGAAGGTCAACATAAAATGGTGGGTCGTCCTCATTTCCACCAAGAAAGACATCTGTAATTACATCGCCATGTGTCGAACCATAATTTAGCTCAATAGCTTGAACATCTTCTTTTGTTACTTCACCATCACCGTCACAATCTGCATGTTTGAAATTGAGGTCATTATTAAAAGTCTTGTCCCAATCGTCTGCTGCCAATGCCGTCCATTCAATTCCCTGAACGGTTCTAATAGGACCAGTGGCGCCATAGGACAATCCAACGTTTAGTAGGTCAAAATTTTTAACTAAACCATTGTTGTCCGAATCGCCTGACCAAAGGCTGTCTATCTCCATACATTGAGGATCAATGAAACTGTACGTCGCACAACAATCTGGCATGTCGTTGATACAAACTTTAATTTCTTGCTGAGGTTCGCTATTGCTTTCGAAATGGGGGATAACTACCGGAAGACTTGTTAATGGGAAAAAGTCAATTAGCTGGCCTTCGTAGAATACATCGAAATACAAATTGGTAGCATTTTCAAAATCGAAATTCAGCCAAAGGTTGTAGGTGTTGTCTTGATGACAGCTCCCGGGTACTGCGACCAAGTCGGTAATTTGACAATCACCGGAAATGCCGCAATCTACTGGGCCTATTTCTATAAAATCCCCGCAATCAAACATATTCAAGTCTCTTACTACTAATTCATAAGGTGTTGTACCATTTCCTATGAGGGGGCCAATGCTAATAGGTAAATCTGCATAACTATGTAGGCCGTGGCTGATCCCATTGCCATCTACCCTAAAACCAATATTGCTCGTATTTTCATATTCAAAATCAAGGATGACATAAAAAGTACCATCGCTTGCGCAAGGAGTTAGATCAACTGTTAAATCGTAGATAGAACAATCGTCATTATTCCCTTCACAATCCGGAACATCAACTTCAACCGCATCCCCACAATCCGGATGTTGGACATCCTTTACTAAAAATTCCAATTCATCTACCGCACCTGCTTCAAAAGGCCCCAAAGTCACAGGTATTTGGTCGTAACCAAAAAAACCATATACGTTTCCATTTCCAACTATTCTGAAACCATCATTACCCGTGTTGGCATATTCAAAGTCGAGCTTTACATAAAACTGACCTTCTTCGTCACAATCTGAAACCTCCGCGTGAAGGTCATAAATATGGCATTCGTCGTCGCAGAAAATTGGGCCCCATTCGTTCCAGTAAACACAATCAGGATGCTGAACATCTTTGATCAAAATTTCATAAACTACATTTCCCTGCAAAGGACCTATTGTATAAAACAACTCTCCATAATCAAATGGGCCATATTCAGTACCATTTGCGAAAACGATAAATCCATCATTTCCAACATTTTCTGCATCGAATTCAAAATCAAGCAAATAAAACCCATCGTTATTGCAAGGATGTGCCTCCGCAAAAAATTCGGAAAATTCGCAGCCATTCCCATTGCAATTGGGCGACATAAATCCAACATCCTCACAGCAATCTGGCACATCGTTAATGCACACTAAAATTCCTTGGTTGGGTTCACCATTGTCTTCAAAATTAGGGATGTGAACGGGCAATTCATTTAATGGAAAAAGTCCTATGTTTTCTCCTTCATAAAAGACTTCAAAAAAGTCGTTGCCGGGGTTTTCATATTCAAAGTCTATCCATAGATGATAAGTGCCATCATTGTTGCAGTCCCCAACTTCGACCACGAGATCAAAAATATTGCAACTACCTCCGCCGCAATCAACTTCACCATAATCAACAAAATCGGAACAATCAGGATGGTTGACATCTTTTACTACAAACTCCCAAAAGGTTCCATTAGCTGGTAATGGACCGATTGTAATTGGCACATCATTATAACTCCAAGTGCCATGGTTCATGCCATTTCCCTGCACCTTAAAGCCATCGTTGCCTACATTGGCAAACTCAAAATCCAGCGTGATATAAAAAAAGTCACCATCGCATTCAACATTGGTTACATGCAAGTCAAATATTTCACAATTACCTGAATTACAGGGGGCAACGAACTCTTTCGCCGCACAACAATCGCTGTTGTCGTTGATACATACTTTTACCAATGGAGTGTTTTCTCCATTATCTTGAAAATTATCTATTTTGACCGGCAAATCTGTCAGGGCAAAATAACCAATGACATTTCCCTGGTAAATAACATCAAAATGGGTATGCGTAGGGTTTTGTACCTCAAAATCAATCCAAAGGTCATAGTTGCCATCAGGGTCGCAGGCTGTGGGTTCAAGGGCCAAGTCATATATTTCACAAGCCCCTGCTCCGCATAGAACTGGACCAAGGACTGCAAAATCTGAGCAGTCATTGAATTGGTTGTCAATGACCACAAATTCATAATTGGTGGTACCATCCCCTAACAGAGGCCCTATCGTAATTGGCAAGTTAGCATATTGGAAGTTGCCATAATTCACCCCATTTCCCTGCACCTTAAAGCCCTCATTGCCTACTTCATCATAAAAGAAATCAATTTTCACCTCGAAATATACACCATCGCAATCGCCCTGAACGACGGAAACATCGTCGATGACACACTGGGCATTTAAAAGAGAGCAAGCAGCAGCCATAAGGCTAAAAACAAGAACGAATCTGCGGTAAAACGTATAGTTCATATTTGGATAAATTTTGATAGTACAAAAGTGCAGAGGGATTTGCTGGAATAAAAGTACTTTTTTTAGCTTTTTCTGGATATTTTTAGGGAAAATATTTTTCAATTTTATTTTAAGTAATTGGTTATTAATATTTTATCATAAAACAGCGTCGTAATTTTATTGGATTTTTTAATAAAATAATTAGATCTTGCGCCCTAAAAAAGATGGTAAACAACTTACTTATCAAAACGTTGGCAAGCCTTTCAAGAAAGCAAGTTACCCGTTTCAAAGAGTTTGCCTGCTCGCCTTACTTCAACAAGCATAGAGATGTTCAAAGCTTAATTATTTATTTGGCAAAAACATATCCCGATTTTTCAGAAAAGAAATGCCATAGGGAAATTTTATTCCACAAGCTGTACCCTACCCTGCCTCACGACCAAAAAAAATTGGCCATACTTTTCACTTATTCTCTCAGGATGCTTGAGCAATTTTTACGGGTAGAAGAAGCCATTAAAAACGGGATGCTTTATGACAACACATTATTATATAAGCAGTTTTGGGGAAATGAGCTTCTGGTTAATATGGAAAAATATTGGCAGGAATTTATTGACGGAGTAAATAAAAACAGTAGAAACACATTAACTAACCCACTCTACATCAATGAGTTGGAAACCTTAAAGGTAATGGATGAAACCTCTATGCGGCTTTCCAAACAAGGCCACGGTTTTTTGGAAAAAAGGCAAGAACTGCTTGATGTGTTCTATCTAACGGAAAAACTAAAAGATGCTTGCGAATTGTTGCAACGCAGCAAAATATCGAAAAAAGATTTCATTCCAAGCCAATTGCTCGTTGAAGCACTAAATATGCTGGAAAAGAAAATAGCAAATTACTCGGCTCACCCATCCGTTCTTGTTTTTTTTTCCTTATTCCAACTGCTGAAAACAGGTGACCCGATGCGCTATGATGATTTGGTGGCTGATATTTCCAACAATGAATCAACTTTATCAAAAGGGGAGCTGCAAGCAGTTTACAATTCATTGCAAAACTTCTGCATTGGGCAGATCAATTTGGGGAAAACGGCATTCTTGAGAAAGCTTTTTGAAATCTACCAATCCCAGCTTGAAAAAGAATTGCTATTGGCCAACAGTTACCTCCCCGAATGGCATTACAAAAACATTGTGACAACAGCACTGCGGTTGGATGAACATGATTGGGTCAAAAAATTCATCCAAAATTATCAAATCAAATTGCGACCTGAAGTGCGTGAAAATGCATACAGTTATAATTTAGCCGCCTATTATTACTACCTCAGCCAATATGATGATGTTTTAAAATTATTATTACAGGTCGAATATACCGACGTGCGTTACGGCCTCGACGCAAAATCATTATTATTACGCACTTATTATGACATGGAAGAGCAGGAGGCTTTTTTCCCGCTAACAGATGCTTTCCGCCAATATTTAAAAAGGAACAAGGAATTGACCGAATTTCAAAAAAAAGGGTATTACAATCTTTTGAAATTTGCAAAAAATACTTTTAGGCTGAAAATGAATAAGGGATTTACAAGTTCAAAAAAATGGCAGGCAAGCAGACAGAAGTTAATAAATGATTTTAAAAAAACGGAAACAATATTTAATCGGGGCTGGTTAGAAAATAAAATTAATGAGCTGATAAATCTATAAGCTGCCGATTTGAAATTCGCAAGTATATAGGTGTGGTTCTAAGGGGTCGAAGAAGAATAACTTTCCGATTTGTTTAGATTTATTGTAATAAACGAGTTTTACTATCCCGATAGAATCATCGGGATAGCAAAACGGGTAGGCTAACCGATTTGCTAAATTTTAAAAATTTAGTAAACCTATAAGTCACTGATTTTAAATTTGCTAAATCTTTGAGATTTAGCAAATTGATGCCCGAATGTCTCTTTTGAGACAGCCTCCGGTCTTACTGAACAGTCAAGTTTATTTTATAAACAAATACCCTGTACTCAATGAAGGCGTCAATCCTAAGGAAGGATCATACTTATTTCCAATATCAAGCATTAATTTTTCACTCAATTTTAACCCTATCCCCATATGAAA
Source organism: Saprospiraceae bacterium (assembly GCA_965222975.1). Classification (GTDB taxonomy): domain Bacteria; phylum Bacteroidota; class Bacteroidia; order Chitinophagales; family Saprospiraceae; genus UBA6168. The sequence goes on along the minus strand of CBDCVJ010000064.1, from coordinate 165,932 downwards.
ATTAGTAGGGTTGCTACTAAACCCAGTCCTTACATATATTTTTTCCAAAACCTTATACTCCAATCCATATTTAATCCGCATTGCAAAATCAATATCTTTTTCCAATTCAACGCCTGTAATGATTTTTTCGGAAACAAAATACGCAAGTCCAATTTGGAATAAAGTCGGTAGTTTCGAATTTTCGAGATTGTCATTTTGGTAAGGGTTTGAAATATAAGTCCCAATTAAAAATTCTTTTGTCAATTTTGCCTGCAATCCAACCTCAAAAGAAACCTGCCCTGAACTGCCATATTCGGAAATTCGGGTTTGGAAATAATTAATTTGCCCGCCAATAAACAATTGTCTAAATAATTTTCTCGTATAAGTCAACCCCAATTTTTGTTGCCTAAATTCTGAAAAACCAAAATTATGCACAATTAATCCAAATGCTCCGAACCCAGTAGGAATTGCAGCACCGAGACTTGATTTATTGACGCCATCCAGCAAATAATACTGCTCTGTATTGGCTAAAAAACTAATATTTTTCTGAGCTGCCAAACCCGCCGGATTGTTGAATAGACTATTATTATCAATATGGATGGAAGAGAGGCTCCCCATTCCTGCCGCCTTGGCGGTGGTCTGCCCTTGAGCAGCAATTGACAGAACTGAAACCAAAGAATATAAAAGTAAAAACCTTTTCATAAAACAAAGATAATCAAGGCAATTGGTACATTTGCAACAATCAACAATTCGGTCACAAAATCAAGAAAAAAAAACAAGGATTAATTTTATGTCGAAACCATATCTAATAGGTGTCTCGGGTGGAAGCGGATCTGGAAAAACCACCTTCATCAAAGAACTAAGAAATTCATTTAAAGCAACCGATCTCTGCATTATTTCCCAAGACGATTATTATTTCCCAAGAGAAAAACAAAAGATAGATTCGGAAGGCATCCGCAACTTTGATATGCCTGGCTCCATTGACAGTAAATCTTTTGCGGACGATCTCATCCGTCTTATTTCTGGGGAAGTGGTTCAGCGCATAGAATATACTTTCAACAATGAAAAAGCAAACCCCAAAATGCTAACCTTCTACCCGGCGCCGATTATTTTAGTGGAAGGTATTTTTGTATTCCACTACCAAGAAATCATGAAATTACTTGACCTGAAAATATTCTTAGATGCCAAAGAGAATCTAAAAGTTATTAGGCGAATAAAAAGAGACCAAATTGAAAGGAACTACCCCATCGAGGATGTCCTGTACCGATATGAAAAACACGTTATGCCGACTTTTGAAAAATACATTTTACCTTATAAAGATGAAGCAGATATTATTATCAACAATAATGCTCACTTTAACAATGCGTTAAAAGTTATTGAAGGATTTATTCAACAAAAAATAAATACATATTAATAAATCAGGCAAAATGAAAGGATTAATTCTCTCTATCATTATTTCAATAAATTTGCATACTACACTTAATGGCCAAATCTCAAAAGGCGATTGGCTTGTTAGTCTAAAGTCAAACGCAAATACATCTCACATCACAAAAAATGTAGACTTTATTGAAACTAAATTTAAAAACAGTTTTTCGGCAGGAAGATTTTTATCAGAACATATAATAGTAGGAACTGAACTGCAACACCTAATTACTGAAACTTATTATGTTGATTCAGGAGTTCTCGGATTACCTTCTGGAAAATATTCAGTCTCAAACTTAAATGCAGGGTTATATATCAGGAATTATTTTGGCGAAGCTAAACAAAAATGGCGCTTACTGGCACATCTTCAACTTGATTACAATAGAGAAAAATTTGACTCAAAAGTTTTTCCTTTATTCAATAGATCACTGAGTGAATTTGTCTGCAATGGAGGCATTGGGTTGATAAAAAGAATCAACCGAGCTTTTTATTTTGAAACGATTGTCACTGTTCCCATATTCGAATGGATTCAAAGAGATAACAATGAATTTAATTTCAGGTGGTATAAGGCGCCGCCAGCTTTGATTAATGCAGGCTTACAAGTCCTTTTAAACAAATTCACTTTTACAAAAAAATTTGAGGCGCCTTCAATTAATAAAAACAAAAAATTCACAACATGGGTTTTCCAAAAATCGGATGCACCGAATACGCTTTCCATGAAACCAAAATTCGGATGGTTCGCTTCTGACAAAATAGCGGCAGGGGCAAGCATACTATTCTCTATTAATATTAAAGAAGATTTAAAGTGGGCTTCTTTTGGTACGGGGCCATTTGTCCGATATTATTTTCATGCAGGAAATCGTTTTGGTTTTTTCCCGGAAGTTTCATATGTATTTTCCGCCTCAGAAAATTTTTATGCAATTCAAGTAGCGAATAGAAATTCTACTTCAATTTTTCATGACATCCAATTAGGCGTTGGTATTAATTACTTCATTAATGAAAACATTGCTCTGGAATGCTCAACTAATAAAAACATTTCCTGGGCCAATTTTGAAAATTCTAATAAATTCAAGCCAAGAGACAGGAAACTTTTTTCATTAGACATTGGTCTTTTGTTTTTCTTTGAAAAGAATAAATAGTGCTTATATAATTACCGGAAATTCCCCTTCTTCTTCCATTTTCACCAACTGTCCTAAAGCTTCGTTTTTAGCTTTGTGCATATAATTGAAGTTTTTTAGCACCTCGCCAATCATAGTAGCATCAACCAATTTTTTCGCATCTTCCATGTTTTCCATGAATTCGCTTTCACGAAATTTATAAGTTTGTTCATATAAACCCAATTCAAATTTAATGGAAATCTTGTTGTCCATTTTGAAAATGGTAATTTTCATATTTGGATGGTCTATATTTCCGATAATGCGCATAAAAAACAATTTTATTTATTTTGAAATGGATTCTTGAATAGAAGCAGTAAGCAATTCGTATATCTTTTGATATTTGGGATTGGATTCCAATAATTCCAAGTGGTTTTTTATGGTTGCTTCATCCCCCCTTTTGGCAGGTCCTGTCTGCATTTTTGACGGGCTGTTGGTTTTTATTTTATTGACCGTTTCTTCGATGAGTGGCAATAATATTTCCAATGACAAATTTTCGTTTTTTAATATTTCATCAGCGATGTGGAATAGGTGGTTAGAAAAGTTATTAACAAAAACGGCTGCCACGTGAATTAATGATCTTTGCTGATTATCAATGTAATGAACATTGGGTGAGATTTTTTGTGCCAATTTTCTTAAGAATTCAATGTCGCTGTTTGTATTTGCATCAATGCAAAAAGGTATTTTTTCGAAAACTGGCTCTTTGGATATAGAAAAAGTTTGTAAAGGATAGAACACACCAAAACGGGAAAGGCCAACATTTTCAAATATAGTGGTTGGGGTTGCTCCAGAAGTATGTACAATTAATTTGTCATCAATTCCATTTTTGAATAAATTAATGGCAATATCACGAATTGCATCATCGTGCACAGCCAAAATATAAAGGTCGGCATTTTTTAAAATTCGGTTCAGGCTGCTGGTATATTGCGCATTAATCTGGCTTGCTAAATTTTTCGCCTTATATAATTTACGGCTAAACACCTGAATAATTGCCTCCCCTACCCGATGCAGTTTCCTGCCAAGATGATACCCAACATTACCCGCACCTATGAGGACGATTTTCATTTTATCTGTGCTATTGCTTTTTCTTTTCTCCTCCTAAACATGCTGACACCCAACCCGAGCATCATCATCGTGGAGCCTAACCAAAATAAATTAATGCCGGGAAAAATAATTGCCTCTAATACAATATAATCCGACCTAAATGATTTTTTGGCAATTTCTACTGGAATATTTTCAAGACTATTGTCATGCTGTGCAATCAATACTTCTATTTGTTCAGTATCTGGGTTAATGCTTGTAAAACGCAAATGTAATCCAAGCGCTCTTATTTCATCTTTTAAATTAAAAGGGGATGTACCACGAATTAAATACAAAGGTTCTGCACTATATTTTTCTCCATCGCTACTAATTATATTAAACGTTGCACCAACGGCAATATCACCATCTTGCGCCCGATATCCAGGGTGTTTAGGTTGTCTATTAAATCCTTCAAAAGTAATATCCAAACCATTTAAATGAATTGATTGTCCTTGCTTGAAGGTAAAGGAATTGTACCCCAATTCTTCTTCTGGTGGAAATAGTGCATCGAGCGTTTTATCGCTTAATCTTACTCTAAAAGATAGGTCATTTAATTGTACAGAATAAGAATACATTAATTGTTGGCGCAACAATAAAACCGGTTCGGCATAAAACACCGTATCGTCTTTTTCAAAGGCAATTTTAAGGCTAAATGCAAAGTCACCTTCTTGTGGTTCATAATCGGGATGAGTAGGGTTTCTGTTGTAATCAATAATATATGCTTTTGTTGGCAGAACTGTGTTAGAAGATGTAGTTTCCACCGTATCCAAAATGACTATCACATTTTCTTTTCCCAAATTATAATTCAAATAATTCAAACTGTCCTCTTCCGTTCTGGCCAATTCAAAATCCCTTTCCCTTGGTGACAAAGTTGCAATATGGGTAAATATGTCCCGATCAATATAGCGTTTAGTCGAGGGATTAAATGCACTCACTTTAACCACTTTATTATCATAGGTGGCTGTTGGTTTGACCGTAAATTCTTCAGCAACTTTCCCTTCTCCATTCATTTTTTCATATTTCACAACAAATTCACGGAGGTTGCCTATTAATGTATCGCTTTCATAAGTCACCCTATAACCACTCATGAACATGGGCATGCCTTTAAATAACAACACATTATTTTGCAACATTTCTTCTGGTAATAATCCTCTTTGCATTACAGGGTTGGAAGAAATATGGCTTTTATTTAATCCAGATGCAATAACCCCTATTACCATCAACCCAAATCCTACATGCGAAAACACTGACCCCGCTAAGCGCATATTCCCTTTTATTGCAGAAATTAAATAATCCATATTTGCAACTGCCGTAAAAAAGCCAGTAAATGCAAGCAGCCAAAACTGCCAAGCTTTTAATTCTATCCAGAAACTAAAGGCAATCGTAAGGACTAAAGTAATCACTGAAATAATCCCAATATGTTTCCAAAAATCACCGGATACATTTTTCCAATTTAACCCTTTATATCTTAAAAATTGACCAAATCCACTCAATAAGGCAATAAACACCCCAATCCACAATTGGTATTTATTATAATGGTCAATCGGTTCATTAATAGTATATCCATCAAAATCCGGAACAAATGCATTTACAATTTTATTAAAAACAGGAAGGGATGTTGAGACCGTTATTATAACCGCGGAAAACAATAAAACCAATGCCCCAATAAACATCCAAAACTCTCTCGATGGCAATGCTTCTTCTTCTTTGGGGGATGGCATTTCTTTTCTTCTTAAAAAATAAATCACTAAACCAAGTGAGGTAAAAAATAAAATAAATAAAATCAATTGATTCTCTAGTCCCATTTCTGTGAATGAATGCACCGACGTTTCACCCAATATTCCACTCCGGGTTAAATAAGTAGAATATAAAATCATTATAAAAGTGAAAATATAAAATAGGTAAGTGCTTTTAACGGAATAGCCTGTATGGCGTGCAATTAAATGGGTGTGAATTCCCGCTACTAATATAATCCATGGCACAAGTGAACTATTTTCCACGGGATCCCATGCCCAATAACCGCCAAAACTCAATGCTTCATAAGCCCATGCTCCGCCCATCAAAATACCAATGCCCAAAATAGAAGCACTAAATAAAGCCCATGGAAGCACTGGCTTCAACCATGCTTTATACTGCTTCGTCCAAAGGCCGGCAATGGCAAAACAAAAAGGGACAACGGTAGAGGCAAAACCCAAAAACAAGGTCGGTGGGTGAATGGTCATCCAATAATTTTGCAGTAATGGGTTCAATCCATTTCCCTGCAATAAACTAACATAGTCGGCATTATTAAAAAGCGGGATATCCATTGTATCCCTTAAAAGCAAAAGCGGATTACTTCCAATTTTTGATTCGGCAGATATATAAATCCCAAGGATCATGGTAAATATAAAAGCCTGTACACCCGCTAAAACCGATAAGACAGGAGATTCCCATTCTTTTGCCCGCCACATCAGTATGAAACCCAAGACCACATGCCAAAACATCCACAAGAGAAAACTCCCTTCCTGCCCTTCCCAAAAAGCGGAAAAAACATATCGAAATGGCAAATCTTCTGATACATGCAACTGCACATATTGGTATTCAAAACATTTATTGACCATAGCGATAAAAAGCATGGCCATCACAGTAAATACGCTCAACCCATGAAGTGTAAATGCTACCCGTCCTATTTTCCGCCAAGAAGAAAATAAATCATTATGCCTGTTTTGGGTAGCAAAAAAATAGCCCGCTGCTGCCAACAGGCTCATCACAAAACCTAAGATAATAGCGAATTGACCCACATTTTTATAAAGAAGGTTTTCGCCAATGTATTGTATTTCTTCCATGGAGGTGGTTTGTGAATAGTGATCAGAGATTAGTTGACTTTCCGCTTCCTAAAATCAACTTTCAGCAATGCAGTTCTAATTTTAGATTAGCTGTAACTGTTCAGCATGGAGAGAGAAAGAAGAAAAAATTTCATTTTTTCTTCTTTCTCTCTCCTAAGAGGCGGTTGTTTTCTTTAAAAAATCGGAAATTTTTCTAAAGAAAACAACCCTGCTAAATAGTTACGATTAACTTTTATTCAAAAATGCTGTCAACTTGATTTGGTTGATTTTATATAAACCTCTTCGTCTTTATATTTTGATGGGCATTTCATCAATAAATCAGAAGCAATGAATTCATCACCTGCAATGCGCCCCGTGACGACAATCTGTTCTGACTGTTCAAAGTCTTGGGGTTTAGCACCGTGCAGCACAACTTTATGCTCCTCCCCTTTTGTGTCAGTTATATAAAAAGTAAAATAATTGGGATCTACTTGCGGATCGTAAACCATCTCTTTGTCTTTGGAAAGCTGCCCGGCGATTTTCACCTTATTGCCTGTCTCACGGGCTTCTTTAAACGAAGAGTAAGTGCTCATATCATCGGCAGCGCTCATTAGCATGACGATGGCTGCAGCGATCATTACAAAGGCGACGATATATATTTTTTTCATTGCTGGTTGTTTTTTCGCAAAATTAAGGTACAAAGTGGCTTTGCTCAAAGGAATGAAGCCCACGGTCTGTCAATCATTGGTCATGGTAGGGTCAAAATTTCTTGATATAGTGCTTCCTGCTCTCCATGGATAGGAAATACTGTATTCATTTTAAATAAACGAGCTTTTCCCGCCTTTCTGTCATTCTTCCTATCGGTTTAAGGGTTATGCAGCGTTCTTCTGCAGTTGCGATGAAATCATTTTCATGTCTGGGGTCAATTGCTACTAAAAGGCCACCACTCGTTTGTGGGTCACAACAAATGTGCTTTTGATAATCGGTGACTTGGCCAATCTTATGGCCATAACTATCCCAATTGCGGTGGGTACCGCCTGGAATGCAATTTTCTGAAAGGTAGTAATCTATAACGGCTTTATCCAATAGAGGGATATTTTCAAATGAAATAATAGCGCAGGTTTGGGAGGCCTCGCACATTTCCGATAAATGCCCAAAAAGGCCAAAACCCGTTACATCCGTCATAGCCTTTACACATTCCATTTTGCCAAATATTTCACCGACTTTGTTCAATTGCACCATGCTGTCCCTTGCAATGTGAGCATGTTCCATTTTTAATTTATCCTTCTTTTGAGCAGTTGACAGTATGCCAACACCAATAGGTTTGGTTAGAAAAAGTAAGTCGCCAGGTTTTGCGCCCCCATTTTTTTTGAGGTTCTTGATATTTACCTTTCCTGTTACTGCCAGTCCAAAAATAGGTTCGGGGCTATCAATGCTATGCCCTCCTGCCAATGGGATGTTTGCTTCCGAGCAAGCAATGCGGCCTCCAATTATCACTTCATTCGCAACTTCCGGTGGCAATTTATTGATAGGCCAACCGAGGATGGCGATTGCCATCAATGGTGTTCCGCCCATCGCATAAATATCGCTGATAGCATTCACGGAAGCAATGCGGCCAAAATCCGACGGGTCATCTACAATAGGCATAAAAAAATCCGTTGTGCTAATAATAGCAGTTCCGTCCCCAAGGTCGAAAACGGCAGCATCGTCCCGCTCGTCGTTTCCCACCAATAGATTTGGAAACATGGCTTCACCTCCATGCTGCAAGAGAATTTTATCCAAAACTTTTGGAGAAATCTTACAGCCACATCCTGCGCCATGACTGTATTGCGTCAACTTGATTGGCAATGTTTCAGTATCCATGTTCATTGGCTTGCTCTATTAATTTTTCTGCGGTTGAAAAAGGAACAGCATTAGTGCTTTCAAGTAAATGTTTTACTGAAAATTCTTTTTGGTCGGTGGCATGTTGATATGCTTTGTCATAATATCTAAGGGCTATAGCAGTTGCATCTTCAACATGGCCCTTTTCATATGCTTCGATGGCGGCTTTTACATTTTGACCGCCCATTCTCTTTTTTATTTTTTCAACAGCAGCGATCAGTTCTTCTTTGGGAAATTGATCGTATTCCCTGACCAACCTTTCTACCCTATTTTCAAAAGGCACATCCAATTCGAAAAAAACCGCCTTGCCCAATTGCTCCCAAAATCCATCTGGAACAAATATGCGCCCAATACTTTTGCTTTCATTCTCTATCCAAACCCTATTGGACAAATTCATTTTCCTCAGCTCTTCGTATAAATTGTTTTCAAATTGCTCCACAGTGGGTTGTGGTTTTTCTCCAAGTGCACCAAAAGCAGAACCTTTGTGGCATGCCAGTTTTTCCAAATCAATGACTTGCTCTCCTAAGTGAGAGAGTTCTTTCAGGACATCTGTTTTGCCGGCACCTGTTTTTCCACCAAGAACAATCAGGTTCATTTTTTTCTCATGAAATTCTCGGCGTACGAATCGCCGATATGCTTTGTATCCGCCTTCCAAAGTCATTACATTGTACCCCATGAATTCTATTAATGTAGCCATACTGGTACTCCGCCTTCCTCCTCTCCAACAGTGGAAACAAACATCTTTTCCTTTTATTATTTTCTTGGCATGGGTTACATAAGTTGTTATTTTCTTACCAGCTATTTCCAACCCTTTCAACATGGCAGCCTCCCGGCTTGTTTGTTTATACAGAGTGCCCACTTCTGCCCTTTCTTCATTACTAAACAGTGGTAGATTGAAAGCCCTAGGCACATGGCCTTTTTCAAATTCGCCAGGCGACCTGACATCAATCAAAGGTGGCAATTGTTTTAAACTAAAATATTTTTCGAATGAAATAGATCTCATTGGCAGATAAAAACCAAAATTTTATCGAACGGATTTAAATGGGATGGGCTATTTTTCCACTTTCGCCCAAAGCTATCAGTCTTCTGACGATTTTGGAAATCAAGTTATTATAGATTGATTGGCCGTTTCATCGTCAGAGTTCAGGCGTTAAAATTTCTTTCAAGATGAAAATTGTCATACGTCTCATCTATGAGAGCCTTGCTCAAGCCATGCAACAGCTTAGGGCCAATAAGCTCCGAACCCTTCTTTCTTTGTTGGGCGTTACGATAGGTATATTTTGTATCATCGGCGTACAATCGTCCGTTGACTCCTTACAAGACAATGTGATGAGCAGTCTTGATAAATTGGGGGATGACGTGGTTTACATAAGTAAAATGCCCTGGTCAGAGGATCCCGGCCAAAATTTTTGGAAATATCGCAGAAGGCCAAGCCCCAATTACAAAGATTATGAAGCAATAAAGCGAAAGGTGAAATCTGCCGGGTTGGTAAACTACAATCAATTTGTTGGAGTTCGAACTGCTAAATGGCGGTCAAACAGTGTTGAAAGGGTGTATGTTGGTGCCAATACTTATGACTTCATGGAAATTTACAATGTTGAACTTGAAAAAGGCAGATACCTTACCCAAAGCGAATACCACCGAGGAGCTAACAAGGTATTGATTGGGCATGATGTAGCCGAAGGGCTTTTCGGAAGCATTGATCCGATTGGTAAAAAATTCAAACTTTCCGGTAGGGACATGGAAGTCATTGGAGTTTTCAAAAAATCTGGAAAGGATGTTATTAACATCATGAATTTCGACCCATCAATCGCTGTTTCTTATGAATTGGCCAAAAGGATTGCCAATGTAAAAAACGTGTTTTCATGGGGAGCCAGCATTAGTGTCAAAGCCCAAGAGGGTTATAATATTGATCAATTAAAAGATGAACTGACTGGTGTCATTCGGGCACAAAGGCGACTAAAACCAAAGGAGGACAACAATTTTGCACTTAATACCCAATCCATTTTGGCTGGCCTGATGGACCAATTTTTCGGCGTATTAAATTTGGTAGGATGGGTGATTGGCGTTTTTGCAATTCTGGTAGGTATGGTGAGCGTAGCTAATATTATGTTTGTATCCGTTAAAGAAAGAACCAATATTATTGGCATAAAAAAAGCGTTGGGTGCCAAGCGTGGTGTGATACTCCTGGAGTTTCTTGTAGAGTCGATCATCCTTTGCATATTAGGAGGCGGGGTAGGCTTGGCTTTTGTCTATGCCCTTCTGATAGGTATGGAAGATTCTATGCCTTTCCCTATTTATCTTGATTGGGCAAATGTTATTTTTGGCGTTGGCCTCTCCATCATAGTTGGGGTTATTTCTGGGTTTATCCCGGCCTATAAAGCTGCCCATATGGATCCTGTAGTGGCCATTAGGCACAGCGGGTAGTTGGTTTAAAAATGAAGGAAAGCCATTGAAAGGGGCGTGTTTTTCTTTTTTGTGAAAAAACCTGAGCTCACCAAATTAAAAAAAATTGAATATTATAACCTCTTTCTTTTCAATTGACCTATACAAGATTTGAGCAAAGTTATGTTGGCATCTGGAGTGCCAACATGACTAATTTATTACGTTCAAATTACTCCTTATAATTTGAGTTTGGCCTAACTTTTGAAAACCCCTGAACCGTTCCTCTTTTTCCCGTCTTGAGTTTCTCCCCCTCATCATTTTCTCATTTATAAAATTACAAGACTACACTCATGACAAGACTTTTTCCACTCACTTTACTGTGTATATTATTAGTATGCAGTGTACTGAACGCCCAATCGCCAAAAGGAAGTTTTGATATTACAACTGGAATAGGAATCATTCCAACTTACACCGGTAAAAATGCTCACACTGAAATTCCGGCACTGAGCATTCAGGCAGGATACAGGGTTTCTGAAAACTTCTCACTTAATGGATATGTAGGGTTTTCTGCCAGCACTTCAACGCCTAAATTACTGTACGACGGCATAGATTCACAGATTTCCAACAAAACAACAATGCTGGGCCTGAAAGGCATTTTGCATAAAAATTTTACTGAAAAAATAGAGATGTACGGAGGGATGCTTCTGGGTTATTCTTTTTTCAACACCAAAGAGACAGACATGAACACTGGCCTGGAAGTAGTCAGGGAACCAGGAACACCTACGCCGTATGACCCCAATGCACCTAAAGGCCAAGTGCTTTATTCTGGGTTCGTTGGAGCAAAATTTTGGTTTAAGCCGAAGGCAAGTGTTTTTGCAGAATTTGGGTACGGGATTTCCATCATGAACTTGGGTTTTTCATTTAGGATAAAATAACTGGTAAAACTCCAGAAAAGAACAGCATGACCATTTAATTACCAATTGTTCTTTTACCTAATCAAATTGAACAAAGAGCTTTGGCGGTGTTATCCGTTGAAGCTTTTTTATTGAATGGCTATTCTGGTTTAATATTACATTTGTCCCATAAACATAAATAAATGACTGGAGCCTCTAACATTTCATTTCTGTTACCGGACTACAAACCAGATAATTTTTTTCTCATCGCTGGCCCTTGCGCCATAGAAAGTAGAAGTCTTACTTTATTGATAGCTGAAAAATTGAAAGCGATTTGTGAAAAATTAGAAATTCAATTAATATTCAAGGGTTCATATCGAAAAGCAAATAGGTCTCGAATCGACTCTTTTACCGGAATTGGTGACGAAAAAGCTCTTTCTATCTTAAAGGAAGTGGCAGACCAAATTGAGGTTCCCGTTACAACCGACATCCATTCCGAAGAAGAAGCTTCCATTGCTGCTCAATTTGTTGACCTGATCCAAATCCCTGCATTTCTTTGCCGCCAGACAGACTTGTTAGTCGCCGCTGCCAAAACAGGAAAAGCGGTCAACATTAAAAAAGGCCAATTTTTAAGTCCCGAAGCCATGCAATGGGCAGTTGAAAAAGTAAGGCAATCGGACAATACAAATGTTTTATTAACGGAAAGGGGAACCATGTTTGGCTATCAAGATTTGGTAGTTGATTTCAGGGGGATTCCGATTATGAAGTCATTTGATGTTCCAGTTGTATTGGACTGCACCCATTCCTTGCAACAGCCAAACCAAAAAAGCGGAGTCACTGGGGGCCAACCTGCCTTGATAGCAACCATAGCCAAAGCAGGCATTGCCACTGGGGCAGACGGCTTATTTATCGAAACACATCCAAACCCAGCAAAAGCATTGTCGGACGGAGCCAATATGCTTCCTCTTGACCAGCTCGAACCTTTGTTAGCTCGTTTAGTTCATTTAAAAAAAGCTTCAATCCAACCAATTTGATCAGAAATTATAATTTTTCGACATCTAATTTTTGTCCAGTTATCACTGTACATCAACTTAATAGCCGTATCAAAAAATGAAAAATATCATTTTTTCAATCAAACATTTTTTATATCCTTGACATTACCCTTTATAGTTGTTAACTTTAAAGCGCACTTAAGTACTTCCGGGAAAGCCCGGTTTTATTCCCTTCATTAAATGCCGTTTTATTATGAGAGCCAACATTATATACTCAATCGCCTTCACTTTATTGGTATCAATAAATTTAAATGGGCAGCAGCATGCTGAAAAAACTTTGGTAAAAGGATTTAAATTAGCAGGCAATAATGTTGTCCTTATAGATGTAGCTCCAGAAAATGAAATCGTAATCAATGAATGGAGCCAAGAGCAAATGCGAGTTGTAATGACCGTTTCTTTGGGTAATGGCTCAGATCAAATGTTGAAATCCTTGGTTAAATTAGGCCGATACAATTTAGATTCCTCCATAGAACCTGACATGCTAAGAGTCTTTCTCCCTGGCCTTGAGCGAAATGTGAAACTTCGAAACGGCGGGGAGCTGATTGAAAACTTAAATTTTGAAATTTATGCACCTTCCAACGTCCTAGTGAAAACAAAAACAGTGGACGCAGTCGCTGAGGAAACAAAGACCTCTTTTTAAATTAAAAAAACAAAAACCGAAGGCGTGGCGTTACCTCAATGCTGCGCCTTTTTTATTTCTTTAAAGTAACTACTCAGCAGGGTTGTTTTTTCAGAAAAATTTCATTTTTTCTTCTTTCTCTTTCCATCTTGAGCAGTTACTCTTTAACAATCAAAATCACTATCAGGATTTTTTATTTAGGGAAATGAAGCGATTATTGCGTCTATTATCATGAACTATAAAATTTGTTTCTAATCCACTTTGAGAATGTCAAAAAAAATAATCTTCGCTTTTCTTCTCTTTATTTCTTTTTCCAGCTCAATTCATGCGCAGCTCGAAAAAACCATTCACCAAACGTTCGACGTTAGCAAATCGAACGCTATCTCTTTAGAACTCATTAGTGACACCATACTTGTTGTTCCGTGGGCTGGAAATAATATTCTTACTGAAACCAAGGTGGAATTGTACGAAGCTTCTCCTTCTATAATGGCTCATTTTGTAGAAAAGGAAAAACGCTACGCTATTGAAGCTGACACTACTTCAGGCTCATATCGTTTGTTCAGTACCGATCAGGAACGCAAGCCTATCCGAACCCGCCAGGGTGAATGCCCTGAAATTGTCCAAATCAGGGTTTTTGTGCCGGAAGATTTTGAAAAACAAAGCAATACGAATTTGGTTAGAACCAATTAACAGCCCTGCCCTTACCTTTGCCGCTCCATGCGGAAATTAATAGAAATAAAACTACTGCCCAAAGAAGCTGCCGATGAAGCACTTATCCACCAACGTGCTATCGCAAAAAGCAGAATCCCCCAAAATCAAATATCCAGCATCGTCATTAGAAAGCGATCAATAGATGCCCGAGGAAGCATTCCATATTTCCGATTACAAGTTGAAATTTTCTCCAACGAAACCCCTGCACCTGAGCCTGCCCTTCTTTCCCAATTCAAACATGTCGAAAATGCAGAACCGGTCATTATTGTCGGAGCAGGCCCAGGAGGGTACTTTTCTGCCTTGGAATTAATAGAGCTTGGGCTGAAACCTATCATCTTCGACCGAGGAAAAGATGTGCAGAAAAGGAGGAGGGACTTACGGGCAATCCAGCAATTCGGGGAAGTCAACCCACACTCTAACTATTGTTTTGGCGAAGGCGGTGCCGGCACCTACTCCGATGGCAAACTATATACCCGATCGCATAAAAGGGGCAATATTTATAAGGCATTGAAATTGTTCGTCGAGCATGGGGCAAATTCGGACATCCTCGTCGATGCACACCCCCATATTGGCTCAAATAAACTACCGCTAATAGTCGCCAACATTCGGGAAACTATTTTGCACTTCGGCGGAGAAGTACATTTTGATTCTCATATCACAGATTTCATTATTGAAAAAAATGCAGTAAAGGGAGTGGTCATCAATGGTAACGATGGACGATTGGCAAAAGCCACCATCTTGGCTACTGGTCACTCAGCACGTGACATTTATTTATTATTGAAAAAAAGTAAAATTAAGATTGAGGCCAAACCATTTGCACTTGGAGTAAGGGTAGAACACCCACAGCCTTTAATAGATAGAATCCAATATGGCCAATCGCCAAGAGATAAGTATCTGCCGGCTTCGAGTTACAAATTAGCCTGCCAAGCGGATCACCGAGGAGTTTTTTCTTTTTGCATGTGCCCAGGTGGTTTGGTCGTTCCGGCAGCAACCGCACTGGGTGAAATAGTCGTGAATGGCATGTCATTGTCTCGGCGTGATTCACCTTATGCAAACTCGGGAACGGTAGTTCAAGTGGAATTGGAAGATCTGCCAAAGCAATTCATACAGTATGGTGAACTGGCTGCCCTCGTGTTCCAACAAAGCGTTGAGCAAAATGTATTTGCCGCAGGCGATGGAAGCCAGAAAGCCCCGTCGCAGCGCATGACTGACTTTGTAAAAAGAAAGGTCTCGGGGTCGTTACCGGAGTCGTCCTATATTCCCGGACTTTTTTCAGCGCCAGTCCATGAATTGCTTCCACCTTTTATTTATAGCCGATTGCAGCAAGGGATGAAGGTTTTTGGGAAAAAAATGAAAGGATATTTTTCGGAAGAAACAAATGTGATTGCGACGGAAAGCAGAACAAGTTCTCCAGTTAAAATTCCACGGGACAGGGAATCGTACCAACATGTTGAGACGGCTGGCCTTTTTCCATGTGGCGAAGGTGCAGGATATGCCGGGGGAATTATTTCAGCAGCCATGGATGGCCAAAATGTAGCAAGGGCAATTGCGAAATTTTATGGGGTCAAAATTTAAAACCAAATATTCTTTTTTCAATTATCTTGCAGCTTTTTGAGATTGGTCAATTAGGATGAACTATTCAGCATATCTGTGACGCCGAACTCCAGTTCGGCGATTGTAATGTATTTATAGCCAACACCGCCGAACTAGAGTTCGGCGTCACATTTTGCCCAAACCTTCTGGACGGCTGCTAATTCTACTTTGACACTTTAAAAATATGCTCATATGTGACCACCGTATTTCATGTCTGGGAGAAAGGATCGTAGTAGAGAGAGGTGTGTTTTTTTGATTTTTTGTAAAAAATCAAAAAAACACACCTCTCTCTAAAGGGTTTTCTTCCTCAGACTTGAAAACGGACGGTTGTTTTCCTAAAGTGTCAAAGTAGAACTAATAAAATGATTTTTATAAATGGGGAATGTTTCAAATAAAATAAGGACGCACATTGGGGAAGGTGAGCTTTCCGAAGCTATCGATACATTAAATAATTATTTGAAAAATATTGGTGGCGACCTTTACAATCAAGCCATTCATTTAAAAGGCAGCTACAAAGAATATGTTAGGAACAAAGATCTGGGACTGGGAGACAACCGGGAAAATAAAGCAAGAATTTCAATGGCAGTGCTAAACCTCGCATCAGAAATTGAAAAGCAAGATATTGAACACACACCCACCCCTACGGAATTTCAGCAACAGCGGCCAAACACTTCCGATGTCTGGAAGCAACAGCAAAAACAACCACAAAATTTCCAACAACAAACACCTCAGTACGTTGCCCAATGCATGTTCACCATGGACACCATGCAATATTTCCTCCACCAAAATGGGCAAATATTTATGGTAAACCCATTCAACAATCAGTCTGCATTGGTTGGCATGAAAATGCCTGCCCAAAATCCGCAATTTGCCTGGACACTCTATTTTACCACAACTAATATTTACTATTTAGTTGACCACGCAGGTATCATCTGGGGGCAGAATTATGGGATGCCTGCGCAATTTGGGACAGTGAAATATTTTTAGCCAAAATGTCCTTTAATATAAGATACCAATTCTTCAATCGGCACTTCCTTTTGCACCTTGCTGAGCCATTCTTTTTTGTCGCTTATCGTCGTTGATAGTTCTTTGCCGAGTTTGAGGTTTTTGACTGTAGCTACCCCTTTCACCGCTTCATCACTTCCGATCAAAATAACCGCTGGACAATTTTTCTGATCGGCATATGCCATCTGTTTTTTCATTTTTTTAAACCCCTTAAAATAGCCACAATAGACTTCAGCATCAACACCAGCAGCCCGAAGTTGTTGGGCTATTTTATAATATTCAGTTTGCAGCCCATCATCAAAATAGGCTATAAATACTGGGCCTTCCGCTTTAACTTTTTGCGGATTGGCCATTTGCAAAAGAGCAGCCAAACGATCTACACCAATTGATGCGCCCGTTGCCGGAACTTTCAGTCCCAACAGTTTTTCCACCAAACCATCGTAACGCCCTCCTCCGCAGATAGAGCCAACTTTCCTCGTCCTCCCTCTTTCATCCTTATAAGTCAAAAGGGATTCGGCTTCAAAAACCGGCCCCGTGTAGTAAGCCATTCCTCTCATCAAAGTCGGGTCAAAAACAATTCGTTGTTCGTCAAACCCGAGTGCCTCCCAAATGGCATCCATCTTTTGGAGTTCAGCCAATCCTTCTTCGGCAATTGCATTTCCTTTGGTCAATTCAGTTAGCTTTCCGAGAACTTCTTTCCGAGAAGTAATGCCAGTTGCTATTCTCAAAAAAGAGATTATTTGTGCTATTTTTTCTTGTGGTAAATTCAAGCCAGCTACTTCGGCTCCAGATGAATCAGTTCGCCCCGGCCCTAATTCCAATTCAACACTTTCCCAGCCGATTTTATCAAGCTTATCAATTACCCGCAAAACTGCCCCTTCTTTTTTATCATTGTCAATGCCAATAGATGCGAGAAAACCTTTCAGCACTTTCCGATTATTCACTTTTACAATGAAGGTGTTCTTGTCCAATCCGATAGCCTCTAATGCATCCGAAAGGATCATACAAGCTTCTGCGTCTGCCGCCACATCTTTAGTGCCCACTGAATCAAAATCCAATTGCCAAAACTCGCGGAAGCGGCCGGGCATCAATTTCAATTCATAACGGTAAACCGATCCGTACTGAAACCGCCGGAACAAAGGCGCATTGGTTTCCATGATCTGCTTGCGTTTCACATCCATCCAAAGACGTTCTGCATAAACCCTTGCAAGCGGAGCCGTCAAATCATAGCGGAGCGCAATGGCTTGGTGTTCCATAATGGCCTTGGCTTCTGTATCCCGAATTTCATTTCCGTCCACTCCTAAAATGGGCTCTTCTTCTGGATTGCGGAAATTGTAAACCCCTTGGTCAACAGTATCTTCATCGGGCATGTATTTACCAAGGGCATCGGCATACTCAAGCACAGGTGTATCCCAATGCTCAAAGCCATAAGATTTATACACTTTGGCTGCTGCATTGATGATCTGTTGCCGGAGTTCGTTCAGGTCAGCGTCAATGTCCCTAAACCCTTTGATTTTCCTCGGTATAATTCCTCGTTGCATGGAAATGAATAGTTGAAACGGCTGAATGGTTAAATGGTTATAATGACCCGTGAGCCATTTATCCATTCAGCCGTTCTAACCATTTAAAATAAAAAAGCATCCCGAATTCACTTCGGGATGCTTATGTCCCCTCGAGTGGGCTTGAACCACTGACCTCCGGAACCACAATCCGGCGCTCTAGCCAACTGAGCTACAAGGGGGAATTAGTATGAAGTAGTTGTTTTGTCATAATGCTTTTTATTTTCCGCAGGCGTTCCTTTGGGTAAAAGCGGCGCAAAAGTAGAAATAGTTCCAGATTGTTCCAATTTGATAGTTGAAAAAAACTATAAACCTTCATTCCATTTTTTCTAAAGCACTATGGCATAAGTTCTTTGTCAATTGTGCGCCAATGATTAAAGTATTTTCCCTTATTTTTACAACTGCTACACACGAACGCCTTACTTTTCACTCAATTAGCTTGTTCCCATTTTATTTTGAGGTTTAATTTCTTGTATTTTGTACCAGCGCTGAGCATATAATGTGAACAAATTCCAATTCCTGAGCACAACACTAACGTTTTAATTATCCCGCGTTATGACTTCTCTAAAAAAGATCACATTAATATTAGTATCCCTTTCCTTTATATTAACGCTGTCAATGACTGGTCAATCGCCAGTTTCAGTAAAGCCACACAAGCATTCAGGCGGCCCGTTGAATTTTATAGAAAATAAAAACCAATGGCATGGAGATGTTCTTTTTAAAACAACGTTTGAAGGTAACAATACGCTATTCATTGAAGACCAAGGGTTTACATTTTTGATAACGAGTTCAGAAGATTTGGAAAAATTTCATAAAGAACACTTGAAACCACCTCGCCTACGTCAGAATATTTCCATTAAAAACCATGCATACAAAGTTAAGTTCCTTGGCAGCAGCCCCTCTAAAGGGGTTGGAATTGCGCCTCGCAAAGCATACCACAATTATTTACTTGGGAATGACAAATCTAAATGGGCCGGGCATGTACGGCAATATGGGAAGGTCTTACAAAAAGGTATTTATCCAGGCATCGATCTTGAAACATATAGTCAAAATGGGCATTTGAAATATGATTTTGTCATCTCTCCAAATGCTGATCCATCAATTATTAAAATTCAATACAACGGGGCAGATAAATTGGAATTGGTTGAAGGGAATTTAAATATTCATATGTCCTTGGGACTGGTTACGGAAATGACGCCCGTCGCATGGCAATATATCAACGACCAAAGAGTGCAGGTTCCTTGCTACTATTCATTAACTGGCAATACAATATCTTATTCGTTTCCAGAAGGTTATGATAGAAATCAAGAACTGATCATAGATCCCGTAATTATTGCATCAACGCTAACTGGCACAACCGGATTGAGTTCGTCGTGGGGAAATTTTGGACACTCAGGTACTTATGACAATGGAGGGAATATATACGCGGCAGGTATTTCATTTGTACCTACTTTTCCTACAACTACCGGTGCATTTCAAATCGATTGGGCCGGAGGGAATGGTGGAGCAGAGGATACTGATATAGCAATTGTCAAATATAATCCTGATGGAACAGATTTAATTTATGCCACTTATGTTGGTGGCACAGGTGCCGATTGGCCGCATAGCATCATCGCTGATTTTAACCAACAATTATACATTTACGGATCTACCAATTCCTTTGATTATCCTGTAACAACTAATGCCTTCCAAGACTCTTTTGGAGGCGACAGAGACGTTATTGTTACTATTTTAAATCAAGATGGTTCCGCCCTCGTCGGTTCAAGTTATTTTGGTGGAAGTGGTGCTGATGGCTATAATGACAACTTTTTCCAACCTACCCATAGCGACGGAGATGAATACCGCGGAGAAATTGTAATTGATGGCCAAAACAACGTTTACGTGGTCAGTCATTCTCAATCAAATAATTTTCCCGTAACAGCAAATGCTTTTGACAATTCCCTTAACACCATTGGCTTTATCCCTCAAGACGTTGTTGTCTTTAAAGCCAATAATGATCTGTCTACCCTCTTTTGGTCAACTTTTTTAGGGGGAAGTGACCTTGATTCTGGTAATGGGATTCGGGTGGATGACAACTTGAACGTTTATGTGACTGGTACTGCAGGTGGCAGTGATTTCCCAACTACAAATGGCACCATCCAACCCACATGGCCAGGCGGAGATGAAAATGGCTATTTAGCCAAGTTATCAGCTGATGGTTCTACCCTATTGGCAAGTACATTTTTTGGTACTTCTGGCGACGACAATTCCTATTTCCTTGATATTGATGAAGATGATCAAGTACATATTTATGGAAAAACCACTGGGATTGTTCCAATCATGCCTGCCACGGTTTATTCGATGAATCCTGGCAGCAAACAATTTCTGGCAGCTTTTTCAAACGACCTTACCCAAACGGTTTATTCCACTGTAATCGGTAACGGCCCAAATATTTTTGGTTATGATTTTGTCCCTGTAGCCTTTATGGTGGACAAATGTAATGGTATATATTTTTCAGGTTACTATGCCGAGATGGGGCTACCTACCACAGCAGGGTCTTACCCTGATCTCATTCCTTTTGAACCTGATTTTTATTTAGGGGTATTAACGCCAAATGCAGAAGACCTCCATTATGCAACCTATTATGGTGAGGCAGATCATGTGGATGGGGGCACCAGTCGGTTTGATAAAAGTGGTGTTGTATATCAGGCAGTTTGCTCATGCACCTGGAACGGACCGGACAGGCAACTGACTACCCTGCCAAATGCATGGGCAACTGGCCAACAAACTGGTTGCGACATTGGGGTTTTTAAATTAGACCTTGAAATAGAATCCATCAATGCCAATGGTATTGCCCTGCCTGCCACTTCTGGGTGTGCCCCTTTCGAGGTAGATTTCATTTTTACTGGAACCAACGCTACTACTTTTGAATGGTCTATTGATGGGAATGTTGTTAGCAATTTACCTGACCATTCCTATACTTTTGAAAATGCAGGCAACTACGATGTTCAACTGGCTGTTTCCAACCCCACAGCTTGCAATCCAATGGATTCCTTCCATTTGGTTATAGAAGTATTGGATGGGGAAAGCACCCTTACTGATACTTTGTTTTGTGTTGGAGATGAATTGTATCTGGATGTCAGCACACCAAATGGTTCTTATATCTGGCAGGATGGTTCAACGGTCGCCACATATACCGTTGAGCAACCTGGAACTTACTGGGTGGACGTCAGTATCGGGGGATGTGCCAGAAGGGATTCTTTCAATGTGAACTCAGCATCAGAAGTAACTATTGACCTAGGGCCGGACACTTCTTTTTGTGACGTAAATAATTTCCTGCTGAATGCTTCGACACCCGGAATCGCTTCTTATCAGTGGCAGAATGGGTCAATTAGTCCAACCTTCAATGCAACCGAAGACGGCCTCTATGAAGTAATTGGCATCGACACCAACGGTTGTGCGGTAATTGATAATATTGAACTGATTTTTGGGGAAACACTTGTTATTGACTTAGGTGAAGATGAAACGCTCTGCGATAATGCTACCTTAACCCTAACACCGGATTTGCAAGGAGCAGATCCAACTTGGCAAGATGGCTCTACAGGAGAAACTTTTACCGTTACTGAGCCAGGTGTTTATTCGCTGGAGCTTAATAATGATGGCTGTCTTAGCAGTGATTTCATTTCCATCAATTATTTCCCACCCATTTCCGTTAATGCCACAGGTACAGACATTCTTTGTGCCAGCGACTGCAACGGCTTAGTCGAAACCATACCGTCAGGTGGTTCGGGAAGTGGTTACCAAATACTTTGGAACATGGGCAGTAATGCCAGTGCGATTGAAAATCTTTGCCCAAATACCTATAGTGTAACCATTACTGATTCGAACAATTGCACGGCCGAAGCCAATGCCATTGTGAACGCTCCTGATCCACTGGGAATGACCATAAGCATTGAACATGTAGAATGTGCCGGTGATATGGATGGGTTCATTGAAATATCATCTGTGACAGGAGGTGTTACACCTTATGGCTATGCTTTCAACAACGGTTCGTTCGGAAGCGAAACCGGGATATATAACCTTAATGGAGGCACTTATCAAATAACCGTTCAAGACGCCAATGATTGCCTGATCGAGGAAACTATTATAATCAATGAACCCTATGACTTCATCATCAATGCCGGGCAGGATGTCGACTTACAATTGGGTGAAGCCACTCAATTCGATGCTCAGGTCATTCCTTATATCGATCAGATCATTGCATGGTCACCGCCGGATTTCCTCGACTGTACCGATTGCCTCTCCCCTACTCTTTGCCCTACAAATACAACGCTTTACTTACTGACCGTCACTGATCCAAATTCCGGTTGCTTCTTAATTGATTCCCTTTTGGTTACGGTTGATAAAAAAAGGAACATCTACATCCCCAACGCATTTTCCCCCAACGATGACGGTTTAAATGATTTCTTTATTATTTATGGCGGAATTGGTGTTGAAAGCATTATGGAATTTAAAATATTTGACCGATGGGGAGAGATGGTTTTCGAGAATTATGATTTTCAGCCTAATGATTTTGCAGAAGGATGGGATGGCATTTTTAAAGATGAAAATATGGATCCTGCCCTATTTGTATATTACGCGAGGGTGAAGTTTAAAGATGAAGAGATCATCATGTATGAAGGGGAAATCAATTTGATTAAGTGAACATGAAATAACAATCTTTTAGGCTCACTCCTATTCAACAGTTTGCATAACTCAACCATTTAAGTTCCTTCTTATACTTTGTTTAAATGTAGAAAATATTTTGATAATTTTTTTAGCAAGAATTTTTCATCTGAGTAAAAACAGGTTTTGATAATTTATTTTTCAAAAAGTAGGCATGGAAATTCCTCCTTCCTTACATAAACCATTTTGGCAAAAGCGCTTCAAAAACTACTTTTGCCGAAACAATCACACCTTAGTTCGGTTTCACTCTAACATTATGAATTCAACCTAACCAAATTAATTTTTGACAAATATGACAGAACAATTTTTCACAGAGGAGCATGAGTTGTTTAGGCAAGGATTTCGTGATTTTTTAAAAAAAGAGGTTGCCCCTTTCATTGATAAATGGGAAAAAGACGGCACCATTGAAAGATTCATCTGGAAAAAATTTGGCGACATGGGGTACTTTGGAATCAACTACCCTGAAGCCTATGGTGGCCTTGGCCTCGACCTTTTCTATACAGTTATATTTTTAGAAGAATTACAGCGAATCAATTCAGGTGGTTTTGCTGCTGCCATGTGGGCACATGCCTACCTCGCCATGACTCACGTTAATGTAGAGGGCAGCCATGAAATCAAAGAGAAATACTTGACCCCAAGCATAACGGGCGATAAAATCGGTTGCCTTTGCATTACCGAACCTTTTGGTGGCTCTGATGTGGCAGGCATGAAAACTACAGCCGTGAGGGAAGGAGACCACTACATTATTAATGGTTCTAAAACTTTTATCACCAATGGTGCCTATAGCGATTACCTTGTCGTGTCAGCCAAGACAGACCCTGAAATGGGCAGTAAAGGAATCAGTATTTTTATCATGGATCGGAACACGCCAGGCATTACTTCCACCAAATTAGACAAACTTGGATGGCGGGCATCGGATACAGCAGAAATTGCTTTTGATACTGTGAAAATTCCGGCCACCAACCTCATGGGAGAAGAAGGAAAAGGCTTTGCCTACCTTATGCAGCACCTCTCTCTTGAACGCCTAATTATGGCCATCAATGCCCATTCAAGATCGGAGTATGCCATAGAGTACACTATTAAATATATGTCAGAAAGATCTGTTTTCGGCAAAACCTTGGATCGGTTTCAAGTTCTCCGACATCGCATTGCCAAATTGGCTGCTGAAGTAGAGGTCAACAAAACCTTTAATTACGTAACCATTGACCGCTTGAACAAAGGTGCTTATGTTGTGAAGGAAGCAAGTATGGCCAAACTGTTATCCACGAAGGTCGCCGACGAAGTGGCCTACGAGTGTTTGCAAATTTTGGGAGGATACGGCTATGTGGAAACCTATCCAATGGCCCGACTTTTTAGAGATAGTCGCTTAGGTCCAATCGGTGGTGGGACTTCTGAGATTTTAGCTGAAATCATAGCGAAAATGGTGATTGATAAAAAGTCGTATAAACCCGCAGCTTCTTAATACTACTTTGTCACTTTAAAGAGTTTTTTTTGATTAATGATTAAGGTTCTTTGACAATTTTCGTGGAGCGAAAAAAAACAGGAAGAGAGGGAGATAAAAAAATAAAAAATTGAAAATTTTTTATTTTTTTATCTCCCTCTCTATCAGAGTATTAGGGGGAAAGAAAAATTTTGAAAAAATTTTTCTTTCCCCCTAATACTCTGATATTCTGAGTGGCTTCCACGGGATTTGTCAAAGAACCATGATTAAAAGATTAGAGGTTAATGATTTTTGATTTGACGGACTTAATCTAATATCGTTAATCTCCCTCTCCATCAGCGTCATTAACTGAATTTGTATTTAAATCAATTCCCATCATCCAACCAAAAATCAAACACCACTGGTGGCCCAGCCAAATAGTCTTTTGTATCCGCTCTTGCTTTTAAATGAATCTCATTTTTTTGATATTTTGCTAAATCAGCTTCAGAGCCAAACCTCATTTGCAGCACATAATTATAGTCCGAATTCAATCGGGGGTCACCAGTATCAGCCGGTTCACCTATTTCCAATTCCATCACTCCTTCTAAAGAAGATAATGAGTTCAGTTTGAATTTTAAATCAATTATTTGCTCTTCTTTTAAATCTGGTTTTGTTTTCAAATAAACTACATGCATCAACTTTCCGCGCGGGGCATTTTTCAAAGAGACGAGTTCAGCTTTTGTTTTTTCAAGTTCGGCAGTTGTTTCATCTAACGTTTTTTTCATTGAGCATTCCCCGCCACATGATGCACAGAAAAAGGTGGCGGTTATCAGAAATATAATTAGGCTTTTCATAAAAGAATATTTTCTGGCTAAGTATACAAATGTATTTTACCCCTAATAAAAAATGCAGCACGGAAAACCGCACTGCATCAATGAAATTTGGTTAGGACTATTTGCAAATATATTTTTATAGCGTACCCCTCAAGGCTTGCTCCCTTTCAATGGCTTCGAATAATGCCTTGAAATTTCCTTTGCCAAATGAGGTGGCGCCTTTCCGCTGAATGATTTCAAAAAACATGGTCGGGCGCGGTTCGACGGGTTTGGTAAAAATTTGTAGTAAATAACCCTCATCATCACGATCCACCAAAATTCCCAATTCTTTTAGCGAGGCAATATCCTCATCAATTTTGCCAACCCTTGATTCCAACATATCGTAATAAGTGGTCGGCACTTGCAGGAATTCTATCCCCCTTGAACGCAACTGAATGACTGTCTCAATAACATTATCTGTTGCCACCGCAATATGTTGTACACCTTCTCCTTCATAAAAATCGAGATACTCATCTACCTGCGACTTCTTCTTCCCTTCTGCCGGTTCATTGATTGGGAATTTGATCCGGCCATTTCCATTGCTCATCACTTTACTCATTAAAGCAGTATATTCAGTGGAAATGTCTTTATCGTCAAAAGAAAGGATTTGAGTAAAGCCCATGACCTCTTCGTAGAATTTCACCCATTCATTCATCTTACCAAGTTTCACATTACCGACCATGTGGTCGACATATTTCAAACCCACAGGCGCAGGATTGAAATAAGGGGTTTCCCACTTACGATAGCCTGGTAAAAAAAGGCCATTATAATTTTTTCTTTCCACAAAAATGTGAACCGTTTCTCCATATGTATAAATACCTGATCTGACTACCTGTCCAAAATCGTCCTTCTCAACTTTTGGCGCCATGAATGGCTCTCCCCCTCTTTTAACGGCTTCATTATATGCATAAGTTGCATCGTCCACCCACAAGGCTATTACCTTTACACCATCTCCATGCTGGTCGATATGCCTACCAATGTCAGTACTGCTGTGTAAGGGCGAGGTCAAGACCAAGCGTATTTTGTCCTGTGCCACTACATAGCTTTCATAATCTCTTTGCCCTGTTTCCAAACCAGCATAGGCAAAGGATTGAAACCCGAAGGCTGATTTGTAAAAATGGGCGGCTTGCTTGGCGTTGCTAACATATAGCTCAAGGTAATCTGTGCCATTGATTGGCATAAAATCTCCTGCGTTTTCATATACTTTCGGGATGGGTGCAGTTAAGGTACTCATATTGGAATTTATTTGGTTGCCATAAAAATAGTTGCTATGGCAAATATATTTCAAATAATTGAACCGCAATAATTTCTTCTTAAAAAATATAGAGTTGGGAAAATCAAACGGTACAGGGATTCCCCATTTCGTTTCGCTAACGAATAATTAAGGTGTCGAAATTTTACTTACCTCTCATCAAAATTGATAAATATTTGATCCATGATTCGGCTGAAATGCTCGTAATCTTCATCAGTTAGTTCGTTCCAACCTTTAGCTCTAAGTGCATTCACGGTAGGTAAAGCTTTTTGATATGTTTTTTTTCCCAAAGGGGTCAAAAATATTTTGTACCTACGGCGGTCATTTTCAACGCGTTGTCGCTCAGTCAGTCCTTTTTTACAAAGTAGGTCTATGATGCGTGAAACAGTAGGAGCATTTTTGAAACTATCATTTGCCAATTTATTTTGTGATATGCCATTGTTCTTATATAAAGTATCCATTAACACCCATTGCTCTGTGGTGATTTCCACCCCGATGTCGTTGAAAGCCTTCTGGTAATTGGCCTTGATGATCTTGAGGGTGCGGTCAATAATTGCCCCGAAGTTTTTAGTGTCTGAATGATTAGGCATAGGCCAAAGGTAGGGGATTCTTGTTTTTTACAGCACGGTTCGATTTTTTGAAAACTTAAATCAGTGGTTCACTCGAAATCTTCATCATCTCCAAGCATCAACTTTGCCTCGGCCAATTCGCTAAATGCATGTTGGTCATTTTGTTTTTTTGCTATTTCCATCCCTTCTTTATAGGTTGAAAAAGCCTTGTTTGGTTGATCCAATTTTTCAAACAGTTTTCCCAAATGGTAATAGGCTCCGACATAGTTTGTGTCAACTTCCAAAAGCCGCTCGAACTGCTTAAGCGCTTTACCTAAGTCGCCTTGCAATTCATATTCTTTAGCAAGTGCATAGAGGATAAAGGTGTCGTTGGGCGATTCTTCCAAATAACCTAATAACTGTTCCAGTCTGGTTGGTAATTTCTGCATGATCTGAATGTAGTTTGCCGTTGGCTTTTTGCCTTTGGTCAAATGCCAACAGCAAAAATTTAAACCTCTTTCATAGAAAGTTGAACCCTGTTCCTTGCTTGGTCAATATCCACCACCTTGACCTGTACTTGCTGATTGAGGGCAACCACGTCTGCGGGGTTTTTGACAAATTTGTTAGCCAGTTGTGAAATATGAACGAGGCCATCTTGCTTCACCCCAATATCAACAAACGCCCCAAAGTTGGTAATGTTTGTAACGATGCCGGGCAGTACCATACCGATGCTCAGATCATTGATAGAGTGAACATTTCCAAACTCAAAAGCTTTGGCTTCGCCCCGAGGGTCAAGGCCAGGTTTTGCCAATTCTTTTATTATGTCATTGAGAGTCGGTAGTCCAACGGTTTCAGTGACATATTTTTTCAAATCAATTTGCCTTCGCAAATCTGCCTTATCTATCAATTCGAGAATGCCCACTCCAAGATCAACCGCCATTTTTTCAACAATGTGGTAGCTTTCTGGGTGGACAGCCGTATTGTCGAGTGGATGTTTGGCATTACGGATTCGGAGAAAACCTGCACATTGCTCAAATGCCTTTTCTCCCATTCGAGGAACTTTCTTTAATTGTTTTCGGGATGTAAATTCGCCATTTTCCGTTCGATAAGCAACAATATTCTTGGCAAGGCTTGGACCAAGGCCCGAAACGTATGTCAGCAAATGTTTACTCGCAGTATTCAGGTTAATGCCAACTGAGTTCACACAACTTTCCACTGTGCGGTCAAGGCTTTCTTTTAATTTTGTCTGATTGACATCGTGCTGATATTGACCAACGCCAATACTCTTTGGATCTATTTTCACTAACTCCGCCAGTGGATCCATTAATCGCCTTCCAATAGAAACCGCTCCCCTGACCGTTACATCGTGATCGGGAAATTCCTCCCTTGCCACTTCAGACGCAGAATAAATGGAAGCCCCTGCTTCATTTACTTGAAAAACTTCCACTGGTGAATTGAATTTTATTCTTCTGCATAAGTCCATTGTTTCACGACCGGCAGTTCCGTTGCCTACAGCAATGGCTGATATTTTATATTTTGAAACAAGGTCATGAATAGTGCTTTCCGCTTGAAACGATTGATTTTGAGGAGGATGTGGATAAATCGCAGTATTGAACAGCAAATCGCCATTTTCATTGATTACCACCACTTTACAGCCAGTGCGAAATCCTGGGTCAATGCCCAAAGTCCGTTTTTGACCAAGTGGCGGCGATAATAATAGTTGTCGTAGGTTTTCCACAAAAACCAAAATGGCCTCCTCATCTGCCTTTTCCTTCGCCGCTTTGCGGAATTCTGTTTCAATACCTGGTTCGAGCAATCGCTCGTATCCATCGTGCAATGCCTCCTTCACCTGATCGGAGGCTGCCCCCCTACCCTTTATAAAAAGCCCTTCCAAGCGATACAAAATTTCCTCTGCGTCGGGCGCAACTGAAATGCGCAAAAAACCTTCATCCTCTCCCCTGAACATAGCCAATAACCTATGTGAAGGGCATCGCTTTAGAGGTTCTGAAAATTTGAAATAGTCTTTATATTTCGCACCTACTTCTTCTTTTCCACGGGCCACTTTGGCGGTAATTTCTGCCCCTTTTTTAAATGCAAAACGGACTTTGTTTCGAGCATCTTCATTTTCTGCAACCACCTCAGCGATAATGTCCCTTGCACCTTGTAGGGCTTCATCAACTGATGGCACTTCGTCGGTAATAAATTCTGCTGCTTTAGATGCTATGTTTTGGGCATTTTGTTCAAAAATGAAATTTGCCAACGGCTCTAATCCCCTGTCCCTCGCTTTAGATGCTCGGGTAGACCGCTTGGGTTTATAGGGCAGGTAAATATCTTCCAGTTCGACACTGTCCCAGCAATTTTCAATTCGTTTTCGCAGGTCATCAGTGAGCTTTCCTTGTTCTTCGATGGTCTTGAGGATTGTCTCTTTTCTTTTTTCAAGTTCTTGCAATTTTTTCAGTTCAGAAGCAATGCCCGCAACCTGTACCTCGTCCAACGACCCTGTAACCTCTTTTCGATAACGGGAAATAAAAGGGATGGTCGCCCCTTCTTCCAATAGCTTAATGGTGTTTTCGACTTTTGTAGGAGAAATATTTAGGGAGGTTGAGATGCGGTGAGCGTAGATCATGCTTTGCTTAATTTTTAGGAATTGAAAAAGCGAAATTTCAACTCCGTGTTCATAGTAGTTTATAATTGAAACAAACCTATTGGGCAATTAAGCCCAACAGGTTCGTTTCCCTTTTTTATTTCTTTGAATTTACAGAAATTCGTTCACGTCGTGATACTTTAATCTAAATGCATCGGCAACTGCCTTATAGACCACTTTTCCATTGATAACGTTAAGACCCAACCTTAATGGTTTGCTATCAATGCACGCCTGTTTCCAACCTTTGTTAGCCAATTGGATCGCATAAGGAAGTGTGGCATTTGTCAAAGCAATAGTGGAAGTATAAGGCACTGCTCCAGGCATATTGGCTACGGAATAATGAACCACCCCATCAATAGTGTAAATTGGTTTGGTGTGTGTCGTGGGCTTTGTCGTCTCAAAGCACCCGCCTTGGTCAACAGCCACATCAACCATAACGGTTCCAGGCCGCATAGTCTTCAGCATGTCCCTTGTAATCAGTCTCGGGGCTTTAGCACCTGGAATCAAAACTGCCCCTATAATGAGGTCGCTATTCTTTACCAACTGCCTGATGTTCAGTTCGTTGGAATACATGGTAGTAACATTCGCAGGCATTACCTCAGCCAAATGGCGCAATTGCTTCAAGTTAATATCTAAAATAGTTACATCAGCTCCTAAGCCAGCTGCCATCCTGGCCGCATGTGTACCTACTATCCCTCCTCCAAGCACCAGCACTTTCGCTGGCCGAACACCAGGAACACCTCCCAAAAGAATGCCCAGTCCACCCATTGGTTTTTCCAAATATTTAGCCCCTTCCTGCGTCGCCATACGGCCTGCTACTTCTGACATGGGCACCAAAAGTGGCAAAGAACGATCAGCTAATTCAACTGTCTCATATGCCAAACAGACCGCTTTACTTTTGACCATTGCTTGGGTCAATGGTCGATAGGAAGCGAAATGGAAATACGTGAAAACCAACTGATCTTCGCGGATCAGACTATATTCTCTTTTGATCGGCTCTTTGACCTTCATGATCATTTCAGCCTTCTTGTAGCAATCTTCGATTTTGGGCAATATCCTTGCGCCAGCTTTTTTGTAATCAGCATCGGGGAAACCACTGTTTTCTCCCGCAGATTTTTGAATAAAAACTTTGTGTCCATGCTTGGTGAGTTCAAGCGCTCCTGCTGGTGTGAGGGCGACCCTGTTTTCGGCTGGCTTAATTTCTTTTGGTACTGCTATTATCATAGTTAGTTTGGTTAGGTGATATAAGTTATGTGAAACGGTTGTAGTGGCCATTTGGAACTAATAAAAATTCACTCAGGCCAAAAACCAGGCAAAGATAGCAGTAGGGCTGATTTTGCCGTATTTGAGGTGGGTCTTTTTTGCAAAACTGGGAAAAATGATCAGGAAGGGCATAAAAAAAGCCCGAGGGTCGCTCGGGCGAAAAAAACGAATCTTACAATTCTTTAACCAAAACTTACACATGATAGAATATTTCAATATCTGTGCCAGAAATTAAAATTATTTTTAATTTATTAAAATTTTTTCTGTGTAACTGGGAATTAGCTCAAGCTCCGAAGCTGTTTCGAAAAGCTTATAAATGGCTGATCTCCCTGACTCTCCAAGGTTTACAGTATAATTATTTACATATAATTTTATATGACTATACATAACCTGCTCATCCATTTCCTGAGCATATTTTTTTACAAAAGGCTTAGAAGAAGTTGGGTTGGCCAGTGCAAAGCGCACACTGCGCTCCATAACCCGGTTTATTTTCAGTTGAACGTCCATCGGAAAGGTTCTTTTTACAACAATCCCCCCCAATGGGATGGGAAGATAGGTCGTGCTTTCCCAAAATTCTCCAAGGTCTTGGATTTTACGAAGCCCCTTTTCTTGATAAGTAAACCTGTTTTCATGGATAATCAATCCTGCATCCACCTCCCCATCAAGTACAGCCTGTTCGATATCAGAAAAAAGCATTTCGATTTTATTGACTGCATTTGGATAGGCAAGGCTGAGCAGAAAGTTTGCCGTAGTGTAATTGCCAGGGATAGCGATCTGGCAATTATCTACCATTTCAGGAGTCATCTGCTCTTTTGAAATAAGCAGCGGGCCACAATTGGTGCCAAGCGCACTTCCCGCAGTCAAAAGCACATATTTACTAATAAGGTGTGCATAGGCATGGTAACTGAGTTTGGTCACATCCAACTTTTCATCGAATGCACGTTGGTTCAACTCTTCCACATCTTCCATAACGACATCAAAGGTTAATCCTTCAGTATCTATTTTACCGTGAACCATGGCATCGAAGATAAATGTGTCATTTGGGCAGGGCGAAAATCCAAGGCTTATTTTCATACTTTTGCGGCTCTTATTCAAAAAGGTAATTTCAGTGGAAAACCATCAATATTCAATTTAGTTTTTCATGAAATGACAAAGTAGGGAGTCCCACTATTATATATATAGAATGTTAAAAATTCTTTACGAAGATAATCACCTGCTTGCTGTTTTCAAACCATCCGGTTTGCTGGTTCATGGTGACAAGACAGGTGACAAAACATTGGTGGATCGGGTTAAATACTACATCAAAAAGAAGTACAAAAAAGAAGGAGATGTTTTTCTAGGTGTCATTCACCGATTAGACAGACCTGCCAGTGGTTTAGTCATATTTGCCAGAACTAGTAAAGCCCTCGAACGTATGAACCGCTTGTTCGCCGAGCGGAAAATAGAGAAAACCTATTGGGCGATTACCTCAAAACGGCCCGATCCAATTCAAGGTTGCCTTGAGCATTTCATTTTAAAAGACCATAAAAAAAATACGGTTAAAACTTTTGACAAAAAAAGTAGCCGGGCAAAGAATGCAAAGAAAGCCTCCCTCGAATATGAACTCATAGGTGAATTGGGCCAAAATTATTTAATAGAAATAAAACTCCAGACCGGTCGTCCCCACCAAATCAGAGCTCAATTGGCAAAAATTGGTTGCCCTATTCGAGGTGATATAAAATATGGGCACCCTAAAGCCAATGAAGATAAATCGATTCATTTACATAGTCGATCCCTTTCTTTTATTCATCCTGTAAAAAAAGAACCTTTAACAATTGTTGCTGAAACGCCAGAGGATCAAATATGGAAGATATTTGAAGGGGAATAAAATAATTAAAAGAAAATAAAATGAAAAACATTACAGTCATTGGAGCTGGAACTATGGGCAACGGAATTGCCCATGTTTTTGCCATGAAAAATTACAATGTTAATCTTGTAGATATTTCTCAAGATGCCCTTGACAAAGCAATCAGAACCATAACTAAAAACCTTGACAGGATGATTGCCAAGGAAAAAATAACGGAGGAAAGTAAGTCTTCTACTCTTTCCAATATAACGACAAATACCGAATTAAATGCAGGCACTGAATCAGCCGATTTAATTGTAGAAGCGGCTACGGAAAATATTGATTTAAAATTAAAGATATTTAAACAGATAGATGAATGCGCTCCAGCCAATGCAATATTAGCTACCAATACTTCTTCTATTTCTATTACAAAAATTGCAGCTTCTACTTCACGGCCTGATAAAGTGATTGGTATGCATTTCATGAACCCAGTGCCTATCATGAAATTGGTGGAAGTTATCCGTGGTTATGCCACTTCCAATGAGACCACTGCTACTATCATGGAATTATCAAAAGGTTTAGGAAAGTCGCCTGTAGAGGTCAATGATTACCCTGGTTTTGTGGCCAACAGAATTTTAATGCCGATGATTAATGAAGCTATTTATACATTATATGAAGGTGTGGCAGGTGTTGAAGAAATAGATACTGTAATGAAGTTGGGAATGGCACACCCTATGGGGCCTTTGCAATTAGCAGATTTTATTGGACTTGATGTATGTCTCGCTATTTTAAATGTTTTATATGATGGATTTGGCAATCCGAAATATGCACCTTGCCCTTTATTAGTAAATATGGTGACAGCTGGAAAATTAGGCATAAAATCAGGTGAAGGATTTTATAAACACATAAGAGGTTCAAAAGAATTAATAGTATCAGAAAACTTTAAATAAAGTTTGAAATATAAATGAAAATAATAAAAAATAAAACGCCTGCCCTGAAATTCAGGGCAGGCGTTTTTATTTATATTTATCAAAAAAACCCTGTGCTTAATGCACAGGGTTTTGAAGAAAAGAATGAAGGTTGTTTATTTTCAATAAAAGGCAAATAGTTCTTGGAAATGATCACAGATACAATATCTCTCTAATATCTTTTTCATCGTTTATTTCCCGGTCAACTTTGTGCATGACAAAATCATGTTCTTTTGTTCCTTTTTTTATCCCTTTAAAATCTTCTGGCCTTAATACAGCAATTTTATTATCATCGGTAACCAACCAAACCAGATTTTGCGAGTTCATATTAAAATTCAGCCTTGCTCCATCCTCGGCCAAAAACCGGTAAACAGTATTGCGGCTTTTATCAACGAGATAAGCGGTTTTATTTTTATAGGAATTTCCATTTTCATCTTTGAATTTTGCCTTCAATGCCATCATATAAGGCGGCAATGGACGGTCACAATTCCAAATACCAAAACCAGACGCAGCAAAACGATTAACCACTTTCCTTTTGATCATTTCCTGAGTGGCTTGGTGGTTATGGCCATTTTTCTTCAAATCAGCAATCCTCTCTTCATAATTTAATTTTAACAACCGCCTTTCCTCCTCAAATTTTTGTTTGATCACATCCTTTTGCTCTTTTAGGGCAGCTTCCCGCTGAGCCATTTGCTGCTCCCATCTAACAAAATCTCGGTTGAAATCAGTCATCGCCTTTTCATAATCACTTCCTGAAAGAACTGGATTTACCTTGACCGTCATTGACTGCTCACCTTTTTCCAAAGACAATTCATAGGTGTTACTATTTATTTTCTTAATGCCAATGTTGGTCACATTGCCAAAACTTTGCAGCTGGCTTGGGGTAACAGTTTCACTTGGACTCAACTGCCACAACATTTTTTCATATTGCTTGTACATTTCTTTTAATTCGTTCTGGGCAGTAGCTAATTCTCCGGTAGCATTCGGATCTTTTAATTCATTGAAATCCAGGTCAAAAACATATTCATCTGTATCAGCCAAGGTAGGTTTAACTGGCTTTTTTGCTTTTGGCAAAGTCGCTTCCAACTCAGCTATCTCATTTTCTTCGTTTACTTGTATCGTTTGCAATTTCTCCTTAACCTCTTTGGCAATGGGATAAGTGGGATCAGTTTCATCAGGCAAATGATTGGCCAAGCGGTCTTCTAACATCTCCATCTTGTCAATAGTCTGGTAAACCCAATTTCGTTTTTCCTCATCCAACTTGTAAATATTATATCCTGGCGGGACATTCAAAGAAGGCGACACGTTTACATTGGAAACCAATTCTACATCAATGGATTTTCCAGGCGCCATATTGACCCGTTTTCCGTTTTGCTCTGCAAATATTTCAATCATTCCAGCACTTTCGAGGGTGTATTGTATCCCGGCCGAATCGTAGGTCATCGGAATTCCTGATAAGAAGAAATCGACGAAATCATGCATCTCACGGTATTTGATGGTCACTTCTCCTGCCACTGGCTTTCCTGCATTGTCGGTAAATGCCGCTACAGGAACAATCAGCTTTGAGCCGCTTGGATATTCAAAGACACCACCTTGATTGACATCCACTTTATAGGAAGCAAATGTCTTTTTGATATTGTCAAGAGGTGGATTAACAAATTCTAAGTCTTCAAAATAGTTGGCCATTTTTTGCTCATAGCTAATTTGGCTGGCTGTCCCAACATAGATAAGGAGCAAAGCCAAGGCCGCTGCAATGGCAGCGGCTGCAATCAAGAAGGTCATCCGCCGATAAATAGGTTCACGAGGCTTGGGCATAGATTGGAATTTTTCAAACAAAGCATCAAAATCCTTATGCCTGGCAATATCCTCCTTTGAGAGCCGCTTAGGGTTTAATTGTATATTGTATTTCTTTCTCATATTGATCAGGTTTTTGATGTTTTTTGAAGTCGTAGATAATAGGGCATGTTTATTAAGGTTGGTTAATTTGCTTGGGTATTTTTGATCATTATTTTTTTCAGCCTTTCCAAGACCCTGTATGTTCTCACCTTCGCATTACTTTCCGTAATGTTCAATAAATCAGCTATTTCTTTGAACGGGCGCTGCTCAAAATAGCGGAGTTCAATGATTTCCAAATCTGATTCTTTTAATTCTTCCAGCGAATGGATAAGCACATCCCGGTATGGGGCAAGGTCATCAGTATCCATTTCATCCAGCATTGAATTAAGGTTATAATCTTCCACACTTACTACCCTGTTTTTTTGAGTGTGGCGGTAGTGTTGTGCTACCTCATTGCTGGCGATCCGGAAAAGCCATGCAGAAAAAGGCACTCCTTGAAAGGTGTAGCTGTCCAGCCGCTGCATAGCTTTTAAAAAGACTTGCGAGCAGATGTCTGCACACAAGTTTTCGTCAAGAGTCCTTTTATAAATAAATTGAAAAATCTGCTCGAAATAGCGGTTGTACAATGGACGAAACATAGCAGCATCTTGTTGGGCAGCTTGTATTTCTGTCCATTCGTGATTTATGGCCTCAGTGGAAACGGTTCGACGAAAGCTATTCATTAGCCCTTCTTTTTTCACAAGGGTACGACTTATTTGTAAATTAATTGACATGCGTTGTTGGTAGATTCATACAGGGGCTTTTTGTTCGATCTGTCGTTCTAAGTTAAAGGGGCCATCCAACCAAAATTTTTCATGTAAGGCTTTACCAGGAGTATTGTTATAACGTTTCTCAATGTCAAAAAAATATAAGAGAACATGTTTTTGGACGGCCCCTAGCTCTGAGCTATTATTCGTTTTCTCCTGTTTCCCTTCCTTAATGCCATAAGGGTGAAAAAGAAACAGAACTCAACACTTTTTTTATCTAAAATTCGATAAGCAGTCAAATCTATAGAAATCAGAAATCTCGTTTACATTTAAGATTACTGCCTACTTAACTAATTATTAAGCACTTGTGGGTCGCCAGATCAAAGTATTTGGCATCTTTATCGCTGTAATGTTTATGCAATTGCACCCTTCCAATTTTTCCCTCCATCCTTTTTTCCTCTTTAAAATAGTTGAGCTTTGAACTTACACACTCACACCGTCTATATTTTGTGCCTAATGTTTATCTTCTGTTTGGCACTCGTATCAAATGCGCAGCACCGCTGTGGCTTTGATGATGTACACCAAGGTTTTCTCCAACATGACAATAATTACCTCCAAAAGCAAAAGGCATTCGAAAAAGCAATCCAATCAAAGCTCAAAGCGAATCGGGAATTGGAAAAATCCAGCACCGTTTTCACCATTCCGGTGGTAGTCCATGTGGTATATGCAAATAAAAATGCGGACCACAACATCTCGGATGAACAGATATACAGCGCTATTCAAAGGCTAAATGACATTTTCTCCAATGACAGTGGAACTACCATTGACGCAGATATTGAATTCTGTCTGGCCACACGAACACCCGATTGTCAAAGCACAAATGGAATTGTAAGGGTAGATGCTTCTGGGTTGGCCGATTATGAGGCGGAAGGCGTTGACATAGAATCTACCGATACAGATGGAAAAGGGGCAAGTAGGTTGGGGATGTTTAACCTTAGCAGGTGGAATCCAGAAGAATATTTGAATATATGGGTAGTCAACGAGATAAGCGACAACGATGGAGGGTCGGGCGTCCAAGCTTTTGCGACCTTTCCTGGCACGCATTACTTATATGATGGTGTGGTAGTACTGTACAACGCTTTTGGTTATGATTATGACAATTGCAATTGCTTTGAGTTGAAATCCTATACCGATGAAAATGAAATCATCGCACATGAAATCGGCCACTACCTAAACCTCTACCATACCTTTGAAGGGGACAGCGGTGGATATTCCTGCCCATCAACGGCAGATGAAGATGGTGACAGGGTGGCGGATACACCTGCACATATTAGAACCTTCAACTGTCTAACCTCTGGGAATAGCTGTTATGATTCAAGCGATCCATTTTACGACTTCGACGAAGTCATCCATAATTTCATGGGATATTCACCCGAAAGTTGCCAATATGAATTTACGCAAGGTCAGGTGGACAGGATGAGGGCTTGCCTTCAAACTTCAAGGGCCAGTTTGTTAACGTCTTTGGGGTGCCAACCAATAGTCTCCACTGAACCCAGTGTCGCTTGTATTCCACAAACTGGAGAAGGGATAAATGCTGAATATGGAATTGGTATTGTTGAAGTTAAAATAGGTGATCTGTTTGCAGGTTCGGGGTCAAGTTATCAAGACGGAGGCTATATGAACAATTGGTGCAACTCAGCCACATTTGAGCCGAATACTGAATATAAAATTGAAATAAGCACTTTTGGTTATTATAATGAAGACATCAAAGTCTATATTGATTATGACAACAATGAGAGTATGGAAGGCGATGAACTTATTTTTTCCTCCTATAACAATTCATACCACGCAGGAGAATTTACTACGCCCTCCGATCTTACCTTGGGCACTCCATTGCGGCTCCGGATCATATCCGACCATTATCAGTACAATATTTCCAATAGCTGTTACGCCCCAGAATATGGGCAAGTAGAGGATTATTCAATTTATTTTGAAGAAGAGGAAGCTGCGATCATAGAAAGAGGTCATGCTATTGGTTTTGATGGAGAAGATGATTGTTTAATAACAGAGTTTGTCGCTGACCCGCTCACCGAGCAATTCACTTATGAGTTTTGGTGCAAACCAGATGGCGATCCCAGCCAGTGCCAAGTTATATTTGATCGTACCCCTCAAGGGTTTTCTACTTTTAACTTTTTAGCCCTTTGGTATGGAAGGGTGTTCGCTTACTTTGGGAAGGACTTGCTTTTTATGAATGCCGATCCGCTGACCTATGGCGAATGGTATCATATTGCTTACACTTGGGACGGATTTTCACAAAACCTTTATGTTAATGGAATTTTAGAAGGAACCGATTCTGTCACCAACGTTATTGCAAATGATGCTGGATTGAACATAGGTGCTTTTTATGAAAACTTCCTGTTTTTTGAGGGACAAATAGACGAATTAAGGGCTTGGAAAGAAGCACGAACAGGAACTCAAATCCGGGAAAACATGCTTATTACAAATAATGTCCTTACTGGGGATAACCTCTCATATTATCATTTTAATGACAGCATACAAGAAAACTCAGTTAAAGATTTTTATAAAACAAAAAGCGCCAAATTAAAAGGTAATCCAGCTTGGTTGAATTCAACTGTAAACACCGGAAGCAATGGTTCTACTCAATCATTGAAAAATATTGTTGAAAATGAAACCATAAATGCTGATGATGTAAATATGTCCTTGTATTTTACTAAAGTAGGTGAGGACTTTGAATTAACTATTATTAAACAAGAATTCGAGGCTAACACTTTTGACGGAATAGACGGTGAAGTTATCTATTCCAACAAATCATGGAACTTGGCACCTTCGAATGATGAGGAGTTTAGTGCAACAATTATCTTTGATTCCGGCGAAAGCTCATTTAGTCAATTAGATACTGGATTATATAAATTGTATCACAGAAATATTGGCAGCGACGGGAATTGGGAAAAAACGGATTTCGAGGCTGAGGAAATAAATTCATCTGCTGTTAAATTCAGCGGCATTAATAAAGCAGGACAATTTATTTTAGTAAAACAATAACTTCAGCCCTAACAATTTCAATTTTTGTTAAAATAAAAAGGGATTCTCATTGTCCTATATATTTCGCTGTTTTCGTTTTTTATTTTTTCAATTTTTAAAACATTAAGCCCTTCTTTTAATGCATCTGTTTTTATAAATGCCAAGATCCCATCTTCTTTTCTGTTTTCATGTGTATATTTTGAAATATCAGCCTGCGTCAAACTATCGTTTAAATAAAACTGATGATATTTCCTCAAACACTCAGAATAAAACAACCTTTTTGCTTGTCTTCTTTCATCGCCTTCTAAATTATTGGAATTACTAAATTCACCACATAATTCATCGGTAATAATTCCCTCATTGGAAAAAACAGGAACAAACACTTTCATTGCCTCTCCTGATATTTTATCCGATTCAAGAACCGCTGATAAAATCCTTCCATGAGCTGGCGTTCGAGACGACAGGTAATTCTCAGGTCGCATTCTGTCGGAGCGGTCATAGATACTGTGAAAATTATTTTTGTTTGTGAAATATAGCAATTTAGAATCAATTGCCTGGATAAACATCACTACCATTAAAACGACTGTGAATCCGGCTGTCCATTTCATGTACTTTTTTAATTCCAAGTTGGAAAAAAATGTAAAAGAAAGTCGGACGATCAGTTTTCTAAATATGTGGAACACCACAAATGTCATAGTTCGATATAATGGATATTGATATTTCCTGACAATTTTGTTGCCTTTAAATCTTTTATTGTTCATCAATAATATCATTAGGGACACCACTGAGACGACAAAAATAAATACACTAATAATTACAATTCCTGCTCCAGGGGGTAAATAATCGACAATAAATAAATACAAAAATAAAAGAATTAATATATCAACCGTAAAAGCGATGAAATTGAGAACTAAAAAAGAGCAAAACGCAAAAATCACACTACAAAAATGATCCAAATTAGTTATTTGGTTCGTATCATTTGGAAATTCTGCTATTAGCTTTTCCATAAAATAAGGGCTATAGGTTTTATGTTCAGGGTTGATTCCATTTGGAAAAACAGAATTAAGGCCTATTAATCCTATCCATAAAGCTCGGACAACAAAATGAGCGATTAATGAAATAATCAGAACATTAATGGCCATTAATAGGTAAATAAAAAACATGTATAAGCCAAAGTAAACATGTTCGGGGAACAAGGTCAAACAAGACTCCATCAGGTTGTCTATCAAACCCGGCAATTGCAAAGAACCAAAAATCGCAATACCAGACACGATCAATTCCGCTTGCCAACTTTCTTTTTCCAGGCGTTTGAGCCATTTAGGTTTTTCGATTTGCATATTATTTTTGTAAATGTTTTTTTGGATACATTTTTATTAGGAACAAACATAAATTGAAGTGATTTACATTTCCAAATGTTTTTTTCTCCTAAACATTCCTAAACATTAGGGTTGTTCGGAAATAAGGTATCAAATACATTAGATAGCTCTGGCAATAAATAATTAATATTCGTGACCTAAATCATGGTGATTTTAAAAATCACCAAGATTTAATTTTAATTAACAATTAATTGCTGGAGCCAAGAGGTATCCGGCACCTTGATCTTCAACTTTTTACAAATGCACAAATTTTATTTTTGAATACTTCTATTCTGTGATTTTTTTTGATATAAATAAGACGTCACCAGCAACAGTTTTCCCAGTCCAATAAACAGGATTATTCGGCTGGTCACCTCTAACCCTACAAGGTCGAAAAGAAATACTTTGGCTAACGTTATCCCAATCAACACCATACCACTTACCCTTGAGGCTACCCAAAAGTTTTCCACAAAAATGACCATCAACCCTTTGTGAAACATGGTTTTCTCCCCCCTTTCCTATCTTTGCCAAAAGCAATCGGTTTTGACAATTTGGGAGGGAAAAGAAAAATTGAGATTTTTCTTTTCCCTCCCAAGAGCTTAGTTGGCAGGAGGTGGGAATATTTACAATTTCCCACCTCCTGCCAACTTAAATGTAAACGAACCAAACAAACCCACCTTGGCAAGAAGAAGTCAAACAATCGTAAAAGGTCAGAAAACAAAGGGGAAAACGGGCAAGGTCACTCCTTTGATGAAGCAGTATTTCCAGATGAAGGCGAAGCATCCGGATGCCATACTGCTTTTCCGGGTCGGCGATTTTTATGAAACTTTCGCTGAAGATGCAGTATTAACTTCCAAAGCCCTTACCATCACACTCACCAGTCGCAACAATGGGGGTAGCGATATTGAATTAGCAGGCTTCCCCTACCACTCCCTCAACACATATTTGCCAAGGCTCGTTAGGGCTGGTTATCGAGTCGCTATTTGTGAACAGTTGGAGAAACCGTCCCCAGAAAAAAAGATCGTAAAACGTGGAGTAACAGAGATCGTAACACCCGGTGTCACAACAGACGAAAATCTACTTGAGCACAAATCCAACAATTTTTTAGCAGCTGTTTTCTTTGGTCAAAAAAACCAATCAGGCATTGCATTCCTTGATATTTCGACAGGAGAGTTCATGGTTTCGGAAGGCGACCTGACCTACATTGACAAATTGCTTCAAGGGTTCAATCCTTCGGAAGTGATTTTTTCAAAGGGGAAATCTGATTTTTTTGAAGCCAATTTTGGAAGCCGATTTTATACCTTTTTGCTTGATGATTGGGTATTTACCGAAGATTATGCCCGTGAAAAATTGTTGGACCATTTTGAAGTGAAATCGCTGAAAGGTTTTGGAGTGGAAAGCCTTGAATTGGCCCAGATAGCTGCCGGGGCGGCATTGCACTACATCGCAACAACAGAGAATAAAAACCTCCAGCACATAACCCGTATCAGTCGGATACATAAAGATAAATACGTATGGCTTGACCGTTTTACCATTAAAAACCTTGAATTGGCTTTTAGCCAAAATGAAGAAGGTATGCCGCTTATCTCTGTTTTGGACAAGACAGTTTCACCTATGGGTGGAAGGTTGCTAAAAAAATGGGTGTTGCTTCCATTAACGTCTTTGAAAGAAATAGAGAATCGGCATGACACAGTTGATCATTTCCTGAAAAACAAAAGCATTTCGGAAGAGACCACTTCATATATACGCCAAATGGGCGATTTGGAGCGGTTGATCTCCCGGGTGCCTTTGGGCAAAATTGGGCCGAGGGAAGTAGTGCAACTCAGAAAGGCCTTGGAATTGACCGCTCCATTGAAAACGATTCTCGCTGCTTCTGGCAATTCTTACCTTGAAAAATTAGGAGACGGCCTGAACCCCTGCCCTGCCCTGCAATCGGCTATCAAAAAGCAAATCGTTGAGGCTCCTCCGGCGTTGGTAGCAAAAGGAGGGGTCATTGCCGACGGCTTCCACGAAGAGCTGGATGATTTGCGCCATACTATCAAAAACAGCAAAGAATTGTTGGTGGAAATACAGCGGGTGGAAGCTGAAAGGACCGGGATTGAAACATTGAAAATTGGTTTCAACAACGTTTTCGGCTATTATCTTGAAGTGACCAACAAATACAAAGGAAAAGACCTCATTCCCGAAAATTGGGTCAGAAAACAAACCCTAACCAATTGCGAACGCTACATCACAGAAGACCTTAAAAAGCTGGAAGCCAAGATATTAGGCGCACAAGAAAAAATATTGGAACTGGAAATCCGGCTCTACGAGCAATTGGTGCTTTCCATGAATGATTACATTCAGCCCATTCAGCACAATGCTTCCATTATTGCACGAATTGATTGCCTGTTGGCCTTTGCAGAAGTGGCCGATAAAAACAATTACACCCGCCCTACCCTTGACAACAGCCACGCCATCGACATCCGAAATGGACGCCATCCGGTAATTGAGCAGAATTTGCCATTGGGGGAGAGTTATGTGCCAAACGATGTTTTTCTCGACAATGAAGAACAACAAATAATCGTCATCACTGGACCGAACATGTCAGGGAAATCGGCTCTTCTACGGCAAACGGCACTCATCAGCCTGATGGCTCAAATGGGGAGTTATGTGCCGGCCCAATCTGCTCGGTTGGGATTGATTGATAAAGTATTCACAAGGGTCGGAGCGTCAGATAATCTATCGGGCGGCGAGAGTACTTTCATGGTGGAAATGAACGAGACGGCCAGCATCATGAACAATATTTCTGATCGCAGTCTGATTTTGTTGGATGAAATTGGCAGGGGCACAAGCACCTATGATGGTATTTCCATAGCTTGGTCCATTGCGGAGTACTTACATAATTATAAAGACTTGAAACCCAAGACATTATTTGCTACGCACTATCACGAACTGAACGAATTGGCAAATAAGTTTAGCCGCATAAAAAATTTCAATGTAGCTGTCAAAGAAATCGGCCAGAAGGTAGTCTTCCTGCGGAAACTTGTGCCGGGTGGCAGCCAACATAGCTTTGGTATTCATGTGGCAAAAATGGCTGGTATGCCCAAAACCATTGTCAAAAGGGCTAACGAAATATTGATTCAATTAGAGGCCAACCACATCGAAGCTCCTGAGACTTCGGACGAATTGATAAAGGCTAAAAAGGCAAATACTTCCGACATTGAAGCTCCAAATTATCAACTGAGCATTTTTGAAACCTTTGACCCAAATGTTGGTCGAATAAAAGAGTTGTTGCTGGAAATGGATGTGAACGGGATGACGCCGGTTGAATGCCTTTTGAAACTGAACGAGTTAAAAAAGTTGGCACAGGAATCTGCTTCTTAAGAAGTCAGACGTCAGACCGCTGCGCTGTCAGAGGTCAGACGAAGTACTTTGGCCTCTGATAATGTATGTTCTGACCTCTGACAGCGCAGCGGTCTCTTCTCTGACCTCTCATTGTTATGAAAGTTGACATTCTTGCTATCGGCGTCCATCCCGACGACGTAGAATTAAGTTGTTCTGGAACATTGTTGAAACATATCGAACTCGGTAAAACGGTTGGGTTGCTTGACATTACACGTGGAGAACTTGGCACGCGTGGCAATGCTAAAATAAGGGACGTTGAAGCGGCGGCTGCCGCAAAAAAAATGGGTGCAGTTTTTCGAGAGAACCTCGGCATGGCCGATGGCTTTTTTACCCACTCAAAAGAAAACATTCTCAAAATAATTGAAGTGGTTAGATGGTGCCAGCCTGAGATCGTACTCGCCAATGCCATAGAAGACCGCCATCCTGATCATGGCCGTGCCGCCAAACTCACCGCCGAAGCTTGCTACCTTTCTGGATTGGTGAAAATCAAGACAAAAGACGTAAACGGAAATGAACAAAGTAAATGGAGGCCCAAAGCCCTCTACCATTATATTCAAGACCGAAACCTTATCCCTGATTTTGTAGTTGACATATCCCCTTATTTTGCAAAAAAAATGGAATTGATATTGACCTTTC
The DNA here is from genome assembly GCA_965222975.1 of Saprospiraceae bacterium. Taxonomy (GTDB): domain Bacteria; phylum Bacteroidota; class Bacteroidia; order Chitinophagales; family Saprospiraceae; genus UBA6168. The sequence goes on along the minus strand of CBDCVJ010000064.1, from coordinate 121,297 downwards.
GTTCTCAATTTTATTTGCCAGAAAATGAAGAATATAAATCTGAACTAACCACTCCGATTTCGGGAAAAGATTTTATGGATTTTATGCGGGCAAAAGGGCGCTCATTTGGAAGGTCAATTAATGCTGAATATGCGGAAGGCTTTAATAAAAGCCGGGTATTTGGTGTGAATAATTTATTTGATTTGATTTGAGTATAGTAATTTATTAAGAACGAGTAATTATAATAAGTACTTTTTTTAAAAACACAAATACACATAGTAATTTTTAAAAATTAAAAAACTATGTTTTCTATGTGTCTATGCGTTTTTCTTTTTAAAACACCTGTTAGGTTTATTAATATTTTCCTTCCATCCTTTCCACATATTGCACTTCACCTATCCTAAATTTAACAGGTATTTTCGCAGCCTTTTCCACTTTTAATTCAAGGCGGCAAAATAATGCAAGGTCGCTGCAATTAAAGGCAGTTTCAGATAAATCTATCTTATTTAAAAACATAGTCTTAGGTCTGGGCATATCATTTTCATTATAAGAAATTAGTTGGAAACAATATTTATTGAATTTAAATATTGGTTTTTCTATATTAATAAAACCTTCTTTTAATTGCACACCAATTTCGTTTTGTGGATATATTAAATCGCTCCACAAGAAAAATAAAATCGGAAACAATATTTTAAAAAACAACTTCATTCTAAGGCACATTTACCTGCTTGAAAAAAAATATAAAGCCAAATAAGGCCTTTGATTAAAAAAAATAAAAAACCAGCAACGCCTATCTTTTTTAGCCAATTTTTCAGGGATTTTCTTTGCCCATGTGTTTGATCTTGTATCTGATCTTCGTTCACTTTATCTTTTAATTTTAATCAAGTTTGAATTACTCCAACATTAAACCTCTCCACAGGTGCATGTTCGGCCATTTCAATACCTTTGGAAATCCAATCCCGAGTTTTGATTGGATCAATAATAGCATCAACCCAAAGGCGGGCAGCAGCATAATAAGGGGTGGTTTGTTCGTCGTAACGGTTTTTTATTTTTTCAAACATTTCCTTTTCATCTTCTTCCGACAATTGCTCCCCTTTTGCTTTCAAACTGGCCTTTTCTATTTGCAGTAAAGTTTGGGCCGCTTGGGAACCACCCATCACCGCAATTTTTGCGGTCGGCCAGGCAACTATGAGCCGGGGATCGTATGCCTTACCGCACATGGCATAATTACCTGCTCCATAAGAATTACCAATTACGATGCTGAATTTTGGTACGGTTGAATTAGAAACAGCATTGACCATTTTTGCACCATCTTTTATGATTCCACCATGCTCGGACCTGCTCCCAACCATGAACCCAGTCACATCATGTAAAAAAACAAGCGGGATTTTCTTCTGGTTGCAATTCATAATGAACCTACTTGCTTTATCAGCCGAATCAGAATAAATAACACCACCAAATTGCATTTCCCCAGTAGCGGACTTGACCACTTCCCTGTTGTTTGCAACGATCCCTACTGACCAACCATCAATGCGTGCATAAGCGCAGATAATTGTTTTACCATAGTCCTCTTTATAATAAGTCAATTTTGAGTCATCCACCAATCGTTCCAGTAATTCGAACATGCTATAAGGACGAGCTGGTTCCGAAGGCTTGATTTGATAGATTTCTTTAATAGCGTATTTGGGAAGAGTGGGTTTTGCTCGATCAAATCCTGCTTTTTCAAAGTGGCCGATTTTATCAATCAATTCTTTTATTTTATCCAAACATTCCTCCTCGTTTTTTGCTTTGTAATCGCACACTCCTGAAATTTCAGTTTGGGTTTTTGCCCCGCCAAGGGTTTCTTTGTCAACATCTTCGCCGATAGCTGCTTTCACTAAATAGGGGCCTGCCAGAAAAATACTTCCTGTTCCCTCTACGATCAATGACTCATCAGACATAATGGGCAAATATGCCCCCCCCGCAACACAACTGCCCATAATTGCCGCAATTTGAGGAATACCTGCCGAGGACATTTTGGCATTATTGCGGAACATTCGGCCAAAATGTTCTTTGTCTGGAAATATTTCATCTTGCATCGGTAGGAAAACGCCAGCGCTGTCCACCAAATAAATAATGGGAAGCCGATTCTCCATAGCAATTTCCTGTGCACGGAGGTTCTTCTTTCCAGTTATTGGAAACCAAGCCCCTGCTTTTACGGTCGCATCGTTGGCAACTATTATGCATAAGCGACCCTGAACATGGCCAATTCCGACCACTACCCCACCCGCTGGGCAACCACCATATTCTTCATACATGCCATAACCCGTAAATTCCCCTATTTCAAGCCAATCATCATCTTTGTCCACTAAATAATTGATACGCTCCCTCGCACTCATTTTACCTTTTGCGTGCAACTTCTCGATTTTTTTAGTCCCTCCACCCAATCGGATTTTCACCAAGCGGTGATCTAGTTTGGAAAGGAGCAACTTCATGTCGTCTTCGTTTTTGTTTTTCTTGATATCCATATCGATGGTTTGTGTGCTTAAACTTGCCAGTTTTACCGGTTTGGGTGTGAATTTGTGATATAAGGAACGGAAAGGTAAAAAATGTTCTTTTAAAAAAAGCAGTGAAAAAAGCCCAGTGCTTGAATGGGCACTGGGCTTTTTATCGTTAGTCGTCAAAAACGGACTCAAGAGTGTTGCTACTCGGCTATTTTACCTCAAAGGTGTAATAGTATTCTCCTGGATAATTTTCATAAAACCCTTCAATATAAACATCCTGTCCCCTTCTCTTTTTTAATTCATTGATGACCTCCTGCACGGAAGAGACCCGCACGCCAGCTACCTTGGTGATAATGTAGCCAGGATCCATTTCGGTTTTTTCAATTGTACTCCCTACCTCAATGGTTTCGACATAAACACCAGAAACACGCAACCTTCGTTTTTCATCTTGTGAGAGTTCTCTTAAATCAAATCCATGATAATCAAGGAGGTCTTTACCCAAATTACGGCTAGTAAAAGCAGTCGTCTGGTCTTTATCTTTCAAAGTGACTTCAGCTCTGAAACGTTTGCCTCGGCGGATGTATTCGAGGTCAATAGTTGTGCCCGGATGTAGCCTACCTACTTGTTCCTGTAGCTCTGGAATGGAACCAATTTTCTTTTTATTGATGCCAACTATCACATCTCCTGATTGAAGTCCCGCATCCTCGGCTCCGCCATCTGGAGTTACACTGCTGATGTAAACACCTTCCACTCTTGGCAACCCCAATTCCTTGGCGTTTTGATCATTTACAGGGCCGATCCTTATACCCAGCAAGCCTCTTTGAACCTCTCCATAATCCCTTAAATCCTTTATGACTTTTTGTACCAACGTGGATGGAATTGCAAATGAATATCCTTCATATTTGCCAGAGCGGGTAATGATAGCAGTGTTAATGCCAACCAATTCGCCATTGGTGTTGACCAATGCGCCGCCACTGTTTCCAGGGTTGACGGCAGCGTCGGTCTGGATGAAAGATTCAATGGTATATTCACCTTCTAGTATATCTATGCTCCTCCCTTTTGCACTGACAATTCCAGCAGTAACAGTCGATTCGAGATTGAATGGATTTCCAACAGCCATGACCCATTCCCCCACAGCTAATGAATCTGAATTGCCAAACACCAAATGGGGCAAGTCATTTTGGTCAATTTTTAAAAGAGCAAGGTCAGTGGATGGATCGCTTGCTATCAACTTGGCTTCGTATTCCCTATGGTCGTTCAAAGTCACTTCATATTTATTCCCATCTTCGATAACATGATTATTGGTCACAATAAATCCATCGCCAGAAACAATGACGCCTGATCCAGAGGAAGCCCCATATGAACCAGACCCCCACCACGAGTAATTGGAATTTTCGACTGCCCTGATGTTGACAACAGCAGGGGTCACCTTTGAAGCGGCAGAGATAAAATCGGTAGGAGTCGAAGATATGAAGTTCCGTTGCATAGCTCCAGCAAACGGGTCGCTCCAATCGAAATTGGTGTACATAGCAGGCGCCGTAACCCCATCAGCATAAATTATCTGCGGGCTTTCAATTTTCTTATAAACAAAGATTGCTATAAAAGCACTCAGCAAAGATGAAAGAACTATGGGAATTATATTTTTCATAAAATCCGGATTTGCGAGTTTGCTGGAATTTGGATTTTTGACATGAATGCCAAAACGGTTGATGCTATTATTTGGTATAATGAAATAAAAAAATATTGGAACGCCTAAAATAACGAATTCTTTGGTAGGAGGGTTGTTTTTTTTCAGACAAATTGTATTAAACTTTATTTAAAGCTTTCAAACAGGCGAAATAGAGTGCCTTTTCGAAGTTTAATTGATTTTAAGTCTGCTAATTTTGCACCAAAAATAGGAAACATTCCATGCAAAAAATTCCATTCTGCAAATATCAAGGCACAGGCAATGATTTCGTCCTTATCGATAATCGAAGCAAAGTTTTTCTAACAAAAGAAGATACCGAAGTCATTAAACGCATGTGCGACCGAAGGTTTGGCATTGGAGCCGACGGATTGATTCTGTTGCAAAATAATGAAGGCTACGATTTTGAAATGATCTATTTCAACTCTGATGGCAATGAGAGTTCAATGTGCGGCAATGGTGGAAGGTGCATTGTTGCTTTTGCTAAATCATTGGGTATAATAGAAAATACATGCTGTTTTCTGGCAACTGATGGAGCACATGAGGCCATCGTTCACGACAATGGTTGGGTTGACTTGAAAATGGGAGACGTTGCAAATATTGAAAACGGTGAAGACCATTTTATATTGGACACTGGCTCACCTCATTATGTCATATTTGTTGAAGATTTATCAGATATTAATGTGCATGAAAGTGGACAGGTGATCCGTTATTCTGATCGGTTTCGGAAGGAAGGCATTAACGTAAATTTTGTAGAAAAAAATGACAAAGGAATTTCTGTAGCTACCTATGAACGAGGGGTTGAGGGAGAAACGCTCTCTTGCGGTACAGGAGTAACGGCAGCTGCGATTGCTACTTCTTATTCCCAATCTAATGGTTTGAAAAAGAGCGAAATAGCTATTGACACGAAAGGGGGAAGTCTAAAAGTGAAACTGGAAAAAGAGAATGGTTATTTTAGCGATGTATGGCTTTGCGGTCCAGCCGTAAGGGTTTTTGAAGGCTCCTATTTTTATTAATTGCAGACTTTTTTCAAAGCTTTAATGAGCGCATTATTTGCCGCTTTAGTCCCTATTGTTATTCGAACACACCCAGGGGCCCCAAAACTTCCGACTGGTCGCACCATGATTCCCTCCTGTAACATTTTTTCCTCGAATTCAAATTCACCCATTTCAGGTTTGACCATGATAAAATTTCCCTGTGACTTCCAATATTGAATGCCAATTTTATCCAACTTTGGGTAAATCCGTTCTCTCTCATTCTGAACTAATCGAACTATTTTCTCAATAAACTCCTTGTCTCCTAATGCGGCGATCGCCGCATTCATGGTTGGTTTGTTGATCAAAAATGGTTTGCTAAGGCGACGTACATAACTTGCAAGTTCTGGGGTCGAATATCCATATCCAACTCTCAAAGCTGCCATGCCATAGGTTTTGGAAAAACTGTTAATGGCTATTACATTTTTACCAGCCTGTACGTAAGGCATTGCAGTCGTGTAATCTTTAGCATCTGCAAAATGATAGTACACTTCATCTAACACAGCTACCACATGTTCGGGTAAATTATTGATTACTTCATCCAGATCCTTTTTAGGGATGTAGGTGCCAGTTGGATTGTTAGGAGAGGTTAGAAATATAAGCCGAGTGTTATCATTGACCGCATTTAAAATGCCTTGTACATCCAAGCTGTAATTAGGCATAAGCAGCGGAACATCCACTATTTTGGCGCCTTGCCATTCTGAAAACATGATGTAAGGCATGAAGCAAGGATTAGAAACAATGCACTCCAACCCTTCCCCAAGAAAGGCCCTGATTATATGTTCGATCACTTCTGAACCAGCATTGCCAGCCATGAAATTATCTGGGTTTAATTGATTTTCATAAAATGCTGCAAGAGCATCTTGCAGGCGGGTCGTGGTACGATCTGGGTACTGATTGATGTCTTGGAGGGATTTGCGGAAAGCCTTTTTTGCTTTTGGAGATGTACCCAACAAATTTTCGTTTGAGGACAGTTTGTAGATTTTTTTGGCTTTAGTTTTTATTTCACCTAAGGTTTTTCCTCCTTTATATCCCGGGTTGCCTAATAGGTATGGCTTGAAAATGTCAATGTGCTTTTTTTGGTTGGACATATATTTTTTTGTTGATAGATGATGGACGGTCAATGATTAACAAGGTGCGTACATTTTGGGGCGTTTTTTTTTAAATACGAACGCTATTTTAAAGTGCTTACTGAAATTGTAGTTTGGAAGCAATAATAAAAAAAGGAGGCATATTTCGATATGCCTCCCATCTGAATTAATTTTATTTTCTGCTTTTCCCAACCTATTTCATAATAGTCACATCCCCTCTTATGATCTCACCACTGGCAAGGTCGAGCCGTAAAATGTAATAATAAGTAGCATGTGGCAATTGATTACCCCCATTGTTTTCGCCAGACCAATCGTTCTGATAAGGTTTCGCTTGATAAACAACATCACCCCACCGATTGAAAATGATGATTTCGTTGTTCGGATACTCTTCTGTCGTATTCAGGAGTTCATCAAATACCAATTCGTCGTTTACACCGTCACCATTAGGAGTAATGCCATTGGGAGCTTCCCCGCATGCATCATCTTCGTCGGGTTCTACAGTAATAGATAAAATGGCAGTCTGGCAAAGCTCTGGGCAATTATTGTTGCAGAGTTCGTATTCAATTTCCACAACCCCTACAAAGCATTTTATCTTGTTATAAGTAATGATGCCATCTGCGGTAAAATTGACTTCACCTGGTATGTCGGCAGTCAAAACATTAAACGTGGTAAGTGCAGGATCATAAACATCATTTTCTAAAACGTTGAAGGCAACTTCGCCCTTTGTACCAGGAACAAGTACGGTTTCATCATCAACAGGACTGGGTACAGATTGGTCTATATCGATGATGACCTGAGCAGTTGAATAATTTTCGCAGGTACCTAGTGAAAGCGTCCAGTTGAAAATATTATCACCTTCGTTAAGCCCAGTGGTTAAGGTTGTCTCCGCCGTCGCGTCTTCAATCGCAGCGCCAGAAGAAGTAGTCCAAACACCAGTTGCACCAGCAGGCAGGTTGCCAAGCAGCATAGCTTCCAATTCGCATGGGTCATGATCGAAACTGGCCTCTGCAAGTGTATCTCCGGCAGTTGCCATATTTACCACCACCTCAGCAAATCCTTGGCATTGGTTGTCAGGGTTTGTTACAGTCAATGTATAAATACCTGACTCTGAGACTTGTACCGTTAACCCAGTCCCTACAATATTATTTTGGGCATCAGCCCATAAATAAGTCATACCTGCGTCGGAACCACTTGCATCAAGGGTTGCGGTATTTCCATTACATGGTATTTCAGCATCACTTCCGGCATCAGCTATAGGTTGATCCATATTTGGGTCAACGATATGCGAAGTCGTTCCTGTACACCCAAGATCGTCTGTTACAGTAAGTACATAACCACCAGCAGGCACTGTCACCTCGGCTTCCATTTCCTGCCCTGCTGGAATGATGCCTCCTGAATTGGCTACCCAGAAGTAAGTTACATTAGGTGAAGAACCTGCTCCCGATAAAGTCAGGGTCGGGTCGGCGCAGTCCACCATTGTGTCTCCTTCAATCAATGCAGTTGGAAGCGTTGGAGCTGAAATATTGACAATATCGCTACTGCTGCAATTGTTCAGGTTAGAAGTTACCGTCAATTCGTAAACACCTGGCGCAATGATAGTTGGGCTCAAAGTGTTGGCATTTGTAATTGGATCATTTCCTTCCCATATAATGGTTACATCAGTTATGTCAGATGTTCCGTTCAATTCTAATTCATCAACGCTACATGGGAAATCCGCATCATCGCCAGCACTAATCATTGGTGGCTCCATGTCCGGGTTCACCGTTAATGAGTCTTCACCTAAACACCCTGTCAACGGATCAAATACGATCATTTTATACACACCTGGGCATGCTATGGTAGGAGTTAGGGATGTGCCATCCGTAATGCAATTAATACCAGGGCCACTCCATTGAATTTGTGGGTTTTGATTGTTGGAAGTAAATGAACCTTCCAATAGGATATCGGCACAACCAATGAATGTATCAAGTCCCACATCTACTGGAATTGGGTCATCCAAATCTTCGACGATAATTGTAGTATCTGATTGACAATCATTTTCTGTATTGGTAACTGTTAAAGTATAAGTACCTGGCTCAGTCACCTGGGTCATCAAATCTGTACTCACCAAACCCGCAGTTTGCGACATCCACTCATAAATAAATTCGACGCCAGTGGATGAGCCAGTTCCATCCAGCGTTGCGGTGTCTTCATTACAGGTTATTTGCAGATCATCTACAGCTATTGCATTTGGAAAGTCTTGATTGTTGATCACCTCAACTTCAGAAGAAGCAACACAATTATTTGATGTGTCTTCAACTTCCAGTGTATAAATACCCGGTATTGCGACAGATAAGGTAATAGCATTGCCTACCACTATTTTCATTGGGTCAAGCCAAGTATAAATTATATCTGCGCCTTGCGATGATCCTGTCCCATCGAGCATTATTTCATCAACAATACAAGTGAGTGCAGTATCAAGCCCAGCATTTGCATCTGGCCTAAGCGTATCACCAACAATGACCAATTCATCTAAAGAAACGCACCCATTTAAAGTATCAGTTATCGCTAATTGGTAGGTACCTGGTGTACAGGCATTTATATTAGGCTGGTTGGTTGGCCCACAAATTTCACCTCCAATTATAGGCACCCATTGAAAAGTGGTATTTGCCATTGTAGAGTTGCTACCATCCAATACTATTTCACTATCGCCGCATCTCATTAAAGTATCTTGGCCAGCATTTGCAATTGGATCTATTCGATTTTCTTCAATGAAAATACTATCTGTTTCTTCACAACCGGTAAAAGGGTGCCACATCCGAAGATAGTACCAAGCAGGTTCGGTGACTATTGGCTGCATAGTTGATTCTGTTCCGGGCACAATATTTCCTCCAGTTCCAGCAATCCATTCAAAGTTGAATACAAATTGTGGCATACCTCCATTCAAATGGATACTGTCCTCGGCACAAGAAATTTCTGTTGTTAAGGTATCTACTATGTAAGGCGTCGGATGTATTGGGGAAGATATATTAACGACATCTTGTACGACACACCCAGTCGCAGTTTGAGTCACCGTAAGTGTATATTCCGAGCCACCTATAACTGTAGGATGTAGTGTAGTTGTATCACTAACAATAATTCCTGGAAAACCTGATCCAGAGTTTTCCCAAAAATATGTAACTCCCGTTTGAGTAGAGCCACTGCCATTCAAAGTCAAGGTAGAAACGCCGCTGACACATGAAAACGAAGTATCAACCCCAGCATCAGCAATAGGAGCATTAGGGCTTAATACTATTTGAAAATCCATCTCAGCTTTTAGCGAAGGGTTATCAATATCTGTAACTGTTACCGCGTATGGACCAGCAGACAGACCAAATTGATCTTCATTGTTTGGTACGACACCAGCCCCTATCCATGAATAATTATAATTACCAGACCCACCTTCCATAGTTAGGTCAATGCTTCCATTTGGCGTAGAAGGGCAGTCCACTTCAGTGACCACTGAACTGACAACAGAGATAAAGCTCTGGCTGACACAAACGGAACCATCCGTGGCATCCATCCCTAAATTGGCATTTCCAGTCAGGGCGGAATTGACTACAATCGCCGTTGTCCAATCGTTAATTTTTACTCCACTGCACTGACCAGGGTTTCCAAGAATGGTAAAGTACAATCTAAAAATTGATGTGCCATCTGGCACTGTTACACCGTTGATGTCATTAGTGCTCCAGTCTACGATCATTTGCCCATTGTTAATATCCGGTGGTGAGTCATCAAAATGGGTATTGTTAAATCCCGGAATAGCACCTGTAGATACAAGGCTGTCATACTGGATAATACTGTTGGTCCAATTTATTGAATGTTTCAGGCGCTTTAATTGAATGAAATTTTCCACAAATACATCTACATAAACTTGTTGGCCTTGCTGGCCAAAGACATCCGATGCTGACATGAAAAAATCAAATGGATCTAAAACACAAACTTCCCCCTGCTGGCCATTGAGGCCAACGTCTGTGCCATTGGATTGGGCAGTCAAAATTTCAATAGGAACAAAATTATCCGTAAACTGAATTGCTGAACAGGAATCAGGGTTACCAATAACATCGAAGCAAATTTCAAACAAGACTGTACCATCAGGCACACTCACAGGGGTGTTACTGTCCCACCCTACGCCCAGATCACCCAATGTCTGTGCTTGACTTGGAATGAAATTGAAAGGCCCCAATCCCGGAAGGTTGAAATTTTGCACACCGGTATACGAAAGTATTGCGGGCTCCCATGAAATATTATAAAATGTGCCGGTGATATCCTGAAAATCAAGCGCTGTTATTTCCACACATACATTTTCGCCGGGGTTCAACTCGTCCGATGCGGCTATTAAAGTAGGGCCAGTCAGTTCGCATATTGACACAAAGCCATTGTCATTATTTATTCCTACATTCTGCACCTGCCCACCTACCAAATCGACTAAGATTGGGTTTATTACTGAAATGGTAGAATTAGTGCCACCGGGGCCAACTGCCCTGAAATGAAGCCGCATCAAAACTTCCCCATCAAACAGCGAACAGCCCCAGAAGCCTCCGTTCCAATCCACTTCGATTCTACCCAACGACGGAAAGGTTTTTAATGTACCTGGGCTATCATATTGGAAACATGGTTCATCATCATCATTGGGCGGAAACGAAATACCATCATCCGATGTGTTGAGCAATTGAATTATAGAAGGATTCCATTTCAAACCATATTGAAGCATTGCAACATCGTCAAAATTGCTAACAGTTATATCAACGGTAAATGTTTCACCAGGGCACACATCCTTATCTTCAATGGTCATATTAATGCCGTTCGGGTTGAAGCATTTTACAGAGACTTCGCCGGGGTTATCAAGAAGCCCTATGTTTGTACCATTCGTCCCAACTGTAACGCCGTCGATAATTTCAATCTCGTCTTCTGCACTGTCATCAATATAGATGGGCGAACTCTGTCCACAACTACCAATTATTTTGAAACATAGCTCAAGAATCTGCGTCCCATCTGGAACTGACACAGGATTCCCTACAGCGTTCCACGAGACTGCAATCATTCCCTGATCCACATTGGTAAGGCCTAAACTTCCAGAGCTAAATGCAGGTAACCCACTGGGCAATGCACTTTCAAATAATAAAATGTTAGGATCCCAGAAAATATAATATTGAGTGGAAACGAGATTATCAAAATTCTCAACAGTAAAATCAATACATACGTTATCGCCTTGGAAGCCATCCGCCGAGGAAATGTTTACTATCAAAGGTTCGGTGCCGATGGATAGAAAGGCATCAAAGGTAAATCCATTACCACTGCCACCTACACTTCCAGGCATTATGTTCTGGCAATTCGTGTTATACCTCTTGACAACGATATCTACAGGTTCATCAACTATTTCTATAGCAGTATGATTGCCATAAACACCTACCGCAGTGAAACAGAACTCAAATATGACCTCTTCATCATCAATGGTTTCATTAGCGGAAGGATCATCTGTATCACATGGTTGTCCATTCGACCAATCAAACGTCAAATAACCTTCATCGTTGTTCACCATAAAATCCGACATGTCTAAACCAGTAATTTCTGGATGTAAGCTACTTGGATCTATGAATGCATTATTAGCGACACCTGGGTCCCATTGAATAGTGAAACTTGTACTAAGGATAAATGAAAAATCTCTTGTTTTCAACTCATAGCAAACTTGATCATCTTTATCCACAAGTTGAAATTCTGGACTGATGTAAAAGGTTGGTTGTGCCCAAGCGAACTGGGCAAAAAAGAGAAAAGAGAGTACGAATAAAATGGAAATGTTCTTCATGATGTAATTGAGTTTGGGATATTCTCTAATAAAGTTTGGAACAAGTGAAAGGAGCTAACAAAAAACAATCAAGAAGCACCTTTTTTTTTTCAAATTCATTGATTGTCAATGGAATAGGTTACGTTAATTTCATGTGCCCCTCCAGTATAAGGGCCGAATGAACTAAAAGAGTAATCGTAGCCGTAGCCTATTTTTATGGTATTATCAAAGCCAAGGTTTTCGCCTAAAAGGAACCCACCTTCGATGTGCATACTTTGGGAAGTTGAACCACCAAGTCCCAACCAAAAGTTTTGAGCAAGTTGATACCGAAGGTTGATATCGACATTCAGGGGAGCGTTGGGAACATATTTAACCCATACGGAAGGTTCGAGAAACCCTTCATCCCGGAAAAATTTGTAAAGCCCAATCATTGCATAATAATGCCGAAGACGTTGAGTGACGAACTCGCCGTTTTCATTTTGAAATGAAAGATCAAGGCCCAATGCTTGTGGAATGGAAATCCCTCCATAAACATAATCTTCATCAAAAATACCTCCGTCCAACAGGGCATAGGCAAAAACACCTACTCCCACATCGGGGTAGAGTTTATTAACATCCTGCCCGTCAAGGATGTCGCCACTTTGCCTTAACCTTATTTCTGAAGAATTAACCCTGTACTGCACTGCTCCCATAGAGAGGCCGACTGAAATGCCACTATAATATGGATCATCAGAAAGCAAGCCGCCAATCCTTCCATATAGACCAGTGAAACCGGTTGGCCCTGTTTGGTCATTGATGATGTAACCACCTGACAATAAGCTAACTGCACCTCCAGTTGGGTATAGATATTCCCCCCTCAGCACGGACGTTTTGGGCGATCCATCAAAGCCCTGCCACTGCACTCTGTGGGATATGCCGAAACTTAGGTTTTGGTTGTAGGAAAGAAAATTGCTCCCGACGGCTGCCGGGTTGATAATGGATTGATTTTCCCGATATTGAGTAAAAAGGGAAAGTTGTTGTGAAGAAACCTCTGTGGCTGCACCTAATAAAAGGCACATCACCAACATTAATGGTAATCTGTTCATGGGACATGTATAGTTTTGGTCGGGTCAAAGTTAGAAAGAAAAGTTGACCTCAAACCATCTCACAGCAAAAAAATTATAATTTGTGTAATTTTTTATTCAAATCTTTTTTTTGCACAAGGTGGTGGCGTGTTCATATTTTTCAAATGTAATCGAATTTTAATATCAAAATTTTTATATACTATTTTTATACCAAAAGGATTTCCATCCCAATTTTGGATTTTCTTATCCTAAAAAACCTTAGCCATTTGTCTCAAAACCAACTCGATTTTTTTGATGATCTGCGCCGGGTGGTTTTGATCCCGAACGCACCCAATAAGCCTCTTGTAAGTTCACGGGCAACGGTTCTTCCAATTTGACGAGTTGTGGTGCTGGTCAATACTTTCTCTACAGTGCTTTTTTCACGTCGGGAAGATCTGCGGCCTCCCTGGCTCTGTTTTTTGAGTTTTTCTTGATGCTCTTCCTCCTGAGCCATTTCAATTTTTTTGCTCAAGATTTCATAAGCACTTTCCCTGTCTATGACTTCGTTGTATTTTTTAATTATAGTTGAACCATCTATAATTTTATCAATTTCCTTTTTTGTTAAAATATCCATTCTCGACTGAGGGGCACGTAATAGCGTATGAGCCAAAGGTGTCGGTATCCCTTTTTCGTTCAAAGTAGTAATCAATGCCTCTCCAATTCCAAGTTCTGTCAGCAAAGTATCTATTTTGTAGTGTTCAGTTATAGGATAATTTTGTGCTGTCAATTTGATGGCCTTTCTGTCCTTGGCCGTGAAGGCACGAAGGGCATGCTGTATTTTTAAACCAAGTTGTCCCAATACAGCATCGGGAACGTCTGTAGGGTTCTGGGTTACAAAGAAAATACCGACACCTTTTGAACGGATCAACTTTATTATGGCTTCTATTTGATCCATCAATGCATCAGAAGCATTTTCAAAAACAAGATGAGCTTCGTCAATGAAAATGACCAGTTTTGGTGAATCCATATCTCCCTCTTCCGGGAAGGAAGCATAAATTTCCGCCAGCATCTGTAGCATAAAAGTCGAAAACAATTTTGGTTTTCCTTGAATGTCTGTCAAACGAACTATTGAAACCATGCCCTTTCCATTTTCATCTAACCTGCACAGGTCATCAACTTCGTAAGATCTTTCTCCGAAAAATACTTCTGCGCCTTGCTGTTCCAATTCTACGATCTTCCTCATAATCGCCCCAACCGACACTGTAGAAACTGTTCCGTATTCTTCCTTAAAATCGGCCTTGCCTTCCCCTGTGATATATTGCAATACTTTTTTCAAATCTTTCAAATCAACCAAAGCCCATTTTCGGTCATCACAATATTTAAAAACAACTGCCAAAACACCAGATTGCGTTTCGCTCAAATCAAGAATTTTCGAAAGCAGAATAGGGCCAAACTCGGTCACTGTTGCCCTCAACCTTGAACCAGGTTCATCCGATAACGTCAGGAATTCAACAGGGCTGCCTGATGGTGTGAACGGAATGCCAATATTTTCATGCCGCTCATCAATTTTTGGATGACCTGCACTCGGCACTGCGATGCCGCTCAAGTCGCCTTTCATGTCCATGAGTAAAACGGGGATACTATTTGCTGAAAGCTGTTCGGCAATAATCTGTAGTGTTTTGGTTTTACCAGAGCCAGTCGCCCCTGCAATGAGGCCATGTCGGTTCATCATCTTTAAAGGGATTTTCACCAAACAATCCTTGATAGGTGTTTTATCGTACATGGCTCCCCCTAAAATGATCGAGTTCCCTTTAAAAGTGTAACCAGCATTTATTTCTTGAATGAATTGATCTTTGTTTGACATCTGATTGATCTATTGTTTTATTTGAAATTAATTCTACTTTGGCACTTTAAAATTATGTGCGTGATCATTCATTGTTTTTCACGTCTGAGAGAAACACACCTCTCTCTGAATGATTCATAACCCCCGTCCTGAAAACGGATGGTTATTTTTTAAAGTGTCAAAGTAGAATTAAGATTATCGCTTTTATTATTTGTGTCATCCGTCACTCCTGCAAATTCCATTCTTGCACCCTTATCTGATATTTCTTTTCATCCGTTTTCCAAAGGTTCACATCATAATCCCCTTCTATACTTTCTTCCAAAGGTTTAGACATAAGTTCAGGAAAAAAGTCAATTCCGGTTATTTCTTCTACATAGTCAATGGAAGTAGCAAAATGCTCGATTCGTTCATTTGTAACTTCATTTGGTATCACGAATGCAATGCCTTTTTTTTCTGGTTCTCTAATGTCAAGAATGATTTTATAAAAAGCTGGAGGTACGGCAATTTGGCTTTCACCGATCCAAAATTTGAC
Organism: Saprospiraceae bacterium; assembly: GCA_965222975.1. Lineage (GTDB taxonomy): Bacteria > Bacteroidota > Bacteroidia > Chitinophagales > Saprospiraceae > UBA6168. The sequence goes on along the minus strand of CBDCVJ010000064.1, from coordinate 105,805 downwards.
AGGGCTATTTAGTAAAGGACCTGTCACGATGTACAAATGTTTGAACCGTTTTGTCCAATCGCGAGTCAGTTCTTCTAATTCCCTCCAGATCCCTTTGTTGAAACCTGGCACTTGCGGGGACATATTGCTCATATAAAATGTTTCGGACATGGCATCATTTGAAAAAGCCATATCAGCAGCTGCGACCAAATGTCCACGCTCGTATTCTGTCCCTATATAATCGTCAGGAATTGCGCTGCCAGATTCAACCTTTGGGTCGGGACGAAAGTCATTGGTGCGTTTCACCCAAGGCATTTTCATCCGTTCCGATGTTAACTCAAAAGCAACCCATTCGGGCAGCTCGTATTTTTCGAAATAAGAGAAAGCAAAATATTTGTGACGGACAACTTGACCAGTGGTAGAGGTTGGTAAATAATAAATACTGTCTATTCCATGTTCTTCAAGATTGGCCACATCTTCGACGACAGGTTCCTGCTCAACACTTCCACTTGTTTTATTGAAAAAGAAATACAGCGCCCCTAACATGAGGGAGAAGATGCCAACTTTTGCAATCATTCCACTGCTCTCCCTTGCCCTCTTTTTAGTATGATTGGTACGAAGTTTTGCCATTTGAAATAACTTAAAGGATGGCAAATGTAAAAAGAAGTCCTAACTGAAAAACGGGAAGTGAGTCAATTCCCGCTTCCCGCTCTTTAAGACCATTGAAGAAAATCAAGCATATTGATTTTCATAATATCGTTGATAGGCTCCAGAAGTCACGTTATTAAGCCAGCTTTCGTTGCCCAAGTACCACTCAGCCGTTTTTCGTAAACCTACTTCAGGAGTAATGGTTGGTTCCCATCCGAGTTCATTTTTAAGCTTGGAAGCGTCAATTGCATAACGTCGGTCATGCCCTGGTCGATCTTTTACGTAGGTTATCAAATTGCGAGAAGTCCCAATTGGTCGGCCAAGCAGGTCATCCATTGTGTCACAAAGCGTATTAACGAGTTCAATATTTTTGCGCTCGTTGTTCCCACCAATATTATAGGTCTCACCATTACTTCCTTCGTGATATATTAAATCAATGGCTTCCGCATGATCCACCACCCAAAGCCAGTCTCGGGTATATTTCCCATCACCATAAATAGGCAGTGGTTTATTCTTCTTAATATTATTGATGACCAACGGGATCAACTTTTCTGGAAATTGATTAGGCCCGTAATTATTGGAGCAATTGGAAATGACAATCGGCAATCCGTACGTATGATAATAAGCCCTAACTAAATGATCGGACGATGCCTTCGAAGCGGAATAAGGCGACCGAGGGTCATAGGGGGTTGTTTCAACAAATAAACCTGTTTCGCCAAGCGATCCGTAAACTTCATCTGTTGATACATGATAAAATCGCTTGCCCTCGAAACTGCCCCATGTATTTTTTGCAGCATTCAATAAATTGACTGTACCAATCACATTTGCTTGAATAAATTCGAGTGGATTAGTAATGGATCGGTCAACATGTGATTCTGCTGCCAAGTGGATCACCCCATCGAAATCGTATTGCTCAAACAAGGAAGCGATAAACGATTGATCGGTGATGCAGCCTCTGACAAAACTGTAATTGGATTTGCCCTCTACATCTGAAAGGTTTTCCAAATTGCCTGCATAGGTTAACTTGTCTAAATTGACTACATGGTAATTTGAATATTTATTGACTAATAACCTGACAAGGTGCGATCCGATAAAACCCGCACCACCAGTAATTAATATGGTTTTTTCAAAATTCATATTGATAAGATTAATACGGTTCATCACGGAGAAGAACCATTAACACTTAAGCAGATTGGCTTTATCAACAACACATAATAGCTTGTCAAACGAACAATCAAACTTTCACTGCTTTTTTGAAATACTCATAAGTGATTTTGAGTCCCTCTGCTCTTGTGACTTTTGGCTCCCAACCAAGTATTTCCTTTGCCTTGGTAATGTTAGGGCGACGCTTTTTAGGATCATCGGTTGGCAAAGGTTTGAAAATGATATGTGCTTTAGGGTTGTTGACCAATTTCAAAATCTCATCGGCAAACTCAAGCATATTCATTTCAGACGGATTGCCTATGTTAACGGGCAGGTGATAGTCACTCATCAACAACCTATAAATTCCTTCGACAAGATCATCTACATAGCAAAAGCTTCTTGTCTGTTTTCCATCGCCAAAGACGGTCAAACCTTCACCCCTAATCGCTTGTGAAAAAAAAGCTGGAAGTACCCGTCCATCATCCACCCTCATTCTTGGCCCATATGTATTAAAAATACGGACGATTCGGGTTTCGATTCCATGATATGTATGATAACCCATGGTGATGGCTTCCAAAAACCGCTTGGCTTCATCATATACACCTCTTGGGCCTATTGGGTTTACATTGCCCCAATATTCTTCGGTTTGGGGATGTTCTAAAGGATCTCCATAAACTTCAGAGGTTGAAGCAACAAGCATTCTTGCTTTCTTTGCTTTGGCAACGCCAAGGATATTGTGTGTTCCAAGCGCTCCTACTTTCAGAGTCTGAATGGGCATTTTCAAATAATCAATCGGGCTCGCAGGAGAAGCAAAATGAAGGATATAGTGAATGTCGCCGGGTACATGTACATACTTGGTTATGTCATGGTGATAGAATTCAAAATCTTCTCTTGGGAATAAATGTGCGATGTTGGCTAAATTTCCAGTAAGGAGGTTGTCCATGCCAATTACATGAAACCCTTCTTTGATAAACCTGTCGCAGAGGTGCGAACCTATGAAACCAGCAGCGCCGGTTATGAGAACTCTTTTTTTCAAAATGTAAATTTTTTGAAGGATACCTGATTAAAGAATTTTTCCTTTAATCATTAGTTCCGGGATTTAAGGTCTTGTGTTATTTTCATGAAAGGAGTGAAACCGGATCGTGCTTTATATTTGTACCGGATAATAAGAAGCATAAAGGCGGGCGCAAAGATATGGTTATTATAAAAACACAATAATGAAACGTAATTTTTTTTGGGTTTCCCATATTTAATGTTCTTTTTGAGTTGTTGACAAGTGCTAAGCGATCCAATGTTTTAGCTAAAAAAATGGGGCGTCTAAATGACCGCCCCTTCTGTTATGCTAAAAAACTATGTAATGAAAAGAATTTGTTTCGGGAATGAGGTTCAAAGTGGATTTTAGTATTTTATCACCATGCTATTTTACTTTGAAAACCTTGCATATCTGCTCTTTTAACCTATTCTGTTTGACTGTTACTAAATACAATCCGTCAAATTGATCACTCAGATCAACATCGAATTTCTCTGTGTTGGCTGGTATTAAAAACGTAGCCACTACTTTTCCGTATGTTGTCATGACTTCTCCAAAGGCAGGCTCATCGTTTGGCATTAAAAGTTCCACTGTAATTTTTCCATTGGTAGGATTCGGGAAGACTTGTGCCAACTGTGTTTTCTCTCTGCTGTACATTACACTTGCTTTCTGTGAATAGCCCTTCTCGTCAGGAGCGTCCAATTTTTCATATTGGATACGGTAAATGTTTTCTCCAAAACGAGGTTGCTCATCAACAAACGAATAGGATGAATGCTCTTTCCCCGTTTGCCCCAATTGGTTGCCAATTGTCCTGAAAGACTGGCCATCTTCTGAGCTTTGAACATAAAATACAGTGTTGTCCGCATTGCCAATGACCTCCCATTCAAGCATTACTTGTTCGTTATATAATGTTGCATTAAAATTACCAAAAGAAATCAACGGATTAAAGCCACAATCATCAATTATCACTTCAGTGTTTACACTGAACGAACAACCAAAACGGGTAACTGTCAAATCAATTGTTTTCACTCCTTCGCCAGGCCACGATACTGGGTCAACAACCCTTGTTGTTGCAGTTGAAGGATTTCCCCCGTTGTTGAATTCCCAAAAATAAGTTGCTCCTGCACCTGCAATTGCTGCTTCAAACCTACCGTCCTCATTTTGGCACATAATATTAGGTTCATCAATAATTTGAGTCAAGGGATATGGTGTGATTTCTTTTGCAATTACATTACTCTCACCTATATAATCATCGCAACCTTCCCTTCTGGCACATCGGATGTAATAGGTGGATTGGCTAATAGGTCCTGGATCATAATTAGGGCTGTTTGAATTCGGTATAACCATCCAGTTAGGATCACCGGGGCCATTATAAATAGGGACAAAACTCCTCATCCACAGATACTCAATGTTTCCAAACCCACCAGATGGTGAAACGACATTGACAATTTCTGAGGGATCGGCCCCTACTCCACACAACTCCTCGTCATAACCGATCACTCCACCATCAGTGATATTATCACATTCTTTGAATATACCTGCATCTATGGTCAGGTTATCTAAAGTAAATGGGAATACGGTAAATTGGTCTGTTATACCTGTATTTATATTGGCGTCGCTGTCTATATTATCATCATTACCCTGATCCTTCGGGGCAAGTATATATCCGCCAGCAGGAAAAGAAGCCAATGCAAATTCCACTCTATAATTTCCAGGAAAAACATCTTCAAAACGATAATTACCCAACAAGTCTGTGACATCTACAGCTATAATCGTATTGGAAGGCATTTCACGCAAACGAACAACCACATCCTCTACACCTGCTTCATTTGAATCTTGCAATCCATCGCGATTGGTGTCATACCATACCTTATCTCCTATATCTATTTTTTCATCCAAAACGATCATACCACAATCCCATCTGCTTTCAAATTCACCTTGGGATATAGGGAAGCCTTGTGAATATCCTGTATTTGGGTCAGGGTCGCTATCTAATGCATCATCGCCAATATTCTGATAAGTGAATACATGGTTTGGCAATGTTTCAAATTCTAATTTGTAAAATCCTTGCGTTAGCCCGTCAAAGGCATAGTATCCACTGGTATCGGTAACTGTTGTCAAGTCAATACTATCCCCGGTATTTGTAACTCCGGTCAAATACACATTAATGCCTTCAATCCCCACCTCACTAAAATCCTGTATGCCATTTTGGTTTTCATCGTTCCAAACATAGTCACCGACTTTAGATGGCTCAATCAAGGTTACTTCACCAATTGAAGTACAATTATTTGCATCTGTTATAGTCACTGTATGTACACCTCCTTCCAAATCTAAAGCAATATTGGTAGTGCTACCATTGCTCCAAAGAATATCATAGGGTGGCACGCCGCCTGCTGGATTCACCTCAACACTCCCCTGATTCCCATCATAAGTCGTTACCTCTGTGAGTACTTGGATAGGTGCTACCAAAAGTGGCGGTGAATTGATAATTGCTGTATTAAGGACAGAACATCCGTCGTCATCCGTAACTGTCACATCATACGAACCAAAGAAAAGGTCATTGACCTGGGCAGTCGTTTCGCCGTTTTGCCATAAATAGGAATATGGTGGTGTCCCATTTATACCTGCAGCAATTGCTACCCCATCATTTACATCGTAACATGTTGCGTCAAAAGCAGTGACAGAAGAAACTAAAGTCGAAGTAAATATTATTTGAGAAGTGGCCGATGTTTGACATCCATTCCCGTCGGTAACGGTTATGTCATAGTCCCCTACCCCCACATTAAAAATCGCTTGTGTCATCTCTCCCGTTTCCCATAATATTGAGTAAGGGACAGTTCCACCCGAAGGCACGGCAACTGCTACTCCATCTGTGTCATCCTCGCATACCACATCTACATTGTTAAAATCAATAATCAGAGGGGCTGGTTCTGTTATGTTCAGAATAGTTGTTTGCAAACAAGAGTTGGCGTCGGTAACGGACAAGCTGTAAGCTCCTGGGGCTAAATCAGCAACCGTGGTCGAGGTAGAACCAGAAGGGTCGTTCCATTGGTAAGTATAAGGGGCAACTCCGCCAGAAACAACCGCCTCCGCTGATCCATCTGTAAGTCCATTACAGGATATATGAATTGGTAAAAGGTTGATCTGAATTTCATCTGGTGCTCCAACTGCAACGCTATTTTCCATTGTGCAGCTATTAGCATCTGTTACTGTAACTGTATAATTGCCTGGCATGACGTTGTCCAACATCGGCGTATTCGGACTGCCTGACACTGACCATTCATATTGATAGACATTATTTGGAAATGGAGTTCCACCTGTTACAGATACATTCGCCCTTCCATCGCCCGAACTAAAACACGATGCACTGTCTGAGTCCATAACAAGATTTAGAACAGGTGCTTCAGAGACCGACACCGTACCTTCAACTGAACATCCATTTGCGTCAGATACCGTAACAGAGTAATTATCAGGCGGTAGGTTCGTGATTTGAGGCGTATTTTCTCCATTGCTCCAAATGACATTATAATCGTTGATATTTCCATTTACAATTGCTACTGAAGCCGTTCCATCAGTAGAACCAAAGCAAAGCGCCTCAGTTGAAGATAAATCAAGTTCAGCTTGCATCGGAGCACCTACCACTTCCGTGGCAAAAGCTTCGCATCCATTAGCATCGGTTATTGTTACAGAATATGTACCCATAACTAAATTCGATGCTGTAGCAGTAGTCTGAGCAGCAGGATCATCCCAAATATAAGTGTAAGGAGAAGCACCACCAGTCACTAAAACAGATGCGGAACCATCAGCTGAATTGTCACAAGTTGCATCAGCGCTCGAAGTTGAAACGTCAAGTGGAATTGCATCATCAACAGTTGCAGTACCTGAGCCTGTACACCCCCTTGAATCCGTAACAACTACTTGATAGGTAGCTGGTGCAAGATCAATGATTACTGGTTCGGTAAGTGATAGCGGGTCATCCCATGTATATGAAAAAGGTCCTATTCCGTTTGGAATACTTACGACCGATGCAGTCCCGTCTTCATCTCCCATGCATGAAATAGGTGTTGCATCTGTATTGACCGTAAGTTCTGGGCCAGCCTCCAGCGACAAATCGGCAGTTGCTGTACATCCGTAAGAATCGGTTACGATGACTTCATACGTTCCGTTACTCAGATTCGCTAATTCAGTATTCGTTTCACCGGGAAAACCTACCCATTCATAAGTATAATCAGGTTGTCCACCAGAAATGTTTTCTACTGAGACCATTCCATTTGCCGCTCCCAAGCATTCCTCATCCGTTCCGCTAAGCGTTACCGTTATTCCATCATTTAAGTATATTTCAACGATATTTGAAACACCGTCATAATCAAAACATCCATGCCTTCGTGAAAGGCGAACAAAATAAGTTGTTTCTGTTAATATCCCTGGGTCATAATCCATGGAATTAGCCCCAGAAATAAATGCCCAATCTGGATTAGCCGGATCATAGGGAGATCCAACCGTGCTAATTGCCCACTGGTATTCCAAGGCATTTGAACCTCCCGAAGGTAGGGTAACATTGGTGAGGGCATCCACTACATATGGTGGTTCGCATAAGGTTTGATTTGCTGCAATTTCTCCGCCGTCAGTCACATTATCACAACAAATAGCCTCCTTCATAATGATGTTGCTCTCACCAATATAATCAGTGCAACCCTCTCTTCTCGCACATCTTCTGTAATAGGTAGTAACCGATATTGGCCCGGGATCATATTCAGCATTTGTCGAGCCAATAATGGGGTTCCAAAAAGCTCCCGGAGATGAAGGATCATCGGTAGTAAAAATCCAAATATATTCTAACGCCCCGGTTCCTCCCTCAGGCAAACTTACATTAACAATGAGTGAAGGATCCCAAGTAGGGTTGGGACATCCAAATTCATCCGCAGCTATTTCACCACCATTTGTCACATTATCACAGGCAACCAATTCATTTCCCTCAAGGAATATTCTTCCTCCTTCAAACTCAATGACATTAATAGCTATTGCAAATTGGATAAAAGATAGAAATGGCAGTAGTAATAAGATGCCCTTTGATGGGTTTTTAAAGATGCCTTTTATATAAGGCAATGTTGGATTTGGAGAATTTTGATCACAGATCGGGAATATGTGAAGAATCCTCATAGTCATCTTTTTCAAAACATAGGATTGTTGAGAAACATGAACGATTGAACGTTGGGATGTTTCTGGGTTCAAAACATAATTAGCATAGGAATAAAAGGAGGGCAGGAATTGAGCTTTTGCTAAGCTCTAATATTTCAAAAGTGAAGTGAATGTTCAGGTAGGTTTGTTGTGAAGTGGTCAAGGAAATAATACCTTTTCCATTATGTTATGATTGAATTTCCAAAAACTATACCATTTAAATAAAAATCTAATATGTTTTCCAAAGTACGATTTGCAAATGCTGTAGATCAGGATGAACTGATTATGAAAAAATCGTTGATTTTAAAAAGCGCCTTTTTGATAAATCTAAAAATTCTGAAAAAGGGATATTCAACTATTTTTTGTCAAAATCCGAATAATTGTTTTGTGGATTTTTGGTTTTAGCAAATTCCGAAAGGTTTTGGTGAATTGCCCAGATTTGTTTTATCAAGGAATGGTTGCCATCATTTATAATGATATAATCGGCATATCTCAGTTTTTGATCTTCTGGCATCTGGTTTCTCATCCTTGCATAAACAGCTTCAGCTTTGACCTCATCCCTTTTCATTACCCGCTTTACCCTCAATTCTTCTGGTGCCCTAACGACGATCAGTTTGTCCAAAAACTTGTAATTCCCACTTTCAATCATCAATGCAGCTTCCTTTAAAGTATAAGGAACGCCATGCTGTGAGTTATGCCATTTCAAACCATCTTCCAGTACAGCAGGATGTACGATCCTATTAAGTACATTCAACTTTTCTTTATCTTTAAATACTACCTGTGCTATGTAACCTCTATTTAATTGCCCGTCATTGAAGTAAGATTCTCCTCCAATATGTTTTCTGACTTGTGTCCTAACTTGTTCATTTTCAACCATTAATGCCTTCGCTCGGTCATCAGCATAGTAAACAGGGATACCTAGTGCCTCAAATATTTTGCAAACTGTGGTTTTACCGCTGCCAATTCCACCTGTAATTCCAATCTGAAGAGGAATAACAGAATCATTATTTAAATCGATAGCATTATTCATATTGATCAAATTATTATAGTTCATGGTGTTATCTTACTCAATCATCCAAATACAAAGATTATCAATTTAGAAATCGTTCTAATCAAAATGTCATAAATGATCTTGTGTTGGCTTAGATTTTGGATTACCTGAAATCATCCTTCCACATATTTAATACATTTTACCGTTTCCCCCTGCAATATTTGTGAACAATGAAAAGCAAAAACAACTTTGTTTTTTCTTCGTCAGAGGATGGGGGTAAAGCCGTTAACAGAATATCCGTGCCTTATTATTGGAGAGGTGGAACGGTGGGTGGAGAAAGAATATGGCATGAACCACAGAATTGGTACAACAGATCCATTCCTGGATGGTTTGATGTCGTGATAATTAGTGGTAAATCTACAAAACAAAACAATTTCCCAATTGTCGAAGAATTCGCCAATGACATAGCACAATTGATTATCGAGCCAGGAGGAAAATTAACTATAGGCATGACCGGTAAGCTTTCGGTAGATGGGCTGACAAAAAAAGGGCTTGGCATTTTGAATGAAGGGGAAATAGTGATTGATGGAGAACTGACCGTACACCGAACGCTGTTTGCAAGCGTAAGGAATAAAGGGTTGATATTTAACAATGGGTCATTTGCCATTGACAAAAACGAGGATAATGGGATCATCCACTCCAATTCTGGCAGGTTTGAAAATTATGGCGAGTTCCTATATCTTTGATAATCAGTGACTTACTATTCAAAATTTGCTTTTTTCCCTACATTGAAAAATTACCTTGCTTTTAAAAAATCCGTTTATTACTTTTGCGGCAAAATTCAGGTAATTTTTACCGGATGGCGAACTTTTTGAGGTCTGCCAAATTAAGTATTTGAACATTATTTTTGTTTGAACCTGATCTAATCGAAGTTCTGGTTTAATTCATTTCACTAAATTGGTTTAATTATTATGTATTGGACGCTTGATCTCATTAAGCACCTGGAAGATGCACCTTTTCCAGCCACCAAAAATGAATTGATTGATTATGCACTGCGTACTGGTGCCCCTAACGCAGTTGTAGAGAATTTGCAGGACATTGAAGAAGATGATATTGAGTATGAAAGTATCGAAGAAATTTGGCCTGACTATCCTTCAAAAGGTGATTTTCTCTTTAATGAAGACGAATATTGAATTTTCGCTAAATAAATTTCATAAAGAACCAACAAAAGGGCTTTGTTCGCTGAACAAAGCCCTTTCTATTTTAACGCTGCATTTGCTTATTCCATAATTTTGAAGCTCTCACAAAAGAAAGGGATAGATTCATGAAAAAAACCCTTGCTACAAGTTCAAATATTTTATACAAACACTGGAAGTTGACTACTTCCGCATTCATTGTATTATTCATATTATTTTGGGGTTCTCTTCCTAAACCATTATTTGATAAACCAACCAGCTTAGTTGTAGAAGCGGCCGACGGGCAACTGCTCGGTGCTAAAATCGCAAAAGATGGACAATGGCGATTCCCTTATAGTGATAATATTCCTGAAAAATTTGAGAAATCAATTTTAGCTTTTGAAGATAAAAGGTTCTATTCACATTGGGGAGTTGATTTAAAAGCATTGGGACGGGCATTGCTCCAAAATCTAAGAAAAAATAAAATTGTCAGTGGCGGAAGTACCTTGACCATGCAGGTCATTCGGCTTTCAAGAAATGGAAAACCGAGAACCATTTTTCAAAAATTGGTTGAAATAGTGCTTGCGCTGAGATTAGAATTAAGCTACTCAAAAAGTGAAATATTAGCCCTTTATTCTTCAAATGCACCTTTTGGCGGAAACGTTGTTGGACTTGATGCTGCTTCATGGCGATATTTTGGTAAAAAGCCAGAACTATTGTCTTGGTCTGAGGCGGCTACTCTGGCAGTACTTCCCAATTCACCATCTTTGATTCATCCAGGAAAAAACAGGGATGCACTACAGAAGAAACGAAATAGGTTGCTAAAAAAACTTTTTTATAATTCTTTAATTGACACTTTGACCTATAAGTTAGCGACAGAAGAACCGTTGCCCAACAAACCCATGCCTTTACCACAATTAGCTCCTCACCTTTTGAACTATTTAGGCACTTCAACTACTGGCGGTAAAAAAATCAAGACAAATATTGATGTTGAATTACAAAAAAACACCAATAGAATTGGTCGTTTTCATCACAGGCTTTTAACGAATAATGAAATCAACAATCTTGCAATTCTTGTTATAGATGTTGGTTCAAAAAATGTAATTGCCTACACTGGAAATGCCCCAAACGCTGGTTACGAGCATCAGGAAGACGTTGATATAATCCAATCGGCCAGAAGCACAGGAAGCATTATGAAACCACTTCTTTACGCCATGATGATTCAAGACGGTTATATCCTCCCCAACAGTATAGTTCCAGACGTTCCGTTGTATCTAAAAGATTTTCGACCTGAGAATTATTTGAACACATACGATGGCATCATACCAGCGAGCAAAGCTTTATCCAAATCATTAAATATCCCTTTTGTAAAGCTATTACAAGGATATGGAGTTGAGAAGTTTCACTTCAATCTAAAAAAACTCGGAATCACAACTTTGCGCCAAGAACCAAACCATTATGGTCTTTCATTGATTCTTGGAGGAGCAGAAGCAAATTTGTGGGATCTCACAAATATTTATGCTTCTATGGCTCATCGGTTGGGCAATTTTTACAAAAACCAAGGCAAGTATAATGAATCGGATTTCAGCAAGGCAACGATTCAGTTAGACGAAGGACGCAAAAAAGTCACGACTTCAAATTTAAAGAAAGAGACTTCCTTTTTGACTTCAGATGCAATTTGGCTGGCATTTGAAGCGATGAAAGATTTAGAGCGACCAAATGACCAAGGCGAATGGGAGCGGTTTGACTCCAAAAGGCAAATTGCTTGGAAGACTGGAACAAGCTACGGTTTTAGAGATGCTTGGGCAATAGGCGTCAACGCTGGATATGCTGTTGGCATTTGGGCTGGGAATGCAGACGGGGAAGGTCGGCCAGGCCTTACAGGAGTAGGTGCTACAGCTCAAATAATGTTCGATGTATTTGATTATTTACCGAATGTCCCTTGGTTTGATCAACCTTATGATGCCATGAAAAAAATAGGCATTTGTAGCAGTAGTGGTTTTTTGCCTACTGATCAATGCCCGGTTGATTCCATGTGGGTTCAGCAAAATGCATTGTTTTCACAGCCTTGTCCTTACCATCAAATTATTTACTTAAATGACTCGCAAACATGGCAAGTGAACAAAAGCTGCTACCCAGCCGATAAAATTTTGAAAAGATCATGGTTCATGCTTTCCCCTGTAGAGGAATACTACTTCAAACCTAAGCATGTCAACTATGTAACTGCCCCTCCTAAAATGGAGGGTTGTAACGAAGAAGGTAATAAAAGCAACGGAAGCATCCAACTCATTTATCCGCCCGCTCATGCTAAAATCTATTTACCTACTGATATAGATGGCAAACAAAGCAAAACTGTGTTCAAAGCAATTCATAGAAATGCAACCGCTATTGTGTATTGGCACATTGATAATGAATACATTGGATCAACAAAAGAGATTCATGATTTTGAATTAGACCCAGAGGTTGGAAAACACCTGATAGTCTTGGTTGACAACGAAGGAAACAGAGTTCAACTGCCTTTTGAAATTATTGCAAAAGAATAACCAATTGCCCTACTTTGAATCTGGGGAAAAAACCTGTGATTTAGAAGAAAAAAAACTCCTACATCGGGGGAGGCTAAAGCTGATGTAGGAGCACTAAACATACTATGAGAAAACTACACGGTGCAAATTAAACGGATTTTGACGTTGAAGAAAAGTCTGTTTTAGGATACGGTGTTGTTATGGAGGAAAACGGTAGGTTTGGGTTAGGATATGGATTATGACTAATATGTTTTCTGGAAAGAATCAATACAACAAAGCTTATTAAGCTGAAAATTAACAACTAAAACATTATATTATTATTAATATAAATATAACTGGCATAAATTTAGTCTGGTTCTCATAAAATTACCAAGCTCATTTACCAACTTTGAAATTCGCAGCCAGCAATTGGAGGTTACTTTCACCCTCAATGCTTTCATTTCGCCTTGACCCTATGGTAGATATTTGAACGGTTAGAAATGGGTAAAAAAAATTCCTACACCCCAGAAGGGAAGAAAAGGTGTAGGAGAATTAAACATACTATGAGAAAACTTGAAGCAAAGATAATCTTGCTATTTTCAAGAAAAAAGCTACATTTACGCAATGGACTATTTTACAAGGAAACGGTATGTTTTTTTTAGGGAACGGTCGGTTTTAATTAATAAACGGAAAAAATATGTTTAAAATTTAAATCTGTAAACCCTCTAAAATCCAACATATATAGAAGCACTAAACATAAGGCAATAACGCTTTAAAGCGTAAACTACACACAACAGTATAACAACTACATTTGAGGAAATTTATAGGTAAAAAAAAGTCCTGCACCCCAGGAGGGAAATTAAGGTGCAGGAAGATTAAACAAACATACTATGAGAAAACTGTCGCAAATATATTTTTTTATTATTAAATTTTAAATTTTTACCAAGGAAATATATTTGATAATCAGTCGGTAAAGCATTTTTTTAATAATTATTTTACCTGAACGTCCAAAATAGGGATTAAAACTTCAACTCTGGTCCCAGAAGGGTTTCCCGATATTTCATCTACTAAATCAATTATTTTCACCACTCCCTCCTTCCCGGTTCTATTTTTTTGCAATATCTCTAATCGCTCTTGGGTTATTTTTGTGCCAAGCGATTTATGTGATCTTAAGTTGCCATTCATCTCCTGTAATTCTTTAGCTTTTAACCTACCAACGCCGTTGTCTTCTACTATACAGAGAATGGTGTCGTCGTCTTTCAATTTAAACTCAATTTTAATCAATCCTTTATGCTTAGGCCGTATTCCATGCTCGATGGAGTTTTCAACATATGGCTGAACAATCATAGTAGGTACACCAAGGATATCTTCTTCAATTTCTTCATCCACTTTAATTTTATACTCCAACTTATTCTCAAATCTCAAGTTGACATTTATGTCAAGATAGTTTTGTAGGAATTCGATTTCCTTTTCAAGCGAAATTATTTCTTGGTCTGAATATTCAAGACTTTGGCGCATTAAATGGGCAAATTGGGCAAGATATTTTGCGGCTAACGAAGGATCCTTGGATGTGATAAAGTTTTGGACGGAATTCAGTGCATTGAAAACAAAATGTGGGTTCATCTGAGCACGCAGAGCTTTAAGTTGTAGCCCCGTTGCTTGCAATTTATACATTTCTTCCATGTTGGCTTTTCTTTCCGCCTCAAACCTGCTTTCAAGTTCCCTGATCTCATAGGCCTTATCTTCGTCCATTGCCAGTTCTACCGCTTTCTCATAAAATTTTTGATACTCATAGGCATTTTTGTGGTCTCCCTCTTCCGCGTAATAGTTGGCAATGTCTTTTAAAATTCCGGCTACTTGGTTTTGCTCCCCACCCTTTTGTGCAGATTCAAGTGCCGTGAAATAATGCTTCAATGCTTTACGTCTTTTATTTAACCCTTCAAAAGCTTTTGCTCGCCACCAATCTATATTTGCAAGGTTTCTGTCCCTTTTTTCTTTGAATAGGGGGTATGCCCTTTCAAGTAAATCAAGTCCTTCTTGAAACAGCCCTTTTCTTAAATAACAACTTCCGAGGTTAGCATAAGCCAATGCACGGGCTTGTTGATTAACATCATCAATGACTTTTATACCTAATTTTAGATATTTAATGGCATTGTCAACATCATGAGTTGCCATATAACTGTTGCCTACGTTTAAATAATGCCAAGATAGTCTTGAACGCATTCCAGTTTTTTCGCATAACTCAACAACCTCTTTGTATGCATTAATGCTCTTGACTGGTTCGTGGTTCAATGAATGGAGCTTACCAATACCACTTTTAATGAGGGTAATGAAATAATAATCTTTTAAACTTAGTGTCTTCCTTGTAGATTTCAACCCCTTATCCGCTTCAAAAAAAGCTTGCAATGCTTTAGCTCTATTTGAATTATGAAGGTGCAGGTAACCCATTCTGCATTTTATGTATGCCTCCAATCTTTTATCGGGAAACACTGACAGAAATTTACGAGCATCTTCCAATCTTTTAGATGCCTCATCCACTTGCCCTATGTTTATCAAGGTACCTGAATAGTCAATATAAGCTTCGGCCAATTGATTTGCATCTCCCCTTTCATTAAGTAGCTCTATTGCTTTTTTAAAATGTATTATTGAAAGATCATAATTGTATAACTGGTTCTCAACTATAGCAGTATAAAGATGGACTTTCAACTTGAAGTCTGGGTTGTCAACCTCTTCCAAGAGTTGCTCCAAATCTGCCAAATATTTTTGAGCTTGTTGAATATTTGTAAACAGGTATTCAGAAGCGAGTTGCTCAAGTTTGGACAACTGCTTTAATCGTACATCGATGATACCACCTGTTGGTTCCATTTTGATCTTAATTGAAAAATAATAAGAAGAGTTGAAAAAGTAAGTCGAAAGCCCAAAATTAAAAGAGATTGTGCTTATTCAACACAATCTCTTTTAGCTTTTACAGAAAAAGCACCTAATCCATAGTAGTGGATAGGTTTGGTACAGTGTGTAGCTAGTTATTTAAGGTACCAGTTTTTAATGGGGCAAATCCCCATCACATGGCTTTGGTCCAGACAACCAAGAAAAAAAACTGCTTTTCTTCGAATCAACATTTTGATTATCTGAGCCTCCAAGGAATTCATTCATCTTGTTTTTTTGAATCCTGTTGAAATGCTCAAGGTTGTCAAGGCCTTTTTTGCCTTTGCTTTTGTTGGTAGCCTCCTTCATAGTATTACGATTTTTAGTAAAAAAACCCATCATAGTGTTTCTCCTTTTTGAGATAGGACAAGCACTACAATTCCTCCAAATGACAAATTTAAGGGTAATTTTTGGCTGATAAAAGTCTGCAGCACTAAAAATCAACAAAAGAAATACATATTATTTTTACAAATAAAATTATTTCTTTAGATCAATACTCCTTAAATTTTAGAAATTGAATAGCGTACTTGTCACATCTGTGTATCAGTTTCAAATTATAAACCTTCTTCCAGCCTCCGCATCTGCTCCATAAAAGCAGGGCGACGCCTCCTGGATACTTCGATTTTTTTTCCGTCATCCATCACAAGGTAACCCCCATCACCTTTGATGAACTTTCTCATGAAATTCAAATTTATGACATGCCGTTTATGGACACGGTAAAAATTCATGCTCTGTAGCAAATCTTCATAAGCTTTTATTGTTCTTGAAGCTGTTATCCGTTCCCCATTTTCAAGGAAAATATGCGTATAATTATCTTCAGCTTCAAAGCGAACGATGTCTTTAATACTAACAAAGTAGATACCATCAATAGCCGAAATACTCATTTTTTCAAAAGCATTGGTGTTGTTCAACTGCCTATTGAAAATCTCCATCCTCTGTTCCATCTTATTATCGGTACGTGAAACCCTTACCCTACTTACTGCCTGTACCAATTCATCTGGGTTAATTGGTTTGAGGATGTAGCCAATGGAACTGTATTCGCACGCCTTTATTGCATGTTCATTGTAAGCGGTAATAAATATGATCTCAAAATTTATGGGCCTTAGTTGATCTAACATTTTGAAAACAAGGCCGTCGGTAAGGCTAATATCAAGAAAAGCAAGGTCAGGTTTGAAATCAGGGTCTTCGAAGAGGTCGATGCCTTCCTCAACATTAATAGCATCTCCTATAATCTCTACTTCGGGACAATGCGTCCTCAGTAAGTTCTTGAGATTATTCATGCTTCTTATTTCGTCCTCAACGATTATTGCGTTTATCACAGACGTTTTTTTTGTGCGTACCAGTGTTTCGGTTGGAACATGTAAGACCATAAAGAATGGGTGTGTTTGTTGTGGAGCAAAGTTATGGTGTGGATATTAAAATATAAAATTTTTTGCCCAGATATATTCCTCTTGAAAATCACGTACTTACATGTTAACAAAATAAAACCTTGGAATTAATTTTAATGCAATAGTTTATACATATAATAATTTTCAATAAATACATAAACTATTTCTGGCTAAGGGTCAGCGAAGAAATACTCCATCTAACAATATATTCTTCCCATGAACGTACCCAGCGTTCTCAACAACGAGGTACACTGCCAATTTTGCTAATTCATTTGCATAGCTGCTTGAATTGGATTCCTTTAGGCTAAAATTTTCTTTTTCATTTCCCATAACTACTGTAATACCATTTACAATTACCCGACCTTTTAGATCAAATGCTAATGCTTTGGTAAGTCCATTCAAGGCATTTTTTGAAGCCATGAATGCCAATTGGCCATGCTTGTTAGAATCGGCAGTCACACTTCCTATGTTGAGAATAGCACCTTTTGACTTTTCTAGTTTTGGTAGGAATAACTTGCTCAGGAGCATGGGGCCAGTTAGGTTCACATCTACTGATTGTTGCCAATGATCCAGTTGAATTTCATTAAGGTGCCCCTTTAGGTTGATTTCTTCCATGTTGACAAGAGCGTCAAGCCTTGGGATTATTTCCTCAAATATTTGTGTAAATCGGATCCTATAATCTGCATCGGTCACAAACTGATGGATATCAAATCTCAATGACCTATCACAAATTCCATCGTAGTCTTCTTTCTGATCTATCCCATACACATAGAAACCTTTTGCACGGAAAGATGCAGCCAAAGGGACTCCAAAATCATTCATTGGACCGTTAATAAGGATATTTTTTTTCATTCTCCGATCAAATTTAATGCGCCAAATTAGCAAACATCTAAGCCAATTAAGTGGCGCATGTATAAACCAATGTAAGTTTATCCTTTTTCTGATCCACTCATGCAATATCCTATTATCTTCAATTGTTACTCTCTGAGTAAATAAAAAAGCCTATTAAAATAATTGATTTACAGGTATTTTCCCAAAATTTGCGTTCAATACATTGCCCTTTAATGAGAATCTGGCCAATTTCCTTCCTGCTGATTGTTTTTACCTATCTTCCCAATGATACAATGGGACAACAAAGTGACCGCTCTTTGATAAAGCAGTTTATTGCCTCATCTGATAGCCTGGGAAACTTGGGCGATTATAAAAACGCTATCCTTTTTAGAAAAAAGGCTTTAAATCTTCAACAATTTCAAAGTCCTTCCCCATATCTTGACTTGGTGTCCAATTACCGTATTTTAGGATATTTCCACAGAAGGTGGGGTAAATTGAAAGAAAGCTTTTTCTACCAAAACAAAGCTGTCGTTTTGGCCAATGAAAAACTGGACCCAAATCATTCCGAATTAGCAAAAGCCTACAATGGGTTAGGAGGGTATTATTTTGGCCAGCACCAATACAAGGAGGCTTATGAATATTTTGAAAAAGCACTTAATATAAGCCTTACATCAAACTCTGATGAAATCTCTGACTATTATAATAATGTCGGAATCGCTCAACAAGCACTTGGCAATGCAGAAGCCGCAATGGCCACTTATAAAACAGCTCTTGCCCACAACCTTAAACATTTGGGTTTCTACAACAAAAAAACTGCAGATAATTTTGACAATCTCGGAACGCTATACTACGGCCTCAACCAATTCAAGAACGCCATTTTACATCTAGATTCGGCAGAAATGATTCTGGATAGTTTGTACCCTGTTGGCCATGATAATTTTGCGGGCATGTACAACAATAAAGGTGCTGTCTATAACAGTATGGGCAATCATCGAAAGGCACTTGACTATTTGGAGAAAAGTTTGGCGTTGTACGAAAAATACGGCGGGGGAAACCATCCTGAAACAGCCAATATCTATGCTAACATTGGTCTGCTTCTTCAAGATAAGGGAGATTGGGACAAAGCACTCGCTTACTTTAGCAAAGCCCTGACGATAAGGGAGTCAAATTTGGGCAAAAAGAACCCAAGGGTAGCAAAGACCCACCTCTACCTTGGTAATTGCTACTTGGAAAAACTTGATTTTGACAACGCCTTCAGGGAACTCTCGACAAGTTTATCAATTTTTCAAAAGGTTCCTAATATAGCCCCCAGTGAAATGGCAGATGTCAGAAATGGGTTAGGTAGTTATTATGAAAAAATAGGCAACTTACCAGAGGCCTTGTCGCAGTACAACCTGGCCTTAAAAATAAATGGTTCAAAATTGGAGTTGAACGATCCAGATGTGGCAAATTCATATGCCAGAATAGGCAAAGTTCACCTGTTAGAGGAAGAGTTTGATAAAGCACACGAATATTTTGAAAAGGCAAATGACATTCGGTTGAAGGTGTACGGTAATAAGCACGCAGATGTAGCCGAGTCATTTGCCCTGTTGGCTACATCTTGCCCTAAGGACGAAAAGCGCTTTTTAGGTTATCTAGAAAAAGCCTATCGGGCTATAAATTTCGATATATCAGAGGACCAGTCATTTGAGAGGGTTTATTCTCCAATTGTCTTGCTTAAAATATTTCAGGCAAACGGTTCCTTACTGTATGATCAATATCTTGAAAACAAGCACCCCAATTACCTAAATGAAGCAGACCGAATTTTCAGCTTGGCCATTTCATTGATCAATTTTATTAAAACCTCACTCGAACAGCCGGGTTCGAGATTGGCATTGCAGGATAATTTTTACCTGATTTATGAAAATGCAATTTTGATCAAAAACGAATTAAATAAACAATCGGGCGACGTGCAATATCTGAAGGAAGCTTTCCAAGTAGCGGAGCAGAGCAATGCCATCTTGTTAATGGAGGCGATCAAGGCTGTGGAGGCAGAGCGCTTTGCTGGCATTCCTGACAGCCTGATAAAACTTGAACAGCAGTATAAAACCGACCTTTCCTTTTTAGAAAAATTGCGGTTTGAAGAAGAACTCAAGAATGGAACAGGCAACCACAAAACCATTCAGGAAATTAATGAAAAGATTTTTCAAGTTCATGCGCTCCAACATGAATTGATCGCCCATTTTAAAAAACACCATGAAAATTATTTTAAACTTCAATATGAACCCAAAATTGTTTCGATAGAAAGAATTCAGAAGCACCTGCTCAGGCCCGATCAATCGATGGTCGCCTATTTTGTGGGCGAAACAAATCTCTTTGCATTTATCATCTCACGAAACCAATTCGAACTCGTTCATATAAATAAAGATTTCCCGCTCGAAATATGGGTGGAAGAATTTAGGAACAGTATCTATCGCTTCAACCCCGCTGATTCCAATTCCGCCTACCTAAATCAAAAATTGGCCAATATCGGTTATGAGCTCTATCAATTAATTTTCGAGCCTTTGGCTGAAAAGATCAAGACTTCAGCTTTAGTAATCGTTCCTGGTGGAACGCTTGGCTATCTTCCCTTTGATGCCCTTCTGTCACAGCCAACTGAGGCATACAATGATTTTGATTCGTTTGAATATTTAATAAAAAAGTACAGCATCAGTTACAGCTATTCTGCTACCCTTTTGGACGAAATGAAAAAGGGGCATCATCTGAAAACACCATTTATGGCTTTTGCACCCATTTATTTTGGCGATACTTTAGCCGTGAGCAGAAGTGATGACCCTTGGCGGGCAGTACTTGCTCAATTGCGATTCAACATCCAAGAGGCTTTGGAAATCCATGAAATGATGGGAGGCGAGATTTTTCTCGCCAATTCAGCAACAGAAGAAAATTTTACCGAGAACGCCTCCCGTGCAGGAATCCTTCACTTGGCCACACACGGCAAATCCAACGACCGGCATGGGGAATATTCCTACCTAGCATTTTACCAAACCGCTGACAGCACGGAGAACGAATTACTGTTTGTAAAAAACCTTTATGAGATGGAAATACCTGCATCACTCGTTGTGCTAAGTGCCTGCGAAACTGGTATTGGGGAACTACAACGGGGAGAAGGAATTGTGAGTTTAGCAAGGGGATTCTCTTATGCAGGTGCAGCCAGTATCGTTACTACGCTTTGGAGCATTGACGACAACGCATCTGCCAATATAATGGTGAATTTCTATAGATATTTAAAAGAAGGAAAACCAAAAGACATTGCCCTTCGAACCGCTAAATTGGACTATATCCAGTCAAATCAAGGCAACAACAGGACACACCCTCTTTTTTGGGCAGCCTTTGTTCCAGTAGGGAACATGGACCCAATCACGAGTGGGTGGCCTTGGTGGGTGTTTGTCTTAATAGGAATTATTGCTTTTGGCACAATTTGGTTTACCATAAAAAAAAACAAAAAAGAAGAATGATTGACCTTTAGATCAAGGACCTCCTAAACATTCAATAATGCCATTTCAACCAGTAATCGCCTTAATCCCAGGCAATTCTTTCCCTTCCAGCATTTCCAACATTGCGCCACCTCCAGTCGAAACAAAACTCACTTCCCCTGACAGGCCCATTTGATTCACTGCTGCCACGCTGTCTCCGCCACCAACCAAGGAGAAAGCGCCATTCTTCGTCGCATCAGCAACTGCCTTGGCGATTGTTTTTGTGCCTTCAGCAAAATTTGGCATTTCAAAAACCCCCATCGGGCCGTTCCAAATTATGGTTTTCGATTCCATAATGACTTTTGAAAATGCGCTTCTTGCTTCTTCTCCAATATCCAAGCCCATATAACCGTCTGGTACTTCGAAGCTGTAGGTATTTTTTCTGTTGGCATCGTTGCTGAACGCATCAGCGCATACACTGTCCATTGGCAAGTGGATTTGGACTCCTTTTGCTTTCGCTTTTTCCAGCAATTCTTTGGCGAGTTCAAGTCGGTCTTCCTCAAATAGGGAATTGCCGATACGGCCTCCCTGTGCCTTGACAAAAGTATAAGCCATCCCCCCGCCAATTATTATGTGATCAACCAATTCGAGGAAACGTTCGAGGAGCAGTATTTTATCAGATACTTTTGCACCTCCGGTGATAGCTGTGAATGGTCGCTCAGGGTTGCCCAATACTTTATTTGCATTCTCGACCTCATTTTTCATCAAAAAACCAAACGTGCGGTCTTCGGGAGAAAAATTTTTGGCTACAATTGCTGTGGAAGCATGTGCCCTGTGGGCAGTACCAAATGCATCGTTTACATAAACATCGCCAAGCGCTGCCAATTTTTCTGAAAAAGCCTCATCTCCTTTCTCCTCCTCCTTTTGAAACCGGGTGTTTTCCAACAATAAAACCTCACCGGGTTGGAGTACCGATGACATTTCGGACGCTGTAGCACCAACAGTTTCTGGGCAAAACTTGACTTCTTTTCCTAATAATTTTGATAAATGAGGAACGAGATGCCGCAGCGTAAATGCACCAACATCTACCGATCCATCACCCTTTAGCTTTTTAAGGGGCCTGCCAAGGTGGGACATCAAGATGACGGCCCCTCCATTTCCCAAAATATGTTTAATCGTTGGCAATGCCATCACTATGCGGGTATCATCAGTAATATTAAAATTTTTATCGAGCGGCACATTGAAATCCACCCGAACGAGGGCTTTTTTATTTTTAAAATTGATATTCATGCAAATAAGTGTTGAGTGAAATAGTGGCGGGCTTTGAGGAGTGCGATAAGTACTCAACAACCCCAAAACTCTGAATTCAAAACTAAAAAGACACTCCCACGGCATGTAGGCCGGGCAGTGTCTCTCTTTCATACTAGTTCGAATTTTTATTTCTTACCGACCATTTCAGCCAGATCGGCCAAACGGGCGGAATAACCTGCTTCGTTGTCGTACCAACCGACTACCCTACAAAGTTTGCCATTGGATTGGGTCAGCTTGGAATCAAAGATACAAGAATGTGGGTTTCTAACAATGTCGCTTGACACTATTGGGTCTTCTGTATATTCAACAATGCCCTTCCAAGCCTTGCTGGCTTCTGCTGCAAATGCAGCGTTGATTTCTTCTTCAGAAGCCCTTTTCTTCAATACACAAGTAAGGTCGGTTAACGATCCTGTTGCAGTAGGGACACGTACAGCCTGAGCTGCAAATTTTCCTTTCAAATGCGGAACGACCAAAGTGACAGCATTGGCAGCTCCAGTAGAAGTAGGGATGATGTTCTGAGCAGCGGCACGTGCCCGTCGCAAGTCCTTATGTGGTGCGTCCTGAATACGTTGATCTGAAGTATATGCATGGATTGTGGTCATAACAAATTGGGAAACCCCAAAGTGTTTATCCAAAATCATGATGAGCGGCGTCAAGCAATTTGTAGTACAAGAAGCATTTGAGACGATATTGTCTGCTTTTCTGATTTTCTTGTGGTTAGCACCGATTACGAAAGTAGGAATATTCCCTCCTTTAGGCGGTGCAGAAAGAACTACTTTTCTTGCACCAGCCTCAAGGTGCAACTTCGCTTTTTCTTGAGTGAGGAAAACACCTGTACACTCCAGTACGACATCCACGTTCATCTTTTTCCACGGCAATTCAGCTGGATTTCGGACAGCCGAGCATTTAATTCGTTGCCCCTTTATAAACAGGTTGTTATCATCAGCACGTACGGCTCCTTCAAAGACGCCGTGCATGGTGTCATATTTGAAAAGGTGGGCTAAAGTCTGGTTGTCGGTCAAATCATTGATGGCTACAACTTTGACTCCTTTATTTTTCAAAAGATTTCTCATAGTCAAACGGCCTATCCGTCCAAAGCCATTGATTGCAATTCTTAATGGTGGCATAGTAATAATTGATTTGGAACAAGGAAAAAAGAAAACAGGCAATAGTGTATTTTGGGAACTGATTTCCCACTTAAAAGCTTTTTACAATGTCCAGTTTGCTTTTTGATAGTTCCTTATTGGTTGATAATGAAAAGTTGTGGTTTCAAACTATGCGTTATTACGCACTCTTTGCAGGAAAGTCGAGTATGGCTTTTTAGGCGGCGCAAAAGTAAAAAACGGAAGGGTGTTTCCGTAATTCTTTTTGTTTGAAAAAAATTTTTGGCTCTGGGTTGGAAATATAAAATGAGCCGCTATATTTGCAGCCGTTTTTAACGCAGGGTATCCTTTTGAAGAAAAGGATCGCTTTTTTATCTACAAGTTTGGCCCGTTCGTCTAGGGGTTAGGACGCCGCCCTTTCACGGCGGAAACACGGGTTCAATTCCCGTACGGGCTACCAAACAAATTTACAAAGCCGTTGATAATCAAATGATTATCAACGGCTTTTTTCGTGTATTCTCTATTTCCTATTCTTCTTCCCATTCTGAGCATGCACAGCTGCAATTCCAACCATATCTACTATCTGCCGAATACTTGCGCCTAATTGAAGCACATGAACAGGTTTGTTCAAACCCAACAAAATAGGCCCTATCACATCCATGCCACCAGCGTGACTTAATAAATTGTAGGATATATTGGCCGATGATAAATTAGGGAAAATCAGAACATTCGCCCGGTGCCCAGCCAATTTTGAAAAAGGATAAAACTGCTCCATGATCTCTGGGTTAAGTGCCATGTGCGCCTGCATTTCCCCATCAACAATCCAATCGGGGTGTTTTTCATGTAAAATAGCTGTAGCGTCCCGCATCAATTCTGCTGACTCGCCGTGAGCAACCGAACCGAAATTGGAATAGGTCAGCAGCGCAATTTTTGGAACAATATCCAACGACATCACTTCCTCTGCTACCAATTCTGTTATTTCAGCTATGTCCTCAGAAGTCAGATGGTGGTTGATCGAGGTGTCAGCTAAAAACAAAGGCCCGTTCTTGCTCATCACGATATGCATACTGGCCACTTTTTTGACGCCCTTTCTGGGGCCAATAATCTGTAGTGCGGGTTTCAATGTGTATGGGTATTTTTTGGTCAAGCCGCCAATCATAGCATCTGCATCGCCTTGCTCCACCATCATGGCTCCATAATAACTCCGTCCTTTAATAATGTCAACAGACTCCACCAAAGAGTAACCTTTCCTTTTTCTTTTTTCATAAAATAGCTGGCTGTAATCTTTCAGGATAAGCTCTTCCTTCTCCGATTTTGGCACCAATGGGTCAATGATTTTCACTTTGGTTAGTTGAATGCCATATTCCTCCATGATGGCAAGTATTTTTTCTTTGTTGCCCAACAAAATCGGTTTGGCTATTTTATCTTGAATTACAATTTGACAAGCCTTGAGTACCGAGACATGTTCAGCATCTACAAATACTACCCGTTTTACATCCTGCTTGGCTTTGGTCTCGATTATTTTTGAAATCGAATTGTAATGACCCAACCTTTTTGATAACTCATCTTTATATGCCTCCCAGTTTTTGATCGGTTTCTTCGCAACGCCTGAGTCCATAGCGGCTTTGGCAACAGCAGGTGCAACGGTGGTGATAAGCCTTGGATCAACTGGTTTTGGTATTATGTAATCAGTTCCGAAAATAAGGTTGGCATTTCCATAAGCTATATTTACAATATCGGGAACAGGCTGTTTTGCCAAATCCGCCAAAGCACGAACTGCAGCCAATTTCATAGCTTCATTGATTTCAGATGCCCGAACATCCAAAGCTCCGCGAAAGATATAAGGAAACCCCAAAACGTTATTGACCTGATTGGGGTAGTCTGATCGGCCTGTGGCCATGATACTATCAGGTCTTGCTGATTTGGCATCTTCATAACTTATTTCTGGATTTGGATTTGCCATGGCAAAAATGATACAGTTGTCTGCCATCTTTTTAACCATTTTCTTTTTCAAAATATTCCCACGGGACAGGCCAATGAAAACATCAGTGTCTTCCAATATTTTTTCCAATGAAGTATCTGCCGTCACCGAGCCATTAATGAATTCCGCTTTTTTCCCATCTAAATTATCTCTTTCAGGATGCAACAACCCTTTGCTGTCATACATGAAAATGTTTTTCTTGTCAGCACCAAGGGAAACATAGATTCTCGTACATGAAATAGCCGACGCACCTGCACCACTCACTACGATTTTTGCAGTTGAAATATCTTTCCCCACCAATTCTAAAGCGTTCAGCAAAGCTGCCCCACTGATGATGGCCGTACCATGCTGATCATCATGCATCACGGGGATATTCAGTACTTCTTTCAACCGCTCTTCTATTTCAAAACATTCTGGAGCTGAAATGTCTTCCAAGTTGATACCGCCAAACGTTGGTTCCAAAATTTTAACCGTTCTCACGAACTCTTCAACATTTGTGGAGTCGAGTTCGAGGTCGAAACAATCTATATCAGCATATATTTTAAACAGCAACCCTTTGCCTTCCATTACTGGTTTGCCAGCCTCTGGGCCAATATCACCCAAACCCAAAACAGCTGTGCCGTTGCTAATGACCGCTACCAGATTTCCTTTAGCCGTATATTTATAAACATCATTGACATCTTGAGATATAGCTAAACAAGGGTCGGCAACTCCTGGGGAATAAGCCAATGATAAATCTCTTTGGTTGGCAGTTTCCTTCGTCGGTATGACTTCTATTTTACCGGGTCGTCCTTTAGCATGATAAAGCAGGGCTTCTTCTTTCAGTGATTTATTATCCATTATTTTGAGTTTATTTTTTTCGGAAAATTACATGAGTTCTACTAAAGCACATATTCCATTACATTCTAAACCACCTAAATGATTCGGTAAATCTCGGCTTTTTAATTCTTGGGTAACCCAAACATGATTAATTCTCCTAATTTTTAAAAGAGAGCAAAGAAAAATAATTACATTTGATCCTTATCCTCTAAGCAATACAATTTTCCTCAACTGCCGAGTTAATTCCCTATATCCAACATTCAAATTTGAATCTATTTTCACCTGAAATAACTTATCATGGATTTAAAGATCAATGGAAAGACACACTCCGTAAATGCCGAGGCGAACATGCCCTTGCTCTGG
This sequence comes from Saprospiraceae bacterium, assembly GCA_965222975.1. GTDB lineage: Bacteria > Bacteroidota > Bacteroidia > Chitinophagales > Saprospiraceae > UBA6168. The sequence goes on along the minus strand of CBDCVJ010000064.1, from coordinate 78,987 downwards.
GTACTGAGAGACGTACTTAATCTGACAGGCACAAAATACGGATGCGGGGTAGCTTCTTGCGGTTCATGTACCGTCATGATTGGCGGAGTCGCCACCAAGACTTGCACCCTTCCCCTTTCCCAGGTAGAAGGGCAAGAAATTAAAACTATCGAAGGCATTGCCGAAGATGGAAAATTGTCTGCTGTGCAACGAGCGTGGATAGACCATCAAGTGCCTCAATGCGGCTATTGCCAATCAGGGATGATCATAGCTGCTGAAGCATTACTGAATGCTACACCTGATCCAACCGATGAAGATATAGACAAAGCGATTGATAACATTTGCCGATGCGGTACTTACCAAAGAGTAAGAGCTGCAATCCACGCTGCTGCCAAGATGCGTCAAGAAACGGATGGAGGCTTGCTTGGCAACTTGGGTACAAAAACTGATTTGGTTTCCTGAAAAATCAAAAGCACTATTTGAGAAATCGGCTGAATTAATTAATAAAATATGACTGTTCAGCATGGCGATAGAAAGAAGAAAAAATTTCATTTTTTCTTCTTTCTATCGCCTAATACTGCTTTGTCACTTTAGAAAAATAACCATTCCTTTTCAGGCCTGAGATTTAAAACCCTTTAGAGAGAGGTGTGTTTTTTTGATTTTTTTACAAAAAATCAAAAAAACACACCTCTCTCTACTAGGATTCTTCCTCCCGGACATGAAATACAGTGGTCATATATAAGTATATTTCTAAAGTGACAAAGTAGTACTAAAGAGATGGTTGTTTTTTTAGGAAAATTTCCAATTTTCCTAAAAAAACAACCCTACCGAATAGTTACAATAAAATAAAAATTAATCATGGCAAACAATAAAAGGTCTAAAAAAGGCAAATGGACTCGCAGGGCATTTATGATAACGGGCGGCGTAGTTGGCGGTGGCTTATTGGTAGGGGTCGGTGGCCTGATGTATGTCAACAAAAAAATTAAAGAATATTCTGGTGAAGGGTTTGGAGAGGGCGATTCGCTCAATGCCTGGATTCGCATTTCCCCTGATAATAAAATAACGGTAGCAGTACCCCGTGCTGAAATGGGTCAAGGCGTTTACACTGCCATTCCCATGATAATTGCTGAGGAATTGGAAGCAGATATGAATAGTATCCAAGTTGTACACCCACAACCAGAAGGTCCATACGCCAATACTTTTTAATGACCAATGCAAAAAGGGACGTCCGCAAAGGGCTGTCCTTAATGGAAAAAATAGCTTCCTTTTTGCCTGTAGTTGCAACAGGTGGTAGTACAACCGTAAGGGATTTGTATGATGTACTTCGAACTGCCGGAGCAACTGCCCGTGAAACGCTTGTGATGGCAGCGGCGCAACAATGGGGTATTGATGCGTCGCAATGCAAAGCAGAAAAATCGCAAGTCATTAATTTGTCCAACAATGAGCGATTGACTTTCGGTGAACTTGCTGCCGCCGCCTCCAGCATTAAACTCAAAAAAATTCCAAACCTCAAACCTCAGAAAGATTTCAAAATCCTTGGCACACCTGTGCAGCGCCTTGATATTCCAGAAAAGGTGACGGGTCAGGCGGAATTTGGCCTTGATGTTCGACTCGACGGCATGCTATACGCCACCGTGCGCCACCGCACTTATTTAAGTGGATCAATCACTGCCATCAACAATCAATCAGAAGTGGAGGCCATGCCAGGTGTCCAAAAGGTCATTTTGCTTCCAGAGGGCCGAGGGGTTGTAGTAATTGCTGATAACACATGGCGGGCGAAGAATGCATCCCTTGCACTTGATTTGGAAGAAACAGGCGACGAAAGCATTTCTTCTACTGGCATTTCTCAAATGTTAGAAGATGCAATTGCCAATAAAATCATTGCGACACCTTTAAATAAAGGGAATGCAGCGGAAAGTTTAGATCAGACAGAAAAAACCGTGGAAGCAAAATATGATGTTCCTTATTTGGCCCATGCCTGTATGGAGCCGATCAATTGCACCGTACTCGTTGACGGAGATAAAGCAGAAGTATGGACAGGCCACCAAAGTTCCTCATTGGTTCTTAACGCAGTAAATGCAGCCACAGGAATTGACAAAGGAAATATCAAAACCAATATGACCTACCTCGGTGGCGGATTTGGTCGCCGATCAGAAATTGACATGGTGCTCAATGCTGCCCATGCTGCTAAAGAAATGGCAGGAACACCTGTTCAATTGGTTTATACCAGAGAGGAGTGCATGCGGCATGAAATGTATCGGCCCGCGGTGGCGAGTCATTTCAAAGCTGCTATTTCCGGTAATGGGGAAATAGAGGCATGGGAAAACAAGATGGCGCTTCAGTCTGTAGGCTTCAGCGCTATGAATCGGATTATGCCCTCCATGGCAGAGCCACCAGAAAAAGACCCTTCCAGTTCAGAAGGGGCTGCTACTTTGCCTTATGAAATGAAAAATGCCTATGTTGGTTTTGGGCAAGTTGATCTGCCTATTGAAGTGGGTTATTGGCGTTCAGTTGGCAGTTCGCAGAATGCCTTTTTTACGGAATGTTTCATGGACGAATGTGCCCATTCAGTTGGGCAAGACCCTTATCAGTTCAGAAAAAGCAAGTTAAAAGGTCATCCCCGATTCACAGCAGTGCTTGACAAAGTAGCTGAAATGAGCAACTGGTCAACGCCGTTGCCTGAAGGCAAATACCGGGGCATCGCCTTGCATGAGTCTTTTGGTTCAATCGTCGGGGAAGTCGCTGAAATCTCTAAACTCAGTGAAAAGGAATACAAGATTGATAAATTTTACTGCGCTATTGACTGTGGCCGCATCATCAACCCCGACACCATAGAAGCGCAGATGCAGAGTGGGATTATTTTTGGTCTATCCGCAGCTTTATATGGTGAAATTACTTTTGATGGTGGTCAGGTTCAGCAATTCAATTTCCCGCAATACGAAATGGTAAGGATGAAAACTTCCCCTAAAGTAGAGGTGCATATTATGGAAGTAGATGAATATCCGGGAGGCGTTGGCGAGCCCGGAACACCACCTGCTGCACCTGCATTGGCCAATGCCCTTTTTGCCGCCACAGGTGAACGTATTAGGTCATTGCCGTTGAGTAAACACGGATACGGATTTGTTTAAAATTATTTCTAAGGCAGAAAAGAAATAAGGCAACCGCACCAAAGTTATGACATGGTTCAAAAAGACCGAATCTGGAGTTTTTTACTCTTTTCAAGGCATCAAAATTTTGGTGCGTTTGCCCTAGAAAAGAAATGGCCGACTTGATTCGTCGGCCATTTCTTTTTCAGAACATTGCCTGTTAATTATTCCACAATCGCTTGCTCGCTATCTCTGCTCCTTCCGCCATCGCCGCTAATTTTGCGTAAACGATATCCTCATCCACTGAACCAAATCCCGCAAAAGTGGAAAAGCCGCAATCCGTTCCAGCAATGATTCTTTCTTTTCCAACAATATTCGCAAATCGCTCTAATCGCTGTGCTACTAATTCGGGATGTTCAATAAAATTGGTAGTGGAATCCAAAACGCCTGGTATTAAAATTTTATCATCAGGGATTTCTGCGTCCCTAAATACTACCCATTCATGAGCATGGCGAGGATTGGAAGTTTCGAATAATAGACCCTGTGGTTTTGCCTTAAATGCAATTGGTAAGACCAAACTCATAGGTGCATCGTGGTGGTGAGGCCCCTCGTAATTTCCAAAACACACATGCATCCTAACCCGGTCAGAAGGAATATTTCGCAATGCATGATTCAATACTTCCACATGCTGATTGGCTAAATGGATATACTCTTTATCGCTTTTATTTTTAAACATCATATGCCTACCCAAACCGATGTCCGGCGAGTCTAACTGTAAAATAAAACCCGCTTCCACAATGGCCTCATATTCAGGCCGCATCGCTTCCGCTAATGCTTCCAAATAATCGTCCTGTGTTTTATAATGTTTATTTGGTAAAAACAATGCAATCACCCCTGGCGAGGCTGCATTCATAAATGCATCAACAGGCTGATGTTCTGAAATAGCGGATTTAAAATTGGCAATATCTTCTTTTAATGGAACCGTGCTTTTTACTTCCACATGCGACACACAACATGGGCGGGAATACGTTGGTGTCCCTCCCCCCTTTGCAGCACGTTGTAAAAAACCGGGAAATTCTTCTAAATCTTTCGGCGGGTTGCGGGGGCTGTCGCCAGCAAAACCGGTGATGCGGTCTTTAATATAAGTTGCATAACTAATTTTGCTCATTTCACCATCGCTGACAATATCTACTCCTGATTTTATTTGTCGGGCAACCACATCATTAACGGCTTTTTTTATGGTAGAGTTAAATTCCTTTTCATCCACTTCCTCTTCCCTTTCTTTTGCAAATACCAAATCGGTTACTGCTTTTGAACGGGGCAGGCTGCCAACGTGTGTGGTTAGGATTCTCTCAGTGCTTGTTTGCATGTTATTGTTGCTTTTTTATTAAAAAATAAAATGTAATTATTCAGCATAAATCATTTTTGCCACAAAGACACTAAGAGGTAAATTTTTCTTTGTGGCTTCGTGCCTTTGTGGCCACTATCTATAACCAAGATGCTGAACGATTACAATAAAATAATTAATTCATCACATTTCCACATCCACCGTCACCTTTTTCAATCCATCCAATTTAAATGGTGGTTCATAATCCCGACTGATCGGCGAATGTCTATTTTCCCCACAACGCAAACCAGAATTCGGTACATAAATTTGCCACATCCTCGGCAATGCGCCGCCGCCAATATTTTCATTATTTAAAAAGAAATTAACCTCACCGGAACTTTTATCTATTTTTTTTAAAATCAAATTTAAAATATTATCTCCAGCGGGTATTCTTTTATTTGATTTTATAATGGCCATATCCTTCCTAACATAAGTATAATTTAAAATCAAAAAGCCATCTTTTAAATACAATTCATATCCCGCCCCACTGTCGCCTGATGCTAAAATAACACCATTCGCATTTTCTGATTTTAAATCTAATTCTATCGTCCAACGGCTATTGAATTGATATATGTCCGGGGCACTTAATCTATCTAAACGAGTCATGCCGGGATAAAATACATGACGGGCTTTGGGTGGCGGCACGGCAGCCACATATAACCCCATTGTGTCATCTGCCATTGGCAATATGTCGTAACGCTTTGCTTCCTCAAGCCATACTTGAATTAATTCCTTTAATTTTCCTGGTTCACTTTCAGCTAAATTATTTATTTCTGCAAAATCATTTTCGACATGGTATAACTCCCAAATATCTTTTTCAAAAGGATCGCCTTTTTGATGTCTGGTAACTGCTTTCCAGCCATTTGCCCAAATCGCCCGGTCGCCCAATGTTTCAAAATATTGCACCTGTTTTCGAGTTGGTAATTCGGGATTGTCGAAAGCATAAGCGAAGCTCATCCCTTGAATGGGCAATATTTCTTTATTATTTAATTTTTCTGGAAATGGTTGATTAATTAAATCCAATAATGTCGGTACAATATCAATGGCATGGGTATATTGTTCGCAAATAATACTTTTGGGAACATTTCCATTAGGCCATGAAAAAATCAACGGTGCACGTGTGCCACCGCCATAGGTGTCCGATTTATACCATTTTAAAGGTGTATTGCTTACTTGCGACCACCCCGTGGAAGCCCCGCAATAAGAATCATCCGTTCCCATTGCGTCTAAATGTGCCAATTTCTCTTCCATAGATTCTGCCCTCATATAAGCCGTTCGTCGTACATCAATACTCGGAACAGGCGAACTGCCTGGTGCTGCGCCATTATCGGAAATAACCAATATAATAGTATCGTCAAATTGATTTTCCGATTTTAAAAAATCAATTAATTTTTTTAATTGCGCATCTGTATGTTCCAAAAATGCAGCATAAATTTCCTGTCCTCTGGTTACTAATCTTTTTTCGTCATTATTTAATTCACCCCATGGTTTTACATTTTTATTTAAAGGCGATAATTCCGCATTTTCTGGAATAATACCTATTTCTTTTTGTTTTTCAAACCGCTTTTTTCTCGCCGCCTCATATCCCTCGTCATATTTTCCTTTATGCCGACGAATATCGTCCGATAGTGCATGCAGCGGAAAATGGCAAGCCCCAAAGGCGAGGTACATGAAAAACGGATTCTCTGGCGCTGCTGCAAAATGGTCTTGCAAATATTGCACAGCCCGCTCTGCCAAGTCCTCGCTCAAATGATAATCATCCGTTTTTTCAGGATAAGCCGCTACTGTATTTTCAAACATTTCAGGATGCCAATGATCCATCGCATTTCCATGGAAACCGTACCAACGATCAAAGCCCCTGCCTGTCGGCCAGCGATGAAAAGGCCCCGTTCCGCTTTGGTCATCAAGAGACGACAAGTGCCATTTCCCCAAAGCTAAAGTGCTGTAATTTAATGGCTTAAGCATTTCTGCAAAGGTTGCTGCATCCTGTCGAATCCAACCTTTATAACCAGGGTGGTCTCTCCCCCACTCTGCTATATTTCCAACACCGACAGCATGGGCATTTCTCCCTGTCAGTAAACAGGCACGGGTTGGGGCACACAAGGCCGTCACATGAAAATTATTAAAACGAGTACCTTCTGCTGCCAATCCATCCATGCAGCTGGTATTTAATTCTGAACCATAACAACCCAAATCGGCAAAACCGATATCATCCAAAACAGCGATTAATATATTAGGCTGGCGTTTTAATTTTCGGGGCGTGAAACCATTTCCGACTGCGCTTAAATTTTCTGGTTTGGGAGGGAAGTCTGTTTTATTTTCTTGGCAACCGATGGCCGTGGCAGCAGAGGCCAAAGCAGATAATTGAATAAATTTCCTTCTGTCTATTTTTGTTTTGTCTGACATTGGTGTTTAATTTTTAATAAATCAATTGCAATTTCATCCGCTCAAATAAATCAATCCCAAACTGCCGAAATAAATGGACCATGTCCACAAACACCCAATTTTCGATATATTTTTCCCCCTCTCTTTTCCACCAGTCCAACCCATTGAAATCAATTTTATTTCCAGTGGCCTGACAATCTAAATATGGCCCTGTGTGTGTTGCTTTTACTCCCGCCCAACCTGGGCCTCCACTATAATGTCCTTCTGCTATCAAAGCATCTAAATTTTGCACTTGCCGATCTGGATATGCCACCAACCACGGCTTTTGATGGAAATCTTCAAATTCTTTAAAACTGAGACAAGCACCAATGCCGCCCGGCCCATACCATTTTACCTTTTCATGGAAATAATCGGCCATACCCATGCTTTTTAAATTCGATTGGTCATAACTGTTTAATCCATCAAAAATGAATTGCCGGATATGGCTAAGGCTGTATTCAGAAGTTCTTTCATTTTGAGCTTCAAGCAAAATACCATCATTGGCCATTGGCGGTGGATATACATTATCTTTTCCACGACTCGGTGGCAAAACCTGAATTCCGGCTTGCTGCATTAAATCAATTAAATCGAGCAGGAAATATATTTCGGTAATTTTTCCGTTTTCTATTTTTGAAAAATCACCCCAGCGTATTTTTACTTTTTTATTATTGGCCGGGATATTTAAATAGTCATTTTTAAATGTGCCGATAAAATAACCAGTACCGCTGACCCACCTATTTCCATCTTTGGAAAGATCGCCATCAATACGGCCATTGGATACGCCGCCCATAAATATATGGGTTTGTCTTTTTAAATCGGGAAAAGAATTAAGCAGTGGTTTCCAAAAATCACTGATAAAAGAATTAATTCCATTTAATTTATTAATGGGGTCAAAGCCGTACCAGACGACATTTTCATTCATGGCACTTTCGACAATGGCTTCCATTTTATCGGGTTTGGCGTTTTCCAAATTTTGCCAAAATTCCCAGACGAAGTGTTTGTTTTTTTGATTTAATTGACTGTCCATTTATTGTTTTTTTCATTTTGCTTTCAGCAAATTAATACTCACCGTCGCCAATTCCGAATTCGGGAATTTAGTAAAATGTTTTTCCACAGGAAACAGCCCTGCCTCGGCTGCAACTTTATTAAACACATCTATTTCCACAATATATTGATCAGAAAAACCATGCGTGGCATCATAGGCCGAAGCCGCTGTTCTTCCTAAATTATTGGCTGTAACATTAGGTGGAATAGTATGCAACTCAATAACCAGTAATCCGAATTTTTCTACATAGGGCGCCCATTTTTGAAAATGCTCCCGTAAATTATCTTCCACATCGGCATTGGAGATTCGCCTTCCCCTAAAAGCAAAAGCACCTGTGGAATCACTTTTTCTATTTGGTGTTTTTTCAACCGGATCAGTCCATATTCTGTTGTGATCAAGAAAAGTGCGTACATTCAATAAATCCTTTAAATCAATGCCGTAATCTTCCTTTAAATCGTCGGCCAATAAATCGGGCCGGCCAATATCTCCGAAAATTAATTTCGCCCAAATATCGGCCTGAATAATATTCGCCCTCGTCACTCTTAATGCCTCTTTATTAAAATCCGCTCCTACCAAAAACAATGGATGTTCTTCTAACATTTCACCACGCATAGTCCGATTTTCAATAACATCGAAAAGGTGGATTAAAAATGCGCCATTTCCGCAGCCCATGTCCACGATTCCCTTTGGTTGCATTTCGATGGGCTGATTAAATAAATCAATAATTATTTCATCCACCACTTTAAAATAAGCAGAATGTGCGCCACCACTTCCCCATACATTCATCTCCCGGTCAACATGGATTTCTTTTGCCCCTTTCGGCAAATTCCAAAAAATAGTTGGGTCGCCAAATATTAATTCCTTTATTTTTCGGAAGGTGGGTATGTAGGAAACCGTTACGCCATAAGCACTTGCCCGACGAGCGTAAAACATCCCTTTTTCGGTAAAACGATACGTACCATTCTTTTTTATAAACCATTCAAGAAAAACAAACATATCCAGCAATCGGGCAAAACTATCTACATCCTCATGAAATTCTTCTGGCATAAAGGAAGCTTCCATAAAATATTTATGAAACATGCCGCTCATACCTAAAGCCACCACGGTCGGTCCGACAAGAATCCCTTCAATATGTTTTAATACTTGTTTCTGAATAGGTTTTTCATTTTCATTTTCCGAAAATTCAATTCCGTAATTATTCTGGTATTTATTAAAAATTTTTTCTAAAAACAAAAATGGTTCGACTTCAAATTTGCGGCGATGGTATTTTTCAGATAAATGAATCAACTCCACCACATCTTTATAATTCGGAACCAATGAAAAAACCAATTCACTGTTTCCATTGGCACTTATGTTAATTTCATTTTCGCCAATAATATCATGGATTAACCAGCCTTGAGAAGCCAATACCCGTAGCGCCACATTTAAATATCCTTCATTGGCACTGAATTTTTCCGTAATATTTTTCAGCGTAGTGTTTTTTTCTTTTAATATAAAATCCATTACGCCACTTTCATGCAAAACGTAAGCAGTGGGAGCAGTAACGATACCGTCGAGGTGGCGGAATAAATCGGCACGCAATAATTTCTTTTCTTCTTTTGTCATTTCCTGATTTTTTTATTTTCCATCAATATTTTCAATTCATCTAAAACAGACATATCTTCAATTGTGGATGGCGGGTTAAATGGTTTTTTATCGGCTATGTCCCTGATAATTTTACGCAATATTTTACCCGATCGGGTCTTTGGTAATCGCTCCACTCGAACAGCTCTTTTAAATGATGCAACCGGTCCGATTGTTACCCTTACATTTTGAATTAATTCTTTTTCAATTTCAGACTCGCTTTTTTTCACGCCCGATTTTACAACAAAAAAACCAACGGGTATTTGCCCTTTTAATTCATCCTCAACGCCTACCACACAACATTCTGCAACGGTTTCATGGTTTGCCACTACCTCTTCCATTTCCGCCGTAGAAAGACGGTGCCCAGCCACATTGATTATATCATCAATCCGGCCTGTGATATAAATACATCCGTCCTCGTCTTTATACCCTCCGTCGCCAGAAAAATAATACCCGGGAAAAAGTGACAAATAAGATGATTTAAATCGTGCAGTGTCTTGCCATAAATTGGGAAGGCAGCCAGGGGGCAAAGGGTATTTTATAGCAACTGCACCCTCTGCGTTTGCAGATAATATATTTCCGTCTGCATCCAAAATTTGGATTTCAAACCCGCAAACGGGTCTCCCAGCTGAACCGGGTTTTATTTTTGCCAATTCGATACCAGCCATTTGGGAAATCATCGGATGCCCCGATTCAGTTTGCCACCAATGGTCAATAATTGGTACTTGCAATATTTTTTCGCACCACTCCAAAGTCGCTACATCTGTTCGTTCTCCGGCAAGAAATAAATATTTCAAACAACTGGTATCATATTTCTTTTTTAATTCGCCAGCAGGGTCTTCTTTTTTAATTGCTCGGAAAGCGGTCGGAGCGGTAAAAAAAACATTTACATTATATTCATTAATTATTCGCCAAAAAGTTCCTGCATCAGGCGTCTTAATTGGTTTCCCCTCAAATAAAACAGTGGTACACCCATAAATTAATGGTGCATATACAATATATGAATGACCGACCACCCATCCCACATCTGATGCTGCCCAAAATACTTCTGTAGGCAAGGCGCCATAAACGTTTTTCATGCTATAATACATGGCAACGGCATGGCCCCCATTGTCACGTACAATTCCTTTAGGTTGACCGGTAGTTCCCGAAGTGTATAATATATACAAAGGGTCAGTAGCATCGAGAGAAACATATTCAGTAGAAGATGCTGAAGTCCGTAGCGTTTCCCAATCATAATCACGGCCTTCTTTCATTTTAGCTTGAATAAATTCCCGTTGATATACAATACATGCATCAGGTTGGAATTTTGCCTCTTTTAATGCGGCATCAATAATTGGTTTATATGGAACAATGCGAGTAATTTCTATCCCTCCGCTTGCAGCTAAAATTAATTTTGGCTTTGCATCGTCAATTCGTATTGCCAATTCATGGGCAGCAAAACCACCAAACACCACTGAATGCACTGCCCCCAATCTTGCACAGGCCAACATGGCAAAAACCACCTGTGGAATCATTGGCATGTAAATAATGACCCGATCCCCTTTCTCAACGCTCATGTTTTTTAAAACTCCGGCAAATAAGGCAGTTTCGTTTAATAATTCTTGATAGGTAAATTTTTGCTTGGCATCCGTTACGGGTGAGTCATAAATTAAGGCGGTTTGATTTCCCCTCCCATTTTTCACATGATAATCCAACGCTAAATAACAGGTGTTTAATTTTCCACCTTTGTACCAGCGATATAAATCATTTTCATCTTTTGATAAAATATTTTTGGGAAATGTAAACCAATCAATGGCCTTCGCTTCTTCCGTCCAAAAATCGACGGGATTATTCAGACTTTTTTTATATGCTTCTTCGTAAGTCATTATTTTTTCGCCAAAGGTACATCAGTCCGATTTATTTTCCGCATCCTATCCAACACATCCAAACCCTGCTCGTATAAATAATGCAATAAGTCAATAAACACCCAATTTTCCGCCAGTTTATTTCCTTCCCTCCGGTAAATATCCACCACCCGCATGGGAGCATGAACATCGCTTTTAGGCAAGCCCAAAAAGCCGCCTTTGTTTTTATTGTTCAAATTGGGCCAACCAAAAAAGCCACAATAATTGCCTTCGGCAAATCGGGCAATATGGCCATTAAATTCTTTATCGGTTAAATTTTCCCGAAAAGGATATTGATGTTGTTTTTGGTAGCGACGAATGGTATAAGAAGCCCCAATGCCGAAAGGGCCGTACCAAATCATGTCTTCTTTCCAGGTACGAGCCAGCACCTCTGGTGGACATTTGTCATCCCCCGATTTATTTTGCAAATCCAAATCGTCAATCATTTGGTTTACTAATTTCAAAGTTTCGACGCCTTCATTGGGAGCACTCGCATTTATTAACATTCCATCATGCGTGCGAGGTCCAGGGTAAATAAATGCCGCCCCTGTCATAGGTGGCAATGGATAATGACCAGCTTGGTGCATCATACTTATAATGTCACAAAACAAGGCGGTCTCGGCAATTTTTCCATCCTTATTTATCCGGTGAAATTCTGCATATCTTAAAAATACCATTTTGCCAGTAGGAGGAATACCCAACCAATGGCCATCAAACAACCCCAAAAAATTACCGACACTAACTACCCAATTGGTATCGCCACCATCACAATCATTTGCTCCGGCAAAAAAAATATCTTCCCGTCTTTGAATAGGTGAAAAAGAATTTCGGAATGGTGCCCAAAAATTATTTATTACCGTTTCAGCTCCAAATTGTTCATAAAAAGGATGCATGCCCCGCCAATGGTAATCGTCAGTTGTATATTTTTTTAAAACTACAACTAATTCATCGTCCTGCGCTCTGTCGAATTCAGAAATATATTTTCGGACTATGCCTTTTTCCTTTTGAAAATCGGACATGAATTAATTTTTATAAATATCCTTTTACAACAATGGCCTGCCTCCATCCACAGGAAAAACACACCCTGTCGAAAAAGTGAAATTTTCAACAATTGAAATAAGCGCCCTGGCTACGTCTTCCGCTTCTGCTATTCTCGCCAATGGGGTTTTGTTTTTTTGTTCTTGGATATATTCTGCCGAAAATGTTTTTGCATATTCCCCCATCACCCAACCTGGTGCAAGCGACACCACCCGAATTTCAGGTGCTAAAGCCCGGCCCAATGATCGGGTCATAGAATCCATCGCAGCTTTGGAAGCACAATATGCTACATTGCTTCCCACACCTGTCCTGCCAGCAATGGAAGAAATATTTATGACTATTGAATTTTCGCCCTTCTGTAAAAGTGATTTAAATGCTCGTATGCATGCGAATGCGCCACGGAAATTAATTTGAAAAATTTTATCAATCCATTCATCTTCCAAACCTTCTAAATCATTGTGCGGCACTGGCTTGGTTACGCCGGAATTATTGACGAGGACATCCAATCGGCCATATTTATTTTTTACAAAATCGGCCATCTCCTTTATTTCCCTGTTGTTTGTTACGGAGGCTTTATAAACGGAGTGGTCGTTATTTTCCAATCTATTTAATGTCGCTTTTGCTTTTTCCTTATTTGAATTATAATTAACAATTACCTTATAACCAGCCGTCGCTAAATGCCTGCAAATTTCCGAGCCAATGCCACCGCTGCCTCCTGTCACTAAAGCTGTTTTTTGATTTTTCATGATTTTGTATGGTTAACCCTTCAATTATTTATCTTTGTTTGATTTAAAAAAATCCGCTCGACGTCCTTTCACTCCCGGCTTCACTGCAAATAACGCACCTCCCAATTTATCGCCTTCTTTCGCTCCAGACGTGATATATAATGTGTCCAAATCCTTCCCACCGAAAGTACATGAAGTGGTGCATTGGGCAGGCACCTTTATTTCATCCAATATTTTTCCATTGCTCGAATCAAAACAAACCACTTTTCCACCTAAATAAAAAGCGACCCATAAATTGTCATTTCCGTCAATGGTCATACCGTCGGGCAGATCACTTTCAAAAACCAAAAAATCTTTTTGATAGGAAATACTTCCCGTCGCTAAATCATAATCGAACGACATCATTTTAAATTGTCGGGTATCAATATAAAACATTTTTTCCGTATTTTTTGTCCATGCCAGTCCATTGGACACCTTTATATCGGATAGCATTTTTGTCACTTTTAAATCAGCATCCATCCGATACAACGCCCCAACGGCATCCCTTGGTGGATCAATGGACATCGTGCCAGCCCACAATCTTCCAGTAGGGTCGCATTTACCATCATTAAAACGATTGAGCGGCATGTCGCTTTCTGGGTCAGAAATAGGGTTTAATTTTTTTGTTTGAGGGGTAAAAAAAGCAAATCCATTTTGCATGGCCAACAATAAATCCTCGCTGTTTTCACAAGGTATTGCGGCACCCACCATCTGCCCTAAAGGAACGGTTTGGTTATTCCCATTTTCGGGATTGTAACAATGGATTAATCCATTTGGAATATCTACCCACCATAATTTATTTGTTCGATAATCCCAGACTGGGCCTTCTCCCAATTTGGTATTTTCTACTTGTAATATAGGTTCTGCTTGCATGAATATTTTGTGAAGCAAGATTTGACAAATTTAATAACCCCGCCGCACTGTGGGAAATTATTAATATTTAATTTGCGGTACTTAAAAATTTGTCAAATCTAAACTCCGTTGCCAATAGCCAGTAAAAAAATAAAAGTCAACACAAAAAAGCCCAATAATAAATAACTCACTTTATCCAATTTGCCGGGCATTAAATACCATCCATTTTCTTTTTCCGGCAAACCTTCTGCAATAAATTTCGCTTTCTGACCAGGAATGGAAAATGGCGACCATTCCTTTTGATAGCCATCCAATAGAATGCTGGAAAAAATAGAAATGACAACATTTACCACAGCCCCGATGATGGCATACCAAGGCCATGCTACATCAGTAAACCCTGCTACATAGGCGAGAGCCGCAAACCCTGCCGCTACGCCAATCAGCAGGCCTCTTTGAGTGGTATGCTTGGAATAAAATCCGAGGCCATACATGCTCAATTTTGCCCCCACAAAATAGGAACCCACCTTGGTCAACAATTCCAAAATAGAACCTGTGGAACTTGTAAAGGCAATGGCTGGAATAATTATCAAGCCCGCCCATAAAACCGTTGACCATCGGGCTACAGTCAAATAATGTTCTGGACTTTTATTGGGCCGCATATATTTTTGGTAAAAACCTTCTGTGGAGATGGTGGAAAAAGAATTTAGTGCCGAAGAAAGGCTTGACATACTCGCCGCTAACACCGCAGCCGCAATAACGCCAATGAAGCCAGGGAAACCTTCTTTGTCAGCAAATTCGAGCATGATGGTATTGTCGTTTTCAAATTCCCGACCACCATAATATTGATAAAACAATACTCCGATGAAAATAAAAAGGAAATAAATAAAAAAGGCGGCAAAACCCATTAGTGCTAATGACTTTTTGGCATCGCCCATATTTTTTGCCCCAAGGGTGCGCTGCATCATCATTTGGTTCGCACCATACACGGTCACATGATACACGGTCATGGCAATGACGCCTGCCCAAATGGTCGTAGTTTTTGTAAAATCTCCGCTCCAGTCTATGGGATTTATTTTGCCTTTTGTTTTTAAAACGGAAAGGGTGTCACTGAGTGGTTCAGGTATTTGCGAAAGCAAAACAAATAATACAATAAAACCTCCAATTAAAAATATGAACGACTGCAAAACATCCGTCCATATAACTGCGGTAATTCCACCTAATGATGTATATATCAAAGTGACGATGGTAACTACAACAATACTTACAATTACCCCAAATCCCGTAATATAACTTATGACCAATGCCGAACCATAAAGCACTGCCGCAGAGGATAATAATTGCGTCAATAAAAATATGATAGAAATAACAGTACGGGAGGTTTGGCCAAATCTTTTTTCCTGATATTCATAAATAGAAACAACTCCACTCTGCATAAAAAAAGGAACAAACAAAGCCATTACCAAAATAATAACAATCGGGTAATTTAAATGTATGGCAATAACAGAAAGGCCTTCTTTGTACGACCAGGCCGGCGCACCCAAAAATGTCATAGCACTCACATAAGTGGCCAAAACAGAAATTCCGATTGCCCACCAAGGGGTCGTTTTTCTTCCGATATAAAAATCTTCCGCAGTGGTGACTTTTTTTGAAAGTACAAACCCCAACAAAAGATTTGCAATTAAATAAATAATTATAATTGACCAATTAAGTGCGCCTATTTCCCCCATGATAAAACGGTAGATGGTAGACGGCGCACGGTGGATAGTGGGCAATACCGTCCACCGTTCCACCATGTACCGTTTACCGTTTTTTAAGCTATTTCCAATTTTTCACCATATCGTTTCACACGTAAATCTGCTTGTTTTTTATGTCCAATAAATCCTTCAATTTCGCATAGGCGGGAGCAATATTCTCCTACCAATGCACTTGCCTCATCGGTCGTCACTTTTTGGTAAGTGCAGGTTTTAATGAATTTTCCGACCCATAAACCACCTGTATATCGGGCTGCTTTTTTGGTGGGTAAAGTATGATTGGTGCCGATGGCTTTGTCGCCATATGCAACATTGGTGCGATTGCCCAAAAATAGCGCACCATAATTTTGCATGTTTTCCAAAAAATAATCAGGATTGGCTGTATTTATTTGCACATGCTCGCTGGCAATGTCATCGGCCACGGCCACCATTTCATCGAGCGAATCCACAAGTATGACTTCACCATAGTCCCGCCATGCCACGCTGGCCATATCAGCAGTCTGAAGGACAGCCAATTGCCGCTTCACCTCTCCATCTATGGCCATAGCCAAGCCCCTGCTATTGGTCAAGCAAACAGCGGGTGAGTTAGGGCCGTGCTCTGCCTGTCCGAGCAAATCGGTGACTACTTGTTCCACATCGCAGGTCTCATCGGCAATAACTAAAGTCTCGGTCGGGCCAGCTAATAAATCAATGCCTACTTGCCCAAACAATTGGCGTTTTGCTTCTGCAACGTATTGATTACCAGGGCCTACGATCATATCCACTTGCTGCATGCCGATACAGCCAAAAGCCATTGCCGCCATTGCCTGCACGCCACCAAGAATATATATTTCATCTGCCCCGCCGAAGTGCATGGCCGCCACCGTTTCAGCAGGTGGCATTTTTGTTTTTGGGTCGGGCGGGGTGCAAGCAATTATTTTTTTTACACCTGCCACTTTTGCTGTTAAGACACTCATGTGCGCTGAAGCCACCATAGGGTATCGTCCACCAGGCACATAACAGCCTACATTGCTGACGGGTAAATTTTTATGCCCCAAAATAACGCCTGGAATAGTTTCGATTTCAATATCCCGCAATGCCGATTTTTGGATTTGAGCAAAACGCCTAACCTGTGCCTGTGCCCATTTAATATCATGTTGCGTATTTTCTGGAACGGTAGAAATAATATCTTGAATTTGTTCATCCGATAAGCGAAAAGACTCAGGATTCCAATTGTCGAATTTTTGTGAAAGCTCCCGCACTGCGACATCGCCTCTGGTTTTTACATTTTCCAAAATGCCTTCGACAATTTGTTGTGTTTTTTTTTGGTTGGCAGTAGAATCCGCTTCAGTAATTCCTTTTTTGATATAAGTAACAGCCATTCTTTTTTGATTTTTTAAAACACATAGAAACATTTGAAACATTGTTGCTTAATATTTTTTCTATGCATCTATGTGTTTTTTCAATTCATATTTTTAGACTTTATTTTTTCAAAAAAAGCAATATCCCTTTCGACTGCTTTTTTTCGGTTTTCATTTTTAAATAAATGGTTTTTGGTATCATAAGCATAAAATTCAAATTGTTTATTATACTTGAACAATGCTGCCACTAAACTTTCCGACCATATATAGGGCACTGATTGCTCCCATTTTCCGTGATGGATAATTAAAGGCATGTTTAATTCAGCAATATAATTAATAGGATCACCTTCGTCAATATTATATTCAAAACTCAGTTCATTTATTACGCTGTCCAATCGGGTCATGTATTTTTTCATTTTTTCCCTATCCGTCACCCCCCCATTTTCATCATAATATTTTC
Source organism: Saprospiraceae bacterium (assembly GCA_965222975.1). Taxonomy (GTDB): domain Bacteria; phylum Bacteroidota; class Bacteroidia; order Chitinophagales; family Saprospiraceae; genus UBA6168. The sequence goes on along the minus strand of CBDCVJ010000064.1, from coordinate 61,352 downwards.
CGTAATATAGTGCCTGCTCCCATGTCGTGCCAGAAACTCCTGCCCATAAACTCGCCGCTTTTACTTTGTTAGTTGCAAATAACATTTTTAACCCAACATCGCCGCCCATCGAATGCCCCATGTAATAAATGTTATTTAAATCCACATTTTTTAAATCAGGCAAAGCAGCAATTAAATGCAGTACATCGATGGCATAATAGGTACTCGCCAAAAAACTGGTTTGCGTAAATTCAAACCCTTCTGAAATATTGTGACCCCGATAATCGGGGGTGATGGTTAAAAATCCTTTTTCTGTATATCCTTCTGGAACACCTCGATAATAATCGCCGGGTCGCCAGTTTTTTCCAGTTGAATTGCTAACACCGTATTTTTTTGGTTCAGGGTGAAAACCGTGTCCGAAAATTAAAATAGGAAATCCACTCTCTGGGGCTACTGTCTTAGGAGTATTTATTAGGGCATATATTTTTAGACTGTCGGAATAATATGACCATAAATCGGCATCCCATTTTTCAGCACCTTCGAGTTTTTTTTCAAAATTTAATTTGGCATTGTAGATTCTTTTTTGAAGGCCTTTAATGGAGATAGGAGGTGCATATTTTTCAGAAGTTATTTTTGGTTTTTTATCGCCCTGACAAGAAACACATAAGAAGGAGACTATTATAAATAACCAATAATGTGCTTTATTAGCCAGGCACAATATCTTATTAATATTTTTTTGAAACACATAAACGCATAGACCACATTGTCTTTTAAGCGCATCCAATAACTCAGGGAAAACTATGTGAGCTATGTGCCTATGTGTTTTAAAAAAAAGCATATGACATTAAATAATTTTCGGTGCAGCCGGGTAATCCCCTCCAACAATAATCCAAGCAAAACCATAACCTTTCGAAGAAATATTTCGAACTGAACCTTTAGGAAAGGTGAATATATCCCCATTTTTCAAGGTTGCCGAAATACGGTTGCCATCGTGCTCACATGTGATTTGAAATTTACCTCGGTGCACAAACATTACCTCTACTTCCTCCCGACTATATTTTCCAGTTTTTCCTTTCCCATCTGCCTGTAAGCCATACACATTAAATTGGTCGCCGTTTGGATCACCTGGCTTCACTTGAAATTTATGCCCCTTGCTATCCTTTGGGCCAATGATGTCAAACCAAGTCAAAACACCAGGCGATTGGTTGGGAAATCCTTTATATGGAGAAGGTTTATACGTGCCAACCCTTCCCACATGCTTGCCCATTTGTTTGAGCGTATAGTTATCGAATTTTTTCATTTGGGTTGACGTCAATGGTCGCATGGGCTTCATGTCTTTTGGCATTTTTTCACCAATGGTCGTGTCCACTAATTTTCCATTTTTCATCAAAATTAACCCATGTCCTTTTGCTTCCCTAATTACCCTGGGCGCCCAAACAACGCCCCCCCCCGCATCATCGTGGCCAAGGATGGAAAATATCATCCCATATTCGTCGCCCACATTTTCAAAACCCCGGAACATATTTGTTGGAAGGGAAATAATATCTCCGGGATGAAGGATGGTTTCTGCTTTTTCATCATTGTTCCAATAAAACCGCCAAGCACTACTATATACCATGAATACCTCCGCGGTAAAATGCGAATGCGGCGAATTTTTTATACGTGGAGGTTGCCCGGCTGCGCCGATGCAAAAGCCATGTTTTTCCGATAAATTTACTTTTTGATGTTTGCTTTCAGAAACGCCGCCGCCGATAATAGAATAATTATCTTTTAAATGGCTGCCCGGTGTTTTTGCATCAATAAATGCGGACTTACAAGGCATTAAATCTTTATACCGAATAAGCCTATTTTGCAGAGTATTATTTGGCATTTTTTCTTTTTTTAATTTCTTTTTTCATCAAATTAAAAACATCCACTCCTAATTGTTCCAGTACATCTACTAAGTCGATTAACACCCAATTTTCTTTTAGTTTATCCCCTTCTCTCCGCCAATAATCCACTACCCGCAAGGTTATTTCTTTATTTGTCGCTTTTAATCCCAGCCAACCATCGCCATTGTGCGTACCGTACATAGCTGGGAAGCCAAAATCGCAGGAGTAATTTCCATCCCCAATTTGTGCAAAATATATTTTCCCTTTTTTGGGGGTAATGCCCCGGTCAGGAAATCCGATTAAAAATGGCAACTGGTGATTTTCCTGAAAACCTTTTAACCCCCTCGTCGTACCGATGCCAGAAGGCCCATACCACATCATATTTTGCACATCCCAAAAACGCTCCTGCCCCATCGACTCCAATGATTTTCCATCATAACTGCCAAGGCCATTGAGCATGGTATTGGTAAGATCAAGGGTTTTCTGCCCCTCTTTTTTATCGGTTTGATACAATACAATTCCATTGCCCGTCATGGGGGCTGGAGGTACATGTTGAATACCTTTGCATGGAAAATAATTAAAGCCTGCCTGCCGCATCACATCCAGTATGTCGAGAAAATACCAAGCATGCGTAATTTTATTATTTCGCAAAATAAAATGGGCAGCAAAACGGATCCACGTTGGCTGGTCGGTAGCGGGAATATCCAGCCAATCATTTTTAAATGTGCCAATAAAATTCCCGGTCAAGCTAACATTATTTCTCCCTTCGTACTCTCCGCCGATTAAAATATAGGGTTGTATTTCCATGTCTGGAAAAGAGTCAAGAAGTGGTGACCAAAATTTATCCGAATAGTTTTTAATACCTTTTATTTTTTCAAATGGTTTAGTGATGTTCAGGGCAATGTCGTCCGATAAATATTTTTCAAAAACCTTATCAAAATTCTTTTCTGAGCCTAACATGTCATTTAATTCTTCAATAAACCTGGCAACTAATTTTTTATTGATCAAGTGTATGTCCTCTGCCCCATTTGATGAAAAACTTTCTTCCATATTATCATCAGAATATATTTGGCAAAGCACATCGAAGCCATCAAAGACCATCCATTCTTCGGCAATTTTTCCATCTTTTATTATAAAGTGACTGATTCCAGGCAGAATGATTTCCTTACCGCTTGCAGGGCTGAAAAACCCATTTCCCGTGTGTTTTCCAATTATTTTCCAACGAACTGCTACTTCTGATAAGCCCGCTTTTTTATTGCAAGTAATTCTCTCTACATCCACATTAGCATCAGGAAAGGAATTGAGTAAATACTGTAAATACTTCTTTATCAAACGGATGCCAATTAAATCTTCTTCACAGATGGCATGTACCGTAGCAAAATTCTTATAATATTTGGTTATTTCATCAAAGTTTCTCTTATTCCAAATATTTTCAAATAATGAGATAATTAGCTCGCATGTACTTTTCGGAATGTCATTTTTTGCTGGTTTTTCATATTTCAATTCCAGGCTATTATTGGGCGATTTTTTTTTAGCTCCACTGTACCGTTCATTCTTTTTCGCCATTTCTACAGGGTCAAACCCGAGCTGCATAACCAGATGCAAATTATCCCTAACGAGCCATTCTTCGATAATTTTATTTTCTGAGACCAAACAATCTGCAATTGTCCGGAAAAAAACTTTTTTACCAGTTGCCTTTCCAAATTCAGTTTTCCCCAAATTAGTTGCGGTAGAACCAATACGATGAGAGGAATAAAAATGATTGTCATCGACCTTTGACCAAATCACTGCCTCGCCTTTCATTTTTCTATCGGGAAAAGAAGACAAGGTTTTTAATGTTCCTTTTACCACTTCATCCACTCCATATGTAGTGCCAGCACCTGTATGTATGGGAATATTTTTATCATATGTATCGTGAATGACCCATACAGCACGTTTTTCCCATATTTCCTCCGTTATTTTCAAAATATAGTCAACAATATTCATGTATTGATCGTCAAAGCCCGGCAACTCCTGTACCCCATTGTTCAATCCATATTCAATATTTTCGGTAAAAACCATTTTCGATTATTTCAGACAAGTAGTTTTCATTAACCTGCCCCGTGGCAGGCAAGATCAAACGATTGCTCTTAAAGCACCTGTTAAGTTTCTTGCGTAATCGTTTAGCATCATGCTGTCGGATTTTAATGCAATGAATTTAAAACCTTGTTCTTTTCTTTTTTTCGCATCCTCTATGGTAGCACACCAGATGCCGGGAATTATTCCATATTCTATACAACTTTTTATAATTGTTTTTATAGCATTTTCAAAAGCATCAGATTCTACTGCATGGGTAGCCTTCCCAGTATAGGATAATTTAAGATCACCTGAACCAATGAAGACACCATCCAGTGCTTCGACCGAATTTATTGAGTCAATATTTTCCACAGCTTCTTCTGTTTCTATCATGGCGAAGGCAAGTGTTTCTTTATTGGCATGTTCGCCATAATCGGCCCCTGCATAAATGCGCTGCCTCGTTGGGCCGAAACTGCGGTAGCCCTTTGGGGGATAGCGGCAGGCACCAACAAATTTTTCACAATCTTTTTTTGTATTTATCATTGGGCAAATGATGCCATAAGCACCGCTATCCAAGAGACGCATGATTTCGCCAGGTTCATTCCAATTACATCTAGCCAATGGTACAGCTTCAGTTGTGGAAATGGCTTGCATCATTTGCATAGCCGTTTCTATGTTATGCAGGCCATGCTGCATATCCACTGTAATACAATCCCATCCGGCATTGGCCATTAGTTCTGCTGTCCATGTGTTGGGAATATGTAACCAGCCGTTGATGACTGTTCCACCCGATTGCCATATTTCTTTCAGTTTGTTTTTTCGCATTAATTTCAAGTTGACTTAGAAAGTAAATTTAATTTACCTCCTAAGCAGCAGTCCACCATTCTTTAATTATACGGTTCACTTCCTCGGGCTGTTCCATTGTGCTTAAATGGCCACACTCTTCAATTATTTTCAATGTTGCATTCGGAATTAAGTCCGCTATTTCTTTGTGTATTTCTGGGGTACATACTCGATCCTCTTTTCCCGTCATCACCAATACTGGGCAATTAATATTTGGTAAATCAGGAGTGCTGTCAGGACGGTATAATTGTGCTTTAATTTGATTATAAAATTTCTCCCGTCCTGTACTCATCGCCATTTTTAAAACAGCATCCCGCATTTCTTGATCGGCTGCATGTTTGGGATGGAGCATGGCGTCTTTTAAAAAATCAGTTGTTATTTCCCGAAACTCACCAACTGCAGACATGCCCAAAAATTGCAATTGTTTTTCCCTTGTTTTATCTGAAGGTTTTTTGTGGTTGGTATTTAATAAAATAATCTTATTAATTTGCTCTGGAACTTGTCGCCATATTTCAAAAGCAATGATACCGCCATAAGATAAACCCATAATGGAAAAACTGCCTTCTATATCAGAAATTATATTTGCAGCTACTTCCTTTAAATTACCCGAACTGCTATGGTCAACCACCCGGCAGTCGGCCAAATCTTTTAAGCCTTCTAATTGGTATTTGAATAATGCGGCATCACAAAGAGTGCCGGGAATCATTAGTAGTGGGGCAGGTTTCATTTTTTAAATATAGAAGCTAAAACAAAGGGAATTAATGGGGATTATTTATTAAGTATGCGAATCAAGGGTTGAAAACTAAAAGGATATTGATTGTCAGGGTTTTAAATCATGGTGATTTTAAAAATCACCATGATTTCATCTCCTAAACAACTAACTATCAAGTAGATAATTCAACCCTTGATTCGCATTAAGTATTAAAAAATAGTAAATCATAATTTGCTGTTTCAAAAAAACCAAAAGTAGACTTAGGTAAATCATTTTTTATTGAAATTGCGAAATAAATATTTTCCCAATTCATAAGTTCCATTATAATTTTATTAAGCCCCTTTTGGTTTTGTAATACAGTAATTATGAAACAAATACTCTCACTAATTCTGGTACCAGTGTTTTGCAGTTATTGTGTTGCCGCCAATGTTGTTAGCTGCGGCATCGTGGTTTGATTTATTGATGGATTGCTCCAACGTGGGATAGAACACCCTGGTCGGAACCACACCATTGGTTACGCTGGATGCCAAAGCGCCCAATTCCAGTACAGGAAGGCCAGTGCGCTTGTGCTCAGCCCACGACTCGTTGGTATTGTTGAATAAAAAGGCCATCCATTTTTGATCAATAAGGCGCTCCATCGTGTCGTCCCATTGTACTTCCGGCAGGTCGAAGAAACCTGCGGGTACAGTTAAGCCCCATTGTTCAAAGTTGGCGGTGATACCTGCTTCGTAGTATTCCTTGACACTTGTGCCCGTATTTATCCAGCCCTTCATAGTTGCTTCAGCGAGGATGAACTGCACCTCGGCATGGCTGATGTAAACATAGTCGAGTGTGCCAGGCTCATCGATGAAAACAAAAGAAATGAGGGACGTATGTGCATCCCCATTGCCGTTCCAAGACTGAGCGGCCTCACGGGTAATGCCATGGGGTACGCCCTCGTGGTTCGGAAAGTCCACGTCATTGGCAGGTTTGCGGAAAAAGAAATCAACTCGTGGATCGCCATAGGAAGCATAGACTTCTTCCATGCGCTTGGACATACTAAGGCCGGAAAACCCAGTACGGCCAACATCCAAAAAGGAGCTCCTGCTTGGGTTTACCCCTGTAAGGTCATAAACGCCGGCATCGCCATTGCCGGTGATGATGGGGTAAGTACCTGGGTCGCTGATGATTTTGGCAATCTGTCCAGCAGCGTCAATTTCCGAGCGGTTGGATAGACGCAGTAAGTAACGGAGGCGCAGGGAGTTGGCCAGCTTTTGCCAGCGGCTTACATCGCCGCCGAAAAGCACGTCGCCCCCTACTACAAAGCCGGAACTATTGGCCAAAATGGTATTGGCCTCTTCCAACTCTTGCAATACATTGGTATAAATGGATTGCTGTGCATCATAAGCAGGGGTAGTATTTTCAAGGTTTAGGCCAGCTTGAGAAGCTGGGGCATCAATCCACATCTCGCTATTAGTGGCGAGGAGGTATGCTTTCATTACTTTGCCCGCACCTACATAGGCATCCAAACCTTGTTCCTGTGCAGCAGCCATCATATCGTTGGCGTTCCAAATGGAAGAATAGCTTACCCGCCACACGTCGTCATAAGCCCATTGAAAAGCTTGAAACTGGTACACATCCACCTGATTGTCGTTGCGGTGCATATAGTAGTGCATGATTTGATCGGGAAACCAAGTTTCATAGGACAGGAGTGGCCCGATGGGTTCAAAGATTACACTCGGCAATAAAGTGGCAGGGTTGTTTTCGGTCGGTGCATTGGTATTGGTGTTGATTTCCTCGAAGTCCTTGGTGCAAGCGGAGAGGAGGAACACCATCAGCAAGCAGGTAAATATTTTTGAAATTTTCATTTTTTTCGATTTAAAGTTGAAAATGCTTCTTTTGGCTATATGCCATTGGCGGTTAGCTAAAAGCCAACAGCCAATGGCTAAAAGCAATTATTAAAATCCTACCCTCAAGTTCACTCCAAACGTCCGTGGGCTGGGCAATTGGCCTACCTCGAAACCAGGCACTAATGTGCCGCCGCTCTGCGCCAATGCTTCTGGGTCGAAATGGCGGAGGGCATCTGATTTGGTTTGAATCCAAAGGTTCCTGCCAAAGAAGGACAAATGCATATGCTGGAAAACATCCCCCTTAAACCAAGTAGCCAAATCAGCACCGAGGGAAACTTCCCGCAATTTCAAAAAAGTGTTGTCGTAAGTATTGGCTTCGGTATTGAAGCTAGGGAAGTAAGCACGATACCAATCCTGCCCCGTTGTGGCGATGGTGTTCTGTGAAAAAGTACCATCTGCATTTTCAATCACCCCATCTGGCACAAAAGTCTCTTCCCGGAATGGCAGCGTCTCGGTGATGATGCCAGATCGGTAAAGCAATGCACTGGTGTAAGTATAAAGCGAGCCACCTTTGCGGTAATCAAGAAATACCCGCAAGTTGAGATTTTTGTAGCGGAAACTATTGGTCAAACCTGCCGTCCAGTCAGGATTGTAATTTCCAAGGTTCAAAATCTCACTGCCGTTGCGGGGGCGCACAATGTCCACACCACCAACGTTCACCACATCGAGGATGATGTCGCCCTGTGGGGAACGGGCAAAGCCGAGACCATAGATGTCGCCCATGCGCTCGCCTGGGCGTGCCTCAACGGAACCACCATCAGGGCCTGTTGCATAAACGAAACTTTCCACGCCATCGGCCAATTCCACTACTTCTCCTCTATTGCGTGACCAGGCAAGTGATACATCCCAGGCGAAATCTTTCATGGCAACTGGCTTGAGCGTCAGGTAAACTTCCACTCCAGAGTTCTTGATCTCACCTGCATTGATGAGGCGTGAAGTAGCGCCAGAAGCCTGACTAATAGGCACTTGCAAGATTTGGTCGGTCGTGATGTTGTTATAATAATTCACATCAAGGCTCAGGCGGTTTTTCATAAATCTCACTTCACCTCCGACCTCAATAGCGGAAGTCCGCTCTGGCTTCAACTCTGGGTTTACAAGGTTGGAAGGATTGACGACTGAACTCGGAAGCGATCCGAAGGAAAGTACCCTTTGGGTCAACAATGGGTCGGTGTCGTTGCCAGTAGCCGCCCAGCTTGCACGAAGTTGAGCATAATTGACAGCGTTTGGCATTTCTATCATTTCAGAAAGCACAGCACTCAAACCCACTGAAGGATAGAAAAAGGAGTTGTTGTCGGTTGGAAGGGCAGATGACCAATCATTGCGTCCAGTGATATCCAGATAGATTTTATCATCATAATCAAACTGCGCCATGCCGTAAACGCTATTGATACGCTTGTCAGCATCAAAGTTGCTGGTGACAGGTGCGCCACCGCCGACATTGCCTTTATTATAAACGCCAGGCACACCGAGGTCACGGTTTTCATAAAAACTGGAATGGTTGCTCTGGTCAAGGCGGTTGGCTCCAGCAGAAAGCCGCATGCCTATGGTTTCTGAAATATCGGTATCATAGGTGAACAGGAAGTCAATGTTTGTTTCGGAAAAACGGATGTCCTGCTCCCTGTACATGCCATTGGGGAAATTGGGCTGCCCAGATGGCCGCTGTGAACGCCTGCGGTCACTGTAAAAATCGGTGCCTGCACGAACAAAAACGGAGAGATCATCAGTCAGCTGATAAGTTGCTTTTACATTTCCAAAGACCCGGTTGCGATCAAATTTGTTGAGGTTTTCTTTTACAATCAACCAAGGGTTGGTACCCCAGCTGAGGAAGTAGCTCTGTTGCACCCCTTCCTGACCAGGCACCCAAACTTCTTTGTAATCATTATAGTCGTAATTGTTCATGCCCCAGAACATGTTGTTGATGACACCTTCACCACCCCCACCAATCACTGGTAGGTTGTCAGAATAACTGTTCACGTAGTTGGCTGACACATCAATGCTTAGGCGGTCGGTGGCGTTTGCCCCGAGGCGCAGACCCACATTGCGGCGCTTGTATTCTGTGTTCGGCACAATGCCCGTTTTGTCCAAATGTGCCAAAGAGACCCTGCCCCATACATCATCATTTGCGAAGCTGATACCTAAGTTATTGTTGTATGGCCACCCCCGTGTCGAAAAAGCCACGGCGGTCGAGGCGTTTGGTATAGGACGATGCAGGGACGGAAACACCAGCATAAAACTGGTTGGCCGTTGGCTGCTCAACCGATTGCCCATTGGTAGGTGCGCCGTAGTTACCTCCCCAGTCCACCCGGAACTCGTTGTTAAAGCCACCGCCATATTGTGTCTGCTCATCCCAAAAGTTTCCCAATACATCCATCGAAACGCCTGTATTGAACTCAATGCCCATTCCTTTTTTGGCAGCGCCAGATTTTGTACGGATGACCAATGCTCCATTGGCTGCCCTTGCACCATAAAGTGCAGCGGCCTTTGGCCCTTTTAGTACGGTGACATCCTCAATGTCGTCAGTATTGAAATCGGTCAAGCCATTTCCAAAATCAATCGGCGCATTGCTCCAACTGGTAGAGCCCCCTCCTATACCATCGAGGTTGTTGGAAACCACCACACCGTCTACCACAATAAGTGGTTGGTTTTTATTGATATTGAGGGAAGATTCACCCCGCAATACGATGCGGGAAGAGGAAAGGCCAGAACCATTTCCTGTGGTCACTTGCAAGCCTGGTACAAGTCCCGACAACTGTTGCGATACGTCACCAATGCGGGAAACGTTCAAGTCGCTTGCTCCTACTTTTTGGGTGGAATAAGAAAGACGGGAACGCTTTTCCTCAACCCCAAGTGCAGTAACCACTACTTCGTCGAGTAGCTGACCCACTTCTAAAATAACATTAATGGTGGCAAGATTTTCAATGGAAACAATTTGCGTTGTATAACCCGTGTAACTGATTTCCAAATTCGTTACGTCACTGGGTACACTTAACGAAAAAGAACCATCAACGTCGGTAACTGTACCGGTTGAAGTCCCAGCTACAATAACATTCGCCCCAATAAGGGGCAAGTCAGTACCAGTTTCGGTTACTACCCCTGTAACTGTACGTTGGGCTATGACCACCTGCATGGTGAAAATCATTGCGACAAGTGAGAGTAATTTAAGTTTCATGATAAAAACCGTTTTAATTGATATTAAGGTCTGGTTTGAGGCATAGCACATGTTTCTGCTGCATTGCAGCCAGTCATGGCCATGACCGAAACCATTTAGAAATATTTTGCAAGCGTTGGACGGCGCTGCTGGAACACCTGCTTTTAACCGTTAATTTTAGAAAAGACGGCTCTTTTTAGCTGCGTTTTGATAAATAACCAACTGCTCCAACTAATGCACTCGTTATTAGTTGACAAAATACAACAGTTGTATTCCATATGGAATGTGATTGTTAGAACCAGCCTTTTTCTATATAATTTAAAATGCTTTTTGGGCAAAAAGAATTTGGATATGTCTTAATAATTGATCAATTCATGATTTTTCAGAACCATGCAAGCTGCACCCCTCGAACTAAAATACCTCCCTAAACCTGAAGCCGCCACCTTACATCCCTTAAGAGAACTAACCAACCCTGTTTTCCGCATACCTGATTTAACCGCATCAAGGAAAAAGTCTTCCACTTCTACTATTTCGCCTCCAATAACAACTAAATTCGGGTTCAGCAAATTGACCACGTTTCCTAATGCTTGCCCTAAAAATCTCGCCTTGGTCACTCAACAACTTGATGGAGAGGGCATCTCCCTTTTTGGCTGCCTCAAGAATATCATGATACTTGTATTTTTCAATATCATCCAAATTGAAGTGGATGGATGTCTCCCCATTTTGCAATGCCTCTTTCAAGTCCTGATAAAGCGAATCGCCACAAACTTCCGTTCGAAGGCATCCTTTTTTGCCACATGTACACAATCTATCTTTGATTCCAATCTGAATATGGCCGAAGTTGCCAGCAAAGCCTTTAGCCCCAAAAATCATGTTCTTGTCAAGTATGATACTCAAGCCTAAATTCCGGCTGACCTTTACAATGAGGGCATTGTCAACCCCAGTAGCTACCCCTAGCACTTGTTCGGCAATGCCAATTACCCGGGTATCGTTGTCAATAATAACTGGTAATGCCAATTTTTCTTCCATGTACTCCTGCAATGGGATGTCCATTTTGTTAAAGTAATCGGCAGACTCTCCCGTATGCCCATTTACACTACCTGTAAGAGCGATTCCTACACCTATAATTTGATTTGGTTTAGCAGGTGACTCTTTAATTGTGTTATTGATAAATGAGACAATGTAATCGAGGCACTCTTTTGTGTCCTCTAAAACAAATTCCCTACTGAACGATTCATGAACTGTTTCCAGATCAATTCGATCAACGCTAACATGGATCCATTTTTTCAACACCTCGGCACCAACCGCATAGAATTCCTTTTTGTTTAAGGTGTAAACATTTGGACGACGGCCATTTTCCACTTCTTTCTTTCCATCCTCAATTATCAGCCCCTTCAACAGAAGTTCTTTAATCAACTTTGTGCCAGTAGGGACACTAATCTTCACATGATCTGCTATCTCTGGTATCGTAAGTGCATCAACAGATTTTGATAAATGTTTGACAATGCTTTTCAATTGCTTGAATTGGCGGCCTTCTTTGCTAGTGCCATTATTGCTCGGTTTGAAATTCCTCAATTGCCTCATAAAATCATTTGAAATTTCCGCCTAATAGAGAATAGTTTTTTTTTGAAATCTGGCGCAAGATAATAAAATATTTTATTAACTAAGTTTTTTGAATAATTTTTTTTTGAAACAATAGCAGTCGTATCACCATCCAAACTCGAGTGATTGGATATTGTGAATACAGATAAGTACTAAGCTATTAAATGTGATATGGTAAAATTTGTGGCGAGCTAAGAATTTGGTGCAGCGCATGTGGTTAATTTCGTGATGGTATCAGGAAAAATGTCCAGTTCCTTTAACCTTGAAAACAATTTGTTCATAGACCCAAAAAAATGTTGGTTCTGAACTTTTAAATTCCTTGTCAGTTGTGCTGAATACCTTTTCTTCATCCAAGTGTAATTTCACAAAATCAAACAGGCAATATTACTCGATGAGTACCATATCAATCTGCCGTCTGGCCAAGTCGGTCCTTAATATTTTCACTTTTACTTTATCGCCCATTTTAAGCAGGCGATCGGTCCGTTTTCCACGGGCATAGAGGCGGCTTTCATCAATGTCGTATACATCGGAAAGCGTTTCAAACCCAACCATTCCTTCGCATTTGTTGGCAATGAGTTCCACAAAAATGCCGCGGTCTATCATTCCAGAAATCAACCCTTCGAATACCTCTCCGACATGTTTTTCCATAAATTCGACCTGCTTATATTTGATACTTTCCCGCTCGGCCACCATGGCTTTTCTTTCTTGGGCAGAAATATGCTTGCACATCTCTTCGAGCTCTGATTTATCCACTCGCCATTCGTTATCACCTAAGTTTTTTTCCAAAATCCTATGCGCCAATACATCTGAATATCGACGTATGGGTGAAGTGAAATGGGAATAGTAATCGAATGCCAAACCATAGTGGCCAATGTTGTTGGCAGAATACTCAGCTTTAGCCATCGTCCTTACGGCAAGAGGCTGTAAAAGATGTAGCCCAGGATCGGTCTCAGCTGCTTTGACTAATCGGTTGAAAGATTTGGCTACTTCTTTAGGTGATCCGGTTTTCATTTCAAAGCCTAACTCCTTTGCAAAAAGCGCCAGCTCGGCCACCTTATCAGGGTTTGGATAATCATGCACCCGGTAAACAAATGGGATTTCGGCCTTTCCCTCCACCCGCTTGTTCATGTAGGTAGCTACTTCCCGGTTGGCCAAGAGCATAAATTCCTCAATCAACATGTGGGCATCAAGCCGCTCTTTCACATAAACTTCAATTGGTACTCCTTCGTCATCCAAACGGAAACGGACTTCGTACATGTCAAAATCAATAGCTCCATTTTTAAACCTTGCTTTGCGCATTTTTTTGGCCAACCTATTAATTAACTTCAACTCGTCGGCAAAAACGCCCTCCTTATTATCCATAACTTCCTGCGCCTTTTCATACGCAAAACGATGGTCTGAATGGATGATCCCTTTGCCAAACCAACGGTTCACGACCTTATCATCTTTATCAAATTCAAAAGTAGCAGAAAAGGTCAGCCGGTCTTCATTTGGTCGCAGGGAACAAAGTCCATTGGATAGCCTTTCGGGCAGCATAGGCAATACCCGATCCACTAAATAAACAGAAGTGGAGCGCTTGTACGCTTCCTTATCGAGAGCCGACCCGGGCTTCACAAAGTGGGTCACATCTGCGATGTGGACACCTATTTCGACATGCCCATTTTCCAAAAATTCAATAGATAGGGCATCGTCAAAATCTTTGGCATCGGCAGGATCAATCGTAAATGTAGTAGTGCCGCGGAAATCTCTTCGCTTGTCAATTTCAGCTTGGGTAATTTCCGATGGATAGCTTTCGGCTTCCGCAATCGTTTCATCGTCGTGGGTCAGGTTAAAACCGGCATTGATGAGAATGGTGTTCATCTCCAAATCGCTTCCTTCCGCACCAAGTACGGCAGTTACTTTTCCTTTTGCTCTCGCACCCTTTTTCAATGGCCATTTTATAATCTGGACCACTACCCTGTCGCCGTCTTCAGCGCCTTTAAGATCATCAAGATCAACAATTACTTCTACGTTGGCATCTACTCTGACAGGAATTACATAAGCATTCAACTTGCGTACGTAGAGTGTTCCCACAAAGTTTTCGGAAGCCCTTTTTATCACACGTACAACCTCTCCTTCTGGCTTCCTGCGTCCTCTTGGCATCCAGTATTTGATCTCCACAAAGTCGTCGTGCATGGCTGTACCCATATTTTTGGGAGCGATGTAAATATCGTCGTCCCTTCCTTCAATGTCTATGTAAGCAGCCCCAGTGCGGGTACTATCCACCGTTCCTTTGGCCGTACCCCTTTGGCCTAGCGAACGGCGACCGCCGACCATCTTGTATTTGTAATCTCCAAGTTCAACTATCTGGTTGTTTTTCACTAAAACCTTGAGGGCATCCATGATAGAATCCCTTGAATTTTGGAGCTTCAATCTTTTAGCGATTTGTTTCGGATTAAAAACTTTAACTGCGTTTTTACTAAGAAGGTAGTATATACTTTTCTGCAATTGGGGTTGGGTCAGTTTTTTGGTTCTGGTTTTAAATTTCTTCTTTTTCATTAATTTTAAATAATTGTTGGTTGCTGGTTATTGATTGTTTTTCAGCACACTTTAGTTGGTTTAATAAATTGGTTTTCAATGAATTAGCAAATTATTAGATTGGTTATACTCGGCCACTTTAGATTTTGTGCATTTGAAAAAATATAGTTGAGATGGTTGAGGAGGTTTAGACGGATGAGAACTCAACCGTCTAAACCTCCTCAACCATCTCAACAAAAAAAAATGATTTGCACAAAACCTATTATGGTTCAGTATAATTAAGTTAAGCAATGATCTTATTTTCATATTAATTAAATTCGGCAGGCAACGATGGCAGGCGAAAAACGAAGCGAAAATACGACCTTTAAACGGAAGCAAATTACAAAAAGTTCATGGCTGGAAATTCTTTACAAAAAATTAAACATGTTCACCGCATTTTTCATTTAAAATCCTTCTGCATGATCATCTTCATTTCTTGGATCACCAACACCATGCAAATTCCCATCAGGTAAAACCTGAATTGCCTTTATCAATGCCATTCTTTCGACTTCCTTTAAATGATGCCCCATGTCCCATAGCTTCTGCCTTTCTACGGTATCAATGGCTGAGGGTTCTACCTTTATTTCATCTGGAAGCCATTGGTGATGAAATCTTGGGGCTGCAACTGCTTCATCCAATGGCATGTTATACTCAATGACATTTAAAAATGTTTGTACAACAGCCGTGATTATGGTTGAGCCTCCTGGTGTTCCTAATACCAAAAACAGCTCGTCATTCTTTGTCACAATTGTCGGCGCCATTGAACTCAGCATACGCTTGCCTGGCTGGATGGCATTGGCCTCTGCACCGATAAGGCCGAAATAATTCGGTACGCCCGGTTTGGCACTAAAATCATCCATTTCGTCATTCAGGAAAAAACCTGCACCTGAAACAAGCACTTTTGAGCCATAATTCAAGTTCAACGTAGTCGTGACCGAAACAGCATTGCCCGCTCCATCTATGATAGAAGTATGGGTTGTTTCAAAACTTTCAACCTGTTTGAAATTGCCGGTATGGATTGATTCGCTGACAGATGCTTGGTTTTCATCAAAATCAGCCATTCGTACTGATAAGTATTTGTCATTTATTAAAGAGTCAACTGGAACTGGATAGAAATCGCTATCGCCTAAATATTCAGATCGGTCGGCATATGCCCTTCGCTCCGCTTCGACAATGACATGAACTGATTTTGCCATCTGAAAGCCAAATTCTTTTATGGAGTAAGGCTCAATCATTCCCAAAATTTGCGAAATAGCGACACCACCACTTGAGGGTGGAGGCATGGCAATAATGCTATACTCTTTATGTTGGGTAATAACAGGTTGCCGCCAAACAGCCTTGTAGTTTTTCAGGTCTTCTAAAGTGATCAATCCATTGCCGCTTTTCATTTCTGTAACTATTAGTTCGGCAGTTTGGCCTTCGTAAAAGCCTTTAACCCCTTGCTCGCTAATACGGCGTAATGTACTTGCCAATTCTTGCTGCACAAGAAGGTCTCCCATTTTCCACGGCAATGCTTTTACAAATGGAGCGGCATTTTCGTTGTGCTTTTTAAATTGATCCTTAAAATCATTCAGGCGCTTGGCCTCAGGCGTCGTAATTTTAAAACCCTTTTCTGCCAAATTGATGGCAGGCGCCAACAATCGGTTCCATTGTTTTAATTTACTGTATTTATTAAAAGCTTCCCACATACCTGCAACTGTACCGGGCACGCCAACCGATAAATGCCCTTCCTTACTCATATGATCTATAACAGCACCAGTACTATCAAGGTACATGTCTCTATGAGCGGCAGCAGGGGCTTGCTCCCGGTAGTCGAGCGCTCCCGATTCGCCATTCGCCAAGCGGATGACCATAAATCCACCCCCACCGATGTTGCCAGCACGTGGATAAACGACTGCCAAGGCAAATTGAGATGCAATCGCTGCATCCACTGCATTGCCACCTGCCCGTAATATTTCAACACCAACTTTAGCTGCCAATGGATGCTCAGCAACTACCATGCATGTGTCAGTTACTAAGTTTTGAACAATTGTGTATGGCGGCTTTGGCGGTCCTGTCCTACATGCACTTAATATTAAGAATATTGAAAATATCCAAAAAAATGTACTTCGTTTTATTTTGGTACAGTACTTGTTAAACATATGAAAGATTTTAATTTAAATTGATTTTTAAAGTGTTTGGCCTCAAGAAAAGAGTGGTTCTCAAATACAAAACCCCTCACATCTGAAACACTAATGCACATCGTCAGGCACTTTAATCTAAAAATCAAAAGCGCCTAAAATTCCTATAATATAAAGTTTGGTTAATTATTTTCATGGTTATGTTGTCGTGCCATCTTTAGGATGGCACTTTTTATTTTACACAAAACCAAACTGTTTTTCCTTGCTACATTACCTTTGCGCTTTTCTCAGCTATTTGCCATTGGCTATAGGCTGTTGGCTGCTTGTGGTCAATGGTCAAAAGCTAAAGGCCAAAAGCCAAAAGCCAATCTATGCTAACAGCCATATCCCCTATTGACGGCAGATACGCCAGCAAAACAAAAGAACTTTCCGCTTATTTTTCTGAATTTGCTTTAATTAAATACCGGGTGCTTGTGGAAGTGAAATATTTCCGGGCTCTTTGTGAGCTGCCGCTTCCACAGTTGAAAACATTCGATCCTTCGAATTTGGACAAGCTCGACCAAATAGCAGACGAATTCTCTGAAGAAGATGCAAAGCAAATTAAAGAAACGGAAAAGGTAACCAATCATGATGTAAAGGCAGTCGAGTATTTTCTAAAAGAAAAATTTGACGGCCTTGGCATTTCCCAATACAAGGAATTTATCCATTTTGGACTCACCTCCCAGGACATCAACAATACGGCAACACCAATGCTTTTATTGGATGCCATAGAATCCGTTTATGTACCATTATTTGGCGAGGTCATAAGTTTTTTACAACACCTCGCAATGGCGTGGAAAAACATACCCATGCTCGCCCGAACTCATGGACAACCTGCTTCCCCTACCCTTTTGGGCAAAGAACTCGGAGTGTTTATTGAGCGTTTAAATGTGCAAGTTGAACAATTGAAAGCTATCCCGACCAGTGCAAAATTTGGTGGCGCAACTGGCAATCTAAACGCTCATTATGTAGCTTATCCTGAAATTGACTGGCGCTCATTTGCCACCCATTTTGTCAATGAATACCTCGGCCTTGAACGCTCCCACCCAACCACACAAATAGAACACTATGACAACCTCGCAGCTACCTTTCATTCCCTCAGCCGAATCAATACTATTTTAATCGATTTATGTCGGGATATATGGACTTATATTTCGATGGAATATTTCAAACAAAAAACAATTAAAGGTGAAATTGGCTCGTCTGCCATGCCGCATAAAGTGAACCCAATTGATTTTGAAAATGCAGAAGGCAATCTCGGAATCGCTAACGCTCTATTTGGGCATTTAGCAGAAAAATTACCCATTTCCAGACTACAGAGGGATTTAACAGACAGCACTGTTTTAAGAAATATTGGTGTACCAATGGGGCATACCATAATTGCTTTTAAATCCATCCAAAAAGGGTTAGGGAAATTACTATTAAATGAAAATAAATTAAATGAGGATTTGGAAAATAATTGGATGGTTGTTGCTGAGGCTATTCAAAATATTTTAAGAAGGGAAAATTATCCAAAACCTTATGAGGCACTTTTAGATTTAACAAGGGGAAAAATTTCTGTAACCAAAGATGATATTCATAGTTTTATTGATCAATTAAAAGTGGAAGAAAAAATAAAAAAAGAATTAAAAAATATAACGCCGCAGAATTATGTAGGAAAATGAAGGTGTTATTATTTATCGGTTTTTCATAAAAAAAAAGAAGCCTTGAAAAATTAATTCCATGGCCTTTATTAAAAATCAAATCAGGAGGTAATTTTTACTGCCGAAAATAAGTTTTTACTATTATTAAAAACTTATTTTCGGCAGTAAAAATTACCTCCTGATTTGAATCATTTAATTTCCAAAACCTCCAAGCCCCATTCCACCCATTTGTTTTTGGAATTCTTCCATAGTCATGGGCGTATAACCTTCTCCTTTTTTAAAATCGTCATCGGATACTTCCTTGCTCACCTCCTTGGCCGTAAAAGTCATTTCCATTCCTTGCCCTGTATCAACAATCATTTCGAGCGGATACCCTTTAAGGACATTTGCATCTTTATTTTTTACACCTATGGGTGGCTGTATTTTTTCGGTAATGTAATATTTCATGGAAAGGCCATCCTTGGTTTTTATTTTGGCGAAGTAGCAAGGGTAGCCAGCAATTTCTTTTATGTCCTTTTCGTCGTAAGTAACAGATTCTACGTTGTCCATATTCATGAAACTATTGTTTGAAGAAATTTCTTCTTCGTTCATTTCAGTTACCTGAATTTTTTGACCCATCATATCCATCAACATGGCCCCCTCAGTTGGTTTGTCAAGGGGTATTATTGTTTGGATACGCATCATGCCACCCATCATGTTCATGTCCATTTTTTGCATATTCCCTTTAAAATAAAAGTCAAGGGAAGTGCCGCCCATCATGGCCGCTTCTGGAGAATCGCCGAGAGCGTCCATATTGAGTTCAAATTTCACAACACCTTCTTTCAGTTTTTTCTGAGAGAAAGCGGTATTCGTGATTGCCATGAAGGCGATAAATAAGAGACTTACTTGAAAGAATTTTTTCATTATTGAAAAGTGATTAATGATTAGTTTATAGGTGATTAGCAACGGAGAAGGGAGGCTGTTTTGATTCTTATTCCATATTTTATAATAGTACTCAATCTAAATTAAAAGCTGCGATTGCAAACAATGAAACAATGCAGCAATGAAACCATCCATTTCAATATTGCCACTCATCTATATATTTTACAAAAATTTTGGCCAGGTTATGTGCATCTGAAATGCCCCGATGATAAATGCCAGTGAATTCATACCCTTCCAATTCCACTACCCTTTTCAGTCCTTTATAAGTCCGCCAGTTTTTCAAGTCGTGATATTGACGGCGAATATTTATGTGCTGTTCTGTCCAGCAAGGGTCAAGGTCATGAAGTTCAGAATCCTGAATGAGGATTTTTTTATCAAAACTTCCCCATGAACAAAGCAGGTACTCCTCTCCATCAAATACTCCGGCCCATTCTTGAAAATCCTCGACCACTTCTGGAAATGGTCTTGCCCGGTTGATGGATATTTGATCAATAGTGGTCAATTGGCGGCAAAACAATGATAAATTTGGATGGATGGACGGACGGACAAATCGCTCAAATGTGCCAAGTACTTCTCCAAATCTATCCAATTTCAGGGCGCCAATTTCAATCGTCTCTTGCACCATTTGGGAAGGCTCTCCCTCCCAGCACGTCGCCTCAATGTCGTAAACAATATAATTCATTCGAATTTCCAACTACAACCTCAAGTTCAATTATACTTTCAATTGTTCAATAAAAGAACAGGCTGAAAATTTGTGTTATCTGTACATTTCAAAATACCCTCTTTGTACGGTGGTCACATCATTGTCAATCCACTCAAGGATATAATAATAAGTCCCGTCTGGCAAGTCTATATCATCCCCCCAAGTGCCGGGCCAATTGTTTTTATAGCCTTCATTGCCTGAATCAAACACCTGATTTCCCCAGCGGTTGTAAACCCAAAGTCGGTTATTGGGGAAGTTTTCAATTTTGGCGATGTAAAAGTAGTCATTCACATCATCGTTGTTAGGTGAAACGGCATTAAATATGGTCAGTTCAACACATTCTATAAAAACATTGACAACTGCTGTATCACATCCATTTGGGTTACAGACTACATAACTAAATTGATCCCAACGGGCACAAAATGGCGGGTCAGGCACATAGGTAATTGAACCATCTACTATGTTTATTAATGCACTTCCTGAAATTGGAGGGTCAAGAATAAAATAATCTAAAATACCACCAAAAACAGTATCATTCGCTAAAGGGTCAATAACAATGGGCGTTTCTTTTATGGTAGTGGTGCTGTCATCCCTAAGTCCTGGCGGGTCAAAATAAGGATCTACCGTTATGCAAAAAGAAGTTGTATCACAAAAACCGAAATGGTCACAAAGAGCAATATTAAAACTATCTTGTCCTTCTGCCAGGCCTTCATACCTCACACATAAACTGACGAAGTTGGGATCGAAAGAAACATTTTCTGGATTGTTGCTATCGAAGGATATCTGGTAATCAGTATAAATGCCTGGCAACTCGGTAGTATCAAGGCAAAACTCCTTTATTTCGCCAATAAAAATATTATCACAAATAGTTTCGGGTGTAGTCATAACAACAGTTACGATGAGGTCTATTAGAGCTGTATTACCAAACTCATCTTCAATCCTCAGACAGATAGAATCCTCACCGATTGCATTGCCTGCGTAAGACACACAGTTGCCGACAATTTCAAAGAAAACTTGTTCTCCATTATTTTCTGGGCAAACATCCTCAACTATCAGGTTGTCGCCAGGGAGCAACATATCATCGATGCAAAAAGTGTTGGTATCAACAAAAATAAATACTGTATCCAACTCCGTGAACCCTGGCACAACCGTGACGAAGACATTGATTGTATCACAATTGTCAAATTCATCACAGATTTTAACGCAAGCTGTATCTGTACCTATAAACAGGGCATCATAGAGAATACAATTATTCGTGGCGTCAAGTGTAAATTCCACATCATTACCTGATTGAATTGGGCATATATTTTCAATGGAGGAGATTGAACCTGCAATATTCAAGAGATTTTCATCAAAACAATAAGCATCATTTTGAGAAACAACAAGGGTGTCATACACCACGCCTTGAATGGGATGGAGAACAGTGGTATTTATAAAAGTAGTGTCACAAAAACCATTGTCATCACATGCAATAAAACATGCCATTTCCCCACCAACAAAAAGTCCGGTCAGAACAATGCATGAATCATTTAAAATCTCATACTCAACGAATTCGCCGTCAGGGCATAAATTCGTAATTGCTTGAATTGGGCTGGTCAATTCATTTGAGGAAAAACAAACCGTATCGGATTCATGTACAAGAAGGGTAATTGGCAGTACCTCTGTTTGCGTGCAGCTAACATGGATAAAAATAATATCGCTACAAGCTGATACTTGATTTGTCATTACTAATTCATATGCCCCTGGAGCAAGCTGAACAGCCAATTCGTTTCCATTGCAATCGACCAAATCATTCGCAGAATAGGGAGCGTTATTTACCATTATTTCAAAGTCGGGAAGTTCACTTTGGGTAATTCCTAAGCAATATTCTGCCGTTGCGAAGCAATTCGCAGCTTGTAAGTAAATGGTATCTGTTTGGAAAAAACCCTCACTTGAACTTGGTAAAGAAACGGTAACGGTATCAAAAGAAGAAAAACCACAGCCGTTTCGTTGGGTTTCCAAAATATATATGAGGTTTTCACCTAAAACATTTGCCCAGTCAATGGTCATGGTAGGTGTTGGAGAACTTGGGTCATCCAAATCATTTATTGAGGCGGGAGGCAAAGCAGACCAAAAATAATTATAACCGCCCGTTGAACAATTTAGGTCGCCCAAAGAAGTTGAGGCAGTACTTCCGCTGAGGGTACAAAAGAATTGATCAGCTCCTGCATTGAACAATTGAGGTAACGGCATAGCCACTTCTACCCCACCGCACAATTCCGTAGTGGCTGCACCGAGGACGGCAATGACATTACAACTTTCTTCTGGAGTCACTGCAAAAGACATTTCGAAAGATAATGGAGAAGATGGTGAAATACTTCCGGTTAGACCTTCCTGATAAATGGTTTGTTCATTAGGTTGTATCTCTCCATCTCCATTTACGTCATAAATAAATGAAATGGTAAAATCATCCGATGGCAGGTTGTCGGCACTTGTCAAAACACCATTTACCGTTACCAATTCCCCAGTGTTTTGACAAATACTCGTTACACTATTGAAAGTTAGACTTACAGAAGAATTTCCATTATTTACAATAGCCAAATCAACATTCACTTCACCACAGGTATTATCGTCTGGTGTCCAATTGGGCTGTAGAAAATCCGTGCAATTCAAACCACTTATAAAATCGAAATTCAAATTTTGGCAGCCATCAATATTCGCCAAAAGGCGGAGTTCCACGCATTCATTTGCCAATAGAGATGGAGCAAAACCATAAATATTGTTTATGCCATAAGGAATCAAGGGAATTGCTAAAGGGTTATTTGGGTCAGTAATGTTTTCAACTGAAATGACATTTAATGATCCTGTAATATCCTCGACCGCAAACCAAACCACATCAACATCAACACTGCTTGAATTATTGCAAATCTCCAACACCCATTCAGCCTGGCCACCTTGCACAGTATCAAAAGGCGAAGTCACCAAATCCAAAACTATTTCGGGTGGGGATGTATAAACTAAGGTATTGTTGCCAGACTCGTTCTTACTGATAACACAATTTCCAGCATCAATATTTAATGCATGATATCGGTCTTGGTAATAAATATTGGATAATAATTCAATTTCATCGTTTTGATCAGCTAAGCAGGTTGGCGTAAGTGTTAGCCTCAGGTCAAAGGAGTATTCTTCAACAATATTTAAAGAAGGTACATAATCCAAAGTATCAAAATGGGCCACATAATGGCCATCAGGAGACGTAGTCAGAGAGGGTATTGGGAAATGGGCGTTTCCAAAAAAAGGATGGCCTGGAATAGAAACCACTACTTCAATATCAGAATAAGCATCCAAAAGAGCAGGATCAAAATCAAAGACGAAAGAATCTATTTTTTGAGCAGCTCTGTATTCATTTCCAAATTCTTCGATAAAATCATTTTCAGGGACAAACAATCTATAATGTAGGTCCCTTTGACTACAACCAGAGATCCTTCCATCAGCAGGGTTGGGGAAATCATAAACCGCCCTGCTACGGCCAACGACGAATGCTTCACCGAAATCATCACACGAATGGTTGATCCCATCAATTGTGGCAAATCCAAATGCCCTAAAATCGGGGATAACCAAAAACTCATTGGTTATCAAACCATTTGGGTTTATGGAAAACACAGCTGTGAAATCCAGGGTATCACCTTCGTTCAATGAAAACCCAAGCGATGAGACACAATTATTTAAATTAAAAGTCAACGTATTGCCATTGCTGCTCAAATTGGTAGATAAAACGGAGATGTCAGCTGGGCAATTTATTTCTGACCCCTCATGGGTTATCCTTAGGTTCCCATTTTCATAGCTGAACAACTCCTCTCCGCTTGCCATGCTTCCGGGGTCGCCGTATTCAATCACGATGCCTATACTATCATTTATGGGTGCTCGCCCAACAACACTCACTACTTGCATATTAACTTTATCACAGGGCATGGCCGCTTTGGTATTTGCCTCGGCTGAATTGAATGGAATAGTAAAATCAGGATCGGCAAATCCAAAGGTTTGCCGGTTTGCCTCAAAGGAGAGCGTTTGCAGGCCTTCAGTACAGTCAATTAAAACTCCGCCAGGACATGGAGGGGCAGTTGCATGAAAAGTAGGCCCCGCTACATCCCCACAAAACCAAAGGTGCATACAATCACAATCAGGACAATAGTGGCTAAATGAAACGAAGACAGACGTCTCACCCAATTCCATAAAACAGGTAGAGGTAAAAGTCATTTCTAAATCATACTCACCACTGAGAATATTAGTAAAAGAAGCATCATATACTAAGCTCAATACATTGCCATTCGCATCAGATGAAATGAATGGCGCTTCGTCTAAATCATTTTTCAATAAAACTATATCATCGACAATAGGGACAAAGCCATTAGGGAAGGTGATGTCAACAAGAAATTGTCCATTGCCGCTACAGTTCGATTCAAACGACCGAATTCGGCGGGTTTGTGTCTGGGATATTTGAAAAGTATCTACCCCTGCAAAAGCATCGGTTGCCGTCGTGTTGTCAAGTTCAACATTATCATTTGCGGGTCTCAGGTAGTCATTTAGTTCAAACGTTTGAGGTTGGCCGTTTTCAAAATATTCCAAACGGGCATTCAAAGAGGAATTGGCATTATTCAGGCAATTACTTGCCAAATCAAATGCATTTGCCTGTGCGCAATCAAAAACATAGTTCGCTGTGACTTCGACTGATTGTCCCAGTTCCAAATCGTCAAAAAAACCATCGTTATCAGCATCGGACAAACCACCAGGCCCGTCAGGATCAGTTGAAAAAAGGTTATTATCGGCGATTGAATTGACTGAACTAAATGAAGTAATATCAACCCCTGCGATCCGAATAGCTCTTATTTGGAAGCCACCATCTTGAAGTAGGAAATTATCACCTAAAGCTATACCCAAGGAAAGGTCTGTAATGATGGATTGAGCAGGGTCATTTGCCATCCCAAGATTGGTAAAAGTGACGGTGCTTTGCCCAGTTTGACAGTAACCAGCCAATTGGTCAGGCAAGCTACCTGAGGGAGTAGCTTCAATTTGGACTGCCAAGAGGCCCGTCTTTTCGATGGGATGCCTCTCCGCCCCTAACATTTCATCAAAAAAAATGGATGGAAACTGTAAAGCCAACAGGGAAGACAACAGAAGGAATATATGTACAAGTAAAGGTTTATCCATTGATTAAATAGCCTCAGCTTCGACCTGAATTTGCTAAAATTATACCAAGTAGCCATATCGTAGCTTAGCGCCGGCCGCTATGGTTATCGGTTGATTCTTAAAAAAAACAGCAATATCTGTCGGTTTCAACTAATACTAAAAATGTTCAATAGATATGTGAGACGAAAGAAGCCAGGAATCAGGTTTAATTCCTCCTGACTCCCAACCTTTTATTTAGCGACTGCTTGTGCCCTGTTCACAAATGCATTGGCAGTGGATGGCTCAACAGCCTGTATTTCATAAGTATCGTCCTCGCCCATTTTGATAATCCGCTCTTTGTCTTTCATGCCCACTACCTCTTCCATGAACCGGGTATTGTTGGAGACTACATTCATAATGCCTTGCTTGTAACCAAAGAAGTAATACAACTGGCTCGGTGATTTAAGGTAAATGTACAATCGGTCATCTTCATTAGTGGGCATTTTCATTTCAATATAGCCCGTGACATTGGCATTTAACATTTCCCCATTGATACTGATCATTGGAAGTTTTTCTGCCGTGGAAACGAATGACTGGTAGTCAACGTCCCAAATCATTGGTGTTTTGCCAAATAGAAAAGTATAGTTGTTTTGTTTTTTGGGAACAGTAAATGTGCCTAAAGCCAATCCAGCAACAGCTTTATCAATAGCTTCACTTTTTGGGAAAAAATTGGCGACCGCTTTTTTATAGAATGTGACATCTGATGCGTAAACAATAGGGCTTGCATCAAATGAACTTGCCTTAAAATCATTGGTCATGATTTTCAACAAATTGTCTGGGATAATGATATTGGCACCAAAAAGTGCTTCAATGGATGTCTTTGAATTCATGGCTGAACTGCCCAGCAGCGTGTCCACGACCATTTCCCCAAACGCAGTATTTACAATACCAGCAGCATTTACACTTACATGTTTCAGGCCACTGCCCAGTTCCAATTTTCCCTCCATCTCCAATCCACCTGATTTATTATCATAAATGAGTTGGTTGCCAGCATAAGCCCCATCGCCGCCAAAGATCCTCAACGAATCGCCAAAAATGAATTTGTCTTCTTTTTCGTCGTACTGCATGTAGCCATTGACAGGTAAGATAGAGCGGTCTTTCCTAAAAAATTTCGGCATTAAAACCGTAGGATACATAGAAGCCATCTCCTTGCTTAGGAAAAGGCCGACTTGGAGGCTTTCACCTTCAGGATTCAAAGGCGTTTTATAGGCAATGGCCAGATCGTTTTTATCTCCTTCACATTGAATGGAGAACCAGTGCAAGGATGGCAAAGTCTCCGATTCCAATTTAGCAAATCCGTCGAAACCGAGGTTGGGTTGATCCGCATTCAAGTTTATTGTGCCTTGAAACAGGGTCTTATGATCTATGTAAAACTGTTCCCGGATGTCGATTTCTCCTTTTGCACGGGTGACCGATCTCTTTTCACTTCTTTTGCCTTTGCCTACCCTTGTCCCAGTGATTTCTTTGAATTCAATTTCCTGCTCTTTGTCTCCGATATTGTATTCATAAAACCCACTCGCCCGATATTCTTTTCTTCCTAAAATATTGACGGTGGCTTTATTGATGACGTGGTATTTAGAAACCGTATCCGCTATTATTTTGGCATTGGTCAATTCAGACATTACAGCACCAGGAGAAATTTCAATATCTCCAGTTTCAGGATAAATAAATGCGTCAGAAGAAATGATATATGGCACACCTCCGATTTTTAACAAGTTGGTTTTCAGGTCGTAAAGTGCTGCTGTACCATTGAAATTTAGAGAATCCTGATCAGGATGGATGGAAAGGAATTTACCGGTTTTCCCCTCATGCGCCTTAAATGTGACAGTCTCTTCTTTCATGTCCCAATCAAATTCATTAAAGGAGGTTTCGTATTGGTTGTAGGGCAAAGTAGTGGTCAGGAACTCAGCGTTGGCCTTAAAATTTCCGGTTTGTTTAGAAAAATCAACTTTCCCATTCAGGTTAGAAGTTGAAAGTGCAATAGCATCTGCATCGAATGCCTTGATCCGCAAGTTGGTTGTATCTGCTGCTGCTGAATGCACCCCAAATTCAAACATTTTGGATGTCATGCTTGCTTTGTCCCAGTCAAATAGACCAATTCCCTTTAATCCTCCAGGGGTTAAGATCAAAGTGCCTTCCAGCCTGTGCCGTCCATCTTTGTACAACTCAAAAGGAGACTCTTCTGATTTGATGTACATGCTGTCTTTATAGGGCCTCCAATCCATCGTGATATCATATCCCCTTACTTGGGGGACTTCCACTCCATTAGTGTTTTCCTCCTCAAGGTCAAACCTTTCGGCACTACCCGTCAATTGTTTTGGCCGAAAAACCAAATCTTTAGAATCGAGGCTTGCACCGAGATAGTTCAAAAATCCATGCCCTTTATAGCCTTTGTTGCTCAAATCAATAGCACCTATAAAAGTCCCTTTTCCAAGATAAGCGGGATAACCTTCAGAAGGTGTTTTTGTATAAAACCCAAGTGATGAATCTTCTTTAATGACCAGTGTTTCGTCATAAACCGGGAAGATGTCAGCAGAGTGCATTTTTCCCTTGAACTTAACATCTTGCGGGCCAAACCGATCGAGGCCATTGAAGCTGAAAGGGTCTAATTTAAAATAAAAAGAATCTCTTCCATAGACGCCATTTTGTATGCTCCTACTTTCGTAATAGACATAAGAATTAGATTTACTTTCAAGCGAAGGGAATAGGGCAATGTCCTCATTTCCTGATTTGTTGGAAGGGGCATCTATAAGCATCACCCCGCTCAGGTTCTCGATCCTTGAGCCAAGCGAGTAGGCTTCCGGCTGTCCATCTTTATTGATATTTCCAGTTGGGACATATATATCAAAATAGCTTACGGAATCAAGCTTGATGTTGTAGTCATCGTATGAAAAATGGAAATCTTTTCCCGAAGAAACAGTAAACCCGGAAAACAATTTACCGCCAAACTCCATGTCCCGGTTTTCTTTGATCGTTACGGTATTTTGATCTGGCTTTAAACCCACTTTTTGGGCAGTGCTGAATTCCACATTATTTACGCCAGTAACTTCTATAGCGTGCGATTTAAGGTCCATGACAGCATTAGTCTCTTTTGTTTCGGAAATAATGCGCAGGTTGTCATAATCCACTTTCTTTTGGCTTGCATCAGCGTAATGGAATATTTTGTCTTTCAATTCAACTTGCTGTTTTTCTGAATCATAATTGACAAAACCTTTAGCCACAAGGTCATACAGTAAAGAATTTATATTCTCGACTGAATATTTAGGGTTAAGTTTTTTCGCCAAATAGTCCGCATCTAATACTCTATCTCCCTGTTCAAGGTAGGCCACTTTCATGAGGGCAATCGGGTTAGTTGTTGAAATATTCTGCATGCGGCGATAATCCCCTTCCTCAAAATATTTAAGTGACTCAAACACGGAAGGCGATACACTTTTTGCAAACCCGATGCTTTTTCGTCCGATATAAATACTGTCTGCTTCCACATTGTATTCTAATTGATCCGAATCGATGTTCATTTGGTGAAGGGAATTTGTGAAAGGATTTCGGTCGCTCCCCCTTTGTCCGCGAGCCAGTACCAACCTTCTATTAGGAATTTCAAAGCGCAAATTGACAGATGGGTGAAAAATAGAGTCTTTATCAAAAAATAAGGTTGACTCTACCCTTTCCCCTACAATCTTTTCTCCCCTCTTTATTGTAAACAATTCTGCTAAACCTTTATAAATCAATTTACCAGCATTGTTGAACAAAGTCAGCTCAGATTTACGGGCTTGTGTGCCAAAACCATAGACGGTCGTGCCTTGCAATCGAAACCCGCCTTTATAATTAATACCTTCACCAATGTTCTTAACTTCTATAAAAGATTCATTTGATTCAAAACGCGGATAGGAGCCTTCAGTTGCTTGGTTTTGGACGACGAGTTTATCACTGAACGTCCCAAGGATTTTTTCTGAACCAAAATATAGCGGATAATGCATTTTGGCATTTTTGGCACTGTAAATACTCTTTTTAACCTCTATATTATACGTGTCCAATTCAACAAAAACATTGCTTTCCAATCCAAGCCTTTCCCAAGTTACCCTCCCTCCTGTACCATACCATATTTTCTCTTTTGTAGAATAATATCCAGAAGTATGTGCTATTGATATAGTATCAGATCCCCTTGCTCCCAATAAGTCCAATTGATCAAATTTTATGATAGCGTCTCCCTCCTTAATTTCAATTTCATCTTCACCAGATCTTACGATCCAATTCACACCTGTCTTGGAACTCTTTAAAGCGTTTTTCTCAAAGTAGTCATTGCTAAAATCGACAAAACTTTTAAAAGATTTTTTCACGTTGTCGCTTGATGTCAATAATCCCCTTAATACTTGGTGCCATTTGCTAAACCTTTCCTCTCCATTCTCGGCATTTTTCACTTTCATCAAAGCAGTGAGGTAAATTGAAAAATAAGGGTTGGCCGTCATCCGCTCACTAAGCATAAGGTTTGAAATAGCTTGGATCGTATCTTTCTGTTCCATTGTAAAATAGCCGCTCTTATAAAGTTTATCAAAATCCTTGTACAGGTCTTCCAATGAAGAGTTCTTGCTGGCAGTCATAAACGTCTTTAGCTCATCAATGTATTCGATGCCCAAAGTGAAACTTTCCAACCGTTGGGAAATAAGCGGACTTGAAAAAATGGAAAAAATTAGGGACAGGCTTATAAGGTACTTCATTTCTAAGTGTAGCTTTATGAATAATATGAAGGAACATTGCTTTTGGTTCTTGCTTGAACGAAAACAAATCCAAGAACATCTCAAATGACAGATTTATTCACAGGTACATTGCATGGCCAACCAATTATTCTTTTCAATGATTTTGTTCACCATAAACCCATTTGCTGCTAAAGCCGTTTGGATGGTCATTTCATCATTCTTGAGTATTCCTGATATAACCAAAGTTCCTCCGAGATCTATAATTGTGGATAACGAGACAAGGGAATCCAAAATTACATTTCTGTTAATATTAGCAAGCACAATGCCGTAGCTGTTGCCATCAACCATGCCAAGCTCTCCTTTATAGG
Source organism: Saprospiraceae bacterium (assembly GCA_965222975.1). GTDB lineage: Bacteria > Bacteroidota > Bacteroidia > Chitinophagales > Saprospiraceae > UBA6168. The sequence goes on along the minus strand of CBDCVJ010000064.1, from coordinate 31,007 downwards.
CATTAACGTTTTTAACTGCATTTGTTTCACAATTTTCCAGTGTATTCTCCCAAGATGCTTGCTCAATATCGATCGCATCTATAGCTTTTGCACCCAACTTGGAAGCAAGGATAGCTAATATTCCAGTGCCACATCCAAAATCCAACACCTTCTTTTCTGCGAAATTAATATCTCTCATCAATTGAATAACCATAAAAGTCGTTTCATGGTGACCTGTACCAAATGCCATCTTCGGTGTAATCACTATTTCGTGTTCAACGTCAATCATCTGAGGGTGGAAATGAGCCCTTAAGCCACAAAAATCTTCCACCCTGATGGGGTTGAAATTGGATTCCCATTCTTTGTTCCAATTTTGGGAAGCTATGAATTCTTTTTTATTTGAAAAATCAAATCTTTTTTGCAGCAATTCCAAATTTTCATCAATGCCGTTTTCAAAATATGCTACCGGCAAGTAGGCATCAAAACCATTTTCATTTTCAACGAAAGTGTCAAATGGTTCAGCGCTCAATAAGGCAATCAGCACCTCCTTATCAGTAGAGCCAGTTTTAATTTCATATTTGAAATAGTCCATAATTTAATAATCAGGAAAATGGAGGGTTCGGTATAATTTGAAATACACTTTTACTGTTCAGCCAAAGATGTTTTTGAAGTAGAATTCCAATGTTTGATCGTTGAAGGAGCAACCCCGATATTTTTGTTCACTTCTAAAGTTGGACTGACAACTTTAAGACCCATTTTAATCATGGCGAGGTGGTGGACAGCATGATCATATGCATACATCAGTTCCCTGGCTATTGTTGACTGAACAATAGGCCGCCCAGTATTTAGTTCTGAGGAAAAATCAGCAACTACTTCTATTTCTTCTCCCTCTACTAAAACAGCAGTATTTTCAAGTATTTTTTGGAAAACTTCAATAGCATAAAATGGGTCTGTCTCGACAAGTACATCCCTTTTCCTTTTAGCATAATCAACCCTTCCATCATCAACACCTCTGCAAAGGCAAGAATAAAAATCAATGATATGTCTAAAATGCTGGCCAATGCTCGATCCGTTAAAAAGTTTGAGAGATTGGCCATAGTTTTCTGGAGTCACTTTCCCCAATAATTCTATCATTTGTTCAATGATAAGGTTTGTCCCTTGTTTACAGTCCATGCTGTTGCTTTTTAAAGGAGTCAGGGGTCGGGGATCAGGGTCAGGCAACTGACCCCCGACCCCTGACTCCTCAAATCAAGTTCTGAATATTATTTAAGTCACTGTCTATCTGCTGCAAAACATTGGTGTGCGTACTCTCAAAATTTGCTTTGGTCAGCTCGATTTTGTCCATTTCTGCCTGAATATGTTGGTCAGCGCTATCAATGGTCGCCTGCGATTTGGCAATTTGATTTTGCAATTGCTCTATTTGGTTTTTCCAATCCTGTATATTCTTTTTCAACTTTTCGATTTCCACTTTTTTTGATTTGACCCTTTTTTCCATCTGGTTTTTTAAAGCCAAGTCAAATTGGGCTTTTTCCTGACCGAGTACTTGCTTGTAATGTTGGGCAGAGGAAACGAGCTTCTCTTTGGTTAACCCTACCGTGGTAGCAGTAGCAAAAGCCGACTTGAAAGCAATTTCTTGATCTACACCCATTTGTGATAGCTTTCCTAATGAAAGTTTGTACTCTAAATAATCAAAGCCCTGCACATTGTTCTTCTCAAGTGCTTTTGTTAAAAAGTCAAGGCTCTTTCCATCATTCGATCCATGTTGGTCAAAAATATTCTTTAGTTCTTTTTGCATAGTTTCGAAATTAATCAATTTGAATGTAAAAACTATTAATCAATCTGATTTTCAACAGTTTAATGAGTATTAGGATATCACTTCTTTTATCCCACATTTTTGGAGTGGGCAAATATAGGAAAGTGGCCGATTGATATGAATACAGCCTATTAAAAGGGGACAGTTTTTTAGACAAAAGGGCAAGGCCAGTACCTTATCTTAATATTTCTGCAAGCACAAGTGCCCATTATGTTTATTTCTTCCAAAGAAGAATAATTAAATTCAGCCTATTCAGATGCATGGCTTTTGAGAAATAAGTTTTACCTTGTGGCCTCTTCTTTATAGAATGGGCGTATTTAAGCCAACTCCCACTGCTCATTTTTCAACTGTCTCGCTTATAATTCTAAACCAACACTATTTATCCAAAAACAGAGGGTTTTGCTTATGATGAAGCGACCCTGCGCTTTAAAACATTGATGAAACGAACACTAAACCCAATCTTAGTTGCCATTTTGTTATGCCAGCAACTCACGCTTTTTTCCCAAAAAAATCAAGTAGTATACTTGCATACCGGGCTAGAGGTATTTCCAAAAAACTTAGAAGAAACCATCAAATTTTCAACCATTGATAAAAATGAATCCATAAGTGACAACTACTATCGTTTAATCCAATTTTATAATATACCCAATCAAACCGTATTAGGCAAAATCAAGCACTCCGGCATTCAACTTTTAGAATATATTCCTTCCAACACTTATATCGCTTCCATTCCCAATGATTTTGAAATCACATTGTTCCGTGAAATGAATGTCCGTTCTATCCAATCCATTTCCCCTGCAATAAAATTATCCGCTGAGTTGAAAAAAGGGTTCTTCCCAGACTGGGCAGTTACCAAAAACAATGTATTGGTCAATTTGAAATTTCACAAAAACCTCGATCATTTGGAAGTAAAACGGTTTTGCGAAATGGATGGGATAGGTGTGCTGGAATTCAATGGCCATGATAATTTTTTCCGGGTCAGCATTCCTAAAAAATCAATTAAAAAAATAGCAGAACAACCTTATGTAGCCTTCCTTGAATTGGTCGCCCCACCTGATAGGCCAGACGACAATACTGGCCGAGCGATACATAGGTCGAATGCCATTGATGTTCCTTATGCATCAGGCAGGCATTACAACGGAGAAGGTGTCGGAGTGCTTTGCAGGGATGACGGGATGGTCGGCCCGCACATAGATTTTCAAGGGAGGATTGATAATTCATGGACCGAAAACCCTAATGCCGAAGGTGGGGCTCATGGAGATGGTGTTTGCGGTATCATTGGAGGAGCTGGAAACCTGGATCCTAAAAACAAAGGCATGGCCTCTGGAGCTGATATTTATGTGGTTGATTATCAGGCAGATTTTTTGGACGAAACGATGGAATTACATCTCGAAAATGGGGTGCTAATCACGAATTCATCTTATAGTAACGGCTGTAATCAAGGCTACACAGGTATTGCGGAAACAGTCGATCAACAATTGTTCAACAACCCTACATTGATGCACGTTTTCTCAGCCGGTAATTCCAACAACCTCGAATGCGGATATGGTGCCGGCGAACAATGGGGCAACATCACAGGCGGCCACAAACAAGCCAAAAACTGCATCACTGTTGCCAACATCAATTCTGATGAAACTATTGAGAATACCAGCAGCCGAGGCCCTGCGCACGACGGGAGAATCAAACCCGATATTGCTGCATTTGGAGAGGGGCATATCTCCACAGCCCATGATAATACATATCAGGTTTTCGGTGGGACTTCTGCTGCTGCGCCAAGCATTACCGGTGTTATAGCACAGCTCCACCAAGCTTATCGGGAATTGAACAATGGAGAAACTGCTGATGCTGCCTTGCTGAAAGCTGTCCTCCTTAATACGGCAAATGACCTTGGGAACAAAGGCCCTGATTTCATATATGGCTGGGGTCAAGTGAACAGCCTTAGGGCAGTTATGACTTTGGAAACTGGAAATTTTGCGAAAGGCGTTATTTTCCAAGGGCAGCGCATCGAACATCCAGTCCTCATCCCTGACGGAGTAGTTGAGGCCCGAGTGATGCTCTATTGGAACGAGCCTGCTGCATCTTCCATGACTTCAAAAGCACTTGTCAATAATCTGGATGCAAGCCTTTCTAATGCGAGTGGCGAGTCTTACCTGCCATGGGTACTGAATTCCACTCCAAATCCTACCCTGCTCAACGAACCTGCAACAAAAGGCATTGATGACTTGAACAATATGGAGCAGGTAGTTATTGAAAAACCTGTTCCCGGAGCTTATACATTTAATGTACACGGTAAAGAACTACCTTTTGGGGCGCTCTCATATTTCGTCGTATGGGAATTCATTACAGAAAAAAACACATTGACCCATCCAATAGGTGGTGAGTCTTTTGCACCAGGAGATACCGTTAGAATAACTTGGGATGCCGTCAAAACCGGAGACAATTTTACCCTATTTTATTCAACAAATGGGGGGCAAGATTATTCATTAATTGGAAATGCACCTTCATCATCGAATAAATACGATTGGGTAGTTCCAAATTCTGTTTCTGGTAATACCATCGTCAAAATTTTAAGAGGAAATTCTAATTTGTTGGAAAAAAACGAAGTACCTTTTTCCATTGTTCCGAAGCCAATGAATCTGGAAGCCGTCCAAGCCTGTCCAGACTATATTAAAATAAAATGGGAGGCAGTAAACCTCAACCCCATAAGTGCTACAACTTCCTATGAAATATTTCTTTTAGGTGGAAAATATATGGAGCCAATTGGCGTAACTACTGCAACAGAATTTGATGTGCCGACTATTAACGATAACCCTTCTAATGATCATTGGATTGCCGTCAGGGCCAAAGGTGAAAACGGCCTTATTAGTGAACGTACTCATGCCATATTATACAATAACGGATTACTAAATTGTTCCCAACAAAACGATCTCACAGTATTAAAAATAAATTCTCCTGGTACTGGGCCTTTATTTGGATGCGGCAGTGCTGAAGTGCCGGTAAAAGTTACCTATCAAAATATTGGCACATCACCGCAGTCCAATGTTAAAATAGCTTATGCATTAAATGCAAATGCTCCTGTCATAGAAATCATCCCAGGCACAATTCTACCCGACCAAATAAAATCGTATGAATTTAATAAGCCCATGACCGTTTCCGGCTCATCACAGTCTTCTTTAAAGGTTTTTACGATTTTACAAAATGATTTAGCTTATTTTAATGACAGTATGGAAACTTCTTTTTCTTTGTCGCTATACAATGGCAACGGAGAACCAGTTGATTATAAAGAAGATTTTGATGGTCCAATTAATCCTCCTCCGTATTATTCAATAATAAACCCAGATGAAGCCATTACGTGGACAAGTGAGGAAGTCATTGGAGCAAATGGAGCATTGACAAATTGTATGTTCATGAATAATTATTCTTATGGTGAAACAAACCAAGAAGATGATTTTTTAGCAGTGCCGATTGATTTGAGAAATGTCGGAAATCCAATATTATCATTTAATGTTGCATATGCCCAATATAATAGTAATTATTTTGATGGATTACGGGTTGGGATTTCAACGGATTGTGGCCAAACATTTAATAATATTATTTACGAAAAACAAGGGGAAGAGTTATCAACCACAGAAAATCAAAACCAATTGTTTCTACCTGCATCCGAATCAGACTGGAGAAAGGAAGAAATCAATTTATCTGATTTTATTGGCCATTCGGTTGTGTTGAAATTCACCAATATAAATGGTTATGGAAATTCTTTATTTATTGACAACATAAGTGTAACGGGATCAACGCAGCCAAATTCCAATTTCAACATTTCCAACACCACTGCTTGCGTTGGGGAAACAATTGTTTTTACAAACAGCGCAAATGAGGAAAACCCCAGTTATTACTGGCAATTCGGCAATAGAGCAACCCCAAGTACTTCAACAATGGAAGGGCCAATTGAAGTTACTTTCAATAGTCCAGGCATTTATACCATCACCTTATCCGTTACTAATGTTCATGGGTCAAGTTCTTTTTCTCAAATCATAGAAATCAACGAAACTCCAAAGCCTAACTTTGATTACACGATAAATAACAATTTAGTTGCTTTTGAAAATAATTCGGAATATTCAGATTCCTTTATCTGGTATTTTGGCGATGGGAGTTTTAGCACCGAACATTCCCCTACCCATGAATTTAATTCTTCTGGAAAATATGATGTAAAATTGGAAGCAACAAATATTTGTGGAACAGTTACATCTAATTCCGTTTATATCGAAACCTCAACCAATGACACAGGCATCAATCCTTCTAAAATAATTTCAGCCATTTCACCTAATCCGAACAATGGCGTATTTAAACTCTATTTTTACAACCTTTTCAGAAGAATTATTTGAAATAATAATTTACGACATGCAAGGCAAAACTTGTTTTAATAAAAATATATTATCGGCTATTGGCAAAAATGAACTTCCTTTTGAATTGAATAATTTTAATGCTGGATTATACATTGTGGAGATAAGGAACAATACTAAAGTTGATTTTATCAAAATGATAATTAGTCAATAAAAAATGACGAGGAAAATATATTTAAAAGACTTTATTCGGTTTATCGGTATAACAGTGTGTTGGCATATTGGCCATACAAAAAATTTCAGCATAAAGTCCAATAATTTGAAGCATTAATCAATCGGGGTTTAACTTACATCTTAGGGTATTTTAAAAGCCTATAAATGTTTTTTTTTATAAATAGAAAACGCATTTTTAGTAATCTCATTGAGCCAATCTTTTTTATTCACAATCATATTAATTTCCCACTTCTTATACTTATTTGTACTTTTCCGCATTCTAAATAGTTCTTGAACTCCATTACAGAAGAATTAAATGAAAAGCCAAACAAATGATTTTAACATTTGTTTTCCTGTTTAGATTTACACCTTTAAGTCATTAGAAAATGAGGATCAACATACCTGAGACTGAACAAAAAAGAATCGTCATAGTCGGTGGTGGTTTTGCAGGCCTGAACCTTGCGCAAAAACTCAAACGATCCAATTATCTGGTCGTATTAGTTGACAAAAACAATTACCATCAATTCCAACCACTTTTTTATCAAGTAGCCACAGCAGGATTGGAGCCAAGTTCCATTTTGTACCCGTTGCGGAAAATGTTTCATCGCAACAAGAACATTTATATCCGAGTGACTGAAGTTCAAAAAATCGAACCACAGAACAATCGAGTCATAACCCCATTCGGCATCCTCAATTATGATTATTTAGTTTTAGCTCAAGGTGCAGATACCAATTACTATGGCAATAAAAACATCGAACAAAATGTGATCCCTATGAAATCGGTTGGAGAAGCATTGGTGCTTCGCAACATCCTTTTTTCAGATTTTGAAAACGCCCTCACTTCCGATGACCCAGAAGAAATAAATGCGCTACTCAATATTGTTATTGTTGGCGGCGGGCCAACAGGAGTTGAGGTCGCAGGCGCATTGGCTGAAATGAAAAAACAGATTATCCCAAAAGATTATCCAGAATTAGACTCAGATAAAGTATGCATCCACCTTATCCAAGGCGCCGATTGCCTGTTAAAAGGCATGTCGGATGAAGCATCAGGAGCTGCGCTTAAGTTTTTGCAGAACCTTGATGTGAAAGTTCAACTCAACGCACGTGTAACTGACTATAATGGCAACTATCTTACTTTGAAAGATGGGCAAAAAATAGCAGCTAAAAAAGTAATTTGGGCAGCAGGTGTAAGAGGAAATAGAATTGAGGGCCTGCCTGAGGATGTATGTGTAAATGGAAACAGAATTAAGGTGAATGAATTCAATCAAGTTCAAGGATATGAAAATATATTTGCCATCGGCGACATAGCAAGCATGGTTTCTGAAGATTTGCCTTATGGTCATCCACAAGTTGCTCAAGTAGCCATCCAACAGGGTAAGAACTTAGCCACCAATTTTAAGGCAATGGCGCTTGGGAAAAAACTAAAACCGTTTGAATATAAAGACCTTGGTTCAATGGCGACGATTGGGCGGAAAAAGGCGGTTTGCGATTTAAATTATTGGAAGTTCCAAGGTGCGTTTGCCTGGTTGGTTTGGTTATTTGTCCATCTCCTCCAATTGATTGGTTTCAAAAACAGAGTGTTTGTTTTCATCAATTGGGTCTGGAATTATATGTTTTACGACCAGTCTTTGCGGTTGATTATCAAAACGCAAAGAGATCATAGAAAAAACAATCCAAAATAAAAACGCAAATTCAAAACGCCTGCCCCCCATTCGTGGAGCAGGCGTTTTGAATTTGCGTTTATAGAAGGCAATTAATTTATTTCGAACCAACAAGTTTCACATTCAGGTCAAATTCATCATATATAGTTTTATCGCCAAGACCATCAAAAAAGCTACCTGATCCATACCGAACATCAAAATCTGTACGGTCTATTTTGATCTCGCCAGTTGCGGTCAAATTGCCTCCTTCTTTATCTATATGGGCATAAAACCTGATCTCCTTCGTGGACTCTTTGATCGTCAGGTTGCCAGTTATTTTGTAATCGCCCGGTGTGCCTTTGGCGGCAACATTTGTTATTTCAAACTTTGCGGTAGGGAATTTCTCAACACCAAAGAAATCGGCGGATTTGAGGTGGCCTTCCAATTTACCTGCCCATTCTCCTTGAAGGTCAGTTACTTTAATGGAAGCCATATCCATTACAAATGATCCACCATTTAAATTACCATCGTCATCAAAAGAAAGTTCTCCAGATTGGATGTTGACCGTACCGGCATGTTCACCCGTTACTTTGTAACCTTTCCATTGTACGTTACTGTCTGTAGTATTCACTTTGTAAACACCCGAATCTATGGGGTTTAAAGTGAAAGAAAAACCAATTATAATGCTGAAAAGAAGCATAGCAACAAAAGACAAATTGAATTTTTTCATAGGAAATAAATGGTAAACTACTATGCATTTTTTGTTCATAGCCATTTTTCAGGCAAAAGAGGAAGAAACCCATAGAGAGGGAGGTGTTTTTTTTTGATTTTTTTTGCAAAAAAATCAAAAAAAAACACCTCCCTCTCTGAAGAATCTTTCCTTCAGACCTGAAAGCCAGTCATTTTCAAAAAATGTATAGCAACTTAAATAAATGGTTTTGATATTAAAAATTATTTTAAATACGTGTATGTACACGGATCAAGGAACGCCTAAGATTTATGATTGTTTGATAGGTAGGATATTTTTTTTGAAATCGAGAGGGATTAATGAATGGGGCTGCTCACCCTCGTATTCTATCAAGCATGTCATTGAACCGGATAGCCTCCTCTACCGACAGCGTGCTGAAAACCTTGTTAATACAAGTCTCTACTTTCTCCGAAGCCTTAGCGAGCATATCAAGCCCTTCTTGGGTGATAACAACTTCCATCCTTCTGTTGTCAGTCTTGCTCACACATTTGACAACAAAGTTCTTGGCCAATAATTTGTCTACCAACCTAGAAGCATTGGATGATTTGTCCAACATGCGGTCGGTGAGTTCCCTGATGCTGGCAGGTTTGGGATGCCTTCCCCGGAGGATTCTTAAGATGTTGAACTGCTGGGGTGAGATATTGAAAGGTTTTAATTCCTGTAGAATCTTGAGCTGCATCCATGCTTGCGTGTAAAACATGTTGACATTCGCTTTGTGGTACTCATTTAGGAATGTCTTTTGTTTAATTTCGTCCTCGATTTTCATGTGTCGGATTTATTGGGTAATAGTTAGTAGGCAACAATGCAAAATTGTTTTGGTTTAGCAAAGAGATAAATAAAATATTTGATGTGACTTGTATAGTTTAGTACTATTGCATTCATAAACAAAACGTCAACATTCCCTTTCCCGCAACGGTTACTGCACTTATTTTTGAGATTTTCAATTTTCCAACAATAGCATGAGTGGAATAGAATTAACCTTTTGGATTGCCATATTTATTGTGTTCTATGCTTATTTAGGATACGGTTTACTGCTCTTCTTATTGGTAAACATAAAACGCCTGTTTTTTAAAAAACAAAAGACAACAGATATTGGCATTTATGAACCGAATGTTACGTTTATCGTTGCTGCCTACAATGAAGAAGACTGGATCGAAGACAAAATCCGCAACTGCCTCGCATTTGACTATCCTAAAGGGAAAATCGAATACTGGTTTGTAACAGATGGTTCGAACGACCGCACCCCTGATTTAGTGAAAAATTTTGAAGCCCCGCCAGGCATCACTATCAAGCTGCTCCACCAACCGGAGAGGCGAGGTAAAATTGCTGCCGTTGAACGGATCATGCCTTTGGTTAAATCCCCTATCACCATTTTTACCGATGCGAATACAGACGTAAATCCGGAAGCGATCAAAAACATTGTTAGGCATTATCAAGACCCCAAGGTGGGTGCAGTTGCTGGTGAGAAAAGAATTGCCGTTGGAAAAAAGGGGGATGCAACTGGAGCTGGGGAAGGTATTTATTGGAAATACGAATCAAAGCTGAAAACTTGGGACTCAGAGTTTTACTCTGTGGTTGGCGCAGCGGGTGAGCTTTTCTCTATTCGCACGGAGCTATTTATGAATGTCCCCAAAGACACTTATATAGAAGATTTTGTGATGACCATGCGCATCGCTCAAAAAGGTTACCGAGTCAGGTACGAGCCGCAGGCGTTTGCGGCTGAAAGCCAATCAGCCTCCATGTCGGAAGAATTGAAACGCAAAATCCGCATTGCGGCAGGTGGTCTGCAAACTTTTTGGCGGTTAAGGGAATTATTAGTGCCTTTCAAACAGCCTGCCCTTACCTTTCAATATATTTCGCATCGGGCGCTTCGTTGGACTTTGGCCCCATTAGCTCTTCCTATTATTTTTATCCTAAACATTTTATTGTTGCAAAATGGTAAACCGTTGTACCAGTATCTCTTTTACGCCCAATGTCTATTTTATTCTTTCGCCTTGTTGGGATATTTATTCGAGCAAAAAAGGCTGAAAATCAAAGCGTTTTTTGTGCCCTATTATTTCTGTTTTATGAACTATGCCATGTATCGGGGATTCTTCCGATTGCTCGCTGGCAACCAGTCCGTAAAATGGGACAAAGCAAAGCGTGCAAAAAAAGAGGCAGGGGCGGTCTAAGTTTAATTTTTGGGCCCTTGATGAATCCATTTAATCAAAAATTTTAAGGAAAAGGTTTTACTAAATTTTGGAAATTTAGCAAATCTGTCATGCACCCTTTGGCGAAATGATACCCCTTGAAATAACTTTGGGCCAAAAGCAATAGCATGAAAAAAGCCCAACCAAATTTCAAATACGGTAAAGACTATCTTACCGCTGGCCTTGCCCTGCAAATCGCCCGAGGCCAAACCAAAGGAACAATTGATAAGGAAGCCAGGAGAAAAATTGCAGCAAGCAGGAAAGTAGTGGAAAAGATGGCTACAGGCAAAGAAGCTGTTTACGGCATCAATACGGGCTTTGGGCCGCTCTGTACCACCCGCATTTCAAGCAATGATACAAGCACTTTACAGCACAACATCCTAAAAAGCCACAGCGTCGGTGTTGGTGAACCAATACAAGAAGAAATAGCCAAATTGATGCTCGTTTTAAAAATGCATGCATTGAGCCAAGGCTATTCTGGCATAGCGATTTCGACTTTGGAAAGGATTATGTGGCACATCAATAACGACGTCATACCTGTTGTCCCTTGTCAAGGTTCGGTCGGGGCATCAGGCGATCTTGCCCCTCTCTCCCATCTATTTTTGCCGCTCATAGGTTTGGGAAAAGTACATTACAAAGGGAAAGTTTTACCCACAGGCAAAGTTTTAAAAAAGGAAAAAATGCCTCCCTTGCAATTGGGTGCAAAAGAAGGATTGGCGCTGATAAATGGCACCCAATTCATTGCGGCTTATGCCGTGAAAGTAATAGAGCGGTTGCAAAACTGCCTTAGCCAAGCTGACATCATCGGAGCAATGATGATCGAAGGGCTGTTGGGGTCGGCCAGCCCTTTTATGGAAGCATTGCATAAAATAAGGCCATATAAGGGTACAATGCATGTAGCACGACGTATCGCCAGTTTGTTAAAAGGATCTCAAATCATGGACTCGCATACCGACTGCGACCGGGTACAAGACCCCTATTCATTAAGGTGCATGCCACAGGTGCATGGAGCCTCAAGGAATGCATGGCTTCACTTAAAAGAACTGCTGACAATAGAACTTAATGCTGTAACTGACAACCCGATCATTGTTGATGAAAATTTGGCCATCAGTGGAGGAAATTTTCACGGACAGCCGCTTGCCTTGCCATTGGACTATGCCTGCTTGGCTGCTGCTGAACTGGGAAATATTTCCGATAGGAGGACTTATTTGTCGCTCATGGGCATTGCGGAAGGAACACCCAAATTGTTGATGAAAGACATTGGGTTGAACTCTGCTTTTATGATTTTACAATATACCTCCGCAGCCTTGGTCAGTGAAAACAAAACAATGTGTTTCCCAGCAAGTGCTGATAGCATACCAACCTCTTTGGGGCAGGAAGATCACGTCAGTATGGGTTCAATCAGTGGGCGAAAAGCAATGCAGGTGGTGAACAATTTAGAAAAAATATTGGCCATTGAATTGCTGTGCGCTTCCCAGGCTTTTGATTTCCATAGGCCATTGAAATCAGGAGCCGTTTTGGAAGCAGTTCATAAGATGGTAAGGGAAAGGATTACGCACGCAGAAGAAGACCGGGTATTTGCGGATGATATTGAAAAGGCAGTTTCATTGGTAAAACAAGGAGTAATCATCAGTATGGCTAAAAAGACCGATGCGAAAAAAAAGACTGGCTGGAAGACCGAATATGACGAGCTGTTTGAGGAATTTTGACTTCACTGTAGAACATTATTATCGTTCATCAGAACCGTATTACCTTTTTCGCTGCAATACCATTTTCCGTTTTTATTTTCACAAAGTAAATCCCAGGAGACAATTGATTTTCATTGGTAACCAAATTAACCCGATGCTCCCCTATCCCGAGTTTCTTCTTCAATTCATACAAAATTTTACCACTGAGGTCAATAATTTCTAACGCAACAAAGGAACTATATTCCAACTCAAAATGAACTGCCAAGTTTTCCCTAAATGGATTAGGGGAAATATTCCAAAAGCCAATGCCATTGGGTAATTGGTTAACACTACTCAAACATTTAGTAGTAAAATAAGTATTTGCCGACCAAGCGCTTTTTGTTTCTGCACAAACAGACCGAACTTGACACTGGTAGTCTGTGCAATCTTCAAGGTTGGAAGCTGAGAAAAATGTGTCTGAAGCAGACACGACTGTCCAATTTAAATTGGCTGTAGGTTTTATCCGTGCATCATAAGAAATTGCATCAACTGAACTTTGCCAAGAAAAATCAGCATCGTTCAAACCTATATCAAAAATGTCCAACATTTCCGGAGATTCGCAATCAATAAGTACTCCTTCCTTGATGTAAACACAATAGTCTTCGACTTCCCCATGTTGGAAGTTCATTTCACAAGGCATAGGTTCATCATTGAATTTCATAACCACTCGCATTCTGGTTGATCCAAGCATAGCATCACCAGGTATGAATACACTGCCCTGAACAGGCTGATTCGATAGCCCACCTGCATTAAATGCTTCTTCATCCAAGTCATCGAAATCGCCATCTTGATTAAAATCAATAAAAACCGAAAACCATTCATTATAGCCAAAACCAGAAAACCCGGGAGACAAATCAATTGAGTAAGTTTGATAGGTTGTTAGATCAACTGAAAGATCAGTGAAATCGCCATATCCACCATTTGATACTGAAGTATTATTCAGATTGCCGATGGTAACGTTGGCAATCCACTCTTCTTCAGCATTTATACTGTTCGACCGACAGTATGACAAGTCAGTGCAATTTCCACAACCAAAGGTTTGAAAATCAAGTGGAGTGGAGAAAATGGTGAACCCAGTATCACAAACCGTTTGAAGCTGAATGCTGTAATCAGTGCAAGTATCAAGGTTTGAAATGTCAAAGGACGTACTGGTAATATCTTCAAATAGTTGGGCTCCTCCAGAGGATGTAATCAGCTGCAAGTTATAGCTGTTGGCAGCGAAAATTGCTTCCCATGTGAAGGACGCATTTGTTTCATCATAATCTATAAGCGTTAAATTGGAAGGCGGAACACAGCAGCCATCGGTTTCAAAAACCAATGAATTTGAATACCCCGATGTTTCATTCTCACAAATGTCTTGCAATCGGATTTCATAGTTAGTACAAGCCTTCAAGCCTGAAAAATGGAAAGGGGAAGAAACGTCGTGGAATATTTCCCAATTGGGCAAACCCGCCTCCCGGAAGAGCATATCTGTGCTAAGTGTCGAATCTGTAGAAAACCATTCCAGAGTCGCATCCACATCTGTTAGCTGAGTAGCTCGAATACCGAAAGGTTTGGGGCAAGCCCCACAATTAGCCAAAAGAATTTCTAAGCTATTGAATGCATTCACCCTTCCTGCATATTTCACTTCACCTTCGAGGTTTGGAACAAAATCAACTCCTAGGTAAATGGCATCACGTACAAAATTCGCAGTAGCAGCAGGTGCGCCCAAAGCCTGTGCGCCGAGTGTTGAACAAGGCGCTGAATACAGTAATCCAATAATTCCAGCGACGGTAGGGGATGCAAAGGAAGTTCCGCTTTTACTGCTTGGCCCGCCATTCAAATTGATGCTAATGAAGTTTTGCCCGGGAGCAGCCACATCAATACTTTCAACACCAAAGCCGGCAAAAGTCCTTTCGTCCTCATTATTGGTTGCCGTGACTGAAATCAGGTATTCACTCCCGCATCCAGTTGGCATATCTCCTACTAAATCCACGTTCACATTATCATTGGTTGTAGAGCCACAACTCAATATACCTTCCTGCCCCAAGGAGTCATACATTGCACACCAAATCGGCATTTCAGAGGGGTCTCCACCATCAACTCCCCAAGAAGAATTGGTAGCAACAACGAAAGCTCCCTCCTGGCCACCTGTTTCATTGTATTTCCGGCGCATAATGAGTGGATAGGTATAAGCCGCAATAGATTTGGCCTCAGAGACTCCTCCAGAAAAATCAACATGCATGATCTTGATATCCCAGTTTACTCCGGTCACCATCGTCCCATTGTTGCCTTTAGCCCCTATTGCACCGGTAACGAAAGTCCCGTGGCCATTTGAACCGTCCACAACATTGTCATTCCCCAGATTTACATACCAGCCATTGAAATCATCTACATATCCATTACCGTCATTATCGATGGAATCATCTTCTATTTCAGCCAAATTGTACCAAAGGTTGCCTTGCAGATCAGCATGGTTGCGGTTAGCTCCTTCCACTACGCAAACAACTATTTCCCGTCCATCAGCCGTCAGTCCTCCGGTAGTCACGTCCCATGCGAGATCCAGGTCAATATCAGCATCAACCAACCCACCAGATTGACCTGTATTGAGCCACATCCATTGTTGGCTGAAAGCTGGATCATCGGGAATGGTTTGCCTATATTCACCCAGGTGATTGAATTGAGCATTTTCGACTTCCCGGATGTTTCTTATTTTTTGAAGGAATTCGTTCTCATTTATTTTTGAAAAATCAAATTCCAGTAGCCAGATGCGTAGTGGCGGTGAGAGTTCTTTTTTTAATTGAAGATTAGTAGGAACACCACGTAGATGGGTCAACTTTTCGCTAATTTGCCTCATGTCGCTTCCATATCGCAATTGAACGATGATTTCCCCTAAAACATGATTAAGCTGCTGAGAGAAGACTACAAAGGGGAAAAAAACCACTAAAGAAACAGGCAATAAGATTTTCTTCATACTGGAACTTCTGTTGAATGTCCAAAGTTAACGGCAGGAATCGAGTCATGTTTTCAAATTGGGCAGCAAGCATTGCGAATGCAGTATTAATGACACTATTTCAAAACATACCCTTCCAATACATCATTATTATTGGCAATCAAAAACAAGGTCTTTCCATTTGCCAATTTCACCTTGGCCAAATCCCTTGCCTCTTTAGTGGCCCAAAAACCGGATTCCCTGTTGGGCAAATATTTGAACTGTCCATTTCCCTGCCCAAGTAACAATGTGCCATTGCCAGCATCATAGCGGCCTGTCTCCACATCAGGAGTGCTGGAATTGCCGACCAAGAGTATATCCAATTTTCCATCCGCATTATAATCGTCCACGTCAATGTCATTCACAGGAGCAAATTGGGCTACATTGGGTAGTTCGTGTTGCACAAATTTCCCTCCTTTATTTTCAAACCAACTTGAAGCATAAGAATAGGCTGAAAATTGCATGGCCGCATCAAGGTCATTTTTGGGAAATACATCGTTCAAGGTCGCCTTTCCATAATCAGCATAGTACACAAATTTCTTTTTCAATAAAGGCATCTGCTTTATCATCATATCCCGCAGCGGCAAAGGGTACAATTTCCCATCGTTGAAATAGGCCAATACAGGGTCAATGCTACCGTTGTTATCAAAGTCTTTAGCATAAAGTTTAAGTGGCTCATTCTTAGAGGCTTGCAGGCGTGAGTTAAAGCCAAGGTTTCCCCCTATCAAATCCATATCTCCATCGCTATCAAGATCAGCTATATGAATGCAGTTCCACCAACCATTTGTTTTATCGAAACCAAAATCGGAAGTGGCATTAGTGAATTTCCCATTATTATTTTTAAAAATAGTGATCGGCAACCATTCCCCTACAGCAATCAATTCTTCCGTTCCATCTCCATTGAGGTCGGCCCATTTGAGGTCGTTCACCATCCCGAGCTGTTGTAGCTCAGGCGCTATTTGCCCACAGTAGTCAGTGAATTTCCCTTTGTCATTTACTAAAAAACAAGAAGCAGGAGGAGTTGGGTAAACACCGGGGGTGACGAGACCACCTACAAGAACATCTGGGTCTCCATCTTTGTCAAAATCGGAAGCCACAACACAGGAAGCACTTGCTGTATTGGATGGCAGAGCATTATTAGCTTTTACAAATTTCCCACGCCCATCATTTAGGTACAAGCGGTCTTGGTAATTGGCCGAATTGGCATCATAGGTACTACCTCCGCTACCAACAAATAGGTCAATATCACCATCGCTATCTGCATCTAAAAAGGCAGATCCCATATCTTCAAATGAGGCATCGACCTCCCATCTTTGTCCTGTCGTTTTTTGAAAACGGCTATTTTTATTTTGTAGAAATAAAACGCCAGCCTGATCCCTCGCCCCGCCAACAAAAACATCTTCCAGTCCATCTCCATTTACGTCGCCCACTGTAATGATTGGCCCTAAGATCGAGAACCGATGCGGCAATAGGCGTTCGCGATTGAAATCCTCAAACTCATCCTCCACGTGTCGAAAATCAAGGCCAATATTTGACGCCTTCTCAAAAAGGGTATGTGCGACTTTATCTTCCCATTTGCCTGATTTCCCATCATTGATTTTCAAATTCAACCGCTGGTCAACTCGCACGTTTTCAAGTATTTGTACATTGCCGTTTGGCCACTGTACCTCTATTTTATCCACTGTGCTTGTTTTTCCTAAACCAAAATGAAAGAGCGGCTGCGAGCAAGAAAGGAAACCTCGCACGGGCGTCATCTCCGCATATTGTATTTGACCGTTGGCATACTCGATCCTTGCCCGTGCGCCCGTACCATTTAGGTTTTTAGCTTCACCTTCCAGAACAATTTGCAGCCAATGACCATCACCTCGTTCTACTGTTTTGTTACGATAAACCATAATATCGGAAGCAATATTATTGACTACCAGATCAAGGTCACCATCATTGTCAAGGTCTGCATATGCACTGCCGTTGGAAAAAGTTTCTTGGGTCATGCCCCAATCCCTGTTGGCCTTTTCAAAGCTCAATCCATCCTTGCTTTTAAATGCATAATTTTGGAGAGGAGTAGAAGGAATATGTTTTAAATAATCCTGTATAGTAGGTGTTTTGTTAAAATCGATTCTTCCTCCTGGAGCCAATGAAGGTGAGGTATAAGTCAGGTAATCCAGATTAGATACATCCCGTCGGTAACCATTGGTAATATGCAAATCTTTAAAGCCATCGTTGTCAAAATCTGCCAGTAACGGACTCCAACTCCAGTCCGTGTTCCAAATACCGGCCAGCACTCCAATGTCACTAAAAACCTGCCCTTCTTTGGCTGATCGGCCAGTGTTCAGCTGAAGAACATTCCTCATTATTTGATGGCCATATTTATAGCGAACCAGGTTATTATAGCGGTCGAGGGTCATGGTGGTCATCAGTGATTTTTGCCGCTCGTTCGTTTCGGCTATCATATCCAAAGCAATCAAATCTGTCAAGCCATCATTATTAATATCAGCTATATCAACCCCCATCGTATGATTGCTCATATGGCGGAAGTAGCTATTGATCTGATCTGAGAATGTTCCATTTTTATTATTGATGTACAGGAAATCAGGCACGATGTAATCATTGCCCACAAAGACATCCAGATATTGGTCATCATTGAAATCGGAGATTGTTACACTCAGTCCCCATGCCCGATTATGAATGCCCGCTTTTTGGGAAATATTTGTGAATTTACCGTTGCCTTCGTTTCTATAAAATTTATCAGAATCCCACTCATTCAAAGGCTCGGTGTTTCGTTCATAGCCGCCGCCAGGCTTTTCATGAACACTAATGTTGTTCACGTTGCTATAGTCAACAGGGTGGTTTAGCACGTACACATCCAAGTCACCATCATTGTCGAAATCAAAAAAGTTGGCCTGATTGGAAGCGGACATATCATTAAGGCCATAAGCAGCTGCGGATTCAGTAAAAGTCCCGTTTCCATTATTTACAAAAAGGAGATTGGCCCGTTCCACACTGGGGCTCATACCAGAGCGGCATACATAAATATCTTGAAACCCATCAGCGTTAATGTCCACCACAGAAACGCCGGTTTTCACCCCAACCAATGCCCCAACTCCAGCTTGATCTGTTATGTCCTCAAATTTGAAATTTCCTTTATTCAAAAAAAGCCGGTTGCTCTCCTGGGTAGCAGAAAAATACAAGTCTTGTAAACCATCGTTATTTACATCAATCACCGCTACTCCGCCACCATTGTAGAGATAGGAATTGATGAGGATGTTGTCTTGAAATGTCTCTGTAATGGTATTTGAAAACCGGATGCCCGTTTGACTGGAAGGCAAAAGTTCGAACCTTGGGTTGGCGACAGGTTGGGTTTCAGTGGTTTGAGTTTCGTTTGGGATTTCTTCCCGCTGACCGTTTTCACAGGAAAAATAAAACAACACAGAAGTTATTAAGGTTACAATAAGAAGGAATGATCGCATTTATCAATTGAGTTTTTTTGTAATACGTAATATGGTGGGCAAAGTTAGGCAAAGCGGGATGTGATCTGATACATATACAGCTTCTCCCAGATATTTTATCGAGGTTACGTTGTATTTTCAACAGCATTTTCTAATGGCACTTGTTAATTATTCCTTAACACCCACATCCCTTTGTTTCTTCCTCCAACCTTTTACATCCCAATAACCGATATTAATGACGAACGGCATTTTACTTCTAATTTCCAATGTGTAATTTTCCGTCGAACAACAAACCTTATATCATGAAAAACCTGTTTTCGAATCGCAGATTTCTACTGCCCATCATGGGCTTATTCATTATCGCCTCATTGGCCAGTTTTTCTTTCATTTATGAAAATGAACAAAATTCAGTGTGGTGTTCTTTTGTGCGAAACAAACAACAAATAACAACCAACAACCCACCTTATATGAATTTCGATTACGACAAAGCCTGGAAAGAAATCGAGGAACTGGACAAAGAGGGCCTACCCAAATCAGCGCTTGAAAGAGTAACGGTGCTTTTGGAAAAAGCCCGCTCAGAAGAGGAGTACGCACATTTCATCAAAGCCCTTATTTATAGAGGAAAATATGAAAGCCAACTTGAAGAGGAAGGTCTTGCCAATGCCATTTTCAAAATGCAGGAAGAAATGGAAAATGCGGAATATCCGGTGAAACCCATCCTCCAATCCATGTTGGCGGAAATGTACACCAAATACCTTGACCAAAACCGTTGGCAGTTTCAAAACAGAACGCAGACCGTTGATTTCAAAAATGACGATATCCGCACCTGGTCTATAGAACAACTGCTGACGGCTGGTGCCAAATACTATTGGGCATCACTTGAAGATAACCGAGCTAAAGCAACTGATATTGAGTCGTTTAAATTATTACTAAAAAGTGGTACAAACGACAATGGCCTTCGCCCGACACTGTATGACTTTCTTGCCCATCGAGCGATCGACTTCTTCTCCAATGAGCGGAATTATCTCACCCAACCTGCCTATAAATTTGAAATAGAACATGAAATGGCATTTGCACAAGTAGGTGATTTCGTGAAATGGAAATTCGAGACTAAAGACACTGCTTCGCAGAAATATCAAACCTTGTTGCTTTTTCAAGAACTGTTGCAGTTTAGGTCGGCAGATAAGCGGTTGAAATCGCCTTCCTTGCTCGATGCCGATCTGAAACGATTGGCTTTTGTAAAAAATAATTCCATCCATTTAGAAAAAGACGACTTGTATTTAGCAGCATTGGAGCGACTGAAAAAAACAATACGAAGGCAGTCAGGGTACAGCCGATATTAATTTTGCTTTAGCTCAACATTTTTTCAGTAAAGGAATGGGCTACCAAGTACCTGCTTTTGGAGAAAAAGATTTGGACGACCGCAAATGGCTTTTGAAAGAAGCCCACGACATCTGCCAACAAACGATCAAAGATTTCCCTAATACCGTTGCATCGACTAACTGCTATGGCTTACTCTCACAAATATTGCATAAAGACTTGTCTCTGGAAACAGAAATGGTCAACCTACCCGACCAACCTTTTTTAGCAAAATTGACCTATCGTAATTTGTCAAAAGTTTACTTAAAAACGATACCGTTTGATCAAAATAAAAGAGCAGCATTTGAGAAACTTAGAAATGAACGGGATTGGAAAAACAAGGCCATAGAGTTTTTGAACAAATGCGAGGCTACCAAAACATGGCAGGTCAGTTTACCGGATGAAGGAGATTACCACAGGCACAGCACAGAATTAAAGATGGACGCCCTTCCCATTGGTCAATATGCCATCGTGATTTCAGAAAACGAGAACTTTCAAGCAGGGGATAATGGAGCTGTCGGCTATCTATTTACAAATGTGTCGAACCTTGGCTATTGGGAACGCAGGGGCGAAGGCAACGGGACAGAATTTGTGGTGTTCAACCGCAACAGTGGTAAGCCTATCGAAAGTGCTACTGTTGAATTTTGGGTGCAGAGTTACAACTCTGTTTTTAGAAAATACGAAAAGAAAAAGAAAGGTACTAAGACCACAGATGCGGATGGCTTTGTTAAATCAGATTTGAAAGAGCGGGAAGATCGCAATTTCAGCATCAGGGTCAAACACGCTGGTGATGAATTGATTACAGACCAAAATTTTTATAATAGTATATACAGAAACAACGCCCGACCCTACCAACAAACTCAATTTTTCATTGATCGGGGTATTTACAGACCAGGGCAAACGGTTTATTTCAAAGGTATTGCCTTAAACTTTGACTTAGAGCGAATGCCGACTATTTTGAAAAATGAAAAAGTGACAGTGACCTTCAGGGATGCCAATTATCAAGAATCCGCCAAGCTCGATTTACAGACCAATGAATATGGTACTTTTAGTGGTCAGTTCGTTACACCCCGTGGAGGTCTGTTGGGAAATATGCAGATCGTTTCGAGCATCGGCGGTAATGCCAAATCCTTTAGGGTTGAAGAATACAAACGTCCAAAATTTGAGGTCACATTTGAGCCAATAAAAGAAAGTTACCGCATCAACGACAAAGTAAAGGTAACTGGAAAAGCAATGGCTTATGCCGGGAATCAAATAGACGGTGCTCAGGTAACCTGGCGGGTTGTCCGTGAAACTCGTTTCCCTTGGTTTTGGTGGGGACGGGGCCGCATGCCTTGGAGCGGAGAAACCATGGAGGTTGCACATGGCACAGCCACTACCGATGAAAATGGCCTTTTCAACATTGACTTTACAGCCATCCCCGACCGCAATATCCCTGTGGAAAACAAACCTGAATTCAACTATACCATCTATGCCGATGTAACGGACATCACAGGCGAAACGCAGAGCAATCAGACCTATATGAAAGTAGGCTACATCTCTATGACCTTAGATGTACCAATTGCCAAGCAGATAAATGTGGACAGTTTGCAGAAGCTAAAATTGGTTACCCAAAATCTCAATGGCGAATTTGAACCTGCCAAAGGAACGATCAAGGTCGAGCTGCTTAAAGCTCCCAATCAGATTTACATAGACCGCTATTGGGGTAACACTGACAAACGATCCATGACTGAAGTGGAATTCAAAAAAGACTTCCCTCAATATGCATGGAACAATGAGAACAAGCCAGAAAATTGGCCAGCCGCCAAAACTGTTTTGAGTGAAAATTTTGATACAGAACAATCCAAAGAGGTTAGTTTGCCAAAAATAAAATGGCAACCTGGTTGGTATGCTATTACCGTCAATACAGAGGATAAATATGGCGAAAAGGTCGAATTGAAAAAAACACTTTAGCACTTTCGATCTGAATGCGGATGAATTGCCCACCCCTACCCTTGCCTGGCATTTTTTGGAAAATAAAAACTACGAGCCGGGCATGTCAGTGGTCAGTCATTTTGGAACCAGTAGAAAGGTACAGCCCATTTTGTTGGAATATGAAAAGGACGGAAAAACGTTGGAACGCAAATGGCTGACAGTCAAAGACCTATCTACCAACTCTTTTAGTATAAATGAAACCCATCGGGGCAATTGCAACTACCTGTTCTCATATGCAGGGATGAACCGTTCTACCAACCTCACCCAACTCGTTCCTGTGCCTTGGAGCAACAAAGAGTTGACCATCGAATACGGCACATTTCGGGATAAATTACAGCCAGGACAAGAGGAAGAATGGGTCATAAAAATAAAAGGCCCAAAAGGCGAAAAGGTGACCGCTGAAATGGTCGCTGGCATGTACGATGCCTCCCTTGACGCTTTTGCTCCAAACAGCTGGGGAATGAACATTTTTCCCATGAGTTATTCAAGAGTGCGTTATAATGGAAGCACATTTACCACTGTGAACCACAATATGATTTCCTATTTCCAAAATCCTTTTGATGATTACCCAAGGAAGAGAAGAAGTTATGATCGTTTAAACTGGTTCAACTGGTATTTCCAATCTTATGGAGGTGGATTGCAAAAAAGAAATATGCGGGCAATGGCCCTATCTGCCGCACCAGTTGAAGAGGCTGAAATGACAATGGATGCAGTAAGCATAGCAGGTAATAGAGATGGAGCTACTGAATATTATGTAGATGGAATTAGAGCAGATACGAAGGAAGATGTTGACTCAGACGGTATTGTAGAAATATTGGACGAAGCAGCCGGAACCTCAAGTCCTCCTCCAGTGCAAGTTCGCACCAACCTTAATGAAACCGTCTTCTTTTTCCCTCACCTGATGACAGATGCCGAAGGCAATGTTTTGATCAAATTCAAAATGAACGAAGCCTTGACCAAATGGAAATTCCTTGGCCTCGCACATACACAAGATCTAAAAACAGCAGCAACTACCAAAGAAGTTGTCACTCAAAAAGACTTGATGGTAGTACCAAATCCGCCCCGTTTTTTTAGGGAAAACGACGAAATCGAATTCACTGCCAAAGTGGTCAATTTGACTGATAAAGCCTTATCGGGCAATGCGGAATTGCAATTGCTCAACCCCATGAATTCGATGCCAGTTTACAAATGGCTCGACAACCCGCAGTTCAATCAAAATTTCAAAGTAGAGGCCAAGCGAAGCGCCCGTCTCGCATGGCGTTTTAAAGTACCCGACGTAGCAGACGTTCCCGTAATTGAGCATACCGTTTTAGCAGTGGCAGGTGAATTTAGTGACGGGGAAAGGAGTGCCGCCCCTGTTCTCTCCAACCGTATGTTGGTGACAGAGACAAAGCCTCTTCCCGTTCGAGGAAAGGAGACAAAGAGTTTTGTTTTTGAGTCGTTGAAAAATAATAATTCCCCGACACTACGACATCAGGGTTTGACTTTGGAATTTACCCAAAACCCTGCGTGGTACGCAGTGCAGGCACTCCCCTACCTCATGGAGTACCCATATGAATGCAACGAGCAGATTTTCAACCGCTACTATGCAAATAGCCTGGCCACCTCGGTTGCCAATTCGCACCCCAAGATCAAGTCAGTCTTTGATAAATGGCGGGATTACCAGCCTGATGCCTTGATGAGCAATTTAAACAAAAACCAAGAGCTTAAAACTGCCCTCTTGGAGGAAACGCCTTGGGTATTGCAAGCGCAGAGCGAGGAACAGCAAAAGCAAAACATTGGCCTGCTATTCGATCTCAACCGCATGGCTTATGAGCAAGAGGCTTCTTTGAAAAAACTGCAAGACCGACAAATGGCAGGTGGTGGCTGGGCATGGTTCCCTGGTGGAAGGGATAGTTGGTATATCACCCAATATATAGTGGAAGGACTTGGCCATTTGCATAAATTGAAAGTGGATGACATTCAGGAAAACCCTGCAACTTGGCAGATGGTACAAAAAGCCGTGAAATACTGTGATGGCCGCATCGTAGATCAATACGAAGATCTGGAAGAATTGGTTAAGAAGGGTAAAGCCAAATGGGAGGACGACCACCTCAACTACATGGCAGCCCATTACCTCTACACCCGTTCTTTCTTTTTGGAACAATCCAATGCTCAAGCCAGCACGGATGAAACTGGAGGTAAAAAACGAGGGTACATTGCCCTCGAAGGAAAGGTCAAACAAGTGCACGAGTATTACCTCGGTCAAGCTGAAAAATATTGGCTCAACAAAGGTATGTACACAGAAGGTATGCTGTCACTTGCCATGTTCCGCAGTGGAAAGGTCGAGACAGCACGTAAGGTTATCCGCTCATTGGACGAACGTTCGCTCAACCACGAAGAACTTGGCATGTACTGGAAATACCCGACTGGTTGGTGGTGGTACCAAGCTCCCATTGAGACGCATGCCTTGATGATTGAAGCCTTCAATGACATCGGGAACGATTCCAAAAAAGTAGACGACCTAAAAGTTTGGCTCCTGAAAAACAAGCAGACCAATCATTGGAAAACGACCAAGGCAACTGCCAATGCCGTTTATGCCCTTTTGGGCAGTGGCGATAATTGGTTGCTTGACAGTGAGCCTCTGAACATCACATTCCCAGCTGCTTCTGATATGCAATGGGAAAAACAGATCAAAAGTGCCCAAGTAAATGCAGAGGCTGGCACAGGTTCTTTCAAAACAAGAATTGAGGGCGAGGATGTAAAAAACTGGATGTCCAACGTCTCTGTTTCCAATCCCAACAATGTCGTTGCATGGGGCGCCATGTATTGGCAATACTTTGAGCAATTGGACAAAATCACCACCTTCGAGGAAACTCCTCTAACCATCAAAAAGCAACTCTTCCGAGTTGAGAATACAGATAAAGGTGAAGTCATTCATCCTGTTAACGAAGGCGATGCTTTAAAGGTTGGTGAAAAACTAAAAGCCCGTATCGAACTGCGGGTGAACAGGGACATGGAATATGTCCATATGAAAGATATGCGGGCCAGTGGCTTTGAGCCGATCAACGTACTAAGTACCTATAAATGGCAAGATGGCCTTGGCTACTATGAAAGCACAAGGGACGCCGCAACCAATTTCTTTTTCTCTTACTTAACTAAAGGAACGCATGTGTTCGAGTACCCGCTAAGGGTGCAGCACAATGGTGATTTTTCCAATGGGATAACTACTATTCAATGCATGTATGCTCCTGAGTTTACGAGCCATTCAGAAGGGGTCAGAGTGAAAGTGGTGGATTAAGACATTTTGAGGCACTACCAAAGATTTTATTTTATCAAGTGAACTTAATATTTTCAAAAAATAGGTAAGTTCTGGAATAAGCAAAACGGGCAGAAGGGTTTTGTTTTCCTTCTGCCCGTTGTAATTAGGATACTTTTATAGCAAGGCAAAATAATGGATAAAGTATCTATTTTGCTACCACAAATGGCAGACTCACCCGCTCTTGTTCTCCAAGTTTTACGGATATCCAATATTGGCCATTGCTAAAACCAGAGGCATCCAAATCAATAATTCCATTGCCCACATCGCCTACTTCCATTTGTCTAAACAATTGGCCGCTTGCATCAAATATTTCAATATTAGCTGATTGGTCAGTTGCTTCCTCTATTTTCAAAGACAACTCGCCTTTGGTAGGATTTGGAAAGATGGACATTTCATTGGCTGTTTTAGCGTTTTTCACTGCATCCAATGGGTTGGTGTTTTCCTTTAAACCGATAGCAAGGTCTTGATAATTGGCGTCTGATTTGTAAATCTCTCCCTTTAAACGCAAAAGTGTTTGAGGTGGATCAGTGTTCGCCGTGATCGTAACTGTTTTGCTTTGCATACCTATTTTGCCTTTAGAGTTGAATTCCACTACGATAGCGCCCACACCTCCTGGTTCGATTGGAGCCTTTGGCCATTCTGGTACTGTGCAACCACAACTGCCTCTCGCATTGGTAATGACCAACGGCTTATCACCAGTATTTGTGAAACGGAAAATATGCTGCACCTTCTCTCCTTGGCTGATCTGGCCAAATTCGAATTCCTCAGTGTCAAATGTCAACACTGTGGTTGGGCCAACTGGAGGGCCTGTTGGGATTTTTTCTTGAGCTTGAGCGGACATCACAAAGAACAAACTAAAGAGCATGGAAATCATCAATGATTTTTTCATAATTAAAAAATTTTGAGGTGAAAGTTGAAATAGTGAAAACATAATATCTCATCACGTAGAACAGCAATTCTCGCTATTAAAAAAATTGAAATATGTGGAGAAGAAAACAAGAGGAGAGAGGTGTGTTTTTTTGTCCCGATTTCAATCGGGACAAAAAAACACACCTCTCTCCAAAAGCCCCCTTCCCTTTGGCCTCAAAGAACGGTTTTCATATTTCAAAAAAACTAATAGCGAGAATTGCTGCACGTAGAAATGGCATATTTGAAAAGATGGTAAAGTTAGGTAGGATGGCGGGTGGTAGCAATAGAGACTTTGTTAATGATAATTTATTGACAATCTGAAACTTCCACTATGTAAGTTGACATCCCAAAGTGATTTCTGAACAACCCAATAACGTGAACTTAAATAGACCACATTCTGGCCTCCTCAGGATCGCAAGAGGAGGCCAACTCGAACAAGTTCATGTATTATTTCAACGGTGCTAATTCCAGTGCGCCAGCTCAATTGCTTGACCCAAGCAACGCAGCGGAATTTTACAACTACATGAAAGGAGTATGGTTAGATGATAAGCACCTATCCGAAAGTGGCACTGGTTACAACCCTGGTGCCGACCCAGTGGATTTTGGTTACCCTGCCAACCCCGCTGATACTGTTAGCTGGACGGAATGTTCTGCAATACTCCTGTTGGTGACCGCCGTTTCCTGATGAGTTTTGGATCTTACACCTTAAATCCTAACACTATCACTAATCTGTCCTTTTCCGTGGTGTGGCTACCTTCCCAAGCATATCCCTGTCCAGACATTACCGGACTGGTGGATGCAGCAAACGAAGTGAAGGACTTTTACAAAGATCAAAAAGAAGCTATTGCCACTACTACCTTTGAGGCTATTAGCAATAGGCTGCTTTGGGCTTATCCTAACCCTGCTTATGATAAAACCACTTTGCATAGCACTTCATCCAATGTCACGATTCAATCATGTGCAATTGTTCAATACCAATGGACAACTGGTACAGCAGTCAAAGGCATTACAAGCAAATAATTATGCAATCATGTGTAAAGATTACCCTGCTGGAATGTATTATTACAAAGTATCATTGGACAATGGGAAATCGGCAACTGGCAAGGTAGCATTTAAGTAGGAAGGCCAATTTTATAAACATTTATACCGTTATGCTTACCTTAACGGTATAAAAGCTTTTTTGATCGTTCTCAAACAATTTTTCGAACGTTAAAACAAGAAAAGGATTTTAGAAGAAATAATTTTTTTTCAAAATTTTTTTCTTTT
This sequence comes from Saprospiraceae bacterium, assembly GCA_965222975.1. Taxonomy (GTDB): domain Bacteria; phylum Bacteroidota; class Bacteroidia; order Chitinophagales; family Saprospiraceae; genus UBA6168. Next base: position 3,132 of record CBDCVJ010000064.1, on the reverse strand, counting down.
AAATACTGATAGTTTAAATTCCCTCTTTGGGATTATTCAAGTACATAATGAGAGAACTTTTCGTTGCTACATCAATAAAGAACATACATGAAAGCAAGCGCTGGGTTATTGGTACTCTTCCCTTCCCCTCATTTATTTCCAGAGAAAGGAGAGTCTGGTGTTCATTCACCGGAAGAGTTATTGATGTTATTTATCTCAGCACAAAAAAAGAACATTGCGGATTCCAAAGAGATATTTGATAGTAAGGTAAAAGTAGGATCAGCAGTAAATTATAATACCGATAAAGGCTCTTTAGATAAATTGATCCAAACCCTAAAAGGTGACTTCGAAGCCAGGAAAAAAAAAATCAACCAAAGAATTTAGAGGACTATGGAAAATGGATGCCGTCAACATGCATATGAAAGAAGTTGATAAGATTACAAAAAAGCTGATTCAGACCTTAGTAAAAACTACAACTAAAAACTATTCTCCGCACAATATCTGGTTTCTCTTAAATGATTTAATTTTGGAATTCGAACAACTTGAATCGAAACTCATCCCTATTGTTAAAAAATTAAAAAAGATTTAATATGCATGTTGTAAGATTTGGCGAAGAAGTAGCTATCAATGATATTCTCATAAAATTGGAAGAAATACATTCTGAAATTGATGATTATTTCATAAAAGGTCAATTGACAAGTTCCATTGTGCTTTTTTTAAAAAACAAAGGTGCAACCATTGAGGCAATTTATAAAAATTATGAAAAGGATAACCAAGTCAGATTAATGCCTGCAACAATTGGGCTTTTAAAAGATTCTGTATTGCGCATAAGAGAAATCACCACAAATGCCAACTTGGATAAATATAAAATTCAAGAGTATTTGGAAGAAGTCATTGATTATTTGTACAATTTTTTAAATGAACCTAAAAAAGGTAAAAAAATTGTTGAGGTGCCTGTTCGACCTATACGTGGAAATATAAAATTTGAACACGGTTTAATAGCAAATAAAGAGGACACTAAAACAAAAAATCCAGCAACCTTGGCAAGGGAATACATTCGGATAGATGAAACGGAAAAAGCGATTAAATTATTACTGGTTTATACGAGTGGAAACGAAAAATATAAAGAATCATACCATGATTTTATAACTATTTCAAATCAGTATAATAATTGGCAAAAAGAGGACAGGAGAGGAATTCCTAATGAAGGCAGAAAAAATAAAATCATATCAAATCTATTAAAATTAATTGAGGCATTTGAAAGTGATATGAAATGAATCCCCGTCCTCTTCCCCTAAGCCGCAACCGCCCTAAAGTAGAGTTTCCCGTTTAGCTCTTCCATTTCATCGGGTGTTCTGTAAAGAACCACAACCAAGACCCTTTCAAGCCTCTCAATATTTTATTCAAAAAATAATTTTAAACATCCTGAAAATCCTTTTTCGAAATTCCATAGGGATACCCTAATTCATCGTAAATTATTTTTTGATGTTTTCTATTGAGGAGGGTACTTGGCAATTTAATGCCTTTTGCATCAAGAAGCCGATAAAAGGTGGACTTGCCCAGTCGGAGTTCATGGATGATCTGAAGTTTGGTTTTGAAGGCCGACAATAGCCTCTCCCGGTCGGAATTTTTCATAGAGACTGGTTTTTAAAATTAACGAATAAATAAAAGGATGGACCCCTTCATACCAAAGGATTTTGGCCTTACGCTTTCATTTCTAATTTAACTTCTCAATGTCCTGGTAACTGTCTGGTGTTAATAAATAAAAAATAAATACGGTCGAGTTAGAAACATTTCATTCATACAGGTACAAAAATATATAGGTGCTTATTAATCGTGAATGTACGAACAATATTTTAATCTTCAAAGTGGTAAGTTGTATCAATACAAATTCAGTTGGCAGCATTTCAATAATCACAAAGTTTGGCAGCATTTAGACCCGCTTGCGCTCGACTACCCTCCATAAAACAAAGGCTCACCTTTTACCACCTCTCTACAAAAGTAAACAGGTGAAAGGTACTGGCACAGCCACTGCGCCAGCCACGAGCTTTTGTCTAAAAAGACATTGAGAAACTTTTTTTGTCCCTTTTTTCGATGAACTTTCGTCCAGCATGTTCCTTATTGAATGTTGTCCTGCACAAGCGGGTTATGTATCTAAATCTCCAAGAAATTCTTCAAATAAACCATAAAAATTTGTAAGTGCGTTTGCCTCATCTTGAGAAAAAAATAGAATAATTCGAGCCCAAGACTGCGAACTATCAATTCTATATTTTTTAACGACCCAATCCTGAAACCCTTCCATAAGCTTTTGATCGGACACACTATTTGGATTCCTTAAATACCATCCATCTAAAAATGCTTTTAAGCAAGAAATCGAATTTTGACCTATATACATTGAAGGACGTGGTTTTATTTTGAGAATTATTTCTTTTATAGAATCCATTTTAACAATATTTGATTTGTGAATATTTATTCTACTGTAAATCCCTGTGGCGAGTGGAAGTCATTTACCCGTCTTGTCAAGTCTTCCCAACACTGGTCAATGTAGCCCAAAACCTCGCTGGTTAGTCCTTGCAAGTTTTAAGTCGAGCTGTAGCGAGACGTAACTTGCAACCTGCTCCGATCTTCATCAAAACAAAGGCACCTCCAGCAGGTCAACCTCCAACGGGCATTCGGCCTCCCTCCCCGCATATGCCGTTGCCGAGCAGAATACATAATCCACAGGCCAGAAAACGATGCCTTCGTGTACGGGGTTGTTGTGGACATAGTTCAATTTCTGGACAATAAACTTGACTGTCAGCAGTTCCACGGGATGGTTGTCTTGCTGCCAGATTTGATAGTGCTTGTTGTTCGGGTTTGACTGACCAGCTTTGGAGAATGCCCGCAGCAGCCATTCCCGCCTGCTTTCAGGCCCTGTCTTGATGGCCCTTATCAGTTCGCTGGAAGTGTATTTCTTAAAATCCCGGATGATGGCGGACAGTCCTGCACTCCCATTTTCCGCCGACAGGACCAGGTGGACATGGCTGGTCATGATGACAAAGGCGTGTTACACGCAGGCCCTTGTTCTCCTGACAGTGCCGCAAGGATTCCAGCAACAGGTTCTTATAGGACAACCTTGTGAATAGGTCTATCCAATGGACTACGGTGAAGGTG
>CBDCVJ010000063.1:0-25286 GCA_965222975.1 Saprospiraceae bacterium | reverse complement strand
CGCAATTTGATGGTCAGCATTTCATCCATTTTGCTTGCTGAGTTTACCACTTGCGTTTTTTGGTATTTCAGGTCATCTACCGATCCGAGGAATTCACTGTTCGTTCCAGTGGGGATAATTTCGTACAGGGCCGTGACCCGGTGACCGCTGCCCAGTTCGCCTGCATCTTTTTTGTCATCGTTAAAATCCTCTTTGTCCAAAAGGCGGTTTTCATAGCCGATGAGGCGGTAGCCCTGTACTTTCGTTGGATTGAATTCGATCTGGATTTTTACATCTTTAGCAATGGTAAAAAGCGTACCCCCGAATTCACTGACCAACACTTTGCGGCCCTCGTTAATATTATCGATATAATAATGGTTGCCATTCCCACTGTCTGCGAGTTTTTGCATTTTGTTGTCTTTGTAATTTCCGGTACCAAAGCCCAGCACTGTAAGGAACACACCGCTTTCCCTTTCTTTTTCGATCAAGCTGACCAATTCGCCATCGCTGCTCGTGCCCACATTGAAGTCGCCGTCAGTAGCTAAAATGACCCGGTTGTTTCCTTCTTTTACAAAATGCTCACGGGCAGTTTGGTAGGCCAGTTTGATGCCTGCTGCTCCTGCGGTTGAGCCGCCTGCTTCGAGGTTGTCAATGGCATCGATAATCTTTTGGCGGTTGTTGCCGGAGGTCGGCGGCAACACCAATCCCGCTGCCCCAGCATATACAGTGATAGCCACCCGGTCTTCTTCCCGCATGTTGTTGACGAGCATTTTCAAAGAAGATTTCAGCAACGGCAACTTGTTCATGGCCTTCATGCTGCCTGAGACATCAATGAGGAAGACGAGGTTGGAAGGAGGTAGGTTTTCCGTTGGCATTTTTTTTCCTTGCATCCCAACCAACAATAAGTTGTTGTCGCTGTTCCAAGGGCATTCAGCCATTTCTGTCACCACTTCAAACGGGTGCTCTCCTTGCGGTTGGGGATATTCGTAATCGAAATAATTGACCATTTCCTCAATGCGGACCGCATCTGCTGGAGGCGCTTGTCCATTGCTGATAAAGCGCCGGAGGTTGCTGTAAGAGGCAGCATCCACATCAATGGAAAAAGTGGAGAGGGGTGTTTCCGTCACTTTGTAAAAACGGTTTTCCTGGATGTGATCGTAGTCTTCAGTATTGAAATTTTGGCTGTTGTCACTATAAGCAATTCCGGCAGCAGGCGGGACAGTCTTGCTGTACATGGCATAGTCCATTGCCTGTTTAGCGGCTTCATCTCTTCGAAGCTTGAGCCTTGGTTTTTTAGTGATAACAACTTCTTCTGTTTGAACTGCCCCCGGTTTCATTTTTATTTCCAAAAAATCCCCTTCGCACGTTTTTTTAGAGACAGTTTCAAAACCTATATAGGTAAATTCCAACTTTTCACATTTATTTCTTACTCCTAAGTTAAATGTACCATCAATATCTGTTGTGGTTCCAATATGGGTTCCTTTTACTGCTACATTAACAAAAGCCATTGGAAAACCTGTATCATCCAATACTTTTCCTTTTAATGTAAATGCCTCTGGCTGGGTAGGGATAAAATATGCCATCATTAATATGGCCAACGAACTGAACAAAGCTTTCATAACGTCTTTTGATTTTTGATGAAACAATGTAGTGACGAGGTAGGGATGCAGCGGTGGAATGGTTTTACATAAACTGAACTATTTTTTTTCTTTATGTTTGAATTTTAATGTAGCAGGGAAATTCCTGACTGCCGTCAGGCAGGTCATTTCCCGAAAAAAATCAGGCGGGAATTGAATTTCCCGACTACTATGCTCAAGCGTTTTCGCCGACATACCACCAACCAAACGGACGAGGAGCTGGTCGCACTCTACCAGTCCACAGGCGACCTATCACACATAGGCATTGTGTATGAGCGCTACACAGAACTCGTTTTAGGTGTTTGCTTGAAATATTTTAAAAATGCTACGCTGGCGGAAGATGCCGTCATGGATATTTTTGAGACATTGGTGAAAAAGGCCAAGACGCACGACATCCGCCAATTCCGCCCTTGGCTTTACGTATTGGCGAAAAACCATTGCCTGATGCAGTTGCGGAAAAAGAACTTAACGGATTCTTACGATGACATGACACCTTCAGCACAGGCCGCCATTGTGCAATCTGCCGGTGTCGTGCATCCCATTGACGAATTCGAGCCGGACGGCCAAGAGCAGGCACTTAGCGACTGTTTGAAAAAACTCCCTCCTCAACAACTTAAATGTGTCAAGGAGTTTTATTATGAGGGGAAATCTTACAAACAGATTTCCGAAGAAAGTGGTGAAGAATTGGGCCGGGTGCGTTCGAATATCCAAAATGGCAGAAGGAACCTGCGTATATGTATGGAGAAAGAAATGAAAAATGCAGAGTGAGTAATTATTGGAGAATTGAAAATTGAAAATTTTGTGAAAGCGATGAAGCAATAGAACAATGAAACAACAACCTTCAAATTGGCGAACCCTCCTCAACCGCTGGATCGGCGGTGAGGCCGACCGCAACGACGAGCATTCGTTGGAGGTACTGGCACAGGACGACCCATTCCTTGCGGATGCACTGGAAGGCTACCGCTCCGTGCCTGAGGCCGACCATGCCCGCACGGTGACGAGGTTGAAGGCCAATTTGCGAAAGCGGACTGAAAAAAAAGATAGAGCCCTTGTTTTTTACCTAAAAAGGATAGCCGCGGTGGGTGTGGTATTATTGGGTGCGTGGTTGGTATTTGGGACTTTTGGTGAAGAAAAAAACCAAGCACTGAGTTTTGACGAGCGGGAAGCAGTAGCACCGGAAAATTTATTGTCTGATCAGGCGGCTTCCGTCGCTCAAGAAAAAATGGCCAATAAGGAAATAGCTCAAGGCGAAAAGGCACTGGATTTTTCAAATAATGGTACTGAAACCCATCAAAAAGACGTTGCTTCTAAAAATGCCCCTCCTGCTGTAAAGTTGGTTCCGCCAAAAGAATCAAACAAGGAATACGAAAGTGACAAATCAGCGTCAAAAGAATTGAAAGGTGACAACCAGGGTGAGCAACCTGCCCTGGCGGAAGAAGAGGCCAAAAGGAAGCGAGCAGACCATTCAATGGTGAAAGAAGAAGCGACAAAAATTAGAGATGCCGAGGCAAAGCACTCCGAGGAAGCAATTGCCGATCGATCCAAAGAAAAACTGGAAGAAGTTGATCCCGCTGTTGAAATTGCTGCTTCGAAGCCTGCATCTGCGCCCAAAGCCCCGATTGAAGATGCAGTTGTTCTAATAGATGGTGTGGCCATCGAAGATGACAGGGTGCCCCCTCAAACCATCCGAGGCCAAGTGACCGATGCCAGCGGCGAGCCGCTCATCGGTGCGAGTATAGTTGTTGACAATTCATCGCAAGGGACAATGACAGATATTGATGGCATTTTCACGCTCGATTCACCAGTTGAAAATCCTGCATTGACCATTGCCTATACAGGCTATGAAAGTCAGAGCGTTCAAGTCAGTGGTGATGAATTTTTGAATATTCAATTGTCGGAAGGGATGGTCTTGGATGAAGTAGTAGTCACTAAAAAGAATTTCGGCATTTTCAGAAACAAACAAAAGAAACCGAATGATATTGATCTTGAACCCAAAGGCGGTTTTAAAAAATTTGAAAAATATGTCGAGGAAAACCTCCGCATGCCACAAGCTGCCATTGATGCAGGCATAAAAGGCGAAGTGGAAATTATCTTTTCGATTGATACTGGCGGCAACCCTACTGATATTTTTATCCGACGTTCGCTCGGTCATGGCTGCGATGAGGAAGCTCAGCGCCTCTTAAAAGAAGGTCCTAAATGGAATGGACAGTCGGGTGTACGAACGACTTATATTTTTGAGTTTAAATGATATGTAGTCGCTAAATTTATTTGGCGATCACGTTGTTAATTTCAAATATTTTTTGGAAAAATATTTTAAAATAAATTTATTTATATTCATCTGCGTGTTATTCTATTTGTCGGGTTGCCAAAAAGAAAATACTAATAAAATAAAATACACGCCTGCCTTTTACCATTGGCAAACCCACCTAAAACTCACGCCTGCTGAACGACATTTATTGGATTCATTAAATACCAAAAAACTATACGTTAAATTTTTTGATATTGATTTAAATGAAAATAATGAACCTGTGCCAAATGCACAGATTGAAACAGACACGCATTTATTGAATGATTTAAAAATCATTCCTACGGTATTTATTACCAACCGAACCTTTAAAGATATTTCCAAAAAACAAATCGAAAAATTAGCGGATAATATTTTTAATAAAATAAAAACCCTGATTCCCGACTCCTTTAATCTGACCTCTAATGAAATTCAATTCGACTGCGACTGGACGAAAACGACCCAAGATAATTATTTTTATTTTTTAAAATTCCTGAAGTCAAAGCATCCCAAACGCTCAAATGCTCAAACTCTCAAACTCTCATCAACCATCCGCCTCCACCAATTAAAATACCCCGACCAAACAGGCATACCTCCTGTGGATAAAGGCATGCTGATGTTTTACAACATGGGCGATCTGGAAAACTGGGAAACAGAAAATTCCATTCTGGATTTAGAGGTCGCTCAACAATACCTAATATCTAATACCCAATACCCAATACCACTGGATTTAGCGTTGCCGGTATTTAAATGGGGCATCGTTTTTAGAAATAATGAATTGGTTTATTTAATCAATAATTTAAGTGAAAAAGAAATGCGGGATTCGACCCGTTTTTTTAAAATAAATAAAAATAGGTTTGAGGTAAAAAGAAGTACTTACCTTGGGGGCTATTATTTGTATAAGGGGGATTTGATTCGGTTGGAAGAGGTAAGTCCTGAATTATTGAATGAAGCAGGGGTGATGTTGAGTGAAAGATTTGATAAATTTTCAAAATTTGTCAAATCTGAAAACCAAGAAACTATAATTACCTTTTATCATTTAGACACAACAACACTGTCCTCATTTCGATATGAAGATTTTGAAAAAATATTGAGCCAGTTTTAATACCCCAATACCCAATACCTCAATACACACTATATTTGTCAAAAATTATTGAATAAAGCAGATGTCCCTTTTAAAATTACCAGTCGGCATACAGCACTTCAACACCATCCGGGAGGAAGACTATCTCTATGTGGACAAGACAAAAAAAATCCACCAGATGGTGACGACGGGAAAGTTTTATTTCCTCTCCCGCCCCCGTCGTTTTGGCAAGTCGCTTACGGTATCCACATTGATGCAATTATTCAAAGGCCGCAAGGAATTGTTCGAAGGGCTGTGGATCGAAAACAACTGGGACTGGTCGCAGCAGAACCCAGTGGTGCATATTTCTTTTTCCAATATAGGTTACCAGAAACAAGGACTGGAACAAGCCATAAGGAATAAACTTGTGAGCATTGGAGAAGAACACGGCATTACCTTTAATATTGAGGAAATATCTCAGCAGTTCAGGCAGTTAATCGAAGCACTCCGTGAGAAGTACGGCCAAGTCGTCATCCTCATTGATGAATACGACAAGCCCCTCATTGACTACCTCAACGACCTGCCCAAGGCACTGGCCAACCAGCGCACCATGAAGGCTTTTTACTCGATATTGAAAGATGCAGGGGAGCATATCCGGCTGTTGTTCATCACGGGTGTGTCGAAGTTCAGTCAGGTGAGTATTTTTTCCGACCTGAACAATTTGGAGGACCTGACTTTGGCATCTGACTATGCCGACATGTTGGGCTACACACAAAATGAGTTGGAGCAATATTTTGCCCCGTTGATCGGCCAGCTACAAGAAGGTCTTGAAATGGAGGATAGGGAACCCGTTTTGGATAAGATCAAATTTTGGTACAATGGCTACAGTTGGAATGGAAGGACAAAGGTTTACAACCCCTTTTCCATATTGCGTTTCTTCAAGCAAATGGACTTCTTCAATTTCTGGTTTGAAACCGGCACACCCACTTTCCTCATCAAATTGCTGAAAGAAAAACGGTTTGTCCAATTGGACGACGTGCGGGTACACCAAAGCTTCATGGGCAATTACACGCTCGAAAACATGGGGCTGCCCGGCCTGTTGTTCCAGACGGGCTACCTGACCATCAGGAAAAAAATGGAAGGGGGGATGCTCCAGTTGTCCTATCCCAATTATGAAGTGCGGGAGTCTTTCCTCCGCCTATTGGTCGGGGCATTCCGCCATGACGATGCCGCCACCGTCACGCCCGATGTCTTCAACCTACGGGATGCCTTCTACGGCAACGATCTCGAACGGGTGTTTTACCTGCTCAAAGGCATGTTCAAAAACATCCCGTCGCAGATTTTCATCAAGGATGCTGAGGCTTATTATCATTCCCTTGTGTATCTGATTTTCTGCTACATGGGTCTCCATGCCGATGCCGAGGTCAACACCAATGACGGCAGATTGGACGCAGTGGTGAAAACCCCAACCGATATTTATGTCCTCGAATTCAAACTGGACAAAAGCGCCGACGAAGCCCTCCAGCAGATCAGGGACAAAGGCTATGCGGAAAAATACCGAAGCGACGGGCGGCCCGTGCATTTGGTCGGGGTGGATTTTAGCAGTGAGAAAAAGGAGGTAGGGGAATGGAAAGTAGAAGTTCTCTGATCCCAAAATAATAAAGTCATCACTCCCGCTGCACAATAATCTTCCCGCTTTTCAAAATACGTTCCTTACCAAAAATAGTATAAAAATAAATACCCGCCGCCAGCCCCGACACATCCATTTTATATTCCCTTAAATGCCCTCCCCATTTTTTTTCAAAAACAATTCCCCCCATATTATTATAAAATACAACACGGGTTATTTTTTCCGTCGTATGGCTGTTGTCAAAAACAACATACTCGCTCGCCGGGTTGGGATAGACGAATATTTTTGAAAAAGAAAACGCCCCTGTCGTGCCGACCGCTTGGATGGTATCGCAGGGGCTGCCCTCCCATTTGCCGAGGCGGAAGTTGGGGTATTTGGGCAGGGAGGCGGAGTTCCACACGGGCAGGTGCACGCCGAACTGTTCCACCTCGCAGGAATCACCCTTGAGGTCGGGCCGGTGGATGACATGCAAAAACTCCGTGCCTGCCGGGGAGCAGATGTAGATTTTGTTGTCCGGTGCCAGTTGAGCCAGATCGAAAAGTGTACCGTATGGGCTGTTGTCTTCATCCCATACAGCGATGGTGTCCATGGAGGCTAGAATGTCATCAGCCCAAGTGTCGAACTGGTACAGATGCCGGAAATAAGAGGCGTACATGTATCTGGAGTTGGGGGAGAAGGCTATGCCACCGCCACCGCCATAATTGGCAGTGTCCCTACCATAGACAAGGCGCTGCTGGTTGCTGAGCATGCCGGTACACCTGTCGAAATCAAATAGGGTCAAGGTGTCAAATTTATTTACATATACAAGTTCGTTCCTGACATATTTGGTGCCGTCCGGCGAGAAAACAGTCTGCCCGATGCCGTCCTGTACCACCTCCCCTATCTGCTGGGATTCCACAGGTTGCAGCCCTTCCGGTGTCAAAAGGAATCGGTAATAAATATCGGAATCGGATTTTGGGATCAGTACCCACCAGTCCCTGCCGTTGCCGTGCCGCACGGCAGAGATGTTCCCCACCACGAGGGTGTCCACGATGATTTCGACGTTCTTTTCTACCACTGCCCCCTGCCCGTTCGATTGGTTCATGTCCACAAGGGCATAGTACAGGTGGGTGGTCACCACGTTGGGGAGGCTGTCATACAGGACGTCCAGTTTGTTGTAAAACACCATGTACAGGCTGTCGTGCTCTGGTACGGGCAGGATCAGTGCCCCCCCGGGCATGATCATCCCCCAATCGGCCCATTCATCTGTCCAGGGCCCCGGGCTGAGGCCGGTGCCGTTTGCCATGGGTTCCCCAAGCCCCTTTCCGATGTATATCCCGTTGGTGTAAAAAAGGAGGTTGCCTTCCCTGTCGCAAATGCTGGAATTGGTCTCGGAGAAGTTCATATATCCCCCTGTTTCCGTTATTTCGAATGGCGACTGGTTGAAGTCCAAATGGATATTCCCGAACATAGGGGTCGGGGGAATTAAACCTGTATAACCCAACAACCATATGTGATCCCGTTTTTCGTCGCCGGTCTGGGAAAGCAGGAAAGGGGATAAAAAGATAAACAAGAGGCTGAGAAGCAGTGATTTTTTCATGTTGGCTAATCATGTTGAATGATAATCTTCCCGCTTTTCAAAATACGTTCCTTACCAAAAATAGTATAAAAATAAATGCCCGCCGCCAGCCCCGACACATCCATTTTATATTCCCTTAAATGCCCTCCCCATTTTTCCCCAAAAACAATTTCACCCATATTATTATAAAATAAAACTCGGGTTATTTTTTCCGTCGTATGGCTGTTGTCAAAAACAACATACTCGCTCGCCGGGTTGGGATAGACGAATATTTTTGAAAAAGAAAACGCCCCTGTCGTGCCGACCGCTTGGATGGTATCGCAGGGGCTGCCCTCCCATTTGCCGAGGCGGAAGTTGGGGTACTTGGGCAAGGACAACGAATTGTATACGGGCAGATGCACGCCGAACTGTTCCACCCCGCAGGAGTCCCCCTTGAGGTCGGGCTGGTGGATGACGTGCAGGTACTCCGTGCCCGCTGCGGAGTTGATATATATCTTGTCGTCGGGCGCAAGGGAGGCCAGGTAGAATAGGGTGCCAAAGGAGCCGTGGTCCTCATCCCATATGGCAACGGTGTCCATGGAGGCAAGGATATCGGGTGCCCAAGTGTCGAACTGGTACAGGTGCCGGAAATAACAGGCGTACATGTACCTTGAATTGGGAGAAAAGGCGATGCCACCACCGGAAGTAATGGTAGTGTCCTTGCCATAGATCAACCTTCGCTGGTTGCTGAGCAGGCCGTTACACCTGTCAAAATCGAAAATCGCTAGGGTATCTGGCCTGGATATGCTGACGAGTTCATTGCGTGCATATTTGGTGCCGTCAGGTGAGAAGACATTCTGCCCCAGGCCGTCCCGTACCACTTCCCCTATCTTTTGGGATTCCACGGGCTGTAGCCCTTCAGGGGTCAGGAGCATCCGGTAATAAATGTCGGAATCCGACTTCGGGATCAGTACCCACCAGTCCCTGCCGTTGCCGTGCCTGACGGCCGAAATATTCCCTGTCGTCAGAGTATCAACAATTATTTCAACGTTTTTTTCTACCACTGCCCCCTGCCCGTTCAATTGGTTCATGTCCACAAGGGCATAGTACAGGTGGGTGGTCACCACGTTGGGGAGGCTGTCATACAGAACGTCCAGTTTGTTGTAGAATACCATGTACAGGCTGTCATGCCCGGGCACGGGCAAGATCAGTGCCCCTCCGGGCATGAGCATTCCCGTGATGGCCCATTCATCTGTCCAGGGACCCGGGCTGAGGCCGGTGCCGTTTGCCATGGGTTCCCCAAGCCCCTTTCCGATGTATATCCCGTTGGTGTAAAAAAGGAGGTTGCCTTCCCTGTCGCAAATGCTCGAATTGGTTTCTTGGAAACTCATATATCCCCCTGTTTCGGTTAGTTCAAACGGAGACTGGTTGAAATCCAAATGGATATTTCCAAACATAGAGGGAGGGGGAACAACCCCATGTGAATAGCCCAATAACCAGACGTGGTCCCGTTTTTCGTCACCAGTTTGAGCAAGCAGGAAAGAGGATAAAAAGATAAACAAGAGGCTGAGAAGTAGTGATTTTTTCATGTTGGCTAATCATGTTGAATGATAATCTTCCCGCTTTTCAAAATACGTTCCTTACCAAAAATAGTATAAAAATAAATGCCCGCCGCCAGCCCCGACACATCCATTTTATATTCCCTTAGATTTCCGTCCCATTTTTCCCCAAAAACAATTTCACCCATATTATTATAAAATAAAACTCGGGTTATTTTTTCCGTCGTATGGCTGTTGTCAAAAACAACATACTCGCTCGCCGGGTTGGGATAGACGAATATTTTTGAAAAAGAAAACGCCCCTGTCGTGCCGACCGCTTGGATGGTATCGCAGGGGCTGCCCTCCCATTTGCCGAGGCGGAAGTTCGGGAAATTGGGCATCGTAAAGGCGTTGAAGGTCGGCAGGTCAATCCCATTTTGTTCAAAATTGCAGGAGTCCCCCTTCAAGTCGGGATTGTGGATGACGTGGAGCTTGTCCACGCCGTTTGGGCTGTTGATATAGATTTTCCCGTCCGGTGCCAGTTGTGCCAGGTAAAAAGTAGTCGGAAACGGGGACTGTGTGCCGTCATATATTGCCACAGGAATTCTTGACGCAGCCAAGTCACTGGCCGTCAGATCAAATTGAAAAACAGTATGGTGTTGAGATATGTATAAGAACCGGGAATTGGGCGAAATGGCAACTCCCCCCGATATGACATTACTGTCGGGATAGAACAATTGGACAGGGTCACTCAACAGACCCGTACACCTGTCGAAATCATATACCGTTAGCTGGTTGCCGGAACTGGTGGGAATGATGCCGATCAAATTCATGGTCACATATTTGAACCCGTCGGGTGAATAAACGGCCTGACCCAAACCGCTGTTCACAATGTTTCCAATACTTTGCTGGCCTTGGTCTTTTATCCCTTCCAGTGTCAGCAGCCATTTATAAAAATTGTTCGTGTCGTACTCGCTCATGAGCAACCACCAGTCCCTTCCGTTGCCGTGCCTTGCGGCAGTGATTTCCCCATAAATAAGCGAGTCCTGAAGGATGGTTTTGTTCTTTTCCACGACTGCGCCCTCCCCGTTGTTCTTGAAAATGTCGATCATGGAATAATACAGGGTTGTGATCCCCCCTCCTGTCGCTGGAACACCAAAAATATCGTAAGTGGCGTGTATCAGCACATAAAGGCTGTCGTTCCCTGGCATTGGAAGGATCAAAGCGCCCTGTGCCATGTTCAGGCCAACATCGTTCCAGGCATCATTGAATCCCCCCGGGCTGAGGTCATCCCCGTTCTCCATCTGCTGGCCGTTTTTGCTGGCCACATAGATGCCATTGGTATAGAACAGGAGGTTTCCTCCTTTGTCGCAGATGCTGGCATTGGTCTGTCCAAAGTCCATGGGGCGAAATTCGTAGTAGATATCCGGGGGGCTCGTGGAGAAGTCTATGTTTGTGCCGCCGAAATTAAGATCGGTGGGGTTGCTGTCGTAGCCAAAAAGCCAAAGGTAGTCCCTGAACTGATCATTTTGGGCGGTTGTAAATACATTGTAAAATGGTATAATAAAAAGGATAAGGAAATATTTCATAGGTCGTTCTAATTTATTCTATAAAAAAAGAAATACTGCCATCGGAAATACCCCGATGGCAGTGATAAGTTACATAAACTTGTTTATTTGGCGATCATCAATTTTTGTACGCCTAGGTTGGTTTTACCCGAAAAAACCTTAACAAAGTAAATACCGGGTGGGATTTGTTGGATGGTCAATGTGGTTTTTACATGTTCGCCCTGCAACGGATACATTGCAATTTGGTGACCGGAAATATCAGTAATGACAACCCTGTCCGGGCTTTTCAAAAGATCGGTCGGTTGCAAAACCAATTCAACTTCATCTTTCGCTGGGTTTGGGAACAATGAGAAAACTGCATGAGCACGCTCCTCCTGCAATTGGGTAGAACTTCCCCTCTCCTCTATCCCGTCGCAAATCATCTCGTCCTTGAAATTGGCATTTGACCCAGAAACCGATACATACAGCCCCCGGGCCTTGAGGGTCGCTTCTCCACCCTCCAATGGGCATTGCCAAGAAATGGCTTCCAAGTGATCTATTTGTGCTTGCGTCAGCGTGTCGTTTTCCACAAGGTCCAACCAGATCTCGTTGTACGTCTTTTCATTTTGCTCGTAAACGGTAGTTGCAGAGAGGGCCGCATTTTGAGATTGGACTAGTTGAACCTGTGTGGCACGAGCAGCTTGGATGATACTGTCCAAAGAAGCATTCTGTTGTTCCAATTGATACATATTGTCCAAAACAACGTCCCTATCATTGGCAAGTGTCGTCAATTCGGATGGAGAAGCCCCAACCATTAAACTGTCAATGATAATCAATGTATCCAAGTAAGCAAAAATCTGTTCTCCATTGGACTTGAATTGGGCCAGTTCAGTTGGGCTTACCTCATATAAAGCAAGCATATTGTCTTCCACGCTTTGATAAAGCCCTACCTTATCCGTCTGTTTTGCATTGTAAAAAGTGGACATGGAGGGATCTTGTCCAATCAATAAGCTATTTGCCTGTAATCGAGAATACAATCCTCTTTCTGCTACCCAACGCATAACAGGTTCTTCGGGCGTCCCTGTGGTGAACAAGTCTTTGGCAATGATGATATCGAAAGAGTCAATAGTATTATCTGCAAACATTACAATTTCGCATTGGGGCTGTGCAGTACAGTTCAGGGGTGTCCCTGAACTTGGTACAAACCAATTTGCACCAGGTGCGTTTGGGGTTAGAATCACATCAGGTATGAAGGGGGAGGCAAACGGATTTACTCTGAATTGAGACATGCTAATCAGAAATGGTGTATTCCCTTCATGGACAGCCCCGGCAGTTGTATATGTGCCTACCCACACATTGCCTTCATCCTCCTGTACGCCAAAAGAAGAATTGCCTTGAAGCCTTAGGCCGATGTCATGGGAGCCGAAGGAGGTCTGGGAAAGATGCCACTGGGTACCTGTTCCAAAAAAATGGAATCCCCTGCGGGTAAAATTGACCGTATTGCAGCAAAAATCCATGACATCACCAAATATTGTATTGATCCCGTCGGTAAATGCATTGGAGGCAACACATAGCCCAATATAGAATTCCCAATGGTAACGGCGTGGTCATTCGTACCCTGAGAAATTCCCTCGCTAAAGTTAGCAGCGTTAGGCAACCCGGCCACGGGCGCATGGATCGTGATCGTATTGTTTTCCGTAATGGTGAAATCCCCGGTTCCCCAATGTACTCCTATGCTGCCATTATGGGCATTAATGGTATTATCTGCTACCCGCCCTGGGTTCGCTTCACTAAATCCTGAAGATATGAATATTCCAGTCCCTTCCAGAAATGTAGATAAGGGACCACCGATGGTTATGGCATTATTGGTTATACTTAAACTGGAAACGTCCTGAATGAAAACCCCTTGGGTCTGAAACCCATTACTG
This sequence comes from Saprospiraceae bacterium, assembly GCA_965222975.1. Lineage (GTDB taxonomy): Bacteria > Bacteroidota > Bacteroidia > Chitinophagales > Saprospiraceae > UBA6168. Next base: position 12,143 of record CBDCVJ010000063.1, on the reverse strand, counting down.
CGGGTGTTAATGTTATTGTTCTCAATAGTAATGTTTCCAAGGTTATTAGCATCGGGTTCACTATTAATAAATAATCCTCTTCTTCTGATATCAGTGAGTGTGTTCTCCCGGAAAGTAATGGCAGCTGAACTGATAGAGTTTAGTGCATGGTTGCAATTGGTAAAGGTATTGTTTACAAATAATCCACGGCTGAATCTACGCATAAGAATACCACTACTTTCATCCTCTTCTGTGATATTGGAGAAAGTGGCTCCGTGAACCGCAAAGAAACTTTGGTTGGCAACAATGCCATTTTCGAGATTGTCAAAAACATTGGGACTGGCAGCCCCGTTCGTCGTTCCGATGGTAAACCCCGTCACCCTTGACAATTCAATGCCTGCAAAACCAAGCCCCCCGGAAAGCAAATTTCCGTTAGTCCTGAAAGTGTTCCCACTTATTGGTAGAGGTACATTGATCCCAGGGATAAAGTTCAAGATCGGACGAATGGCACGTATGCCCACGCGGTTGTTCTCGAAAGTGTTGCCTATGGCCGTAAGTGTAGTATTAAACCGGGCCAATATGCCTATATCTGCATCCCTTATGTTGGAGGAAGCAACATCAAGTCGTCCACCGGGCTTAATGGTCATACCCTGCCACATATCCTGGCACCCGTACAGAGAAGTATTTTCTATAACCAAGGTATTGGAGGAAAGGATTTGTATTGCTGCGTTTGGCCCCATATTCAGGAACGAAGTATTGAAATGATAATCTGGTAAATTGATGTTCAAAGTTCCCTGAATACAAACATTTTGAGGAGTTGTCATGGCTTGCGGCATCGGTAACAAATCTTGGTTGGCTATGGCCAAAGTAAGGTAAGTAGTAGTCCCTGGCGCCCCGACCACGGTGGCATTCGGGTCATCGCAAAAGCATGGCTGAGCGTTCGTGGAAAGCAAGGCCATGCCCATCATCAGTAAAGTAAAAATCAGTTTCTTCCCGGTTTTGGGAAACAATCGGTAGGAAATGCTCAAAGATCTTGCCCCCCCCGCTCAAGAAGCTGGAAGTGGGACACAGAGTGAGGTTTTTAAAATGTAACATGATTAAAATATTTAATGATTAAGAAATAAAATACAGTACTAAATGTTATCTCAAGTAGCTCTAACTATAGGAATTATACAGGTGCTTATAAAAAAAGGAAAAAAATATGAATGACTGGGCAGTAGGTAATAATGATGTGCAAGGTAGCCCAAACAATTTGGCTTGTCAAGGGATGGATGCAAAAAAGTTTTAATTTTAACATTTCCCGTCCACAAAAAAAAATCGTTATTATTGTCGGATAAATGATTCAAATAAATTGCATGCGCTTCTATATTTTAAAAAAAATAAATTGCATAACTGACTTGGATTTAGGCGATAATTTGAAATTACCTCCTAAATTGACCTGCCTGCTTTTTTTATTAATCCCCGTCTCCATCTCCAACGCCTGCGGCCCGCAGCCCCTCTCCTTCCACGGCTACACCTTCCTCAACCAGAATATTTTGGAAAAAAAAGAAGGGGAAGTACAAGTACCTGTGGTCGGCACCTTCGACCAATTTTATGGTGACTATTTTTCAAAAAAAGATTCATTGAATATCAATGAAAATATCGCCGAGTGGCAGGAGCGCTATTGCGGTCTGGTAAAAAAAGCCGACCTCGAATTTATTGTTTACAAATCCTCTATTACCGATCTCGAATTATTGCTGACCAATACCAACAGCAAATCGCTGCAAGTGCCGCACCGTTTGCGGGGCAACTCTTTTGCTGAATATGTGTGGGAAAATAAATGCACTGAAAACGTTGAGTATTTAATTTTTGCCAAAAAATGCGAACCGCACGTTATCGCTGGTGGCAATTGGGAAACGCCAAAACGGGATGTGAAGGCAATGGAGGAATTAATAAAAGAAGGACAGCGCCACCTCAACCGCTCGAAGTCGCATTATATGAAATTGCGCTATGCCTATCAAATAATTCGGTTGGCGCATTATGCAGGGCTCCATGAGGAAACATTGGAACTGTACGACAAGCTCGTCCCAAAAATTGACCGCCATGAAAGCCGCTATGAAGAAAGCATTATCCCTTGGTGGATCGAAGGACACCGGGCTGGAGCGTTGTTGGCATTGAAACGGCGAGCGGAAGCCTCCTATTTATATGCAAAAATATTCCGCTATTGCTCCGGTCGGCGGCAATCAGCCTACCTGAGTTTTTCCATCCGCACCGATGAAGAATGGGCCGACTGCCTCAAGCTCTGCCAGTCGGACGAGGAACGGGCAATGCTTTATGCCATCCGGGCATCGAACCCTAAGAGCAAGGCCATAGAAGAAATGACCGCCATCTATCGCCTCGACCCTGCCAACCCACAACTGGAGCCACTGCTGTTGCAGGAAATCCGCAAGTTGGAGCGCCAACTGCTCGGCCTGAAATTCAACAGTCACCGGAAAGAAAACAAGCGCAGGTATGGCGTCCCAACTAAAGATGCGGGAATCTATGTCATTGATTTGCAAGCTTTTGCCAGACAAGTCCGATCAGAAGAAAAAGTTCCCCGGCCTGAACTTTGGCTGATTGCGGAAGGCTATCTGGAATTTTTGGCAGGCGATTTTTATGCGGCAGAAAAAACGTTGATGGAAGCATCGAGGAAGGTAGAAGACAAAACGCTGAAAGAGCAATTGGACGTTTTCCTGCTGGCCATGGAAATCGCCAAATTCGAGAAGCCGACGGCACAGGTGGAAGAAATGGCTTATGCGATCATGAAAGAAAATAAGCTGTACCGCCGCTACCCTGATTTTAGGGAATACCTGAGGGACAAAATGCGTTTCCTGTACGAAGAAGCTGGGTTGGAGAGTAAGGCGTTGCTCACCCATCAGACTTTGGATGTGCTTCGGGCCAATCCTGAACCGCACATGGTGGATGAATTGATGGCCATTAAACAAAAGCCCGAAACAACGCAGTTTGAGCGGTTACTCACCGAACGCTTTTCCCTGAGCGACCTGCTCGACATGAAGGCCGTTTACCTTATGGGACAGGGCCAGATGGAGGCAGCAGCACAGGTGTACCAACGCATCCCAGCTACGGAGTGGGCGAAATATGGCGAGTACAACCCCTTCATCGAAAACTTTCATGACCGGGTACACATTGACACCATTCGGGACACCATGACCCAGACGGTCAGTCTTAGCCGTGGCGACCTCATCAATACTTTGCTTGAACTGGAATTCCGGGCGAAAGGGGAACCGGAAAAGGCACCCGTTTATTACTACAAACTCGGCCTTGCCCATTACAATATGAGTTACTTCGGATATGAGTGGAAAGCGATGGACTATTTCCGCAGTGGCACAACTTGGGGTGACCTCCACCAAGCGAAACGAGGTGTTTATGACCATTGGGAATACCCACTCGGCAACCGGGAGAACACGGACGTTTCCCGTGCCCTTTTCTTTTTTGAAAAAGCACGGCTACTTGCACAAACCGCAGAGTTGAAAGCCAAGGCTACTTTCCAAGCGGCCCGGTGCGAACAAAAAATGTTTTTTGTCAGCGACCGCTACCAGCCCCCCCCCTGCTGCAACAATATCCCGCTCCTGCCCGATGATTATCAATATAATTTTGGCTTGCTAAAAACGGCATTCTACGATACGGATTTTTATGAATGGGTAATTGAGGAGTGTAAATTTTTTGAGGCGTATGCACGGCGATAAAAAGTAGAATTATGATTAGAAATAAAATATTGAAAAAAGGAATTTTAAGCATAATCCTATTAATTTTAATACTCGTCGGAGTCATTCAATTACCTAATTTATTTATCAAGAAAAATTTTGACTATAAATCATTTCAAATTTATTCAAATGAAAAAATTGAATTAGACGAATCGGTCAAAAATATTTTAGATTCCGTAACTGTAAACCTAAACAAAAGCAAATTCAAGAAAGAAAGCGACACGTATGAATTGTATTTTGTGAGAGGAACACTATATGAAAATTTATTAAGGATATTCGGAAGAAAAAACATGGCATTTTCAAAATTCAATAAACACGTTTATAGTGCAATTCCAAATTTCAAAGAAGGTGTTTTAACACGAAATAACAATGAATATGAGTGGTTAAATTTAGTTCAAATAATAAGCCACGAAGGAGTCCACAGTCAAATGTACGAAGACCATTCGAAATTGGGTTTTATGAAAACACCCAGTTGGATCAATGAGGGATATGCGGAATATATATCGTACAGCCCAGTAAGAGAAAAAGCAAGTTATCATTTACCAGAGTTAATAAGCAAATTAGAAAAAGCAAAAGGGTTTTGGATAAAAACAGAATACGGGAGCATGACCCCTCGGCAATATATGATGGATCGGTTGCTCGTCGAATATTTAATTGACATCAAAGGAATGTCCATTGAAAAAATAATTGCAGATGAATCGATCGACCCTATTGAACTCTATAAAGAAATTAAAAATCATTTTGCAGGAAAATAAATCGCCTGTCAAATGTATAATCCACTTGCGGTTATTCACGAGTAGTTTTTAGCCATCTCCTTTAGGCAAATACCGCTCGATCACTTCCACCAAGTCATATTTCGGCACCAGCCCAACTCCTTGGCTCACTGGCTTTCCTTTATCAAAAAATATGAACGTAGGAATACTCCTTACTCCAAATTTAGAGGATAGCTGTGGGTGAGTCTCTACATTCAATTTACCGATACGCACAGGTTGGTCTTTGTACTCCTCCGCCAATTCATCCATGATCGGGCCCATGACTTTGCACGGGCCGCACCACGCTGCCCAGAAGTCGAGCAGAACGGGGAAGTCAGAATTGGTGACAAGATCGTTGAAGTTATCGGTGGTGATTTCTGTGGCTTTGATGCGGGGTTTCTTTTTTCGGAAGAACATATTTTTTGTTGATTTATAGAGTTGTTCGTAAATAAAAATTTGGAATTTGTTTCCATTCGTTTCCTCCCCCCAGCCCCCTCCAAAGGGGGAGACAGCCCCGTTCATCTATTTAAGCCATTGCTCAGTGTTTCGATTTTTGCAGGCTTTCTCTCCCCCTTTGGAGGGGGCTGGGGGGAGGATATATTGGGATTCCTTATTTACGGACATCTCTAATAGTTGTTAATTTTTTGAAAACGCAGATAATTAAAATTAGTTCGAGTTTCTTTTTCTTCCTCTCCATTAGAAATTTAGCCAAAGATTTTTTTTACTTACAGCTTGTTTTACTTAGAAGTTCTATGTATGTTTGTCCTTACATAGAACTTCTAAGTATGAATCCAATTTCAAAAGACTTAATCGCTGCTTCTGCCATGCCGCTCATTTTATCCATTTTGCGGCAAGAGAAAAGTTATGGCTATGAAATCATCAGCCGCATAAAAGAGCTATCGGACGAAGCCATCCAATGGAAAGAAGGTTCCTTATATCCGGTGCTTAAAAAAATGGAACAAAAAGGGCTGATAAAATCTAAATGGGAAATAGCAGAAAATGGCCGCAAGCGGAAATACTATTACATCGAAAAAGCAGGTAAAACTGTTTTGGCAGAAGAGCAGCAAAAATGGCATTTAATCACCTCAATCTTTAATCAATTATGGAAAGGAGAACTGAATTTAACCTAAATAAGGCACTTCAAAAATGGCGGGATGGCCTTCGCAGCCAACGTAGCTTCACTGAGGAAAATATCGAAGAATTGCAAACGCATTTACTGGATCAAATGGATGCTTTAAAAGAAAAAGAACTTTCAGTAGAAGAGGCATTTTTATTAAGCAAATTCCGTTTAGGGGAAAGTAAAGAACTGGCAGGAGAATTTAAAAGAATAAACACCAACTTAAGGTGGAAGGAACGAGCCTGTTGGCTGGCAATAGGATTAGTTGGCTACATGTTTATTTATACTATAATTTCGGCTTTATCTTTTTTATATTTAAGTATAGCTGTCAAAAAAGGACTGTCTGTAGAACAATTTGCCTGGGGCGATATTGCTGTAAAATCAATTGGGTTGATAGTTACTACCTGCACTCTATTTTTTATTTATAAAAAATTATTGAAAAAAATGCCGTTTGAAAAAACGACCATTATCAGCATTGGTAGTTTAATAGTTTTGTTAACAGCAATGTATTTTATATTCCCGCCAGGAGAAGCATCATTTCGTGGTGGTGGAGAATATATTCAAACCATTAACATCAGCACATTATTCATGCCTTATATTTTGATGATCGCTGTGCTACTGTTCGGGCTTTACTCAGCCCTTTCGACCATAAAAGAGAAGCGACGGCAAACGATTTGAAAAGTTAACATTAGCAATTACTTCCTCAAATGGCTTGTATTCTATTTTATCGAGCCAATGCTCATATTTTAAAATTAATCTCTGATGAATTTAAAAAATACCTTCTTTATTATTGTTTTCATCACAGCATTCACCAATTTGTTTTCCCAAAACAGAAAAGAAGATACAAGGCCTCCCTCTCAAAAAGAAGATCCGTATGACCTATACCGAGCCGGAGACGTTAGCCAGTTGGATTTATTAGAAGCTCTGGATTTAATGGGCGTGCAAATCCATAAATTCAGGCTGGGCGACTTTGACAAAAAGTATGAGATTTTTCTGCTCGCAGATGAATATGTGCATGGAAAATTGGTAAAGACCGATACTTTAGTTTCATTTTCCAATGCATATCATTATCCATCAGAAAAAAACGATGAATTTTTCTTTGACTATATGGATCAAATAAAAATTTTTACAAAAACTGAAGAAAACAGCAGTATCTTAAAAATAAACACTTACGCTTTTAGCGCTCAAAAAGAAATTGCATTGAATAAAATGGACAATAGGCAGGTTTTTCATTGGAGAGAATATATTAATACAGAATGGAAACCTGACCAGAAAATACCCTTAATGATATTTGCATCCTCTTGGCTTGACAAAAAATTTAATATCCACAGGTTTTGTGGAGTTGTCAAATTAGAAGAAGGGGATAAGTGGACTGAAGAGTTATTGAATTTTTCACCTAGTTACATTGTAATTAACTACAAGGTGTCGGAGTACGAATGATCAAAATTAAAATGCATTAAAAAATGCCCTTAATTTTTTAACAGAGTTTTTATTAAGGTTTATAAAACCCATATTGGCCAGGTATAATCAGCGTATTTGTGCTATTCAAAATTAAACCACTTGACTAAAAAGCACTCCTTCCGGCTTCTTGGCCCAATATCGTGCATCCAAGGCCATACAAATATTACGTATGAACATACTCCCTTTTTCAGTCACCTTTAATTGAAATGGCAATCGTTCCACAAGGCCATCTGCTTCCAATTCTCCCAACCTTTCCAATCCGGCGAGAAGAGCATCACATTGCTCCTCATTATTTTTCCAGGTAGTTTTAAACTGACACATGATATTTAATATATGGCGGCGGATTATTTGATCTTCACTATTTAATAAATGGCCTTTAATAATTGGAAATTCAGCATTCGAAATTCGTTGCTGATAATCTTCTATTTTCTTTTCATTTTGCACAAATGCATACCAACTGTCACTAATGGAAGAGGCGCCAAGTGCTAAATTTAATTCAGTAGAAAATGGCGTATATCCCATAAAATTCCGGTGCAGTGTTCCATTTTTAAACGCAATATATAATTCATCATTCGGCAGGGCAAAATGATCCATGCCGATTTCATGGTAGTCCATTTTTTCAAGCAGCTCCCTCCCCAATTCATATAGCGCTCTTTTTTCGGCGCCCAGCGGTAAATCTTTTTCGGAATAGGCCCGCTGGCTTGGTTTGACCCACGGCACATGCGCATAACTGTAAAATGCGATGCGCTCTGGTTTTAATGTTTTTAATTTTTCAAAATTGGAATAAATATTTTCAGGTGTCTGTAAAGGGAGACCAAAAATAAGGTCAAAATTAACAGATTCATATCCCAACTCACGGGACATATCCACCGCATTTTTCACCTGCTCATAACTCTGATGGCGGTTGATGATTTTCAATATTTCATTATCGAAATCCTGCACACCGATACTGATGCGCTGAAAGCCGAAATCGGCCAATGTTTGCAAATGTTCACGCGTAGTACTGGCAGGATGCGCTTCGAAGCTAAAGGCATGCTCTTCTACCACCTCAGCGTCTTGTATAATATTATTCAATAAATAATGGAGATTTTCCGGGGAGAAAAAAGTAGGAGTGCCTCCACCCAAATGGATTTCCCGGATAAGAGGTTTTCCGGACAATATTTCAAGGTACATTTTCCATTCTTTTAGCACCGATTCAATATAAGGCAACTCCACTGAATGGTTTTTAGTGATGCGCTTATTGCAACCACAATAAGTGCAAAGGCTTTCACAATAAGGCAGGTGGATATAGAGGCTTATTTCGTTGTTTTCGGAAAATGCTTTTTGTACCGTTTTGACCCATGCGCTTTGGGTAGGCGGCTCTGCCTGCCAATAAGGTACGGTAGGATAACTGGTGTAGCGAGGTGCAGGTACATTGTATTTATTTAAAAGGTCGTGGTTCATTTCAATACAGTTGGAGGTGAAAAAATATTATTGCAAAATTGAAATGAAACCGTTCAGAGGAAGGTGACAAAAGTCATTTTTTTGAGTGACGATCTTCAACGATTATTCCCTTTCTTTCGATAAAAAAACAACAATCTTATAAAATCCTCAACCCGCAAATCTGTGGTTTTTTTTTTAAACAATATATATAATGGACACCTCTAATGGAGCCGTAATCTTTTTATATATCACGAGGATACTGTTTGTGTTTTTTAATATTTCTTATTTGTGTCAAATGCCTATCCGTATGTGCAATGCCCGTCAATAATAATTGGTGCAAATCACGAACCTCACCTATTTTAATTTCACTGATGGGCTTGTCACCTGCATGGTTCCTGAAAGTAAAATGCTGCCGCATATCAACGTCCGTTGTTTCCACGAACCCCCTAATGCCATCCCGTGCGCGTTGGAAAGCGGCTATGGATTGGCGTTTTGACTCAAACCTGCCAAGTGGTTGCAAAAACCATCTGGCCTGGCTTTTTACAGGGTCAGTGGCATATTTTACAAAATGATCGTCTTGCCCTTTTGTGACAGATAAATATTCGGGCATGGATGGCGCATTTGAGACGGCATATATTTCCCGGTAATGGAGTTCGTTTTGCAAGGTAAGGTGTTCTACTATTTCTGCCATATTCCACCGATTCGGATTTTCCCTGAAGGTCCATTGATCCATACCAAGATTTTCAACTTCCTTCATCAATTCCTTTGTAGTCCTGTCTAATTCATCAAGGGCATATTGCCGATCTTTTTCGGACCATATTTTTTTTGAAGAATCCATTTTGGCGACTCCATTATCAGTTTGGCCAGAGTCAGCACTACAACCTAAAAGAATAAAAAAAAATAAAATGAAATGGAGATTTATTTGATTAAACATAAAATAATCGGGTTTGTATGGAGCTAAAATACGTGCTAAATCCAAATTAAAAAACGCCCGCTCCTAAAATAAGGAGCGGGCGTTTTTTAATTTGGATTTTTATTTGTCGGTGCAATATGATCCAAGCCCTACCTATTGAACAACTCGTAATCAATTTCCACTTTTACCAAAACGGCTTTGGCGATATTTTCCCGCACCACACTCGGCACCTCTATTTTATGATCAGCCACTTTGGTTTCAAAAGTGGAGGAAGCTGCGATCTTACCATCTTTGACAGTAAATGTCCCGGTAGCTTCTTTGGGTTGCGTAACACCATGTATGGTCAGATCGCCTTTTACATTTACGGTATATTCGCCATCCTGATTGAAATTGACAGCATCCATGTCGGTTATTTTTCCTTTGAAAAGTGCTTTTGGATATTTGCTGCTCTCCATATAATTTTCGTTGAAATGCTCTTGCATCAGGGATTTTTCAAATTGGAAACCTTTGATCAGCACCGCAAATTCCATTTTGCCCGTTTCGGCATCAAGGACAGAAGTTGCGCTGTTATTGACCGCTTCTATTTTTTCCAAGGGTGCATCTGAGTAAAAAGAAATTTTTCCACTCCGGGTAAAGTATTTCTGGGCATCAGCGCTGCCGAGCGCAAAAACCAGCACGATCAAGCTAAAGAATAATTTTTTCATGTTCTAAAATAATTTTGGTTTTAGTTTACTGAATAGTGGAAGGAAGCGCAATTAAATCAACTTTGTATGAATTCGAATAAAAGAGTGTTTTCAGTTCGAATATCCATTTATGCTGTTTTTTAAAACGCCCAACTTTAATTATTGTCACAAATGAATTGTTAAATAATGAGCTGATCCATTCCAGAAATTGGAAACTTTCGGAAAAACAGAGTTTCGGATCTTCTTTACATTTCAACGCAACGAACCAAAACCACATCCATCAGTAAGCCAGTGCAAATACCTTTGAACGATACCTCTTCGCCCGTCTGGAATTCCGTCCGCTTATGTTCGCTCAGTGCATCCAAATTGCAAATTACTCCAAACATCATCCCGCCTCCTTCGAGGCTGACAACGGTATTGCCGTCCTCATCTGTTTTCACCTCCAGCACCTTACCTTTTACCTCAATCATTTTATCGAGGAATCTGGCATTGGCAGCCGATTCGTCGGATTCATAGGCTGCGAAAAGTTCTTCTGCCGAAATGGAAATATCTGCTTTAGTTGATTTAATATCCTTGTGCGGTTTGTTGTACATCATATACCCTACCCCTGCTCCAATGACCGCCAATAAACCGATAATGATCGCTATTTTTTTCATTTTGTAGGTTTTACGAAATATTGTTTTGAAGTGACCATTCAGCAGGATTTGTTTTTGGTGAAAAATTGAAAATTTTTTCACCAAAACAAACCGCTCCCCGAGAGGGAAAGAAGAAAAAATTACATTTTTTCTTCTTTCCCTCTCCTTGCTGAACAATTACCTTTTGAAAATAAAAACGAATATTTTATCAAAAAAGATACTTACAACTTGCTATACATCTTCTTTCAGTTCTGGGCTGCGTCCAACCAATATCAGATAGTATTGGAGCGACAGCTCAAAAGCGAATCCCATTATTGCAACGTCTCCTTCACTACGCCACATTTCAACATCTTTTCTCCAAAATAGGGGTTGAAAACCTTTTCTTCTTCACTGATCCAAGAAGCACCTTGGTCATCGAATGCCATCGGGCAAAATTGTACGAACAACTCCCGTCCGCCTGTACCAAATGCCTGCAACGTGCCGATCATCAGTTGGGAAAGAAAATCGAATTGTCTGCGTTGTTCTTCGACGCCGGTTTCGACCTTGAGCTTATTGGCATGGGTCTTCAAACCAGCCATTTGCTGCATCCAAAAATCATGTGCCTCCCCTTTGACCAACCTCATGTCCACCTTATCTAATTTTTCTAAAAAAAACCTCCGCAGCAGTGGATGCTTTTGGTGCGTCGGTTTCAACGAATGCGTCTTTGATGGAAAGATAAATGATGGTTAATTCGTTCAGTTGTTTTTTAAACTCATCTGGCGTTTCAGCCGCAAAGTCAGGTAGAGTAGGTAAGCCCTCTTGTTTTACCTGAACAGCTTTGTTCATCATGCTTTGCTGATTGTTCAGTTGGGCAGCAGCATCTATGGCAAATGCGCCGTTCGTCACCACTTCATCGCCTGCTTTTAGGCCACTCAATACCAAATACCCATTGCCTACTGCTTCTCCCAAATCCACCTCCCGGTACTGGAATGAAGGGATTTCCACCTCAGGTAATTTCACCCAAACCACAGATCGGTTGCCTGTCCAAAGCACTGAAGATTTAGGCACGACCAATTGGCTCTTTTGGGAAACACCAGCAGCCAAAGTACCCCGCACAAACATCTCCGGTTTTAATTGCCGATTCCGGTTATTGATTTCTGCCCTGATAGAAGCGGCCCTCGTCTGGGCGTTCATCACAGGGTCGATATAAGTGATATGAGTCTTAAATGTTTTATCAGTCAAAGCGGGAGTGGTAAATTCAACCTGATCGCCCAAGCGGATATGCGCTAAGTCCTCCTCATAGGCATCGAATAGCACCCAGAGCTGACTGAGGTTCACCAAATCAAACAGGACCTGCCCGGTCATCACATGTTCCCCAACAGAAACGTGTCGTTTGGTCACTACCCCACTTTTATCCGCCACCACAGTAAAGATTTCTTGCACAGTGCCACTTTTTTCG
>CBDCVJ010000062.1:0-10620 GCA_965222975.1 Saprospiraceae bacterium | reverse complement strand
GCGGATTACACGAGATGCTATTTCCCCTCTATTGGCAATTAATATCGAATTGATTTTTTTCATTTAATTATTTCCCAGGTGGTCAGCATTTAGTTTTTAACATGACACCTTTTTCTTTTTAAAGAATTCTTCTGAGTTTTAAGAAATGAAATAAGAAAAAAGATGTCACCTCACTGGCTTCACGGATTTCTTTTTTAATGGCGCCAAACACCATAACCCAATGAACCTTTAATTTCTTGATTATAAACCACAGCCAAAGTGAACCCTAAATAATTCCTCGTTTCCCTCGGATCTAAAATTCCGTCGTCCCATAATTCAGAAGTGGAATACCACGCCGACGATTTTTTTTCTGCCTCTGCTATAAGCATCATTTTCAGCATTTCACCTTGTTGTTCATCGTATTCTTTTCCAAGTGACTTGGCAGAAGCCCGCTGCACAATTTCCATAACCCCTGCCAACTGCTCCGAACCCATCACACCGATTTTTGAATTGGGGTAAGCAAATAAAAAACGTGGATCATAAGAACGGCCGTTCATACCATAATTGCCAGCGCCATAGGAAGAGCCGATCATGAGCGTGATGGAAGGCACTTCACTATTAGAGACTGCGTTAATTAATTTTGCGCCATTTTTAATAATGCCTCCTTCCTCATAAGCTTTGCCGACCATATAGCCGGTGGTATTTTGCATAAAAATTAAAGGGATATTATTTTGATTGGAAAGCTGAATAAACTGTGCCCCTTTGTTGGCGGACTCGGAAAAAATGACGCCGTTGTTGGCAAGGATACCGACCGGGTAGCCATGAATTTTTGCCCAGCCCGTCACTAGTGTATTTCCATATTCGGGTTTGAATTCAGAAAATTTCGAACCATCTACTACCCGCATGATTAATTCACGGGCATCAAAAGGCGTTTTCGGGTTGGCAGGTACAACGCCTAATATTTCCTCTGCATCGTAAAGCGGTTCTTCAATATTTTTTTTGGGAAAAAAATGCGGCTTTGAAACCTTTACAAATTCCATGATTTCACGGGCAAGGCGGATGCCGTCCAATTCATCTTCAGCAAGATAATCGGAGACACCTGAGGTGCGGCTATGCATTTCCGCCCCGCCGAGTTCTTCATCTGTAGCGACTTCGTTGGTGGCCATTTTCACCAGCGGCGGGCCTGCCAAAAATACCTTGGCTGCCTTTTTTTGAAATATGGAAAAATCGGACATGCCGGGGATGTAGGCACCACCTGCCGTTGCATTTCCAAAAACAACTGAGATAGTTGGGATGCCTAGTTTTGAGCGCCTTGAGATTTCCCTAAAAGACTCGCCGCCGTAGTTGAAAATCTTTGCTTGGTCAGGCAGGTTAGCGCCGCCACTTTCCACAAGGTTGATAGTGGGCAAGCGGTTTTCACGAGCGATCTGCCCCAAACGTAGACCTTTAAAAGCAGTGGCATAATCCACCGAACCGCCCTTGCGGGTGCCAACATTTGAATTGACCATACAAAGCTTTCCTGCCACGAGGCCAATGCCAGAGACATTGGTACCGCCTGCGCCAAAGCCCCCTTTGATTTCCATGCCAGCGAGTGGAAGTAGTTCAAGGAAAGGGCTGTCTTTGTCGAGTACCAATTCAAGGCGTTCGCGGGCTAATAATTTGCCCCGTTGCCTTGCCCGTTCGATGTGTTTTTCTTTTCCTTGAAAGCGGCTTTCTTTGAGGTGGGATTCCAGTTTTGCTACCAACTTCTGCATCTCAGCATAGTTGTCTTTGTATTGCTGGGAGTTGGTGTTTATTTTAGAATGCAGGGGTCTCATCTGATAATCATTTGAAGCTCATTTTTGTCAATTTGGTTTTGAGGTAAATTCCTTAAAAAATAATTCTGTTCAAAAAAAAATTACCTTCCTCCATGTTGAACCTCTCCCTTTGTTGACATTTGTGCCTTTAAAACGCCCGCCTCCAATGCCTTTTTCATTTTATAATAAATAGCGGTATTATCATAAATGCCCCTGAACAGTTCTGCTCCGGGGCCCCAGGCGAAAACAGGGATCAGGGCAGCAGTATGTTTATCCGTCGTAAAGGCAGGTACGATGCTGTCCATTTTGGAGCCAGGGTTGATGGCATAGCCGCCCGTTTCATGGTCGGAAGTGACAATGATAAGGGTTTCCCCATCCTTTGCGGCAAACTTCAATACCTCACCGATGGCGTTGTCAAATTCGATCATTTCAGAAATGATATAATCGGAATTGTTGGCATGGCCGCCCCAGTCAATTTGGGAGCCTTCGCACATTAGGAAAAAACCTTTGTCACTTTGTTTGCTTAAATAGGTTGTGGCCGATTTACATGCCTGCACAAAATAATCGCGGCCTTGCATGTAAGGGATGGGTTCGTCGTCGGCAGTGAAATAACCAAATTTCTTTTTTGGGTTAATGGAAACGTTTGCAAAATCTTTTTGAAAAAAATCGGTCACGTAATAGCCTTTTTCTTTTAGTTCTTTTATAAGGTCTCTTTCATCAATACGACGATCAAAATACTTTTTACCCCCCCCCCACAAAGAAATCTACTTCCAGGTTGAGCAGGTCTGCGGCGATTTGTTCTTTATAACTGCGCAATTTTTCGTGGGCATAAAAGCAGGCAGGTGTGGCATGTACGATGGAGGAGGTGACCACTAAACCGGTTGCCATACCTTGTTCTTCCACTTCTTCCATAATGGTTGGTACGGGGTTGCCTTCAGGGTCCATGCCTACGGCGCCGTTGTAGGTTTTCACACCAGAGGCAAACGCGGTTGCGCTGGCGGCGGAATCCGTAATGAGGTCATCACTTGCATAGGGTTTGTGCAGGCCGATGCACTTGAATGCTTCAAGGTTGAGCTTGTTGCCATTAATATACATGCCTGCCGTAATTTGGGCGAGGCCCATGCCGTCCCCGATCATCAGGATGATGTTTTTCGGCGGGGTAAAACTGACTGTGTCTGAGGGCAATATGATGATAGGGCCTTCATCAGTTGGCCTTGGCTGAGGGTCGCAGGCCCACAAGGAAAAGGAGAGCGTTATGATGAATAGTTTTTTCATGCGAATATTTTGGCTGTTGACTGCCAAAGGTATTAAATCCATTTTAAGTCAGTACATATCTTTTTCCGGGAAGGGAACGGACGACCCCTTGAAATTCGAGGTTGAGGAGCAATGAAGCCAATTCACTGTTGCTGACTTTTATTTGAAAACTCAATTGGTCTACGCTGATTTCTTCTGCCCGCTGGATAGTATCAACCACCAATTTTTCCTGATCAGTGAGGGCATAAAATAGTTCCTGCTGTTTGGCATCCTTGCTGCCTTCTTTTTTCTCCCAGCCGAGTACGGTGGTGATGTCGTCGGCCCCTTCGGCCAACATGGCGATGTTATTTTTTATCAACTGATGGCAGCCTTGTGAATATTTGTCTTTTACCCTTCCGGGAAATGCGAATACGTCTTTGTTGTAGCCGCTGGCCAACTGTGCAGTGATCATGGAGCCGCCCCGGACAGCGGTTTCCACGACGACCAAGGCGTCGCAAAGACCTGCTACGATTCGATTCCGCATGGGGAAGTTTTCCCGTTCGGGGCTCACGTGGCTGGCAAATTCAGTGAGCAAGCCACCCTGTTCCACCATTTCCATGGCTGTCTTTTTATGTTGTGCAGGATAGACCCGTCTCAGCCCATGTCCTAGCACTGCCACTGTCCCCAAACCTTGTTCAAGGCTTTTGCGGTGGGCCGCTATGTCAATACCATATGCCAACCCACTGATAATGATCGGCTCAAAGGTGGCAAGTTCTTCAACAAGGTTTTCACAAATGGAAATGCCCTGCGGGGTTGGCTTTCGTGTACCAATGACGCCGATGATGCGGTGGTGGTTGAGGTTGGTCGTTCCTTTGTAAAACAGCATGACAGGCGCATCGGGGTAATGGCGGAGCCGTTGTGGGTAAGCAGCGTCGAGGTAAAAAAGCGGTGTGATATTTTCTTGTTCAAGATAAGCAACTTCTTTTTCGGCTTCTTCCAAAACAGTCTGGTTTAGGATGCTGTTGGCAGTTTGGGCACCAATGCCCGGTATTCTCAACAGTTCTTTCTTCCGGGCTTCGAACACTTCCCTTGCACCACCACAATAGCTAATCAGGTTCTTGGCTGTCACTGCCCCTACAAGGGGTATTTTGGTCAGGGCTACTTTGTACAAGAGGTCTTTCATAGTTTTGCTTTTGACTACTCGCTATTGGACGTTGGTTCTTTTTTATGGTTGAGATGGTTGAGAGAGTTGAGCGGGTTGAGTTCTCAACCCGCTCAACTCCCTCAACCACCTTTAAGGAAAAGGCAAACCAATCACCCTTCAACTGATCACTAATCACTAAATAAAATGAATGGATTATTATCAAGAATGGAAGTCCTCATAGTGGGCGCTTTATTGCTGGTATTCCTCCTTTGGGCAGGCTCCAGGTGCAAAGAAACAAAAGTCCCATCACAAGATGAAGCACAGGCACAAACTGTTGCGGACAGCCTTGCCAACAGGAAAAAGGCGGAAACGGAGACAACAGCTTCTGATGATATCTTAGCGAAAGCACTCCGAAAGAAAAAAGAAGAAATGGATGCCGCTGCCAAGGCTGATTCCATCAAAAAAGCCAAGGCTGTTGGAGTATCAACTCCTGCTGCTCCTGCCGCTTCTACCAGTACTGCTAATTCACCTGCTCGGGGCAAACTATATATTACCATTGATAAATTGAAACTCCGTTCCAAGCCTGGCCTAAAAAGTAAGGTATTGGGTGAACTGCCCCTGTTTTCCGAAGTCTATTTTATGGAAGAAGTAACGGATTCCATTTACACTCTGAGTCTTGGTAAAGAAGTTGCCAACGAGCCTTATGTGAAAGTGAAAACAAAAAGAGGCACTGTCGGTTGGGTGTATGGCGCGGGAGTGAATTACTATAAGAAAAAGAGAGAAGGGGTATTGGAGTAGGGTTTTAAAATTATGATTTTGGCCTGTTTTGCATTCCAATACAAAAAGAAGAATTCTTGTTATAAAAAGGAAATTGGAATTCTGTGAAAATCAGCGATTAAAAAATTCCTTTATTCCAAATTTCCAATTTCTTTAAATAGAAAGCAGTTTAATCAATTTTTTGAATGCCATGATTCTGGCAGTCCTTTTATCGTTTCCTTTGAAAATAAACCATGGGTTCTTTTCTGTATTTGTCACTTTAAATAATTCCTTTTCATATTTTGTGTATTTGTCCCAATAATCAAGGGCTTTCAAATCAACGGGGGAAAGCTCCCACCTTCTGAGTGGGTTTTTGCGGACATTTTCAATGCGTTTTTTCTGTTCTTGTTTTGATATGGAAAAATAAAATTTAATTATTTTTATTCCATCCTCACTCAACATCCGTTCAAAGTGGTTGACTTCCTTCATAAATTTCGAATATTCCTTTTTGGTGCAAAAACCATTGACTGGCTCAACCATTGCCCGGTTGTACCAACTGCGGTCAAAAAATACCATTTCCCCTCTTTGGGGCAATTGCTTGATATAGCGCTCGAAATACCATTGTCCCTTTTCATAGGGAGTTGGTTTATCCAAAGCCACTGTTCTGATAGCACGTGGATTAAGGTGTTCAGTAAAAATATGGATGGCCCCCCCCTTACCTGCAAATTCACGCCCTTCGGCTAAAACCAAAACCCGCTTTCGCTTTGCTACCACCCAATTTTGGATATTGATCATTTGGATTTGAAGATTGGCCACTTCTTTTTCAAAGCGAAGCTGCTGGATCGTATCATTAAAATCCAATTTATCTGATTGAAGCAAATATTCCAGCGCCCTATTTGTATTAAGTAATTTTAAATCTTCTTTATTGAACATAATTATAGGCTTGAGAATTTGTACGTTGGTTTGATCAATGTTTTATTTTTTTCAATATAAAATTACCTGAACATGGATCGGTGGAAGCGTTTAACAATATTCGGATCCGGGTAAAGAATAGTTTTGGCGTCCTCCTTCCCTTTATAATCAAATTTGGAAAGGACATATCGGATGCTTTCCAATCTCGCCTCTTTTTTGTTATCGGTTTTCACAATAATCCAAGGGCTGAAGTCTGTGTGCGTCTTGGCAAACATTTCCCGAATATAATGGGAATATTCTGTCCAAAGGCTTCTTGATTTTAAATCTACCGAGCTGATTTTCCACTGTTTTAATGGATTGGATTTTCTTTCATCAAATCTTCTTTTTTGTTCTTCCTTTGAAATGGAAAACCAGAATTTGACCAACCTCACCCCATCTTCATAAAGCATGTGTTCAAATTCGGGAACTTGCTGCATAAATTGACGGTATTCTTTTTTGGTGCAAAAACCCATTACAGGTTCGACCACCGCCCGGTTGTACCAACTGCGATCAAAAAAAACGATTTCACCCTGATTGGGCAATGCCTTTACATGCCTGCGAAAATACCATTGCCCCTTTTCAATATCGGAGGGTTTACCCAATGCGACCACTCTCGCCGAACGGGGGTTCAGGTATCTTTTAAATCTCCTGATGGCGCCTCCTTTTCCGGCAGCATCCCTTCCCTCAAAAATTATAACGATCCGTTCCTTATGCTTTAGGGCCCAGTTTTGCAGCTTCAGCAGTTCGAGCTGCAATTTTTCTAGTTCAATGTTGTAGGCGATCCGTTCGTTTACTTTATCGTGATTAACTTTCTTTGCTTTGAGCAATTCGTATAAATGTTCTTTTTTCTTCAGCTTTGAAATAGTTTGATTGGTAAAAATATTCCCGTTCATGTAATACAAGGTAATTATTGACAAATATTGATTCGTAACCAGAAAACTTCCAAAAATTCTTAGAAGCTGTTTTAAAACAACTTCTAAAGGCACTAATGGTCAATTATATGAAATAATTCAAAAAGACACCGCCAATTAACAAACTCAAACTTCACACAAAAATTTAGGTTTCACATATTGCCAGTAAAGTTGATAAAAATCATTAAACTCAATGTCATATCGCATGATTTAATGATTTGAATTGCGCTTATTTGCATCTTCAAAATAAAAAAGGTGACAAAGGTTAGTGGTTGAATATCCTTGGTCGCTACTTTAAAATAAGTAATTGTTCAGCACAAAGCATTCAATGTCGCTAAATACGCTAATTTGCACTAAATATACCATATTATTGGTGAATTTATGAATGAAGACTAATTACCGTGTTAAATAAATTTCTTAAAAAACCGATAGGTATCTTAAAATCCTTTTTCAGTCTAAGGTTAAATATTTCCATGGAAGGAGGTATTACAATTTCAGGCATGAAAAAAAATGAGAATTAATCAAGGGAGTTGGTAAAAAATAACATACCCAAGTTTTGGGGATTTAGTGCTGTTAGCACTTCAAGTGCTAACAGCACTTTAGAATAGGTTAAAATCATCCCAAAGCCAAACATAAAATATTTGGCAACAAGTCTATTCAATAACTATCAGGCTGTATTTATAAAATCTTTGCAACCCAATCTTAAATGTTACGGCGTCGCCAAAAAAGGCCGCTAATATATCATTGAGTAATCGGCACAAAATTTTGTAAATAAGCTTTATTTAAATTTTCAGCAATATGGCAAAAAAGAAAAGTTCGAAAAAAGACACGAAAAAGAAAGATTCGAAAAAAGCTGCTAAAAAATCAAATAAAAAGAAAAACCTAAAAAAAGCAGCAAAAAAGAAATCAAGCAAGAAAAAAGATAAGAAGAAAAAAAAGAAATAAGTATTGCTTGAACCTGAATAATAGACAAAAAAATTAAAAGCACCTGAATTTTATTCCAGGTGCTTATTTTTTATTTTAGACTTTACCCTAAAATTTTTCGTACAACCGATATACCAAACACCGCCGTACCGATATACCGAATAAAATTATTTTCTTATTTAGAACTGCATTTCTACCTGCATTCGGAATAAGTATTTGCCATCGTTTTCATCGGGAAAAGATCTTCTGGTAATATCAGTTTGAAATTTCAGACTGTGACCGACAATGTATTTTGACAGACCGAGCGTATATTGATCTTCATCGGTAATAGCAGAAGCATCATTATCTTCCCGAACGGTGGTGTACCGAAAAGCTAATTCAATATTGTTGTCAAATAAATAACCTGCCTGGGCGGTAAAAGCGGTACCGGTTCGATATCCCCTTGAAATATCTTCTAAATTTTTATCTGCCGATTTGTCGGCATATTCAGAAAGGATGGAGAACCCTTTGTATTTAAACATCATATCAACAAAAACAGTACTTAGGCTATTCTCCACGTAACCACCGAAACTATCCGTTACAAACCTACCCAACTGGCCACCCTGCCTCACGGCACCGTCGTTGTAATCATAGGTAAATCCCAAAGATAGTTTGGGGCTTTGTTCCCTTTGCAGGTCAGCTGACACATAATCTCCTTTGCCAGCGAATTTCCCGAATGGAAGAAAATCCAAATGGAAGGTATAGTCAAATCCACCAGCATTGTTTGAGGTGATATTGCGGCCTTCTCCTTGTGAAAACGCAAAAGAAGGAGCGATAATGGCACCGCCCAAGGTATATTTTCCCCGCAATTGCAGTCCTGCATCCCGGTCAATGTTGAACCTGCTGTTGAGTAGTGAGCGGTCCACGAATTGGAGGTTGCCAGAAGATATAACCCGTTCCCGGTTTCCCGGCAATTTTGTTTGTCCAATCCATAATGCCCAGTGCTTGGAAAATTGCCATTTCAGCACCGCGTCGAGAATGATCCGGGCCGCATCCCTGGTATTGCCATCTTCACTGTTGATAGCAATATCCCGATTGGTCAACCCTAACTCAGCCTTGTATTTAAGTTTGGGAGTAAAGGCAAATCCGTCAAATTTTAACCTTGATCGACGCACTAGAAATTGAGATGTATAATCATCGGTTGCTTCATCATGTTCCACGAGAAATAACTGCTGCATGCGGTAATTAAATTTCACTTTGAAAGATGAATCCTTGGCGAGGTAAGTTATTCCTTTCCCGAATTGGATTTTTTTAGGACCATCTTTTTGTCCATACACGAAGGCACAAGAAAAAAGGACAATGAAAATACTCAAAATAATGTTTAGTTGAAGGTTTTTCACAATGTTCATTTTTAATTGATTTTAGTATTCGCTAAAATATTTCATGTAGATTACCTGCATATATACCATATGTTAACTGTGGGTTAAATGACAAAGATCATTACGGTACATGATAAATATAATGTTTGCATTAACATGTTTTTAATTCATAAATAATTGTATATAAATGATTTAAAATAAAATTAGGAGATTTCTTTATGGAAGCCCTGTATAGGATGCATGGATGAGAAATAAAGCAGAAATAAATTTTAAATTAAATGAACGTGAAGCTACTGTGAACCTTTGGTCGAATAAGAAGCTAAATATTGATCAAAATATCGTAATACTGGATGCTTTGCTTACTTCTATATTTCTGATTAACATTAACTTAATCTTTAATAAATACTCTGTTTAATTCTTAGAAATATATTTGTTATTAATCATGAGCCTAACGAAGCCTTAAAATATTACTGGTAGATGATGAACAGGACACTCTGGAGTTTTTGAGTTTTAACTTGAAAAAGGAAGGATTCATAGTGGGTACTGCCACTCATGGCGAAGATGCTATTATAAATGCTTTGAAAAATAAACCAGATTTGATCTTACTGGACATCATGTTGCCGGATATAGATGGCGTTGAGGTTTGTCAACGCTTAAGGGAATCGCAGACACTTGATGGTACTGTTATAGCTTTTCTGACAGCTAGGGGAGAAAATTATTCGCAAATTGCTGCGTTCGAGGCAGGCGCCGATGATTATATGGTGAAACCTGTTAATGTTAGGGTTTTGCTAATCCGAATTAAAGCCTTACTCAAACGGAAACTCAATTTTGATTATACGAATATTGAAGAAGCCGGAAAACTGGAGATTGATAAGGAAAGAATGATTGCTATCAAAAACAGTAAAATCATTGATTGGCAAAACAAAGAATTTCAGCTGCTAGACTTATTGAGTTCCCGGCCCGGCAAAGTCTTTTCGAGAGAAGAAATATTTAAAAAAGTTTGGGCTAATGAAAATGTCAATAATGAAAGAATAATTGATGTTTACGTCAGAAAAATACGGGAAAAGATTGGCAATGAACATATTGTCACCATTATTGGGAAAGGATATAAATTTGTGGAATGAGGTTTTTGTGATTTAATCCCAATCTCAGTATTAATGTAACATGAGTTATGGATGAGAATCTCCTTTTCCCGTCTTATCGCCCCTAACAGGACATTAGCTACTGCAAGTCCCTGGTTGTCAATGACTTTGTCCATAATTCACGTTAAAGCAGGTTTTTTATTTAGCCTTATATATAAATGGTATGGCTCCGTTACTAACGGGCCATACCATTTATATATAATTATATCATTTCAATCAACCCTCCTCTTCGTCTGGATTGATAATCAGTTCATCAAGAACTTTTACCATCCGATTCGAAAACAGTAGAAGGTTGCGGTACTCGCCCAAATGGTTCAAGTAAAGAATACTGTTTCTTGTTCCTGTTTCATGATTCTTAATTCGCTTAATCTGAGCCTTACGCGTTGACCTGACAAGCTTTACAAAAGTCTGAAGCTCATTCTGTAA
>CBDCVJ010000061.1:0-42212 GCA_965222975.1 Saprospiraceae bacterium | reverse complement strand
AGATTAATTACTAAACTATTTGGGGCAATTTATCATGAGAAATTGACAAACTCTTGGATCGTGATGTTTTGGTTTTTTTAGGAAAAGTTCTTTTGCTTTGATTTTCTAAGACAGGAACATTGATTTAATGAAGGTGCTGGTTGGCCATAAATTGAATCAAGGCTTCCTTTAATTATTTCAAACCATCCACTAATCGCCATCATACTACAAAATGAGCCCTATGAATTGCCCAAACCCAAAAACCTTTTTGACCATCATAAATACGACCATAAAAACAAAAAGTCATTAACTTATAATTTTCAATAAAACAGTAGGAGAAAAATAAGGAGCAAAACTGGTTTCTTGTTTTGTTGACTTCCTGCATTAATTTACAGACAATGGAATTAGTACAATTAAAAGAAGCTTTGAAAAGCGCATCTACCGCCAAAAAAGCTGCCACAGCTGCACTTAGGGCAGAGAAAAAAGCTGTTAAAGCAAGGCTTAAAACTTTTGAGGACGTAATCAAAGCCGCGGAGAAAGCAGAAAAACAAGCAGCCGCTGCCATTAAGAAAAGTAAAGCAGCAGCTGTAAAAGCCAAAGCCGCACCCAAGCGTCGCGGCCGTCCTGCGGGGTCCGGCAAAAAAACCACAGCCGCCAAAAAGCCAGCGGGCAGGCGTGGCCGTCCGCCTAAGGCCAAGACCGAGGCCGCTGCTGCGCCCGCCGCACCCAAGCGTCGCGGCCGTCCTGCGGGGTCCGGCAAAAAAACCACAGCCGCCAAAAAGCCAGCGGGCAGGCGTGGCCGTCCGCCTAAGGCCAAGACCGAGGCCGCTGCTGCGCCCGCCGCACCCAAGCGTCGCGGCCGTCCTGCGGGGTCCGGCAAAAAAACCACAGCCGCCAAAAAGCCAGCGGGCAGGCGTGGCCGTCCGCCTAAGGCCAAGACCGAGGCCGCTGCTGCGCCCGCCGCACCCAAGCGTCGCGGCCGTCCTGCGGGGTCCGGCAAAAAAACCACAGCCGCCAAAAAGCCAGCGGGCAGGCGTGGCCGTCCGCCTAAGGCCAAGACCGAGGCCGCTGCTGCGCCCGCCGCACCCAAGCGTCGCGGCCGTCCTGCGGGGTCCGGCAAAAAAACCACAGCCGCCAAAAAGCCAGCAGGAAAGCGCGGTCGTCCCGCTAAGGCAAAGCCAGCCATGTCTGGTGATGACCTGACCCAAGTAAAAGGCGTTGGTGCACGGGTGGCAGAAATGTTGAAAGCCAATGGTGTCGATACTTTCGCCAAAATGGCCGACACTTCTGTTGACAAGTACAAAGAATTGCTTAAAGCCAACAATATGAGCAAATTCCGCAACCCAACTACTTGGGCCGCCGATGCAGCTAAAATGGCCAAAGGCTAATCGAGACATCGCAACAAAATAGCCAGTTCCGAATTTCACCTCGAAGTAAATTCGGGACAGGCTTTCGGAGAAAAGGGTCATTCCATTTCGGAATGACCCTTTTTCTTTTTTGTGCTTTTATTTTTTGGAAAACAAAAAGAACTCCCGACCTTTAGGCCATAGGCTTTTCCAAAAAACGGAACTTTGGCATTGATTCTTTCTAACCAATGTAATTGGTAGAAACAGATATCCGTCTACGTCACTCTATAATTCTATGAGCAAACTTACCACTGAATGAGAACCCAACTACACCTTGCTATTATTCAAGAAGCCCCGGTTTACTACAACCTTCCGCTTAGCCTCCAGAAATTGGAAATACTTGTAAAAGAAGCTGCCTCCAACGGGGCAGAGCTTATCGTCTTTGGCGAAACATGGCTCTGTGGCTATCCAGCTTGGCTCGACCACTGCCCCGATGTAGCGCTTTGGGGACACGAACCTACTAAGCAAGTCTTTGCACGTATGCTACTGAATGGGGTGACCGTTCCCGGCAAAGCAACGGAGTTTATTTCATCTTTGGCCAAGAACTACAAAACGGTCATCGGCATTGGCATCAACGAATCGGTAATGGCAGGTCCGGGCAGTGGCACACTCTATAATTCGTTCCTATTGTTCGATGCCAATGGCAAGCTGGTCATCCACCACCGAAAACTCATGCCCACCTTCACGGAAAAACTATTATATGGCATGGGCGACGCCCGAGGGTTGCATTCGTCCAACACTGTGCTTGGGAGAATCAGTGGATTGATCTGTTGGGAACACTTCATGCCGCTCTCCCGGCAAGTCCTCCATGATGATGGCGAATTCATTCATTTAGCTCTCTGGCCGATGGTACACGAGATGCACCAAGTGGCCAGCCGCCAATACGCCTTTGAAGGCAGGTGTTTTGTTATCGCAGCCGGGCAAATGATGCAGGCCAAAGACTTCCCACCTGAATTAGTGCTGCCCCCACATTTCCAAAAAGATCCAGAGGAATGGGTACTGAACGGTGGCTCATGTGTCATTGCACCAGATGGGTTTTACGACCTGAAACCGCAATTTGACAAAGAGGGAATCATTTACCATACGATGAAAGACCTTGATCATGTTTATCGGGAAAGAATGACCTTGGACACCTCTGGGCATTATCAACGGCCCGATATTTTTAAATTGAAAGTGAAGAGGAAATGATTGCCAGTTGCGGGTTGGCTGTTGCCAGTTATGAGTTGGTGGTTAACAAAAGGGGCTGCATTTATTTTTTATTTTTCTTTCTCGCTTTGATTAACAACTATTACTATGGCGAAATCTTACAAAGACCTTGAAGTGTATCAACTCTCAATGAGCTTGTTTATCAGGGCACATCGGTTTTCTTTTAAATTGCCAAAATACGAGACTTACGAATTGGGAGGCCAAATTAGGGGATTAGCGGATAGTGTTAATTCCAATATTGTAGAAGGATACGGGAGAAGACGTTACAAAAAGGAATTTATAAAATTTCTGGTTTATTCCCATTCCAGCAATGATGAAACCCAAGTCCACCTTTTGAAAATAAAAACCCTTTATCCCGATTTGGCGAACGAAACCGAACAACTCTTAAAGGAATATGATTCATTAGGCAGCAAATTATTCAAATTTATCGAATACGTGGAAAACAACTGGCGAACCTAACAACCGACAACCGACAACCGGCAACTGGCAACTGGCAACTGGCAACTAATTCCCCTTAAAAGGCATGACCCATTCGCATGTTTTGAAAAAATGCCATTCTGCTTTAGCCAGGTCAACTTCCCTATCAACATAATTTTGTGGATTGCGGCCATTCAACCTGACTTTTATATCGGCGTATATTTCAATATTTTCTTCCCCTTTTTCTTTCCATATTTTTTTTAAATGCTGGGCAAATTGCCAGATCATATCGGGGTGGGTGGGCATTTTACGGCGCTGGCGGTCGGTGAGGTAGTCGCGGAAGTTTATATTCGTCGTTTCGCCCGTATCCATGTTTTTAATGATAAATTTTCCGTACCCATGTTTATCCCGCAGCATCATACGCCATGAATAGCGGTGGCCTTCTTCTGACCATGCGACATGACTATCGAATAAATGATGACGCAATGGTAAAGTCAAGTGAATTAATATAATAATGGGCAAACTTATCAATACTAATTTTTTAGGGTAGGCAGGTGGTATTAATTTAGGGGGTAGTTTCCCCAAAGGGTCAGGTAAATTATTTCCTAAATTGATTTTACGATCCCACCAACGTTCCACATTTTCCAGTTTTTTTATTTTATTTTTTAAAACGAAAACCATTTCCTAAAATCGCTCGGTGGAAAATACATCAAACTCAAACTAATGGACAACCAAGGGAAAATACCGATTTGAAAAATCAACGTATTCGTTAAATGAAAAAAAAGGATAAACCCCAATATCCACTTTCTTGTTTTTTTGAACAAAAGAAAAAAAGGTGCGGTAAGATCAAGCAACATACCTCCCCATGACATGATATATGGCGTTATTTTATGGCCCCATATTGCTCCAAACAATGGCATATCCTTTACATATTTCAGCCACATGTCCATCGGGCTGCCATTGAGCCAATCCGCATTTATTTTGGCAATGCCGCCATAAAAATAAACCACGCCCATCAGGAAAGGCAATATCCAAAGGCTCCAACGCTCAATGGTATCGCTTTGTATTTCAGGCTTTTTTATGACGTCATACGACCACTGTCTGTTGGCAGGCAAAAAAACCATGATCCAACTAATCCAGACAAATAAATACCCATGATTTAAATACACGGCTTTTTCCAAAAAAAACTGCCACGTAAAACAAATTGCAAAAATGATGGTGCTGATGCGGTAGTTTCTTCCAATAACAATAAATACGGCTGCTGCCATCGAAATCAAAAAAAACAGCGACATAAATGGTTCCGGCAAAACAGGTATCCACTCGAAGCCCATGTATTTAAATTGGAAATTGTCGGGATTGAAATAACCTTTATATAAATGATAATAAATCCAAACGCCCATCATATCGGCAAAACCCAATATGCCGAAAATGATCCGGAAGAAAACGAGGGGGGCGATGTCAACGGGCTGGAAGAGTTTGTTCATTTTAATAAAAGTTTGGGATCACTTTCAAATTGTGCCTGCCGCTCATCCGAATACCCAAACGACGCATGTGGCAACAACCGGTTCAAAAACTTCGAGACCATTTTCAATTTTTTGGCAGGCAAGTTGACCGTTATTTCATCGCCATCCAATAATTTAAAATACATCGTCCCGGCATCCCATAAATAAAACCCAAAAGGCATTGTCTGGGTATTTAAGGAATATATCCAAACGATCTGCTTTGGGTCGTCATTCAACAGATGCCACAACCGCTCATCCACGGCACGGGGTGTCCTAATAATGCCGAACATCATGCGGATGCCAACGATCATTGCCACCAATCCAACGCCAGCAATAAAACTGTTTCTTTGAAAATAAATATAAGGCAGCACCACGCCCAAAAACATCAAGCAGAGTGCAAAGGATAACTTCACGTTGCGCTCCTTTTGGACGGCGCTGTGCAGCAGCCGCATGGCGGGATGGAGATGATATGTTTTTTTGAAATCCATTTTGCAGTCACCAAATTTATTTGGCAGACTAAAATTGCCAAATAAATTTGGCAACTACTTTGGAAAACATTTGTTTCAAAAATAAAAACAATTTGTTTGGTTTGGCAAAAATTGATTACCTTTGCGTAAAATTGAGGTTTGATTTTTAATTGGCCAAACAGGTGGTTCAAGTGTTTGGTTTAATGGAAAGCCTTTTATGGAAATCAAAGACGTAAAAGTTTGGAAACCAATAGCGTTTACAAAAAATTGGGAAAATGTAA
The DNA here is from genome assembly GCA_965222975.1 of Saprospiraceae bacterium. Classification (GTDB taxonomy): domain Bacteria; phylum Bacteroidota; class Bacteroidia; order Chitinophagales; family Saprospiraceae; genus UBA6168. The sequence continues at coordinate 36,954 of CBDCVJ010000061.1, read as the reverse complement.
GTACTTCCCGGTTAGATGTATTGTTACCATCATGGGTACGTAAAAGGCAGACCTTAAAGGAAGACTCCAAAGAATATGTGATTTTCATGAACCGCCTAAAAAGGCAACACGCTATTGAAACAGGTATCGTTGAAAAATTATATAACCTTAGTGAAGGAATCACAGAGACTTTTATTAAAGAGGGATTTGTAGAATCTTATTTACAGCATGGCGATACCAATATCCCACCCGGTCAATTAATGGCTTATTTGCAGGATAATTTTGATGCCCTTGATTTTGTATTTGACATTGTGAAAAATGATCGGCCAATTACTAAAGGATTCATTAAAGAATTACATCAATTGGTCACTAAGCATCAGCATACAGCGGAAGGGCGGGATCAATTTGGCAACCATTTACAAATACCGTTATTAAAAGGCACATTTAAGGAAAGGGAAAATAATCCAACTAGAGCGGACGGTACAAGGTTTTTATACTGTCCACCTATTCATGTGGAAGCGGAAATGGATAAATTAATTTCCATTTTAGGTGATTTGGAAAAAAGAAAAATAAAACCATTAACTATTGCTACTTGGTTGCACCATGCTTTTGTACAAATACATCCTTTTCAAGATGGGAATGGCCGAATGGCGAGATTGTTGGCGAGTTTGGTTTTGATGAAAAGTGGATTGTTTCCATTGACGGTAAAAAGGAATGAAGTGATGGAATATTTTGGAGTATTGAATAAAGCCGACAATAATCAACCTCAAAAAATGATAGATTTTGTTGTGGAAAGACAAGTGGAGCTAATAAGTTTTATTTTAAAAGAAAACAACACATTAGAATATGCGTAAAGGGTTTGTATATATAATGTCTAATCCTTCTTTCAAAGAGAATTATTTTAAGGTTGGAAAGACGAAGGCTGCCCCTGAAAAACGAGCAAGCCAACTTTATACAACTGGAGTGCCGACTGATTTTGAAGTTGTTTATTATCAGGAGTTCAAAGATCATCATTGGGCTGAAAATAAAGTGAAAGATAAACTGGCTAGGCATAGGATTAACCAGAAGCGTGAGTTTTTTAGGTGCGCCATTGATACTGCTAAAAATGCTGTGAATGAAGTAGCCTTGATTGAAAAGAATGATGAGATTCTTTCATTAAAAAAAGAAAAGCAAAGGCTTACCGATTTGAAGCAAGAAAAAAGTTATCTGATCCATTTATGGAAGACCTTTTTTAGAATAATGGATTGGGAAATATTCGAAGAAAACAATTCATATTTAGAGTTAAAACCAGATTTAATACTTAAAACGAAATATCCTGTTCACAATGAAGATGGCCGATTCTACTATTTTGATCAACAAACTCCAATATATATTGAGCCAAAAATTTCAAACTTCAATTATACAAGAGAAAAAATGTATAGCATTTATGGCGATTTAGTGAAAAATTATAAAACACAAGAGCCCAACACGACTTACATGTTAATTCTGGGATCAACATTTATTAAAGACATTAATTCAATTCATTTAGGGTGGATTTGGAGTAAATCCAATGGATGGAATAAAGTCGAATTTATTCAACATTTTGATGGAGTTTACCCAAAATTTGGAATTTTTGAAAATGATTTATCTTGGCATTGTATCATTAGAGGTAAAGGAATTGAGCAAGAGAATTTTGTATTCGATCAAGAAGTAATTATTGATTCCTTAAATGGCCTTATTCAATCATAAATAATCAACCATCAAATAAAAATGTCACAAGTAACCTACACCGAAGCGAATATCAAATCCCTCGACTGGAAAGAGCACATCCGCATGCGCCCTGGCATGTACATTGGAAAGCTTGGCGATGGCTCATCGGCAGACGACGGGATTTATGTTTTATTAAAAGAAGTCCTTGACAATTGCATTGACGAATATGTCATGGGCTTTGGAAAAGAAATAGATGTGGAAATAAAGGAAGGCATCGTCTCCGTGCGGGATTATGGCCGGGGCATCCCGTTGGGAAAAGTGGTAGCCTGTGTATCACAAATAAATACAGGCGGAAAATACGACAGCAAAGCCTTTAAAAAATCCGTCGGTTTGAATGGGGTCGGTACAAAAGCGGTGAATGCACTATCGAATTATTTTAAGGTGCAATCCGTGCGGGAGAAAAAAGCGAAAGTAGCGGAATTTCAAAGGGGCAATATTTTAAAAGACCACCGTCAGCAAAAAATAAATGAGGGCAATGGAACGCTTGTCGTTTTCAAGCCAGACGATTCGGTTTTTAGGAAATATAAATTCCGCACCGAATATGTGAATCGCAATTATGGAATTATGCCTATTTGAATTCTGGGTTGAAATTAAATTATAACGGAAAATCTTTTTATTCCAGAAAAGGGTTGTTGGATTTATTGACCAATAAAACCCAAAAAGAAACGCTGCGATATCCGATCGTGCATTTAGTCGGCGACGATATTGAGGTCGCCATTTCGCATGGCAACCATTATGGCGAACAATATTATTCATTTGTCAATGGGCAAAATACGACGCAAGGCGGCACGCATTTAAATGCCTTTAAAGAAGGCTTTGTCAACGTGGTACGTAAATTTTATAATAAAAATTACGACGTAAAAGATATCCGTGCTTCCATCGTAGCCGCTGTAAGTGTGCGAGTGGAAGAACCTGTTTTTGAATCGCAGACAAAAACGAAATTGGGCTCTCAAGATATTGGGCCAAAAGGGCCATCTGTCCGAAAATTCATCGGTGATTTTTTGGAAAAGGAATTCGATAATTTTTTGCATAAAAATGAAGCCGTTGCCAAAGAACTGCAAAAAAGGATCACACAATCGGAGCGGGAAAGAAAAGAAATTGCAGGCATTAAAAAACTCGCCAACGAGCGGGCAAAAAAAGCCAACCTGCATAATAAAAAATTGCGGGACTGCCGCATCCATTATAACGACCCTCCACGGAAAACAAAAGAGGAAGACCGCTTGGCCAGTACCATTTTTATTACCGAGGGGGATTCGGCAAGTGGCAGCATCACCAAAGCAAGGGACGTTTCTTCGCAGGCCGTTTTTAGTTTGCGGGGCAAGCCGCTCAACTGTTTTGGGATGAGCAAAAAAATCGTTTACCAAAATGAGGAACTGAATTTATTGCAACATGCACTCAACATCGAAAACGATATGGACGACCTGCGCTACAACCAAGTCGTGATCGCTACCGATGCCGATGTGGACGGCATGCACATCCGATTATTATTGCTCACTTTTTTCCTCCAGTTTTTCCCCGACCTCGTCCGCAATGGCCATTTGTATATTTTGCAAACCCCCCTTTTCCGGGTGCGGGACAAAAAGAAAACTTTTTATTGTTACAGCGAATCGGAAAAGCAGGAAGCCATCCGTTCTTTGAGAGGCAAAGCAGAAATTACCCGATTCAAGGGATTGGGCGAAATATCACCGGGCGAGTTTAAAGATTTTATCAATGAAAATATGCGCCTCGAACCAGTTGTATTGCAAGAGGACACGTCGCTCGATGATTTGCTTTCTTATTACATGGGAAAGAACACCCCCGCCCGTCAGGAATTTATCATTGATAACCTGCGTGTGGAATTGGATGAAGTGGAAGATGAAATAGAAATTGCCGAGGCGACGGAAAATACAAAAGTTGAAGAATCGGAATTGGCAGAGGCGTAATTTCAAAAAATATAAATTGTCTAAAAAAGGGATGGCCAAAAACCGTCCCTTCTTTATTTTATCGAAAAAAAGATCAATTAAATAGAATTATCCGTTAACATTTTCATAACAACCTCCTATCTTGTCGCCATCTTGTTTTTAAAAATTAAAATTCCTGTATTTCACCAATCACCCGAAATTAACAATCTATTGTGCCGACTTTTTTAAATAATTGATTTAATTCTTATTTAATCCTTGAAAACCTTTGTTATTTAACCTAATCACTTTTCAACTAATCACTACCCAACTAATTCTCTAAAACATGAGTATCCTTCGTTTAGAAGATGTCGTGAAAACATACGGCGATTACGCCGCGGTCAATCAAGTCAGTTTTGACATTCCAAAAGGTGTTATTTTTGGTTTACTTGGCCCCAACGGCGCTGGCAAAACTTCCCTCATTCGCATCATCACTTCTATTACAAAGGCCGACAGTGGAAACATTTGGCTCGATGGTGAATCGCTCAACAACCGCCACCCAGAGCAGATCGGCTATATGCCCGAAAGAACGGGGGTTGTACAAAAAAATGAAAGTCGGTGAGCAACTCACCTATCTTGCCCGACTGAAAGGATTGTCCCCAAGTGACACCAAGAATGAACTGAAGTACTGGTTTGAACGATTTGATATTAAGGATTGGTGGGACAAAAAAGTGGAAGAACTTTCCAAAGGAATGCAGCAAAAAGTACAGTTCATTGCTACGGTGCTGCACAAACCAAAATTGCTCATTTTGGATGAACCATTTAGCGGCCTTGACCCGATCAATACCAATTTAATTAAAGATGAAATTCGGCAATTAAATAAAAATGGCACGAGCATTATTTTTTCCACTCATCGTATGGAGTCGGTTGAGGAAATGTTGCGAGCATATCGTTTTAATCAATAAAGGGAAAAATGTACTGCAAGGAAAAGTCGCCGAAGTCAAAGAGCAATTTAAGGATAATATCTTCAGAATTGAATTCGCAGGCGATCTTCCCACTGGCCTTGCCGCTGCCGATGCGGGCAACGACAGTTTTGAAATTCAAAACACCTCCGACCACGAATTGAGCGTCAAAGTCAATGAAGGTGGAGACTCTAATGAAATACTTCGATACCTTATTCATCAAGGTGTCCATATCCGCTCTTTCAATGAAATACTCCCAACCATTAATGAGATATTCATAAAAAGAGTAGATGAGAGTAATGAGTAAGCAATTGGCAGTTGATAAACCTAATCACTAATTACTAATCAGCTAATCACTAAAAATAAATGAATAAATTAGGGCTAATCATTCAGCGTGAATATTTGACCAGAGTTAAAAAAAAGAGTTTTATCCTATTAACTCTTTTATCGCCATTGATTTTTGTGGCCTTGTTTACAGTACCTGCCTTGTTGGCAGTTTATGCTGGCAAAGAATCCCAAGACCGCTAGCAGTGAAAGATGGTTCTGGCATATTTCAAATGCCAACCGATACAACGAGCAAAGTAAAATACCAATTCAGCAATAAATCGCTCGACGACCTGAAAGAGAATTATAAATCACTGGGCTTCGACGGTGTCTTACATATTCCAGCCCTGCCCGATTCTGGGGCAAAAAAGATGGAGGTACTTTATTATTCTGAGGGGCAATTGTCGCTCGGTTCCAAGTCTTCTATTGAAAGGAGGATTGAAGCAAGCGTCGAGGATTACAATATAAAAAGGTCAGGTTATGATGAAAATGTATTGAAAAGCTTCAAACCTGATGTTTCACTAAAACAAAAAGAATTGGAAAAAAATGAGGCTGGCGAGTTGGTGGAAAAAGACAAACAGAACAGCGCAGGCATTGCCACTGCGATCGGTTTCATCGCAGGTTTCATCATTTATATCGTGCTATTGATTTACGGCACCATGATCATGCGTTCGGTCATGGAAGAAAAGACCAACCGCATTGTGGAGGTCATTATTTCCTCAGTCAAGCCTTTCCAGTTGATGTTAGGAAAAATCATCGGCGTTAGTGCCGTCGGAATGACCCAGATGCTTATCTGGATCGGGATGACCATTGCCTTGATGACGGTGGTAGGCATGTTTATCCCCATGGAAGCAATGGCCGAGGCACAGCAAAGCCCAATGAGCAATGGGCCGTCGCCAGAAGAAATGTCCGAAATGATGGGTACGTTTGGCGCAATTAAAGCACAGAACTGGGGATACATCCTTCCCTTATTCTTGTTCTATTTCATTGGTGGTTACTTTATCTATGCCTCCTTGTTTGCCGCAGTCGGTTCTGCTATGGGCGACGACCTGGGCGAAAGCCAGCCAATTACGTTTGTTGCTATGGCGCCGATCATCATAGCCATCATCCTGATCAGCCCTGTTATTGAAAATCCGACCAGCCCTTTGGCGACATGGATGTCTATCGTCCCATTATTTTCCCCTGTACTGATGCCGGCGAGGTTGGCCTTCGAGCCGCCCGTTTGGGAACTGGTTGTTTCGATGGTGCTTTTGGCAGCGGCAGCGTTCTTCTTTGTATGGCTGTCGGGCCGCATCTATCGGGTAGGCATTTTGATGTATGGAAAAAAGGTGACATTGAAGGAAATTGGAAAGTGGATGTTTTATAAAGAATGACCAGTCGGCAGTTTAGAAGGAATGGCTTGCAGCAAGATTTGTTGCAAGCCATTTTTCTTTTTAGTGAAAAAATATGCTGACCCGGTATCACTCATAATTTGAATGCCATTGTGCCTTCCCTAATCACTGATCTCTAATCACTAATCACTCCTTCCCCCATTTTCATCGAAAAAAACTTGCAAATTAAGATTCAATAAAATATCTTTATGACATCATTTTAATATCAAAATAAATCAGTCATGCAAGAAAAAACTGTTCGTCCGGTTTCAGGTTATGTCATATTATTGGTAGAGTTAGTGTTCATAGCGGCCACTATCTATTTTGCCCTTGGTGAGCAGATCTTGTGGGCAGCGATCACGGGAATTTTAGTCATATTCACCATGATAGGCTTCTTTTTTATCTATCCGAATGGATCGCGGGTATTGACCTTATTTGGCGAATACAAAGGAACGGTGAAAGACCACGGCTTCTTTTGGGTCAATCCATTTTATGTCAGAAAGTCTATCTCCCTTCGCGCCCGAAATTTCGAGAGTGAGCGGGTAAAAGTGAACGACAAACGGGGCAATCCGATCATGATCAGCGTCATTACGGTCTGGCGGGTAAAGGATACATTTAAAGCTGCATTTGAAGTGGACAAATACGAGCACTTTGTCATGGTGCAAAGCGATGCAGCCGTAAGGCATCTGGCAGGTGCCTATTCCTATGACAATTTTGACGATGACCAATCAGAAATTACCTTGCGCTCCGGCATGGATGAAATCAACCATGCCTTGGAAAAAGAATTGGGGGAACGGTTGGCCATCGCAGGCATTGAAGTCATGGAAGCACGTATCGGATATTTGGCTTATGCCGAAGAGATTGCCAGCGCAATGCTCAAGCGCCAACAGGCTGAGGCCATCGTTGCTGCCCGTTTTAAAATAGTGGAAGGCGCAGTCAGCATGGTCGAAATGGCCTTGGATGACCTTTCCAAAAAAGAGATCATCCAACTGGACGAGGAAAAAAAGGCAGCTATGGTCAGCAACCTCATGGTTGTCCTCTGTGCCGATAAGGAAGCAACCCCTGTGCTAAACACTGGCACATTGCATCAATAAATTAGTAATTAGAAATCAGTGATCAGTGAATAGGTTACCCTATTCCATTTACTGATCACAGGTCACTAATCATAAAATGGCTAAAAAGAAATTTGTCCTGCGAATAGATGAAGACCTCTACGCTGCTGTGGAGAAATGGGCTGCTGATGAATTCCGCAGTGCAAACGGCCAATTGGAATGGATGATTTACCAGCAGCTGAAAGCAGCCAAGCGCCTCAAAAAATCATCAAAGGAACAGCGACCTGAAAAAGAGGAACCGTAAAAATTTTCCATTTTGGTTTTTCATTTCCCAAAAACATGTAATTTCGCAGCCGCTAATGAAAAAGTCATTGGCATCAATAATTCTTGGGGGATTAGCTCAGCTGGCTAGAGCGCTTGCATGGCATGCAAGAGGTCGCCGGTTCGACTCCGGCATTCTCCACCTTCAAAGCTCAATGCGATTGCATTGAGCTTTTTTTATGTGCCTCCTTGCCCTGTTCTTCGAGAAACATTTTGAGCAACAGGGCTTTTTCGGCGGCTTTACGTGAACACCTTACTCATGGAATGACCTATGTTTTTCGGTGCTTTATCAAAAGAGCCTGCTAAAAAGACAAGCATCAAATAATTTACGCTATCAATTTACTTGATTCCCTTTCTCCATCCAGATTCTAAATACGGGTTTGGGCGGTTTCTTAGCCTGACTGCTTTCCACTGGTATCGGTGAAGTGATAATGCGTCAATTTATTTTCAAAAAAAAATGCGTAGCGCAAAACTTTTTTTATAAAATTTAGTTGTACATGCAACCAATTTTAAAAATTACCTTTCCTTTGCAAATAAATGAAAAAACTAAGCCCACAAGAATTCGATAAATCCATTTTGCCCTGGATAGGCAAAACAGGCAAAATGCTGTATGCATATATGGGCGAAAAATTCCGAAAACATAATTTTGATTTATCTGTTGAGCAGATGGTTATTTTGAAAATATTGCACGAAGAAGATGGACGCCCTCAAAATGACATGGCCATCGTAACAGAACGACATAAAGCAACATTGACAAGGATTTTGGATAACATGGAGAACAAACACCTCGTCACCCGCATCCCTGACAAAGACGACAAGCGGGTAAAACGGGTGTACCTGACAAAGCATGGCCGTCAGTATTTTCAGTCAACTGCACCCATCGTTCAAGAAGCTATGCTTGAATTGCAAAAAGGGCTGACCAAAACAGAAATAAAAACTTTGATTTCAATATTAAAAAAAGTACAAGGCAATATTGGTTTTTGATATATTCAAAAAAAAGTTGTAGTACTAACCAAATAATTATTATTGGAAATTGAGAATTAGGAATTTATCATATTGTTAATTTCTAATTTCTTAATTCCCAGTTTCAGCATTTTTTTCATGGCACGAAAAATCATTTTATCCATCCTCGGATTGCTCATCATTGCGGGTGCGGTTTTCCTTGCTCAAAAACTGGCAGGGATGAAAGAAGAGCCTGTACCTGTAGAGCAGAAAACCGTCAACTCGGTTTATGCAAAAACGGTAAAAAATACCAGTACTCCCATCACCTTAACTGCCAGCGGGAGCTTGGCTGCCAGAGACCGGGTAGATTTGTTCGCTGAGGTACAGGGTATTTTTGAGTCAAGTGCAAAAACCTTCAAGCCCGGCAGTTTTTACTCTAAAGGTCAAATACTGCTTAAATTGAACAGCGAGGAATTCCGGGCAAATATCCGTGCTCAAAAAGCCAGCCTTTACAACCAAATGGTCGGTTTTTTACCTGACCTGCGGCTAGATTATGCTGATGCTTTTCCAAAATGGCAGGAATATATCCGCAATTTTGACGAATCGGAATCACTACAAGCACTTCCAAAACCCGCCACTGAAAAGGAAAAACTCTTCATCACGGGCAAAGGCATTTACACTACCTTTTACAACATCAGCAATCTGGAAGAGCGGCTTGGAAAATACATTATCCGAGCACCTTTTTCTGGGGTACTTACTGAGGCTATGGTAAATCCTGGAGCACTTGTCAGCCCCGGCCAAAAATTGGGACAATTTATTAGCACTGGCATTTATGAATTGGAAGTAAATGTGAACGTTGCCTATATGGACTTGCTGAGAGTAGGTCGCTCCGTGGAACTTCATAATTTAGAAAAAACAAAAAAGTGGACTGGCAAAGTCGCAAGGGTAAATGGCAAAGTGGACCAAGCTTCACAAACCATCGGTGTATTTATTCAAGTAAGCGGCAAAGACCTCAAAGAAGGCATGTACCTCGAAGCAGATTTAGAAGCCAAGCAAATAGCTGATACCTACGAACTTGACCGTCGATTGCTGCTCGACAACAATCAGGTTTTTGTCGTTAAAGACACCTTGCTTGATGTGACCGCCGTCTCGCCTGTCCATTTCAAAGAAAACAGCGTGGTGGTACAAGGGCTAGCTGACGGGACACAGATTTTGGCGAAACCAGTGCCAGGGGCATATGCAGGTATGAGAATTAAAGTCATCCAGTAATTAATGAGTGAATGAATGGAAGAAGGAATGATTGATTCTTTGTCATTCTCCCATCCACTCATTCTCTCATTCACTCATTAATAATGAAAAATTTATTAGCATTCTTTATTAAATACCCCGTTGCCGTGAATGTTCTCATGGTCGCCGTTTTCATTTTCGGCCTGATGGGGATGTTTAATACCAAATCCTCTTTTTTCCCCCTCAACTCATCGAAGATTATTTCCATTTCAATTCAATATCCTGGGGCATCGCCAGGTGAAATTGAGGAAGGAGTGGTTTTGAAAATCGAGGACAACCTACGCGGTTTGGTAGGTGTGGATCGGGTGACGTCCGTCTCCCGAGAGAACTCCGCTAGTATCACTGTGGAAGGCACACGGGATGTGGAGGTGGATGCCCTTCTCTCCGATGTGAAAAATGCCGTGGATCGGGTGCCTTCCTTTCCAGTGGATATGGAGCCGCCCGTCGTTTCTAAATTTGAGACCCTCAATGATGCCATCAGCTTCACAGTGAGTGGGAAGAATTTGGATTTGAAAACGTTGAAACAAATCGCTCGAAGCATTGAGAGCGACCTGCGGGGCATAGATGGCATTTCACAAATCACACTCAGCGGTTTTCCAGCAGAAGAAATCGAAATTGCTGTGCGGGAAAACGACCTGCGTGCGTACAACCTGACGTTTGAAGAGGTATCCGTCGCCGTCGCCAATGCGAATATTTTGACTACGGGCGGGAACATCAAAACCTCCAGCGAGGAATATCTCATCCGAGCGAATAATCGCTCCTATTTTGGAAAAGAACTTGACTTCCTTGTTGTTCGCGCCGACCCATCAGGAAATATAATTCGTTTGCGGGACGTGGCAGATGTGAGTGACCGTTGGAACGAAAATCCCGACCGCCTCTATATGAACGGCGACCTCGCCGTGAAAATCGATGTCAAAACCACGAATAACGAGGACATCGTTTTGGCGACGAACAACGTGCGGAACTACATCGAAAAATTCAACCAACGCAACGACAATCTACAGTGCCAAATCGCCCTCGATCAGACTGTGGCGCTCGAAGATAGGATAGACCTTTTAACGGAAAATGGCGGACTCGGAATATTCCTCGTCCTTATTCTGCTTGGGCTTTTCCTCAAACCGTCCATCGCATTTTGGGTGGCGGTAGGGCTGCCATTCTCAATGTTTGGGCTCTTCATTTTTGCACCGAATTTTATGACCATCAATGTCATTTCGCTGTTTGGGATGATCCTCGTTATCGGTATCCTTGTGGACGATGGGATTGTGATTGCGGAAAATATTTACCACCATTACGAGAAAGGAAAAAACCCCATCCGAGCGGCCATTGATGGTACGCTTGAAGTTGGCCCGCCCATTGTGTCGGCTATCCTGACGACGATGGTGGCGTTCTCGCTTTTCTTTTTCCTACCAGGCGTCATGGGCGATTTTTTTGGGGAAATATCGGCGGTGCTCATCCTTATTTTGGGTATTTCCCTTATCGAGGCATTCCTTATTTTGCCAGCCCATGTTTCACATTCGAGGGCATTAAAGAAAGGTTCACAAAATTTCCTTCTGAACCGTTGGGCAGAAAATGGAATGCTTTGGCTTCGAGATAAGGTATACGCTCCCACCCTGCGTTTTTTCTTGAAATATAAAATGATCGGCTTTGCCCTCCCGATTGCAGCTTTTATAATTACTATGGGAGCCATGCAAGGGGGCATTATCAAGGGTGATTTCTTTCCTCCTGTTGCAAGTGAGCAAGTGTTTGTCAGCTTGAAAATGCCACAGGGTACGAGCGAAACCATCACCGACTCACTCATTACTATGATTGAGGAAAAATCATGGGAACTGCATGCCAAAATGGCCGAAGAACGCAATGGTGGCGCGGACGTTTTTAGAAATACCATTCGGCAAATTGGTACAGCTACAGCCCAGACAACCGGACCTCCGGGACTTAGTTTGTCGGACGGCGGGGGCAGTGCATCTATGGCTGCTTTAACCATCAATCTGAAGGGTGAAACAGAACGGGGCACCGTGACCGCTATTGACGTAGCAAATGAGCTGTCAGATTTGGTCGGCCCAGTTTACGGGGTGGAAAGTTTGGAATTCAGTTCCGGCAGCAGCTTTGGAGGAAAACCTGTTTCCGTCTCGCTGGTAAGTAATAATTTGGAAGAAATCAAAGCAGCCACAGAAGACCTGAAAGCCAAGATGCAGGCCATGCCCCAATTAAAGGATGTGGCCGACAACGACCCACAAGGCATCAAGGAAATTCGCCTCGAACTAAAGGATAATGCCTACCTCCTTGGGCTCAATCTCAACTCGGTGATGCGGCAGGTACGAGCTGGTTTTTTTGGCCAGTCGGTGCAGCGCTTCCAGCGCGGGCGGGATGAGATACGGGTATGGGTGCGCTACGATCGTGCGGAACGTTCTTCTATCAAGTTTTTAGATGAAATGCGTATCGTGACCCCAAACCGGGCAAGGGTACCTTTATCGGAAATTGCCAAGTACGATATCGTCCGTGGCGAGGTGGCCATCAACCACTTGGACGGCAAACGGGAAATCAGGGTAGAGGCTGATGTAAAGTCAGTTGCGACCACCGCTGCCGAAATGATGGCCTCTATTCAGGCCAATGTCATGCCCGACATTTTGTCCAAATACCCAAGTGTGACAGCGCTTTATGAAGGTCAAAACCGCGAGGTCAATAAAATGGGAGCAGTCATGGGAAAAGTAATGCCTGTCATCCTGTTGTTGATGTACGCCATTATTGCCTTCACCTTTCGCTCCTACACCCAGCCATTGATGCTATTTTTTCTTATTCCGTTCAGCTTTGTTGGCGTTGCATGGGGCCACTGGATTCATGGCATGCCTGTGAACATGTTGTCCGTCCTTGGCATTGTGGCACTCATCGGTATCTTGGTAAATGACGGATTGGTTTTGATAAAAAAATTCAACCAACTCCTACGAGAGGGCATGCCCTTCGACGACGCATTGTTTGAGGCTGGAAAACAACGCTTCCGAGCTATTTTCCTGACCTCCATCACGACGATAGCTGGTCTTGCACCATTAATTTTTGAGCCGGGTTTCTCGGCACAATTTCTTATCCCAATGGCTATTTCTGTGGCGTATGGGATTGCATTTGCCACCCTACTTACATTATTCCTTCTGCCGCTCATCCTATCGCTGAACAGTAAAATGAAACGGGCAACCCATTGGTTGAAAACGGGTGATTGGGTAGAAGCGAGGCTTCTAGAGAGGTCAGTAAAGGAATTGGAAACGGAGGCATTGGATATATAAATGGTTGGAATGGTTAACTGGTTTTCCTCCCCCGACAGGAATAGGCCGTGAAGGAAAACTAGTTAACCATTCCAGCGATCAAACAGTCAAACAATGAATTTTAAAAATATGCTGACGGTAGTGTTTATTCTCTTCCTCCCGTCATTTCTATTTTCCCAAACCCTTACCCTCCAGCAAGCCGTCGCCACCACACTCGAAAACAACTACGGCATTCGGGTCGCCAAAAACGACGTCGAAGTTGCCCGAAATAATACCGATCGGGGGTTGAATGGTTATAAGCCTACACTGAACGCCACTGCCGGGCCGACGGCAACACTTGGCAGTTCCGCTCAAAAATTCAACGGGCCATTGGAAGATGTGGAAATAAAAAATGCATTTTCCTGGGCAGCAAATGCTTCTGTTGCAGCGAATTATACTTTGTTTGATAAAACTCGAGACTATACTTTAGAGCAGTTAAAAGAAGTTGTCAATCTGGCTGATCTACAGCTCCGTCAGACGATGGAAGCTAACCTTATGCAATTGTTCAACAGCTACTACGAAATTGCTCGATTGACCGAAAACTTAAGTGTATTGGAGCAGACCTTTGATGTCTCCCGCCGCCGACTCGAACGGGCAGAATACCGCTTTGAATACGGACAAGGCATCCGCCTGGACGTGCTTAATGCACAGGTGGACATCCAGCGTGACAGCATCAACCTGCTCAATGCCCGCCAGCAATTGTCCAATGCCAAACGCAACCTGAATGTCCTCATGGGCTCGCCTGTTGACAGTGCCTTTGATGTAGATACAACAGTGAACTATGACAGCAATCTTTCCGAGCCGCAATTGGTGGCCGCTGCCAAAACTAACAACGTCGCCATCCTCGCTACAAACCAAAATCTGGTCATCCGTGAAATGGATTTAAAAATCATCGATGCCAGTCGAAAACCGACGGTCGGTGCCCGAGCCTCTTATGATTACAATTATCAGGACAATGCTTCCGGTTCGTTCATCGCCAGCAACCGCACCAACGGCCTAAATGGAGGCCTTACTTTAAATTGGAATATTTTCGATGGTGGCCGCCGCAAGGTGCAAGAGCAGAATACACAGCTCGCCATCCAAAGTCAACTGACACAAAAAGAACAATTGGAACAAGAGCTGGAACGAGATGTCCGCAATGCCTGGGAGAATTATCAAAATGCGTTGTTCGTACTTGATGTGGAGCGTACCAGTCTCTCCACCAATGAAGCCAATTTGGAACGCACACGTGAGCGTTTTGAGGCAGGCCAGGTAAGTTCCGTGGAGTTTCGGCAGGCGCAGTTAAATTTATTGAATTCAGAGACGAGTTATAATCGGGCAAAGTATAATGCGAAGGTGTTGGAGTTGCAGCTGTTGCAGTTGAGTGGGGGGGTGTTGGAGTCGCTCAAATAATTGGTTATCTTTGGAAAAAAATTCAGTTATGGCAGAAACGGCAGTCATTGCAAAAAAGGGTGAGGACGGAAAAACACCTGCTAAAAAAATCCCCAAACATTTAATCTATGAAGTAACATCGGATGGGAAGCCGATTTATTACAAAGGTTATAAAGATGTGCTGAACAAAACAAAAACCTTCGAAGAGATTACTATGGAAAGCCAACTACAAGCAGGCCTAAAAGCTGAAATCGCCATGTTGATTGGCTTAGTGCTTAAAAAATTAGGATACCAAATAGCTGCTGGGGGAATTGGGAATTAACCTTTCGAAAACTGATAAACGAAGTGCCGACCTTGCTATTTATAAATCTAAGAATTGGAAATGGGAACCCAAATTTTCAGACTCTCCCCCCGAAGTAGTCATCGAAATTGACACAAAAGCAGAATTGGAAAACACGACTGAAATGGAGTACGTCTCCCAAAAAATAAAGGACTACCATGCTTTCGGTGTCAAAAAAATAATCTGGATTTTTACAAGGGGAAAACTTGTTCATGTTGCCACACCGGAAATGCCTTGGCTTACTTACGATTGGGATGCGGAAATTGAAGTAGTAGAAGGAGTGTCGTTTAAATTGAATGAACTGGTAAAAACAGTTTGAGATAATTTTGAAAAATAAAAAAGGGCACTGGTAGAAACCGGTGCCCTTTTTTATTTGAGAAAAAGAGTCAATGCCACTTCCGCCAAAATTGATGGAAATCAGCTTTTAACTCTGAATATAATTTTTGGAAAATCTCCATTTCCTCTCTGTATTTTTCATGCGCATTATGACTTGCTCTCGGCAATTCTTGGTCATTACTGACTGCCAAAACCAGTTCATGCTCATGAACTTTAATATCTCGCAACAATTTATCCAGTACTTCTTTTTGGCGGATAAAACTATTTTGAAAATGCTCCAGCCTAGGTAGCATTTCCCGGATATTTTTACCAACCAGTATTTCCAATTGGCGTTCGTAAACTTTTAACTCATCAGCATAAAAGTTAAGTTGGTTCATCCAGATTTTGTGTTCAAAATGTTGGGATTGAATTTCTTTGATCGCTACTGCTTCCATTGTCTCAGCATGTTTTTTAAAAGATGCTTCCAAATAATATCGCTTTGACCGCATCAGTCGTTGTGTGAAAAAAATTACTTTGGTAATGAAAACCCAAAGGTAGGGAGGCAAGACAAGGAGAATCGCTGAACTAAGTCAACCATATTAATGACAAGAATCATAAGGAAAAATGAAACATTGGCATGAGAAAGGAATAGCATTAAAAATTCAGCGCTAAAACTCATCATTGTGCAGTAATTCCCGCTGTTAGCTTTTTTCTTTTTTTGACAATTTGGGTGGTCGGAGTTAAGAGCCCAAATGACCCGCTCAAGAGGGCTTTCAAAAACCGAAAGAAATTTCGGTTTTACAGGGTACTTAATTTATTTTTTAAAAAATATTTTTTGCCCAATAGGTCATAACCAATGCGAATCATGGTTTGAGTTTATTGACTATATAAATCTAAGGTATAAAGAAAAGATAGGAGATGATTTTAAAATGCCTCCTATTTACATTGAAAATCAAGGGTTTATCCAACCCTTGATTCACATTAAAAATAGAAATGAATAAAAGGTTGAACAATTAAGACCATGCAGATCAAAATTCTTTTGGGTACAAATGAATAATCAAAAAATATTTACAATTATTACAAAGGGTAGAATGCATTTAATGCAAGAAAATGCAAAATTACCGCTGAATAAATATTGGTAGAATATTATCAATTGATCGAAAAAATTTAGGAGGCAATTTCAAATTTCCTCCTAAATTGTTCCATCCATATCACTACACCTTACATTTTATCCACTATTAATTGTTTGCTCACCATCCGTCTTCCTTCAGGGAATATCATAACCTGATACAAGCCATCTCGCCAATCCGGCATTTGTATTTGATAAATGGGGTCAATCACTTCCTGCAAAATATCCCGATAAACAGGTTGCCCTAATTGGTTATAAATATCGACTCGTACTTTTTTCCCAATCAATTCAGAAAATTGAATGGAAAATGCCGAACTGGCGGGGTTAGGGAAAAGATCAAAAGTGGCTACATGTTCGAACGGGACTATGGTGTTTTTCCTTAAAAGCAAGCTGCCGTTTTGGTCATAAAAGGAGATGCGATAGTGGTTTTGGCCGTCGTTAGGATCATAGTCTTGTTCATGTACGAGAAGGGAATTGCTGCCGTCCGTTTCACCCGATCGTATGGTTTCAAAAAGAAGGTTATCCCCCGACTTTTCCAACTCCCAAGAGCCATGTTCTACACTTGTTTTCACCAAGGCGTATAAATCAACATATCCGGCGCCTGGTGTTCCTTCAAGGTTGAGGACGAGGAAGTTTTCGCTACCCCCACCATTTAAATTATTTCCAATGTTGATGGTATAATCTTCCACTTCTCCAAATGGCAAGCCCTCACAAGGGGCAGGGTTGGCATTTCGCTTCATGGCAATCCGCATGCGGGTCGGGCCTGCGAGGGCCGTTGGGGGGATATTGATGGTGCCATTGACGGTATGTTCATTGGTGCCGTTTGGTGGGGCAGGCTCCGAAAGGGAAAAAGCAATTTCGTCGGGCTCTTGAAATTGACCGTCCTGATTGTAGTCTATCCAGACCTTCCAATGCTCGTTGTAAGTAAACCAACTGAAGCCGCTGGTCAGTACAATGGGATAGCTGTTGCCAGCAGTGACATTGGCCGAGAGGCTGGTAAAATCGCTATAAGGCGTTTTGTTGGAAGGGTTATCAATATTTTCTAAAACCACTCCTGCAATCCAGTCGTGCCAAGGGAAGGTGCTGGTAGAAGCACAATAAGTAATGCCTCCGCCCCCATTGCTACAAGTAGCAGGAGGGTTGATGGTGATGCCAGTATTACACCCAGCATTATCCAAATCATCAATTACGATATCCTGAACTCCCTGGTTGATCGGGTAAGGCCCCATTAGAGTAGTTACTCCATAAGAACCACTTTGCAATTGGCCAAGTACATTTGTTGACCAGCCTGTTCCGGCATTGTTTCCAGTGGCAGTCAAGTTGAAAGTATAAGTATCGTCGGAGGGATCGGAAGAAGTGCCGTTGTCATTGCAAATCGGTGTTGACATTTGAGCCGAAATAGTGCAAGGGTTCACATTGGAACATGGTGGAGGAGGTGTTACATTTTGGACGACCGAACAGGTGCTGCTGTCCGTGTCAATAATGGTAAAACTCAATGCTCCAGCACTAATGGAAATGCCACCTAATGAAAGCGGCACACCATAATCGCCATTGTAGAGCTGGGCATTTATCATTGCCATCCAATTAGCCCCCGTTCCATTGCCATTTACCAAAAGATCGAAGCCATAAAGATCATCAACCGGGTCAAGGGGCGTGTTGTTGTCGTCGCAAATGAGGTTGGTAACATTTGATGAAATACTGCACGTCACCGGGCCGCCATTCACGATGTTTATGGAATAGTCCTCCACCTCGCCAAAGGGAATCATTTCGCATGGCGATGGGAAGTCCCCCCTTTTGATCGCTACCCGCATACGGGTAGGCCCTTCATCGGCAGTGGAAGGGATGTTGATTGTACCAGTAATCTGGGCAGTAGGTGTACCTATTGGCGGAGCAGCCACAAATCCCTGAAATGCAATTTCGCCCGGTTCTTCAAAACTGCCGTTGCGGTCATAATCAATCCAAACTTTAAAATACTCATCGTAAGTCTGCCAACTAAAGCCGTTCTCTATAGTAACGGTGTAGTCCGAGCCTGTACTAAGCTCTGTGCTAAGATTTGTAAAATCAGAATACTTTGATTTTCCAGAGGCGTTATTAATGGTATTAAAATTCACATTGGTGATCCAATCCACCCACGGAAAATTACCCTCAGAGGTGCAGTAATTAGTAGATATATCTCCTGATACAATTATCAGGGCAGTGCCTGTCACAGTACACCCATTATCGTCTGTCACAGTGACAGAATAGCTGCCGGAGTCAAGGTTGTTCAGCGAGGCAGCGGTGGCACCATTGCTCCAAACATAAGTATAAGGTGGTGTGCCACCAAATGGCTGTGCTGAAGCCGTCCCGTTGTTGGCGGACGATGAACTTTCATTAGTGCTGGATAGGTTGGCTTGTAAAACAGGTGGTTGGAAAATGTTGACGTTGAGTGTACCCGTTTCTCCCAAAGCATCTGTTGCCGTAACACTATAGATGCCTGCCGACAAACCACTTACCGATGAACCAATTGTTCCATTTGACCACAAATAGGTAATTGGTGCAGTACCATTGGTGGCGTTCACGGAGGCACTGCCGTCGCTGTTTCCATTGCAGCTTACATCTTGTTGATTGGATAAGGCAACATTCAATGTCCCACTTTGCCCATTATCCACGCTGAAGGAGGCAGTGTAATAATTGCCCCCATTGTTTTTGGTCAGCACCTCATCAGCGGATGTATTTCCATTGTTGAAATTGACATCCGACTCGAAATAAATATCGACAAAATAGTCGCCAGAAGAAAGCCCTGATAATAAGTCAAGATTGGGCTGCTCTTCCCTTGTTTTGGTGCGATAACTTCCAGCTGCATTCGTGCTGAGCTGGGTCAATTCAATTGAATTGAAACTTCCAGGACTGGCTGTTTGCTTGTAAATGCGGTAGAACAGACGGGCATTGAACACATTATTATTGCAGCTCTCCCATGTAATGGATTTTAGGTGCGTAATGCTCAAGCTAGTGACCGTGCCAAAACCGTGATTATCAAACACGGTAAGGTAAGGGCAGCTAGAAACCTGAAAACCGGACGTAACGCCATCCATCTCAATATTTATGGTAGTGGCACAGTCAGAAACATAAGCATAGCCGCAAGCTTGTGATTTTTGCAGTGTAAAAAATGATAAAATAGCAGAAAGCAAAAGCAGGGGCAAATATCTTGGGTTCATAACGAATAGTTTTTGTTAATGCAATTGATAAAACTGTTATCAATATTTCAAATAATAAACCTTAGGAAATAAATTGGAAGAGGGAAGTTTGATTAAAAAAAATAATAATAAGTGAGGTCAGTAAATAATTACTTTTTGTGCGGGAGGGTAAAATTAAAGAACGTAAAGATAGTTAGAGGTTTTAAATAGAAAAGAATTTTAAATACATAATTTTATTATGCTTATAAAATAAATTGTATCCGTCTGTTTGGCCATCAGCATTTGTCGCTATTAGTTTTTTTGAAATATGAAAGCCGTTCTTTGAGGCCAAAGGGAAGGGGGTTTTTGGAGAGAGGTGTGTTTTTTTGGTTTTTTTTGAAAAAAACCAAAAAAACACACCTCTCTCCTCTTGTTTTCTTCTCCACATATTTCAATTTTTTTAATAGCGAGAATTGCTGTTTGGCCAGTGTCACCATTTGTTGTTGCCTTGCTATGATAGCGCAAGATTTTATTTTGCATAGAGGAAAAATAGGTTTTAGGCAACTTTTCATCTTTCTTTTACAAAAATCACCTCTAAAACCACTTTTCGCCCTAACTTGTGTCCCTTCTTTAAAATAAAAGACGAACCCGACATTACTATGAAAAAAGATGCGACTATTCTAATTGTTGACGACGAAGAGGACATACTATTAACGCTCCGGCTTTTTCTAAAGCAACACTTCGAAAGGGTTTTCACAGAACGCAACCCCCACCTCCTGCCCCGCATGATGCGCCAGTACGAACCCAATGTGATTTTGTTGGACATGAACTTCCGCAAGGGTGATACCAGTGGTACAGAAGGGATGCGCTGGCTGAAAAAGGCCATTGAACTCGACCCCAGTGCCAATGTCATTATGATAACTGCTTACGGCGATGTGAAAGTGGCAGTGAAATGCTTAAAGGCAGGAGCGGTTGATTTTGTAGAAAAACCTTGGCGCAACGAAAAGCTGTTGGCAACGATTAATTCCGTAGTGCAATTGAGCCAATCGAAACAGGAAGTCAAGCAATTGCAAGATCGTCAAAAACTGCTAAGTGCCGACATGGATCAGCAGTATACTGAAATGGTCGGCGACTCGCCCGGCATGAAAAAGGTTTTTCAGACAATTGACAAAGTGGCGAAAACAGATGCAGATGTTCTGATCTTGGGGGAAAATGGAACAGGTAAAGAACTCGTCGCCCGTGCCATCCATCGCCAGTCGCGACGGGCAGGGGAAGTGTTTATCAGCGTTGACCTTGGGGCTATCCCTGAAACGCTTTTTGAAAGCGAGCTGTTTGGCCACAAGAAGGGTTCTTTCACTGATGCCAAAGAAGACCGCACTGGGCGGTTTGAAGCGGCCAGTGGCGGTACACTGTTTTTGGACGAAATAGGCAATTTGCCTATGCCCTCACAATCAAAGTTGTTGACTGTTTTACAAAACAGGGAAGTTGTCAGGGTCGGTGCAGTCCAACCAGTCCCGATCAACATTCGCCTTGTCTGTGCGACCAATGCACCCCTCTATGAAAAGGTACGGGAAAAAGCATTCCGGCAGGACTTGCTCTATCGGATCAATACCGTTGAAATACACCTGCCACCGCTTCGGGAACGGGTAACGGACATACCCCTGTTAGCCGAGCATTTTCTGAAAATGTATGCCCGGAAATATCAAAAGCCCAATTTGAATTTTACAGCGGAAACAGTCAAAAAACTCCAGGCCTACAATTGGCCGGGCAATATTCGGGAACTCCGTCATGCCGTCGAGCGGGCCATCATCCTCTGCGACGGTGATCGGTTGGAACCCAGCGATTTTCTTTTGCAAAACCTGATCGAAGATGAAGGCGAAACCGCATTGCCTTCTTACAATTTGGATGATCTGGAAAAATGGGCCATTCAAAAATCCATGACCCGCCATCAGGGAAACATCACCAGAGCGGCAGAGGAATTGGGATTGACAAGAGCGGCGTTGTACAGGCGGTTAGAGAAATATGGTTTATAATGTTTAAATCCTTCCGCCTAAATATCATTTTCCGCATCCTCACCCTCATTGCGTTGGTGCTGGCATTGGTCTATTGCGTCACACAGACTGAATATTATATCACCATGTTTATCCTTTTCGTAGTGCTGATTTTGACAGCATCGGACATGGTGCGCTATGTCAACCAATCGAACCGGGACTTCACCGCATTCTTGCTGGGCATCAAATACGATGACTTTTCGGCTACCTACACCGGTCATCACAAGGGAAAGACTTTTGGCGAAATGTACCAGGCTTTCAACGACATTAACCGAAAGTTCCTGAACATCCGGGCGGAAAAGGAGGCCAACCACCAATACTTGCAAACCATCGTCGAATCTGTAAATGTCGGCTTACTATGTATAGATGAAAAGGGCGGCATATTCATGATGAACAAGGCCCTGCAAAAGCTCTTGAACAAACCCTACCTCGTGCATTTAGATGCTATGGGGCAAGTGAACGAACCGCTGCTGGAAGCGGTTAAGAATCTAAAGACGGGTGACAAAGACATGGTGAAAGTGACCCTTGAAAACAAAACCATGCAACTCGCCCTACAGGCCACGGAGTTCTCGTTAAGGGATCAAAAACTAAAGCTCGTTTCTTTCCAAAACATACAAGGAGAACTGGAAGAACAAGAGCTCGAAGCATGGCAAAAGCTCATCCGCATCCTCCGCCATGAAATCATGAATTCCATCACGCCCATTGTATCGTTGACTTCCACCATTGATTCGATGTTGGCCAATTCGCCGCATGGTACAATTGATAAAGAACAATCGGATGATATACGGGCAGCTATATCTGCGATTCGCAATCGAAGCGAGGGCCTCATGCATTTCACTGAAACCTATCGTAACCTGACCCGCCTGCCGCCGCCCAAATTCCAATTGGTCGATGCAAATGACCTGATCGAACGCACCCGGGTCTTGTTCCAACCTGTATTTGAAAAAAACAATGTCCTTTTCAATGCCCAGCTTTCCCAATCCCCGGTTATTTTCCAGGCCGATGTGGAATTGATGGAACAGGTGATTATCAATTTATTGAAAAATGCTATTGATGCATCGAAGGAAGCCGAAAACCCAACCATCACTATTAGCACCCAGCGCACCAAAGAAGGAAGGCCATCATCCAAATAGCAGACAATGGCAAGGGCATTGAAAAGGAGATGTTAGAGCAAATTTTCATCCCTTTTTACACCACCAAGGAAGAAGGCAGCGGCATTGGCCTCAGCCTCTCCCGCCAGATCATGCGGGTGCATAAAGGGCGCATCAGTGTGCAATCGGTTGTCGGAGAAGGGACGGTTTTTACCTTGAAAATCTAACTCGTCAATTCTTCCAACCTTCACGCATGAGTTTACAGAGAGGACTAAACCTTTTAGCCATCCAGCCATTTAATTTACCTTTGCAAAAACTTTAGCCATGCTTTTCAAAATATTGCTTTGGGCCATTGTGGGTTACATTGTCTATTCGTGGTTTCAAGACAAATTCAAGCTCAAGGAGGGTGAAAAAAAAACCACCATCCATCACCACCATTATAAGGAAGGGAAAACAAAGGGCAAGGGTAATGACGATGATTACATTGATTTTGAAGAGGTAAAAGAATGAAATTGAAAATTGAGAAACCAAAACCCCAGACAGCTTCACTATTGGATTTCCTTTAGGTTCAATTTCCAATTTCAAAACTTCTTAATTTTTAAACCCATTAATGGAACAAACAAACAACAACCCCGAAGTGAATTCGGGACAAGCTCAGGAGCAAACAAAACCCTCCATCGGCGATTGGGTCATTTACAAAAACAACCAATTGATCGCTTTCAATAAGCCTTCCGGCATCCCTGTGCAGTCTGATAAAACGGGCGATAAATCATTGCTCCAGCTCGCAGAAATTTATTGTAAATCCAAACTCTACCTCATCCACCGCATTGACCGCCCGGCGAGCGGGGTAGTGGTTTTTGCCAAAAACAAAAATGCTGTCACTTCCCTGACCAACCAGTTCAAAGCAAGGACTATCAGCAAAATCTACCTCGCCGTCGTCAAAAACAAACCAGTAGAAGAAGCTGCAACAGTGAAGCATTTTTTGACAAAAAACCAAAAGGCCAATAAGTCATTTGCAAAAGAGGAAGAAACGGAAAACAGCAAAGTGGCCGAATTGTCGTACCAAGTCATCGGCAGTAGCGATAACTATCACCTATTGCAATTGGAAATGTTGACAGGCCGCCATCATCAAATTAGGGCACAACTGGCAGCACTTGGCTCTCCCATTAAAGGCGATGTTAAATATGGCGCACGTCGTAGCAACAAAGATCGTTCTATCCATTTACATGCATGGAAATTAAAGTTCAGGCATCCGGTTTCTAGTGAAATAGTCAACTTGATTGCAGAATTGCCAGCTGACCCGATATGGGAATTCTTTGGGAAAATGCTCGTTAAAAAGTAAACCCATAGGGGGCATTGGGAAATTTTGTGTCTGTTGAATAATGCCTGATCTTTCCTGTGTGAATTTCTCCCCATTGGTTCTGAAAACATCAGCGGCTTTTTCTAAAAATATCAATCACTCAAGAAAATGAAACTTTCAACACGACTGTTTTTAGTAATTGTTTTTATGCCATTATTGAGCCTTGGCCAAGGGTTTGATTCTGGTGAAGCTTCCGACACCTTAAGGCGTGAGTTTCCTAGAGATAAAAGCAAGAGAATTATTAAAGACCTAAAAAGCGGTGTGTTGGTTATTCGGTTAAAAACTGGCAACAACAAACTCAAAGCATTGGAACGGGTAGCAAACAGCCCTAGTGTTTCAAATGAAGACAAAGAGAAGTTTCAAATGAGAATAGTCGAGACGAAAAAAGAAACCAAATTGGAAAATAAACATCTGATGCAGGCCTTTAAAGAAGATTATTTTTTTTCTGATGTTTTATATCTTTTCGATACTTCCATTTATTTATTGAAAGAAAAAATACAATCGGGGTATTTTTTAAACGAAGACATGGAAATTGACCCAAATATATATCTTGGCAATACACCTTTTTTAATTGCTTTTTATGGGTCAAGCAGTATAGCCTCACATGGACTTGAAGGGCTAGTGGTAATGGATGAAAACTTTCAAGAATTGAATTACCCATTTCCCCATTTCACTGGAGTAAGAGCTATTAGAAAGCTTCTTGGGAAATTTTTTGAAAAAAGAGATGATTTATATTATTTTAAAATGATGATACAACGTTTTAACAGGCAATTAGAAAGGGGATATGATGAAAAGGATTGAATAAAATAAGAGTGCATAATTTTTTTGGAAATGTGAAGTTCAATTTTGCAAACTGTCCAATTTTATTTCCTTATTTAATATCGGCCGCACAGGCAATGTATCTTCAGGCGGAACAAAATCCGGCCTATCGGGACGCCCCGGAATATCCGGTACATCGGAAGTATCCCTTTCAAACCGGGCATTGGCGAGCATAGTGGAATCAACGATGACGGATGCGGCGTCCATCACTTTTTTCCGACAATTGCGGTTGACCCCTTCCCGCCATCTTTTCAGCCTTTCGTCGAGCCGCTCCTGCATGACCTGCAATTTAGTTTTGGTCGGCGGTTTTTTGCATGCAATGCTGAAATTGCAGGATACAATAAAAAATGCTATGGTTATTAACTTTAAAAACTTATTCATTTTTCAAATTTGACCCGCTTCTAAAAAATTATGACTCTGGTATTGCCACCGTCCACTGTCTGACAGAAAATCATTCCTTCTCCTCCATCTTCTTTTTCAACCGCTCCAAATATATATCCCGATCTGTTTGTCTTTCTTTCATGATAGAATCCACCGTAAATTGAACGGCACTATCGAAACGCATATCGCATAAACTATCAAGTATAGGTTTTAAACTATCTATTTCCTTTCTGAAGAGGCTGTCCACAGTTTGTCGGTCTTTATAATTTAATGTGGGATCGGGGTCGGGGGTGCAGGCAATGAAAAAAATCATTGCCATAAAATATAAAAAATAAATAATTAGGGGGGGGGCTTTGATTGTAGAATTTGAATATCTCCTCATTTATGCTTTGTTAATTTGACCATATGGTATTTGTTAAAAACCCATTTTGCAGGACAACCGAATTGCGGACTATAAGACTGCCGAATCGGCCTACCAGTCTTTCGCATGTTTTTTCTTCGCCCCAGCCTTCCGCAATTTTTCCTGGACTTTTTGTTCCTCTTGGTCCATGATTTCTAAAAGTTTGGAGGCTTCTTCTTTGCTCAAGTCTTTGCTTTGTTCCTGTTGTTTTTGGGGAGCGTCGTTCTGGTCTTGCTGTTGTTGGCTGTCCTCCTGTTGTTGGTTGTCTTGATTTTGCTGTTGTTGCTGATTTTGCTGTTGTTGCTGATTTTGCTGTTCTTGTTGGTCTTGGTTTTCACCCTGCTGGGGTTGTTGCTGTTCTTGTGGTGGTGGGAGTTTGCGGATAGCCCTGAGCAGGTTTTGTTTAGTGTTGATATCGTTTGGGTTGAGGCGGAGGGCATTTTTATAAGCCTCCACGCTTTCCTTGTATTGCCCTGCTTGGAAGTGGGCATTGCCAAGGTTGTGAAAAGCATGTGATTTTGTTGCATCGTCATTGGCAGATTCAGCGGCAGCCTCGAAATGGCTGGTGGCTTCGTCGTAGCGTTCTTGTCGGTAGGTAGAGTTGCCGAGGTTATAAGTGCCTTGGGTCGAATTTTCCTGTTCCAATGCCCGGCGGTAGTTGAGTTCGGCTTGTTCAAAGTTTTTATCTTGATAGGACTGGTCGCCCCTTAAAAGGAATTTGTGGCCATCTTGCGAAAAAGCAAAAAATGGCAGACAAGAAAAAATGGAAAAAACAAAAAAAACTTTCATCGTATCAATTTTTGGTGGAGCGGCAAAATTAGCTTTTTACACCAAAGGTTAGTTTTGAATGCCCCATAATTGACGCCTGACTTTTGGACTGTTAATTTCCTCCCCTGTTGAAACATCAATGGAAAACAACCGGAGTTCGTCATCAAATCCCCACCCCCAAACGACATACGAATTGCTCTCTCGATGCAAGGTCTGTATCCCCTCGGCATAGATTGCCTTGAATGGCAGTGCAGAAAACAACTTTGTTGTCTGTCCAGTATCAATATTGATAGTAACAAGTACAAAACCGTCGTCATTCGCCAATTGCTCAATCGCATACACCTTTCCATCGTTCGGGTTGAATTGTATCCCTTTGAGGGAAGGTACATGGACGGAAGAAGATTCCCCGGTAGAAAGATCGAAGGAATACAATTGTTCTTGATTGTGTTCATAGGCAATCAAACTATTATTGTCCGTATCAATGTCCTGGTAAATGCCAGTAAAGTTTGCAAATGGCAAATAGCCAATCAGTGTAGTGTCCCCTGTTTCGGGGTTTATTTCCATGACCATATTTTTCTTATCCAAATCACTACTGGTTAAATTAAGGAATATCCCATAAAGTTTTTTGGTCTTGCCATTAAACTGGACGCCCCTAAAATGCCCGGTCATGTTATTGAAAAGGGTAATGCCCGTAGCAAGGTCAATCACCAAGAGGTCATAGTTCCTTGCTAAAAAATACCTTCCACCTTCTAGGTCGGTTGTCTGAAACCCTCGAAATCCACTAAGGCCCGTCATGTGGATTTTTTCATCAGAAAATTCATTGATTTTTCCATTGGATAAATTAACTGCTGCTAAGTGTACGTGCCTCGCATCGACTTCTACTTGCTCCACAATGAGGCCATAAACTTCCTTTTGGGGGTCGAAAGCCCAAGGGGCATCATCATCGGATTTGCATTGGAAAAAAAACAGACAAACCAGGGAGAGGAAAAGTAGATCGAGCTTTTTCATGAAATGAATATTTTAGTGAGGAAAAATTATTAGGCTAAAATAAGTAGAAATAAAAAGTTATTGCTATGACTACCCTGTTATAAAGAGGGGATTAACTTTTATTTAAATAAAAAACGCCCTTTGTTCCCCTATTGAGTGAAGTTGGTCTAAAGGTGGTGTTTTAAAAAACAATACACTGTCTATTTTTGTCTTCCTATCCAACCAAATAATTTTATAAAACACTAATCATATTTTGTCCAAACTATCGACTACCTGGCTTTTCAAAATGGCATTGCGGGACAGCCGTCGCAACCGGGGGCGTTTACTGCTTTTCATTGCCTCCATCGTCATCGGCATAGCAGCTTTAGTAGCCATCAACTCCTTTAGTGAAAACCTCCAAAAAGACATTGCCAACGAAGCCAAAAGCCTGCTCGGTGCCGACCTCGTTGTGGACGGCAACCAACCTGCCCCAGATAGCATCCAGCAATTATTTGACCTGCTTGGCCCGGCTCGGCAGTCGGAAACGGTAAGCCTCGTTTCAATGGCTTATTTCCCAAAAAGTGGAGGGACGAGGCTTTCTCAGATCAGGGCACAAGAAGGTGCTTTCCCTTTTTTCGGAAAATTGGCTACAGAGCCAGTGGAAGCGGAAAGCTCTTTCAAAAAAGCCGCGTCAATGGACGAAGGTGAAATGCCCCCTGCCATTGCCTTGGTTGAAAAAACATTGATGTTGCAGTTTGCCCTGGAAGTGGGCGATACAGTACGGGTCGGCAATGTGCCATTTAAAATAGAAGGTCAGTTGAATGCTGCTCCCGGCCGCTCAGGTATTGCAGGCGTAGTGGCACCAGTAGTTTACATTCCAAAAGCATACATCCAGCAGACCAACCTGATCCAACCGGGCAGTTTAGTATTCTATCAATACCATTTTGAATTTCCAGCAGAAACGAATGTCGAAGATGATGTGACGACGATACTCCGTCCTGCGCTCGAAAATACCCCATATGGATTTGATACGGTAGAAGAACGCCAAGAAGATGTGAGCGAGGCATTTACCAGCATGAATACTTTCCTGAACTTGGTTGGGTTCATTGCACTGCTGTTGGGCTGTATCGGAGTGGCCAGTTCGGTGCATATTTATATCAGGGACAAAATGGCAAGCATCGCTGTACTGCGCTGTTTGGGCGTGAAAGGATGGCAAGCGTTTCAGATTTATTTGATACAGGTGATCGTATTGGGATTGGCAGGAGGGGTGCTGGGTGCAGCGCTCGGAAGTTTCCTGCAAGTCAGTCTGCCCACGGTGTTGGGTGATTTTTTACCGGTAACGAATGTTAGTGCTGACATTTCCTGGAAAGCAATGGGCATGGGCGTTTTGACGGGGTTGGGCATAACAGTTCTATTTGCGTTGTTGCCCCTTTTGGCCATTCGAAAGGTCTCCCCATTACGAACATTGAGGGCATCTTATGAAGCTGATACCAGTGGACGTGATCCCCTCCGGTGGGTGGTTTATATTGCCATATTCCTATTTGTTTGTGCCTTTACCCTTTTGCAGACGAAGAGTTTGGAATCACTATTTTTCCCATTTGGCATCGGAGTAGCCTTCCTTGCATTGACGGGGGTGGCAAAGGCATTGACTTGGGCCGTCCGGGAATTTTTTCCGAGGAACTGGACATTTGAAATGCGTCAGGGTATCGCTAATCTGTACCGTCCCAATAACCAAACGCTAATCCTTATCGTTACCATCGGTTTGGGTACAGCCCTCATTTCCACGCTGTTTTTGGTGCAAAACCTTTTATTGAAACAAGTCGAATATACTGGCTCAGGTGATGTGCCGAACATGATTGTATTTGATATACAACCAAAACAAAAAGAGGGCGTTGCCCAGCTCACTAAAGCCAATGACCTCCCAGTTCGCCAACTCGTTCCCATCGTCACCATGCGGGTCGACAACATTGATGGAGTGACGCAAGAAATGCATGTCCGCGACAGCGCTCGTATCGCTTGGCGGGAAGCACGAAGGATGGCAAGGGAAGAAGGCCGTGACCCCGACGAAGGGCGACGTCGTGGCAACGACGGTGAACGGCAGGAACGTCCCTTCCGCAGTGATTGGGTTTATGAAAGGGAATATCGGGTCACCTATCGGGATACCCTAATTGATACGGAAAACATATTGGAAGGCGAGTGGCACGGCACTGTTGGAGAGGACGGCATCATTTACGTTTCCCTTTCCGAGCGCATTGCCCGTTCCATGAAAGCGAAGGTCGGCACCCAGATCACTTTTAATGTGCAAGGGGCATTGGTGGAGACAGTGGTCGGTAGCATTCGGGAAGTGGATTTCCGCAGGGTGCAGACCAATTTCTTTGTCGTATTCCCTGAAGGTGTTTTGGAAGAAGCCCCACAGATTTTTGTGATTGTTTCAAAAGTGGAATCGGAGGAGCAGTCGGCCAAATACCAGCAGCAGTTGGTAAAGAACTACCCCAACGTCTCCGTCATTGACCTCACCCAAATATTGAAATCAGTGGAGTCAGTTTTAAATAAAATCTCTTTTGTGATTCGCTTCATGGCACTGTTCAGTATCCTGACAGGACTGGTTGTTTTAATCAGTTCGGTCGTTTTGAGCAAATTCCAGCGCATTCAAGAATCAGTGCTACTTCGGACACTCGGGGCAAAACGCAAGCAGATCATCCGCATCAATGCCATTGAATATTTCCTCCTCGGCTCCTTAGCGACTTTGACGGGGATTGGCCTTTCCATTATTGGCAGTTGGGCATTGGCCATATGGTCGTTGAAAATTCCTTATGAACCGAATTTATTGCCCGTGCTTTATGTCTTCCTTGGCATCACTGGTCTGACGATGTTGATTGGGTTGCTGAACACGAGGGAGGTGGTGAATAAGCCGCCGTTGGAAGTGTTGCGGAAGGAAGTGTAAGAATGAATATTAATTAGGATATTTGAATCTGCTTTATAAAAAATAAAAAAATGATTTATCCTCGATTAGATAGGACAAAATTTAAAATACAAAGCTTTCAAGAGGCCGATGACCAGTTGAGCTACTGGCTTTCTAAATCAGTTGAAGAAAGACTGGAAGCAGCCTATTATTTGATTAGTGTAGCATGGGGATTCGATTTTAATAACCCCCCCCGACTGGATCGGACAAAGTTTTCTATGAGAAAACATAACTGAACATGGCAAATATTTTCCATCCCGATTTTCAGGATTTTATCAAAGCTTTCAACAATAATGGCGTTGATTATATTTTGCTGGGAGGTTATGCTGTAATTGTTCATGGGTATAACCGCACAACAGGCGATATGGATATATGGGTTAGAAAAACCAAAGAAAATTATTTGAAAATTGTAGCTGCATTTCATGAGTTTGGAATGCTATTATTTGACATGAGCGAAGAAATTTTTTTAAACAACCCTTCTACAGATGTATTTACTTTCGGTGTTCCACCGGTGAGTATTGATTTAATGACAGATGCACGAGCCCTTGATTTTGATGAAGCATTTGAAAAAGCAGAAATACATGAACTTGATGGATTGCAAATTCGAGTTGTTCATGTGAATGATTTGATTCACTCAAAATCAGTTATTGGTAGATCTAAAGATTTAAATGATATTAAACATTTGAAAAGGAAGGGCTAATTTAATTTTTATTTCATTTTGTTATGAAAAAAATATCAGGAAGAATATTCGCAGCAATGCTTTTAATTTTAGCTGTTTTATTTTTTTTAGGATATGAATCCGATATTCCCCTTCAGGATTTAAAAGATAAATACACTAACGCTCATTCCGAATTTATTCCAATTAAAAACACAGTAGTTCATTACCGCATCGAAGGCCAAGGCCACCCATTGGTACTGCTGCACGGCACGGGCGCATCCCTTCACACTTGGGATGATTGGACAAATATTTTAAAAGACTCTTTTCAAATTATAAGATTGGACCTCCCCGCCTTTGGCCTTACTGGGCCGAATAAAACAGGTGATTATAGCATTGATAATTATGTTGATTTTCTAAATGATTTTTTATCAAAAATAAATATTGACACTTTTTACTTGGCAGGCAATTCTTTGGGTGGCCGCATCGCTTGGCAATATACTCATGCTTACCCTGAACAGGTTAAAAAATTAATTTTAATAGATGCAGCAGGTGCGCCAAATAATAGGGGAATGCCAGCCGTATTTAAATTGGCAAAAAAACCAATTACCGCTTTTTTATTGCGGCATATTTTGCCAAAATCATTTATTGAAAAAAACTTGAAAGAGGTTTATTTTGATGGTACTAAAATCACAGAGGAATTAATTAATCGCTATTATAAAATGGCGCTGCGTGAGGGTAACCGACAAGCATTTATTGACAGGGCTAATACGGACTATATCGACGAACCTCATAAAATAGCGGAAATAAAAAACCCTACGTTAATTCTCTGGGGAAAACACGACCAATGGGTGGATGTAGAGGACGCATATTATTTTAAAAAAACAATTCCCAATTCTTTTTTAAGAATATATGATAATGCAGGGCATGTGCCGATGGAGGAGATTGCGGAGGAGACGGCTGAGGATGTTTTAGAGTTTTTGAAAAACTAATTTTGTTTATAAAATAAAATATCTTCAATATTAAGTACCCGAACATATATAATCGACACTTTTTCGCTTTATTGCTATTGGCTATTAGCCTTTTGCTTTTAGCTATTAAAAGCCAATAGCAAAAAGCCAACAGCTAATGGCATTTATAAAAAGTGTCGATTATTTCATTCAACCTACTTATTAATAAAACAATTGCTGAATTTTGAAAATTTTATTTGATAGCATTGTATGGTGGCAGCATGCTAAATTTTTAAATTTAACATACTGACACCATTAACGTATTTCACTATTAGCCTATTTATGAACAAGTCTAATGACTATTTTTTCTTCGACATAGAAATGCCGCCGATTAAGCAAATCGCACCAAGGCCTATCATAACATAAGATTGGGTTTTGGCACCCGAATCTTCTGCTTTGAGTTCGAGGCCACCTACTTTAACGGAAGCACCGCTATTGCCTAATTGGGAGATGCCATAAATGCCGAGGCCAAGGCCAACAACAATGAGGATAATTGCTAAAGGGTTTTTCATTTCGTAATTTATTTGATGGCTTTTACCACTAATAATTCGCAATAAAAATAGTAGAAATTATTTTTGGCAGGCCAGTTAAAGTTGACATTTCTGTGTCTTTTTGACGGGGTGTACTTTATTTGCCATGCGGACTTTATAATCTGCCGATAATTTTTTTTGTTTTATGTAATTGAGAAATTAATTCCAATATAGCTAATCCTATTTGATCGTCACTCCCCATTCCCCTTAATCTTCTCTTTTATTTCCCGAATTTTCTGCCGCCGCTTCCGCCTTTTTTCCAATTTCTCATTTTGCTTTCGTATCCGTTCCGCTTCCTCGTTTCGGTTTCGACTGGAAGATCGGTTACGGTCTTTACCTGTTTTAAAGGCATCTTGGATGATGCGAATAAGATCACCTTGTTTTATTTCCTGCTCCTGCATAGCCATTCGGATGGAGTCCGCCCGGAGCGAATCGGCGGAGATGAAATCGGGACATTGGAGGGAGGCAATAGCAGCGGTGTCGAGTGGGGCAAACACCTTTTTGCGGTAGTTCCGAAATGCTTTGTCTTTGTAAACCTTAGAAAGGAAATGCCCACAGATGGGCAGTGCCGTGGCGGCCCCTTGGCCATAGTAGGTAGAATGCCAGTGTACGGCAGGTTGTGCTGCCCCGACCCATGCACCTGCAATGATTGTTGGGCCGTAGCCGATAAACCAGCCATCGGTATTGTTATTGGTCGTACCTGTTTTGCCTGCGGCAGGGTAGTAAAAATTGTTCATATGGCGGATACGCCGAGCTGTGCCGCTGTCCACTACCGAACGCAAAATATGGTTCATGATGTCGGCATTGCTCTCTTCAAATACCCGTTTGAAATTTTCGCGGTCGGGCTCAGGTTTTTCAAAAAGCACTTCGCCATTGGCAGTTTCGATGCGGGTGAGATAATAAAGCTCAGGCACGAGGCCCCGGTTGGGGAAAGTGCTGAATGCCTGCACCATTTCATAGAGGGAAATATCGGACGAACCGAGGGCAATACCCAGTTCTCTTGGAATATTTGCAGTAATGCCCAATTCTTTTGCCTTTGTCCGCACCTTGTCAATGCCTAATTCTTTCAGCAGCGAAACGGCCACCACGTTAACTGATTTTGACAGTGCCCCGGCCATGGAATAGAGGCCGCCATACTCACCGTCCGCATTTTTCGGCTCGTAGCCATCGGCGTATTTCACCAATTCATTTTCAAATTGCTCGCAAGGAGAAAAACCCTCCTCCAGCGCCGTTGCGTAAACTATGGGTTTGAAAGTGGATCCCACTTGCCGCTTCGAATTGATATGATCGTATTTGAAATATTTAAAATTGATGCCGCCCACCCAAGCATGGATTTTCCCCGACTGTGGTTCAGCAGCGAGGAAGCCCATGCGAAGCAAGGTCAGGTAATGTTTGATCGAATCGAGCGGAGACATCAAGGTGTCCCGCTCAAAGTTTTCACCTGTCCAATCAAAAACGGTCATGTTGACGGTGTCGGAAAAAATGGAATCAATGACCGTTTCTTCAAACCCTCTTTTTTTCAAATGCTTGTAGCGGACAGAAGCTTTTTTGGTCTGCTCCAACAATTGGTCGCTGCCCCAAGGGATGGCGTTTTTTCTTTTTTTGAAATGCTTAATGAACGAGGCTTGCACCTTAGCCATTTGTTCTTGGACTGCTTCCTCGGCGATGCGCTGCATGCGGGAATCGATAGTGGTATAAATTTTCAACCCATCGGTGTAAAGGTTGTATGGCGTGCCGTCTGGCTTGTTGTGATTTTCCAGTTCTTTTTCCAATTCAAGGCGGAGGTGTTCCCGGAAATAGGTGGCCAACCCTTCATCATGGCTTTCATATTCGTATTTCAGTTCGATGGGCAATTGTCTCAATGAATCAAAGGTAAGCGAGTCCAGCTTGTTGTATTTCACCATTTGGCCAAGCACGGTGTTGCGGCGTTCTTTGGCCCGGTCAGTGAAACGGCGGGGATTGTAGAAGGTAGTCGCTTTGAGCATACCAACCAGTACAGCGGCCTCCTCCAGTTTGATGTCTTTAGGGCTGGTATTGAAAAACCGTTTGGACGCCATACGGATGCCATAAACCTTTTCGCCGAAAGGCACTTTGTTGAGGTACAGTGCCAAAAGTTGGTTTTGTCGTACATGCTTTCCAGCCGCCGTGCAGTAAATATCTCCTTGACTTTGGCAACAGGAATGGTAAAAATGCCGTGGTTTTTTCTAGGGAAAAGATTTTTCGCCAACTGTTGGCTGAGAGTACTTCCCCCTCCTCCCGATTCGTCCTGCTGTAGAATGGTTACAAATAAAACCCGCAGCCATGCCCGAAAATCAACGCCGCCATGCTCGAAAAAACGTGAGTCTTCGGTGGTGACCAAGGCATCAATAATATAGGGTGAAATTTCTTCAATATCGGAAGGCAGGCGGTTTTCGACAAAATATTTCCCCAATAAAACACTGTCGGCGGAATAGACTTCGGAGGCAATGTTCTGATCAATGTTGTGGATGACCTCCTGTGTAGGCAATTCTCCGAAAGCACCGAAATAAACCGAAGCGATAAAAGTAGTGATGCATAAAAAACCAAGCGTACCAGCGGTTATAGCAAAAAGAGACACCCTTGCCGTCACAGGATGCTTTGCTCGGAATGCCCGGTAGCGGGTCAGGGCCGGCTCTACATAAGGGTATATTTTGGTTTTTGCCCGTGCTTTCAAAGCTTGCCCTTTCACCACAGCCGGCCCTATATAGGGCCATAATTTCTCCTTGACTGGCTGGAGTTTTTCCCGCCAATAAGTTTTCTCGATCAGGTGTTTAAGATCGCGCATAATCAAGATTCGTTGTCAGTTAGTCTGGAGAAATCAATATTGGTATTTGGTTCAGGTGGTATTTGGTTCAGGGTTCTTGGTTAAAAGCATTGTGCATAGTCAAGGACTAAATAGAATGACAGGAACACGGTGAAACCAAAAACGAAGAACTATGAACCAAAAACCTTCCAAACCAAATACCTTTGTCACTTCAAATTGTTCAGTCAAATTGTCTGTAAAAATCCAACATTTTTCCACAAAACAAAGCATTCTTTTAGTAGCAGCCGTGATTTTGTTGTTCCCGGCGTTGCTCATCAACCTTGGTCTGGTTGCATTTTACGACGACGAAGCCATCCGGGCATTGGTCGCTTTGGAGATGCAAATTTCCGGCAATTACATTACACCAACTATGTTCGGGGAGCTTTATTACAACAAACCCCCGCTTTATAATTGGATACTCCTCGCCGTTTTTGAACTCACTGGCCACAATGAAGAAATCATTACTAGACTGGTTACGGTGTTCTTCTTAATAGTGTATGCGGGGTCGGTTTATTATCTTTTTGGGAGAAACTTTGGCCTCGAAAATTCCTCCCCCCAGCCCTCCCGAAGTGAATTCGGGACAGGCTCTCCAAAGGGGAGACCAAACCCTGTAAAAACTATTTCTCCGAAAATGAGCCTCAAGAAAGAGAAGCAATTATTGACACCCGCTATCCTAAAGCTGATGAACGGCTTGGTCTCCCCCTTTGGAGAGCCTGTCCCGAATTCACTTCGGAGGGCTGGGGGGAGGAAGAAGTGCCGTTAACTCACCGATTCACCATGCGGACCATGCGGACTACTAATCAATGCCCTCGCGTTGATCACCTGCGGCCGCATCCTCTTCTGGGATTCCATGCTTGGCCTGATAGACATTTGCTTTTCTTGGGTCATGTTCCTGTTGTTTATGGTCATTTACCACAAAGGAGAAAGACAAGAATATGGGGAATTATTTGCATGGGCTTATATATTGGCTGCCATTGGGTATATGTTGAAGGGCTTACCTTCTGTTGCTTTTTTGGGCATCGCACTGCTCACTTATTTTATTTGGCAAAAAAAAATACGACAACTGTTTTCTTGGCAGCATGTTATAGGAGGAAGTATATTTATATTTATTGTTGGCGGCTATTATTTTTTTATACTCCAAACAAAATGGATTGACGGAAATATTAAAAACTGTTTTTCATGAATCGGCCAAACGGACTTTTGTGGAATATGGGTGGAGCGATACATTATTGCATATTATCACGTTCCCTTTTGAAATGTGGTACCACATTCTTGCCTTGGACACTGCTATTGATTTGTTTTTGTCAAAAAAACATTTTTCAAAAAATAAAGGAAAATAAATTCATTACTTGGAATTTATTGGTGTTTATTACGACCGTAATACCCTATTGGACGTCAGTTGAAGTGTATCCTCGTTATTTGTTCATGCATGTGCCATTGGTATTCTCAGCGCTGTTTTATTTTTATTTAAAAAACAAAGAAGAAAAAGGGTGGCAAGCGAAAATGGTAGAAATGGCTTTCTTTGCGGCAGTTTGTTTGGTGGTCATTGCAGCACTGTTGCCAATTGGCTGGGAACAAGTACAGGGCGTTCCTTTTTTATATGCCAAATCAATAGGTATAGCATTGGCGTTGGTCATGTTGGCTTATTTGTTTTGGAAATGGAAAAACCACAGGGTGCTT
>CBDCVJ010000060.1:0-28282 GCA_965222975.1 Saprospiraceae bacterium | reverse complement strand
CCTTTGCAGCCATAATGCCGATGCCAGAGGGCATGAGTGAACTTACTTTTGCGGGGATGCTTGCAGGTCGAAGGTTCAGGTACAAAAGGCAAAATGGCCATATCATTTCCGCTGATGCTGATTTTGTGATTACCGGAACAATTCGAAAAGACATCAAAAAACCCGAAGGGCCATTTGGCGACCCACCTTGGCTATTATTCCCTCGCCCATGATTTTCCTGTAATGGAAGTCGAAAATGTCTATCATCGAAAAAATGCAGTTTGGCAATTCACCGTTGTTGGCAGGCCGCCGCAGGAAGATTCGGCCTTTGGATGGCTCATCCATGAGTTGGTCGAGCCGCTGACCTCACAGGAATTTCCCGGCATCAAAGAAATACATGCAGTGGATGCAGCAGGTGTACATCCTTTGTTATTGGCGATTGGATCAGAGCGGTACATGCCATTTCGGGAACGAAAGCCTGAAGAGATATTGACGCAGGCCAATCACTTGTTGGGTAAAGGACAAACTTCTTTAGCTAAATTTTTAATCATCGCAGCAGAAGGAGACGCCCCAAATCTTGATACACATAACACCAAACATTTTTTCAACCACATTTTAGAGCGAATTGATCTTACCCGTGACCTCCACTTCCAGACCCGAACGACTATTGATACACTTGACTATTCTGGTTCAGGTTGGAATGAGGGCAGTAAAGTTGTAATCGCTTGCTGCGGAGAAAAAAAGAGGGAATTAAAAATTGAATTACCGCCGAATTTTGAATTACCCCCAGGTTTTTCCGATCCAGTATTTGTCCAACCTGGCATATTAGCTATTCGCCCTCCATTATTTAAAGAAAAGGAAAACTATAAAGATGCATTATTATTTTGTGAAAAAATGGAGCGTTACACAGATTATTTTCAAAAACATATTCCATTGATTATCCTTACAGAAGACCCAGCATTTTTGGCTGCCACGAAAAATAATTTCCTTTGGGTCACTTTCACCCGTACCAACCCTTCCCACGATATTTATGGAATAAAATCATTTATCGAAAATAAACATTGGGGATGCAAGGGGGCATTGGTTTTTGATGCGAGGAAAAAACCACATCATGCGCCTGAGTTTGGAAATGGATAAAAATGTAGCTGAAAAAGTGGAGAAGATAGTTGATTCTGTTCTTAATAGCTAATTCTTCGATTTTTTTTATTTGAAGCTGTCCATTCTTTTTTTGATTGCCAAATGTCGAAACAGTCAATTTTGAAATGCTTTAATTTAAAAAAAATAATATCTTGCAGATTATTTACACTTTAAACTCTCTTGTACCATGATTCGCATACCTCTACTTGTTTTCTTTTTATTTTTTCTAATTAACGCTTCCTTTTGCCTGCCCTCAAAATATTGTGATATCTGACCAAAATAAAATAGACAACTTCAATGTAACTTATCCAAATTTGTCAAGAAATTAAAGGTTATT
Source organism: Saprospiraceae bacterium (assembly GCA_965222975.1). GTDB lineage: Bacteria > Bacteroidota > Bacteroidia > Chitinophagales > Saprospiraceae > UBA6168. The sequence goes on along the minus strand of CBDCVJ010000060.1, from coordinate 26,829 downwards.
TAATAGTAAAAGGCCCAAACATAACAAACCTACGGGGACTAAAGAATTTAAAAAATTGTAAAGGAAAGACTAACGATAATAAATACTAAAATTGAGAATTTTGAAGGATTGGACCAAATCGCTTCTGTCGAAAACTTAGGAATAATAAGCAACCTATACATACATAATCCTAAAAGGCTTAGAACGGTTAGAGGAAATTCACGAATCATTAACAATTACACAAAACCATAATTTAAATTCCCTCGAAGGGTTGAATAGTTTAAAAAACTATTGGTTACCAGATGAGGATTGGTGATAATTATAAACTACAACACCTTTATGGTTTAGAAAATTTAGAAGAAGTTGGTGATAAAATCACAATTATTGACAATAGCTATTTGATTGATCTGAAAGGTCTGCGAAAAATAAAAAATATAGTTTCGATAGACATATATGACAACTATAATATGACTTCAATTTCCGGGCTTGATTTTTTAGAGAATATTTCTTTTGCAATGACGATATGGAATAATAAAAATCTAAAATCTTTGGAAGGAATGCCAAACATAAAAAGCATTCAGTATTTATCAATAATAAACAACCAATCGCTTAATTCACTGGAAGGATTGAACAATTTGGAAGAAGTGACAGGTGCATTAACAATTGATTCTAACCCTAATTTAACCTCAATTAATGGACTAGACGCACTGACCAAGGTTAACGCTTTACATTTAAGAGCAAATCCTGAATTGACTGATATTGGAGCAATTAGAAAAGTTTGTTACACCAATATCAGTGGGCTCGCAATCACCCAAAATGGCAATTTAGAGGTTTGCGCTTTTGACCCTATTTGCTCTTTTATTGAAGAGAACGTAGTCTCAGCTTTTATATCTGAAAACAAAGGGTCGTGCCAAGATAATACTGTGGTTACCACTGCATGTACAAATGTTCTAAAAAGGGACAATTTGGCTGAAATTAATTATTTTCCAAACCCAACTTCATCTAATTTATTTTTCAATTGCCGTCCTGAACTAAACGTGGAAAAGGTGAAAATTTTTAAAATTAATGGAACACATATTGGTTATGTGGAGCCTGCTGGGCATAAAATTGACATTTCCCACCTGGAAAATGGATGGTATATTTTACAATCGGAGATTAAATCTATACATGCGACAAATTATTCGGAACAAATTATTTACAAACAATAATCAATTTCTTAACCCTTTTATGTCTTTATAAAAAAGCCGGAATAATATTCTTTATTAGCTTTTATTTTAAAAATAAACATTCCGTCATTGATTTGGCTTATATCTAATCGTTTTTTGTTTTTTGTTCCCATTATTCTACTCCCAAATAAATCAAAAATTTCGCAATTAAATTCATTTATATTTTCTGGGAGTTCAATATTTAAAAAATCTGAAACAGGATTGGGAAAAACTTTTATTCTTTTAAATTCATTTTCTTTGACTGCATTTGCTTGACACTCCAACTCATTCACATACTGCCATATTTCATTGTTAAATAAATTCGGCACAGCCAGCCCATCCGGGGACTCCCCCATCCGCACTAGTACGATCCCTTGACTCGGAACGATATTCAAAAATTGCCCATTTGCACCAGCGGCGGCATACAGGTCGGCGGGGGCATCGGGCAAAAGGAAACCTGGGAATTCAATTTGCAATCCTGGAAGCTTATGTGACCCTTTTCCATTCAACCACCATAAATAGCCGTAGGATTTATTGAGATCCTGTGAGGTATTTATCATATCATTTATATAGTCAATATCCGTCAAAATGGGCGTGGTATCCCAATAGCCATTATTTTGAATCAACAAGCCGAAACGCGCCATACTTCTCGCCTTGGTGAACAACAAACGATTGTAACCAACGAAGACCCAAAGCCCACCCATTCCTGTTTTATTCGCCAAGCGGTTCCAATAAAATACATTATAGTTCTGCCCACTGGCCTCCTCAACTACTCTGGTCAAATTGGTATAAGGTCCGTTGTGGTATGCCCAACGAGTGCCAGCATCTTGCAAATAATTCAGGCATTCAGGGTCGGTACAAAATACATCATCGCTATCGTCCAATCCTGATGTCATGGTCAATTGATTCCATATGGTAATTAAATCCTCTTTTTCCGAAGGGGCAGATGTCCAGCCAGCCCCCAAATAATCATTCGTTGGATCATTTATATTGAGCAACCCTTCTTCTTGTGCAATACCTGTTAGTGTAGCCGTAACTGTTTTGCCCGCCGACGCCCAGTACCAGAGACTGTCTGAACCATGCCCGTTGAAGTATTTTTCCAAAACAATTTTACCGTCCTTTAAAATGAGGAAAGCTTTGGTATTTTTTTCTTCTAAATAATCATAAAGGACGTTTATTTTTTCATCGCACCAGTTAAGCTCTTGCGGGTCGAGTGTTTCCCATTCATTTCCAATGATTGGCGGGAAATATAAGTCTTGGGAAAAGAGACTGGCAGAGAAAAAAACTGTTAAAAGGAGGGTATATATTTTCATGGATAGAAGTGATTTTGTTAAAATGACTTTAAAAAGGCGGAAATGTTTAATTGACGCTTGTTAATGAAACGACTGTATTTCACAAAACCCCATATGTTTGGGCGAAAAATTGAATATTTGTGAACCTCCTTTTTAACCAATTAAAAAACCTGCCAAAAGAGTTGGGGCCACGTTCAATTTCTCTTTCACAATAAAAATCAAGCTTATGAAAAAGAACATCACTATTTCTTTCTTTCTATTATGTTACATCCATTTAAATTCACAAATTTATGCCGGAGGTGAACCACTTTCGGAAATATTTGACGGGAAATACATTACTGTATGCCCATTTAATAAAAGTGCTGGCAATTATAATGCTCGCATTGATTTTGGACAGGAAACATCAAGAAGGCTTGGGACAAATCGATCTTTTATCACTGAGGAAAATGGGAATCGAAAAAGTTTTAATAGCAAAACTGGTATTATTAATTTCATGGACAAAAATGGATTCGACATTTTCCATATATCCGATTCAACCAATTGCATCATTTATCGCAGAAAGGAATAAATCATTCCAACGCCTCCTGCGCCTCCATCCATTCCATCATTGCCATTTCCAATTCCTCTTTTTTGTGGTTATAATCTTTTAATGCATTTGCGCTTTCGGGTTTTTCAAAAAAACTGGGGTCGGCCATTTTAGTTTCGTATTCGGCGATTTTAGTTTCTAATTTTTGCACCTTTTTTTCTGCACTGGAAACGGCTCGTTGCAGTTGCTTGCGTTCCTCGAAACTCAATTCCTGCCCACTTCCATTTTTTTGCGAAACGGTCGATTTTTTGGGTTGGCTCATTTCCACTTGGCGCATATCATCCAGCTTTCGTTTTTCGAGGAAATAATTCACATCGCCGAGGTAGGTATGGAGCTGCTGGTCACGAAACTCAACGGTGGTAGTTGTCAGGTCGCTGAGGAAGTCCCGGTCGTGGGAAACGACGATCAAAGTACCCGAATAATCCATGATCGCCTTTTTCAAAACCTCTTTTGAAATCATGTCCAAATGATTGGTAGGTTCATCTAAAACCAACAGATTAATAGGCCGGAGGAGCATGCAGGCCATCGCAAGCCGGGCCCGCTCGCCACCTGAAAGCACCACCACTTTTTTGTCATGGTCTTCCCCGCTGAAAAGGAACGCACCGAGAATATTCCTAAGCTTGGTCCTCATTTCAGGTGGCGAATGGTCTTCCATGGTTTCCAAAAGAGTGCGTTTGGGATCAAGCGTTTCTGCCTGGTTTTGGGCATAATAACCGATGTGAATATTGTGGCCGATTTTAATTTCCCCACTGGTCGCTTTTAGTTTATCTACGAGCATTTTGGCCAAAGTTGTTTTCCCCTGCCCGTTCTGCCCAACAAAAGCCACCCGGTCGCCCCGGTCAAGTTTGATGTCCACACCATTCAACACCATCAGGTCACCATATTTTTTCACCACTTTTTTTGCTTCTAAAGCAATCTGCCCAGAGCGGGGCGGATCAGGAAAACGGATCAGCATAGCGGCAGTATCTTCATCTTCAATTTCAATGCGCTCCATTTTGTCCAATTGCTTTTGCATGGACTGGGCCATACTCGTCTTGGTCGCCTTTGCCATAAAGCGTTTGATCGTTCGTTCTTTTTCAGCAATGACTTTTTGTTGGTTATTGAAAGCTGCCATCATTTTTTCCCGACGCTCTTTTCGCTGCTCTACATATTTGCTGTATCCCGCCTTATATTCATAAACTTTCCCAAGTTCGATTTCAATAGTGCGTTTGGTCACATTGTCAAGGAACGTTTTGTCGTGGGAAATGACAATGATGGCACCTTCATAATTCTGCAACCATTCTTCCAACCAAATGATGGATTCAATATCAAGGTGATTGGTCGGCTCATCCAAAAGGAGATAACTAGGGCGCTGCAAAAGCATCTTGGCCAGTTCGATCCGCATTTGCCAGCCACCACTGAACTCGTCAGTCAGTCGCTCAAAGTCTGATTGTTTAAAACCTAAACCCTTTAAAATCTTCTCTGCTTCTGCCTGCATATTCCCTCCCCCCACGAGATGGAAACGGTGGTCAAGATCACCCATTTCATTTAGCAAAACCATATAACTATCACTCTCATAATCCGTCCGCACTTCAAGTTCCTTGTGGATTTCTGCGAGGCGCCGTTCCATTTTTTTTGCCTCCTCAAATGCAGTCATGGTTTCCTGCATCACTGTCTTGCCCATCGGTATGGTCATTTCCTGATGGAGAAAACCCAAAGTGGATTCCGACGGCCGGGTGACATTGCCTTCATCCGGATTTATCATCCCTGAAATGACTTTTAGCAAAGTAGATTTCCCTGCCCCATTTCGGCCCACCAAGCCCACCCTGTCCTTCTCGCCAATGACCACATTGATTCTATCCATGAGGATCCGGTCACCATATTTAATATAGATATTTGAAGCTGTCAGCATTGTTTTAAAATTTGCGGCGCAAAGGTAATGGTTGAATGGTTAAAATGGTTAGATGTTTTTTTTTGGTTTAACGCGTCATTCAAGAGAGTTTTTAATAATCTTGAAATGACCATTCAGCCATTTATTCAACTAACCATCCAACAAAATTTTGAATAATTCGTATCCCACAATTATTTATTTGGAAAATACTTCTATTTTGCGCCGATTTTAGTAAACGGCTATTTGCCCTTAACCATCAAGAAGAAACGAAAGACACATGATCATAGGAGTTCTTAAAGAAGATTCAACTGAAAGAAGGGTGGCAGTCACGCCTGATACCATAGCTGCCATCCAAAAATTGGGTATCGAAAAAATCATCGTAGAACAAGGCGCAGGAACAACGGCCAGTTACAGCGACAAAGATTATGAGGTTGCGGGGGCAACAACTGCTTCTCGTCAGGAAGTTTTGAAAAACGCCAACCTGCTGGTCTGCATCAATGGCATTTCCGATGCAGAAATCGGTGGCATCTCTGCTGGGCAAATGTTACTCGGCCAATTCAATCCGTTGACAAACCGGGCCATCCTTGATCTACTCAATGCCAATAATGTAACCGCTTTCAGCCTCGACATGCTGCCACGTACCACGCGGGCACAGGCGATGGACGTGCTTTCATCCATGGCTACTGCCGCGGGCTACAAAGCGGTTTTGGCCGCCGCCAACCAACTGCCAAGTTTCTTCCCCATGTTCATGACCGCCGCAGGTACCATCAAACCTGCTAAGGTGCTGATCATCGGCGCTGGGGTCGCTGGCCTACAGGCCATTGCTACCGCTCGTCGCTTGGGTGCAGTAGTAGAAGCATTTGATGTACGGACGGCTGCGAAGGAAGAGGTGTTGAGCCTTGGTGCTAAGTTCGTTGATGTGGAAGGTGCTGCTGAATCAGCCGCTGCTGGTGGCTATGCCATTGAGCAAACAGAGGACTATAAAAAACGGCAGGCGGAAGCCGTTCACAATCACTCAAAATCAGCCGATGTCATCATCTGCACGGCTCAGATACCGGGCAGAAAAGCACCGCTCATTGTTCACAAAGCCACTGTGGACGAAATGAAAAAAGGAGCTGTCATCGTTGACCTCGCTGCCTCTACTGGTGGCAACTGCGAAGTGACCGAAAATGGTAAAACGATTGATTACAACGGCGTCACCATCATTGGCGACTCCAACCTGCCCGGTTCAATTCCCAAAGATGCCAGTTTCATGTTCAGCAAAAATGTGCTGAATTTCCTAAAACTGCTCATCAACAAAGAAGGCCAAGTCAACCTCAATATGGAGGACGACATCATCGCCGCTACCTGTATCACACATCAGGGACAAATCAATTCTGAAAGATTAAAATAATGGAGAATGGTGAATGGTGAATGGTGAATATTGCACCATTCACCATTCACCATTCTCCGCTCACCATTAACAACATGGAATTTGCAAATTTTTTTCTGGAAAACCAAAGCATGATCTACATCGTGATCTTGTCTATTTTCCTTGGTATCGAAGTAATTTCCAATGTGCCTGCCATCCTGCATACGCCTTTGATGTCGGGGGCCAATGCCATCCACGGGGTGGTCATCATTGGCGCCATCATCGTCATGGGGCATGCCGATCCAAATGATTACTTGGCACTCACCCTCGGCTTCCTTGCGGTGGTACTCGGCACCTTAAATGTGGTCGGTGGCTTCGTCGTCACCAACCGGATGCTTGAAATGTTTAAAAAGAAGAAATGAGATCGGTTTAACGGTATAACGGTCTATCGGTTCAATAGAAAACCGATAAACCGTTACACCGTTACACCGACAAACCGAATAAAATGTTTTTACTCGAAATATCCTACCTCATCGGCTCCATCACCTTTATTGTTGGGTTGAAAATGTTGAGCAGCCCCGACAAGGCCCGGATGGGGAATATTTATGCAGCCATTGGTATGGGGATCGCTATTTTGGCGACGATAATTTTTCATGAAAAAGACGGGCATTCCATTGGCAACCTGCCTTGGATCTTTGGGGCAATGGCCATTGGGACAGTCATCGGCTGGTTGATGGCTGTGAAGGTGAAAATGACGGCCATGCCACAGATGGTTTCCTTCTTTAATGGTATGGGCGGTGCATGTGCAGCCATTATTTCCCTCGTCGAATTTGGCGGGCATGGAGCTTCGCATGATTGGGGTTTTTTGCTCGTTGTCTTTTTGGGGCTGGCCATTGGTTCCGTTTCATTTAGCGGTTCGATGATCGCCTACGGCAAATTGGACGGCTGGATCAACGACATCCGAGGAGGCTGGATGAAAATCGTCAATTTGATTTTATTGGTCGTAGTGTTGGGGATGGTGTTAGCCGAGGTATTGTCCCCCGGCACCTTTGGGCCAAATGCAATTTGGATTTTGCTGGTCGTTTCACTGCTTTATGGCGTAACTTTCGTGATGCCAATCGGCGGAGCGGATATGCCTGTCGTGATTTCCCTTTTGAACTCCTTTACTGGTATGGCCGCTGCATTTGGTGGCTTCTTGTATGATAATGCCGTAATGCTTACTGGCGGTATCCTTGTCGGTTCGGCAGGTACGATACTGACGGTGCTGATGTGCCAGGCCATGAACCGCTCATTGATGAATGTGATAATCGGATCATTCGGTGGAGGCGGTGCTGCTGGCAGCGGAGGAGCTGCTGGCGATCAAGTAGCCAAAGAAATCAGTCTCACCGATGCTGCCATCCTTTGCGCCTACGCCAACAAAGTGTGCATCGTTCCAGGCTATGGGTTGGCCGTTGCCCAGGCGCAGCACGTTTGCCATGAATTTGAAAAATCACTGGAAGGTAGAGGAGTAGATGTAAGCTTCGCTATCCATCCGGTCGCAGGCCGTATGCCAGGCCATATGAATGTCCTTCTTGCCGAGGCAGATGTACCTTACCCCAAGCTGATAGAAATGGAAGACGCCAATCCGCAGTTGCCCAATACAGATGTCATCATTATTGTCGGTGCGAATGACGTGGTGAACCCTGCCGCTGAGGATGACCCCAGCAGTCCGATCTATGGCATGCCAGTCATCAAAGCATGGGATGCTAAAAATGTGATCGTAATGAAGCGGAGCATGAAACCGGGGTATGCAGGTATCCAGAACCCACTGTTCTTTCATACGAAGACGAAGATGCTGTTCGGGGATGCGAAGGACAGTTTGAACAGTTTGGTGAGTGAGTTGAAGAATTTGTGATGCAAACATTGGAGAATAAAAAAAAGCGCTTAGTAAATAAATACCAAGCGCTTTTTTTTATTCTCCAATGTTTCAAACTTTTTCTACTTTTTGCAAAAGTGGCTGCAATTTTTTTAAGGCTGTAAAATTTACCTTTCAAGTTGTATCCTCTCGTGTAGCCACCTTTCAAAACCTGCTTTACCTCAAAGCCAGCGGGTTCGGCTGTACAGTTTTTTGTTTTCCCCAAAACATTAATTGCCATGACCTATTATTATCCATTTCACGCTGGTACACCTGCCCGTTGTTCTCTCATAGAATGTTTTTTTTCATGACTTAAATTACATTACAAAAGGATAATTGCCTAATTTTCAATAATTTAAAATTCTGCTTTAGCGATAATTTATTTCTCTATATTTGCCTTCAATATATTTACCCCGACAGAATGACAAAACTTTGGCTGTCAATGGCTTGAAATTCTGTTAGCACCAATTAATTCAAAATTAAAATCCAATAAAAAATGAAAGTTACAGCTGAAAAAAATGAAAAAATTGCAAAAATGACATTTGCATCTGTTTATCCTCATTACGTGAATAAAGTGGAGAAGAAAGGTAGAACCAAAGATGAACTTCACAAAGTAATAGAATGGTTAACTGGATTTGATGAAGATAGATTGCAAGAGCTTATTGAAGAGAAGGTAACATTTGAAACATTTTTTCAAAAAGCAGAATTACATCCAAATGCACACCTTATTAAAGGAGTAATTTGTGGTTATCGAATTGAAGAAATAGACTTTGAATTGACAAGACAAGCAAGATATTTAGATAAGTTAATTGATGAATTAGCAAGAGGTCGTAAAATGGAGAAAATTTTACGAGAAGATAAATCAAGCACCAAATGATTTTAGCAATTACGTTATGCAGGATTACGACATTAAATATAATGAAAGGGAAAACTGGTGCTAACATTGCATAAAACGGCAATTACCAGCAAAAGCTGGCAACTGAAAAAAAGTACAATGATGAAGTCTAACAATGAAAAGGTTCAGAGTTTTCTGGAGGGAATTATGATGAGTGATGTTGAAAAATATAATTCTTTATTAGAAATGCGTAAAATAGTTTTCCAAATCCATCCAAAAACTGATGAAAGAATAATGTACGGGGGAATAATGTTCTCGCTCAATGCTGAAGATTATAGTGGTTTATTTGTGAGGAAAAACCATATTTCATTTGAGTTTTCCAATGGATACAGAATGAAAGACCCTGATCAATTTCTCGAAGGAAGTGGAAAATTCCGAAGACATTTAAAAATTAAAACCCACACAGATATTAAGAATAAAGATGTAGCTTTTTTTGTCAAACAAGCCGTGTAAGGCATTGGATTTGAAATAGTTATGACAGTCCCTGCAGATTCAAAATTTATATAAATGATAAAAATCAAAATCATCCTTTTCGCCTTCGTTATAGCCACCGCCCTTTCTGCCCAGCCATCCTCTAAGCATTTCGAAAAAATAAAAAAAATACTGATCCAACAACAAGACGACTGGAACAACGGCAATATAGATGCATTTATGAAAGCCTATTGGAAATCGGACAAGTTGCAATTTGGCGGCGCAAATGGCATCACCTGGGGCTGGCAAAAAACATTGGATGGTTACAAAAAAAGCTACCCCGATAAAACCGCTACGGGCAAGCTTACTTTTCAAATAAAAGACATAACTCAACACAGCCGCAAAGTGGTCAGCCTGACAGGAAGCTGGGAATTGGAAAGGGAAAAAGACCAACCCGGCGGACATTTCTTATTGATCTGGCGGAAAATAAAAGGGGAATGGAAAATAGTAGCGGACCATACGAGTGCGAAGGAGTGATTTGCTTTAGCAATGATTAACCAATTTTCGTTATCCTTGTTTAAAATAATCAGGCATTTAATATGGCAATAAAAATCGACAAATTAAAAGATAAAATAATTAAAGCAACAAAAGACGACATATTCGCCATTGTTGAACTTTTGAATATTACCTACCGTGGTGAAGAATCATTTAAAGGTTGGACGACCGAGGCGGACATTATAAAGGGCGAGTTGAGGACTGATGAAAAAACAATTGCTGAATTGATGAACCAGAAAGATAGTTTCTTTTTAAAACACCTCGATGGTAAAAAACAACTGGCAGGTTGTGTACACTTGAAAAAAAATGGACGGCGGATGTACCTCGGCATGCTGTCGGTCTTGCCCGACCTGCAAGGAAAGGGGATTGGAAAATTGTTTTTACAGGAGGCAGAATTATTGGCAGTTAATTACGGATGTAGTTCTATTTATATGCAGGTCATATCAGAAAGAAAAGAATTAAATGATTGGTATATCCGACATGGGTATTTGCCGACAGGAGAAAAAAAGGCATTTACTGTAGATGAAAAATTTGGCGTTCCCGTTAAGCCTCTTGAATTTTTGATTTTGGAAAAAAAACTGAGTGGTAATCCTTAAAATAAATTGGGGATTTTATATTTTTAAAGAAGTCAGTTTCTCTTATCTGAACCCTGGCAATTAAACGGCCGAACCATTGGCCTCTTCAACATAATACATATCAAATGCCTTCATATTCTTAACTACCACCTTGCTTCGATAAGTGCAATTAAATTGCTCTTTAATTAATTCATAAGTTTCCCCGGAAATATTTACTTTGCCAGGTTCGCAGTGATATTCCATTTGCTGGGCTACATTTACGGTATCTCCCCATATATCAAATGCAAATTTCTTTGTGCCAACTACCCCTGCAACAATAGGCCCTGTATGAATGCCTATTCGAGCTTCAAAAAATATCCTGCCCCTTTCTCTTCGTCTTTGTTTCATATTCTCTAAAAACACCTGTATCTCAAGAGCGGCAAGTACCATTCTCCTGACATGGTTGGTTCCCTGAGTATGGAGACCGCCCACGCACATATAGGCATCTCCAATGGTTTTTATTTTTTGCAAACGGTGCTTGTCAATAATGCGGTCAAAAGCCGTAAAACAATGATCCAGTTCCGCCACCAATTCCTCCGGCGATAGCTTTTTGGCTATCTGGCTGAAGTTTTTAAAATCACTAAAAAGCACACATGCATTTTCGTGTTTTTTCGGGCGGACAGATGCCTGGCTTTTTAATTCCCTGGCCACCTCGGCTGGCAATATATTCAACAGCAACTCTTCTGAACGGTGTTTTTCTTCCAACAAGGTTTGATTTAAATTTTTAAATAATTTATTGCTTTTTTGGAAAGCAAAAAAACCTGCCAGTAATAATAATGCGACAATTCCAATCCCAATATTTCGAAATTTATTATGTTGTAGATTTAATGCCTCTGATTCCAACTCGGCATTTTCTTTTTGTTGTCGAACATATTGGATGATCTGATTCAGCGAATCTGTCTTGATCAAAAAAACAAGAGAATCAAACTCGCTTTTATACTTTGAAAATAAAAAGTCGTCTTTTGTACTTTTTGATATGTTCGAATAATTATTTTCCAGCTTTTGTAAACCCTTTTCAAACTCTAACACTTCCCACGGCCAATAATTTTCGAAATCTAAAATAAAAGAAGCATTATCAGAAGTTGACGATGGGTTTGTGTCATGCAATCCATCTATTTTAAAAAAATCAGTTCTTGTTTTTCTTTTTTTCTGTTCCAATAAATTTAGAATCAGTAACTTAAAAGATGGAGAATAGCGGCCATCGGCACTAAAAACAGAATCGGGGTAAAAACGGGTGAGTTCTAACAGGCTGTCTTTGTTAGAGTTGTCAGAAAAAAAATCATTGAGCGCCTGAATATGTGAGTCATTCTGTAATCTTAAATCGGATCGGTCATTTACGTTTAAATTATTGAGATAATGTTGGCTTTTCCGAAATTTTGCCAATGCCCTAATCTTATCAAAAGCCTTTACTTCATTTTGCTCAAGCAACGCTTTCCCTTCTTCGTGAAGTGTAGTTGCCAAATTCAAAGTATCTTCTAATGCGTCATTCTGCCCTATTAAAGAGGAAGCAAAAAAGAATAATATTAAATGAGTTATAGTATGTTTCATAAATTACGTAAGGGTAATCATACTGATTCCAATCAGGAAGCTATTTGAAATAATCTCCTAAGGCCTGCTACAAAAGAACAAATCATTATTGAATAAACCACTATTATTTTTCAATTCAAAAAATCAATCAAAATACTGGTAGGTACCAATGGACGTAACCATTTCATTATTGGTTGCAATTCGACATAATAAATACCGCATTCTCAGATCTGGATACTTCTTTGTCATTTAGGCGATCAGCAATTAATAACATTTCATTAGCACCTCCTAATATTCGGTTAAAATTTCCGCTTAACGAAAATTGAAGATTCCCATAACAGCTCTTAACATTTAAGTATCGTCTTTTTGTAAATCTAAATCGCCTGACTTGTTCAGGTCACCAGTTAAACTGATTTTATAACATTCAAAAATTCTAAAGTCATGAAATTACAATTGATGATGCTTTCATTTTTCAGCATGTTGAGCCTTACCGTTTTGAACGCCCAACAGAATTCCTTTTACATTGGCGCAAGAGGTGGGGCAAATACCTCCAAGTTTAAATTTACCGAAGATTTCAAAGAGCAATACCCCGTTTCCAACTCCATTTTTGGTATGAATGGAGGTTTTGATATGGGGCTTTTACTGAATAATTGGGCCATCAGCACGGGTGTCCATTACATCCAAAAGGGTGGAAAATACCAAACCGATAATTTCAATGATGGAGATGGTGTGGGTTATTTTACGGGTACGGAAAAACTGCATTTCGTTAGTGTTCCCGTGACCCTTGGCTACCGGGATTATCTGGCCAACAAAGTCGGTTGGTCACTGGCAGCAGGGCCTTCTTTCAATTTTGGTTTGGACGGAAAACTGGACGAGGTAACGGAATATTTCGGAACAGATGAAGTAGATGTTCAAAACTATAAAATCGCTTTTGGAGAAGGCGTAAATGAAGACTACAAACCTTTGCAAGTTGGGTTTCAACTATCGCCAGGACTGTTTATTGATCTGAATGAAAGGAGCAAACTCACTTTCAATGTGACTTGGGATTTTGGCACCAGCGATATGTTCAATCCCCGCTACAAAGATGCCAACGATTTCTTCGATGTCGTGAAAGGCAATCAGACCCACCACTCTACCATTTTTAGCGTTGGGTACGAATATCATTTTAATTTCGAAGATAGGTATTAATAATTGGTGTTGGGGTATTTGGTATTAAGGTTTTATTTGACGTAATAACTTAATACCCAATACCTAATACCCTATAACCAATATCCCTGTTTTTATTTCGAACAAAGCAATAATCAAAAAATGAAGACCTGTAATAATTGCGGAACAAATAATGAAATGGCTGAGGTAAAGTGCGTGGGTTGTAACATGCCCGGGAACTTCACTTTGCACAAAGTGTATGATGATGATTTGCCGGAAACTGAATCGCAAAAAATCCAGTGTTCAAACTGCGCAAGTTTCCATCCCGGCACTGGAATCAATTGTCAACACTGCCATTTTCCATTAAAACAGATGCGGGTAAAAGCCATCCCTAAACCGGCTTTGCACCTTTATCGAAAAGTAGGTTAAAAATTTGACAGGCGGTCGAAAGGACAATATTCCAGCACCTACTGTCAATCTTTACTCAAAAAAATTTAACATCCATGTCAAGAAGAACGAATCAGCTTTTCAGTTTGTCCTTGTTGGATTTGCTGACGAGTGCTTTGGGAGCCATTATTTTCCTCTTTATCATCACACCGAAGGGAGGGGAATCGGCTGCTAAAGTTCAACAGGCGGCGGTATATTTCGATACCACGCAAATGAAAATACATGGCATTTTGCCAGATAGTTTATTGGCCAAAGCTTCGGGCGATTCTCTGCTGGTGATTTTGGTAGATCACAAGAAATTGCCGAATCCGGCCGATATGCTCAAAGGCAAATATGTATACGACGAACCACGTCCAAAACCACAACCAGTTTCGAAGGAAAAAAAGGTCAATAAACCTCCAACTAAAACACCGGCCAAAACACCACCGAGGAAAAAAGAACCAAAACCAACACCTCCTAAAAAGCCCGTTCCAGAACCTAAGCCCGTTCCAAAGAAGCCGGAAAAACCAGCCCCTCCTGTTTATAGAGGAGATGCTCCTTCAGTCCCAGCAAATGTTTCCTTTGAAATCAAATGGGCGAGCCGGGAGGAAAATGTGGATTTATACGTATGTAAAGGGAATAGCTGTGTTTACGGCGGTAATAAAAAAGACAATAAGGTCGGCCATTGGGACAGTGGGAAATCGAGGAACAAACTTTTTGGAAATGACTTGAGAACCTCTTTGGAAGCTGTCCGTCAATTTGATGGGATCATTCCGGGTGAATATAAAATCTATGCAGATTTTAAAGAGAGCAAAAAGAACAGTAAAAAGGTTTACGTAAAAGGGCTGGTCTATACGAAGAATGCACAGAATCAGGAAAGGGGTGAAAATTTTGCCAAGCAATTAATTCTTGGAAAAGGACGAACCCTCATTGCCACGGTCATCTTAAAAAAGGATGGTACATACATAATGAAATAGAGAGCAAATAATTGTTCTTTTAATCAACCAATTAATTTAATGCAATTTTAATAATTGATGTTTTGGATTTTTCAATGACAATAATGTCAATTATTAAAATTGCAAAAAAACAAGTAATAATTAAAATTAAATAGTAATTAAAAAAAGGCTGAATTAAGTTCCTACTTTTTACTTTAACCTTTTTACTTGTTTTTTTCAAAAAAATAAAAAGCCATGTTTAATACAAAGCGTTTGCAAATCATCTTCAGTATTGTTTCTGCCATCGGTGTATGGTTTTTCTTAATGCTAATCGGCAATCTTGTACCAGAGGGTTCCGGCATGCAGCGGGTCATTGAATTATTAGGCGGCACGGCCCAGGGATATATTCAAGTAGGTATTTATGCTATCTTTTTTTATAGCATATTTGAATTACTTTCAAAAAGAAAATATATCAAGCAACAATACAATGCATTTCAATATGGCCTGTTGCCTGAACAAGATCAGCTTATTTTGACGCCGGATGAAGTAGCCCAAATTAAATTAAATACCATTCAATTGGAAAAAGGCGGTCAATTTTCCCTTATAGGTGATTTTGTCAAAAAAGCATGTACCCAATACCGCAACGAACAAAATGTCGGGGAAACACTGCAAGTTTTTAGCACACAAGTTGACAACAGCAAAGAAGAAATGGAAAGTGATCTGGAAATCGTTCGTTATTTATTGGGAGCTATTATTTCACTTGGTTTTATTGGCACATTGTTGGGGCTGTCTTCCTCCATTGGCATGGCCCACTTGGCCAAAACAGCAGAAGGCATGCCTGAAATTACCCGCAGCCTGAACCTCGCATTTGACACCACATTGGTTGCTTTGATGGCAGGGCTGGTGTTGAATTTCCTGTACCATCGGTATTTGAAAGAATTGGACACTTTTTTCTCCCGGTCTAAGTCTTATGTGATTAATAATTTGATCAGTAGGATTTATTTGCCAGTGGGGTAAAGAACCAGAAATAATAATAAAAAACGCCTGCTCCTTGCAAGGAGCAGGCGTTTTTTATTATTATTTAATTACCCCTCGGTCGGTCATGACTAAACAATGAAATATGCCAATGATCTGCCGTGCCGACATATGGATAAAGACCCAAAAAGACCTGAAAGTAGGGGTTTCACCATCTTTTCATTGTTCATGAAATTTTGATGCGTTTGCCCTGAAAATATTATCACCATGTCATTCCAATCTAAGCTATACTACAAAAAGTGTATTCTCTAATAGCGTACACTCCCCGTCCAATTCCGAACACCTTTAACCCATCCTTTTCAAAATTTAATTTTATAACATATTGAAAAACAAATGTTTACCCCAATGGCACACGACTTGACCCCAAAGCATCGGGTGTTCCTGTTGCCAACATTGTTGGCCTGTTGTCAAAAGACTTTTGGTTCTTTGACAAATCCCGTGGAAGCCACTCAGAATATCAGAGTATTAGGGGGAAAGAAAAATTTTTTCAAAATTTTTCTTTCCCCCTAATACTCTGATAGAGAGGGAGATAAAAAAATAAAAAATTTTCAATTTTTTATTTTTTATCTCCCTCTCTTCCTGTTTTTTTTCGCTCCACGGAAATTGTCAAAGAACCAGACTTTTTACAACTAATCAATCGTTCACCTCTAACCATTCACCAATAATATCATGTTTAATAACAATATAAAAATCGCCTGGCGGCACCTCCTTAAAAACAAATACACTTCTGCTATTAACCTCATTGGTCTGGTGGTCGGTATGACGGCGGCTTTATTTATCTGGCAATATGTGGCCTTTGAAAAAAGCTATGATAGTTTTCATCAGCATAACGAAAACATCGTCAGGGTACGTACCGATAGGATCAGGAACGGCGAAGTCCACATGCAGTTTGCAGCAGGTGCTGCTTGCGCCGGGCCGTTTATGAAAAAGTATTTTCCGGAGGTGGAGGATTATGTGAAATTGCGGATGTCCAGTGAAAGCGTTTTCATGGCTGGCGATGTACATTTTCGTGAAAAAAAAGGGACATATGCCACCAAGAATTTCTTTGAAATCTTCTCATTTCCATTGATAAAAGGAGATCCGGCCACCTGTTTGGAAGAGCCATTTTCAGCTTGCATCTCGGAGTCACAGGCAAAAAAATATTTTGGCGATACCGACCCTATGGGACAAACCCTGAACCGAGCCGGACAAACCGATTATAAAATAACCGGCGTATTTGCCGATCCGCCAGAAAACTCCCATTTGAAATTCAATATAATCATGTCCTATTCTACATACAAGGATGTGTTCAACGATGGCAGTGAAGAACTTGAAACGGAGATCATGTGGGATGGTTTTTACGCTTATTTAAAATTGAGACCGGGAACAGATATCAAGGCGTTGGAATCCAAAATCACCCCACAGATAGACAAAGTATATGGTGAGGAAATGCGGGAAAGCAACGACTTTGTTGAATTTGCCCTAATGCCATTAAAAGACATCCACCTCACTTCCAATTACTTATTTGAGGCTGAACCTAACGGAGATGGGAAAGCCGTTTCCTTCCTCTTGATTATTGGCAGTCTGGTGCTTTTAATAGCTTGGTTCAACTACATCAACCTCGCCACAGCCCGATCAGAAACAAGGGCAAGGGAGGTTGGCGTTAGGAAGGTGATCGGTTCGAGCAGGAGCAACCTCATTGGCCAATTTATGTTCGAAGCGGGAATATTGAATTTAGGGGCTACCGTGATTTCCTTTGCCTTAGCACAGGCACTTGCTCCTGTATTTGTCGCATTTGTTGGCAAACCCATTCCCTTTTCCTTTTTCTCCGATCCCATCTTATGGGCAGGCATGACGGCTGTGTTTGTCGTCGGAACTTTGTTGGCAGGACTTTACCCTGCGTTTATTTTGTCCAAGTTCAATCCGGTAGAAGCATTGAACAACAATTCTTTTAGAGGTACAGGTAAGGCCGGATGGCTCCGCAAAGGATTGGTAATAGGTCAGTTTGCAACATCGGTCATTTTGATTGCAGGGACTATTGTTATTTTCAAACAATTGTCGCACATGCAAGCTACCGAGCTAGGCGTCAATATTGACCAGACCATGATTTTGAAATCGCCTGCCGTCGTGGACTCCACGTATCAGGTAAAATACAAGGCATTCAAAAATGAAGTGAAACAATTGGCTTCCGTGCGAGAAATATCCAGTTCTACATCCGTTCCCGGCCAAGCATTTGGGTGGACGGCAGGCGGCGTTCGCAGATGGGGCGCTGATCAAATAGAGTCGGAGGGTGTACGTGCCCTCTCTGTGGAGCATGATTTTGCAAAAATGTATGAAATGGAACTTGTGGAAGGAAGATATATGAACGAACAATTGGCCAGTGATAGCAACGTCTGCATTTTAAACGAAAGGGCAGTGGAGCAGCTAAAGTTCCAATCCCCCAAAGAAGCCGTTGGCGTGGACATCAACTTCTGGGGCGATCGTCTAACCATTGTTGGCGTGGTGAAAAATTTCCACCAAGAATCACCAAAAGTAGCCTTCGATCCCATGGTGATGCGCCTGCATTATCCGCAAAGCATCCCTGATTACTATTCGGTAAAATTAAATACGGACAATTACGCCCAAGCTGTTACCGATGTAGAATCTCGCTGGTCCGCTTTTTTTCCTGGGAATCCGTTCGATTATTTTTTCCTTGACGACCATTTTCAAAAGCAATTTGAAGCCGATCAAAAGTTGGGGTCTTTGTTTGGCCTATTTTCTGGGCTGGCCATCTTTGTTTCTTGTCTTGGCCTTTTTGCATTGGCTGCTTTTGTTGCGGAACGACGCACCAAAGAAATTGGCATTAGGAAAGTATTGGGCGCATCCGTGGAGAGCCTTGTTGGATTATTGTCTAAAGAATTTTTATTACTCGTCGGCATAGCAATTTTGATAGCTGTCCCAATTGCCTGGCTGGTGATGAACAATTGGTTGCAAACATTCGAAATGCGCACCACGATCAGTTGGTCGGTATTTACAGCGGCAGGCTTAGCGGCAGTGATGATCGCTTTTTTGACAGTGAGTTTTCAGAGTGTAAAGGCGGCGTTGGCGAATCCTGTTGAGAGTTTGCGAAGTGAGTAAGTTTTTGTAATAAACTGAAATGCAATAAGACCGATATAAATAAACATTAGGCAATAAAACGGGCACTATGCAATTGCTTAACAGTGGGTTGGATAAATTTACAGTGAATATAAAGCTTCATGAATTTACCAACGCTTTACCTCCATTTTAAACCGTATTTTTGGGAATAAGCGATTTTTACAATTTCATATATTTCTCCAATTCTAATTTTACCTTAATTGCATGGCAAGAAAAACCAAACAGATAATTTATTGGAAACTTATAGAGGTATAGAGGTGTTTCGAAAAAATTAACATGCAAAAATTCGTTATCAAAAATCACCCGACAAATTAATTTATGATAAAATGAAAACACCAGTTATTTTTTTGGGATTGTGCTTAATTATACTATCTGCTTCGCTTTACAGTCAACCAAATGCGCCGAAAAATTTTGAACATATATACAGTCCAACTTTAAATCAAGCTTCCAGTGATTATAATTTCTGGCTGGGTCATTGGGATGTCACTTGGAAAAAATGGAACGAGGGCGGAAATTATAAAGATGCCAATTTTTCTCAGCACAGATTGTTTGCTGCCTTGAACGGAAAAGCACTGATCGAACTGGCTTATGGCGATTCGTTAATCAATGGGGCAAAAACAACTGGGTTCAGCATACGGTATTTTGACAAAGCACTTGATAAATGGGTAATGTTCCAAAGCTGGCCAGGAAAAAATGCACCCAATGTTTCCTCTTTGCAAGGGAAATTCCACCACAAAAGGATCGAACTTTTTCAACAAGGTGTTACCACTCGCCCACAGTTAGGATATCCGTCGGGTACACGCTATGACAATCGCTATACCTTTTCAGATACACATGAAAATTCCTTTCGTTGGGAAAGCAGCTTTTCTTTGGATTCTATGAAAACTTGGCTCACGTTGAATATTGCCGAGGGAATAAGGAAAGATGATTTTAATTCTCTGGTTGATGAAGAAGGCAATTGGTTTACATATGCAGACGGGTGCAATTGTGATGATAGTTTACTGCTTCCATTGAAACCCTTTATAGGAAATTGGTCAGGGCAAATTGAATATTCTGAAAAAGGGAATAAAATAAATGGAACTGTTTTTCGGGCATTGCATCCCTTTTTGGGCGGTTGCGCTGCATTGGGCTATCAAATTAATTTCACCAAAAAAGGCATGCATAAAGAAATTATTTTCCTTACCTATTTGCCCCGACAAGATGAATGGATATTTTTTACGCTAAATGATAAAATGGGGCAATCTTGTAAAATATTTTATGCTAAAGAAATAGGCAAATCTGCACTATTTGAAAAAAGGGAAGTTTTTAATGTGCCGTCGTCAGGTTCCTTAAATGATTTTACATGGCAGCTATCTGGGCTGAATGAACAAGTGATCAAAGGGACAATTCCTGATAAAGATTGGTCGTTTAAAATATTTTTGAAAAAGGAACAACTTCACTTTTAACAAGATACACACTAATAAATAATTTGCTTAATAGGAACAACAATACATTGCTTTTTCCTGTTTCAATAATAATACACCTTATAATACTTTGTCGAATGATATAAATGCAATTGATCATGAAACAGAGGATAATTTTAGGCTTAGTATGTACAATTTCGCTATCCTACCTAATCGCTCAAGAAGCAGGAGACAATTTATTTGACAATTCTTTTTTACACCAAATTCATTTTGAAGCACCTGGCTTAGAGCAAATAATACCTTATATACCAGGTCATTACGACGATCCAGTAAAAATGATCATTGACGGAACAGTAGTAGAGTCCATTTATATTAGAAGAAAAGGGTTCACATCAAATGAATTTAATGAAACCAATCCCCCGTTTAAAATCGATATTGATTCGTTTATTCCAAATCAGGAATATGATGGTATAGATAAATTTAATTTACATAACCATCATTTGGATGACTCTTTTCAACGCAATGCTCTTGCATATGCTTTATACAGGAGAGCAGGAGTAGCTGCTCCCAGAACTTCTTTTGCCGAAGTTTATATAAACGGCAATTTCATTGAGGTATATACTATTACAGAAGATATTGAAAAAACATTTTTAAAACAAAATTTTGCTTCTAACAACGGAAGTCTCTATAAGGGAGTAGAGTTCCCTCCTAATGGTGTAGTGGTACAAGAAGGCACCATAGAAGCCTACAATAATTTTATTAATAATGCAGCTCCTAACAATATCGGATCAATAATGGATTTGCATAATTATTTTAGAGTTTTAGGAGTGGACTTAATTATTAAAGATTGGGATACCTATGCAAGAGGGAGTCACAATTTTTACATGTACCATGAGCCTGAATCAGAAAAATTGCATTTAATTACCTGGGATCACAACTATGCATTTTCTTTTCTTCCCGATCTCGAAAACACACTTTATCCAATCCGACCATTAGAAAACAGCCTTACCACAGACCCAGCGATAAAACCCTTGTATCTGCAAACCATGTGTGATCTTTTATCTTATTTATTGGATGAAGATTATATAGAAGAATTGGCAATGCACAATTATAACATTTTGAATAACAACACCAATCAAATAAATATACCTGTACCTGATGACATAATAGATCTAATAGCCTCCCAAAGAGTTTGGTTCAGAAATAAATTAAATGAAGAAGGTTATAATAATTGTAAATCCTTGACATTGCCGATCAATATTGGAGATGTGGTGATCAATGAATTTGTAACAAAAAATGACAACGTTTTTGAACCAAATGGAGAAACAGGGGACTGGATTGAGTTGTACAATAATACATCTTCCAATATTAATTTAGATCAAAAATATTATTTGAGTGACGATAAGCATTTTCCAAAAAAATGGCATTTTGAAGATGAAGTAGTTATCCCTCCAAATGGATATTTAATTTTATGGGCTGACCGAGATTTAGACCAAGAGAGCATTCATACCAATTTCAAATTGAATAGTTCAGCAGGGGATTTATTTCTGACTTATGAGGATTTAACTGAACTTCAAAACATTAATTATGGCAATCAATTACTCAATATGGGCTATGCCAGAGTTCCGAATGGAACGGGCGATTTCATTATTCAACCCCATACTTTTAATGCCAATAATAATGCTCTTTCAATAAATTCAGCATCTGGTGAAAACGAAATCATAATTTACCCAAACCCAACAAATGGAATTATTAATATTGAAAATCTGCCAGCAGATCAAAACAAAGTGATAAAAATTGTGAATTTATTGGGTCAAAACATACAAACGGTTAAAGCAAAAAAAGAGATTGATTTAAGTAATTTAACTACTGGTACTTATATCTTATTAATTGAAAATAAAAATAAAGTTGAGTCTTTTCGAATTGTTCTAAATAATCAGGATTAGGTCAATAAATTTCATTAGAAATCCTCTTTTGGAAATATGGGCATCCTTTTCTCAGAAGAGCAACCCTTTAGCTTTTCCTACAATTTCGGAATTGAACCAAAGCATTTTTCAATAAAGAAATTATCAGAAGACCCACCGGAGGTCTTTACTACAACTTTTATTCTTTACTATTTTTTCACTGAAGTATTAGTTGACCGAATTCAGACAAGTTAAAACTGTTTATCTATGCTTAAGGAAGCCGTTTGACAAGTTTCTCAGAGGCGTCGAATATTTAAAATTTCAAAAAAAACAACCAGCTGCGGTTACATTTTCTAAAGTGAACTTTACTCAAGTATGAACCAAATCATACTAACATGAAAAAGATCACTTTTACTGTTACAACTTTATTGTTTGCACTTGTATCATTGACAGCACAGGAGCAAGTTCTTTTACAAGAAGATTTTAACAATGGATTTCCGCCGGGATGGCAAAGTAATTCGTTTGTTGGGAACAACCAATGGGTGATTCCCCCGCTTGGCGGCCCAAGTATAAATGGTTCTGACATGATGTTCATTCAGGCCATTCCAAACCAGCAATCAATTACCGAATTACTGCTTCCCCCGCTGCCACCGGCAGATCCACAAATAGATATAGTCGGCTTATTTTTCACCTTTAACCAACTTTCCCAGCAAAACACCAATTTGAAGGTGGTGCTATTCGATGATCAAAACCCGAATAATCCGATTGAATTGGAAGTTTTAAATCAGACCACCTGCGACCCCAACCAACCTTGGGCATGCGCCCCTGATTTTCCTGATATTTGGGTAGAAATTCCCAATTATGACCCAAACGATCAATTGGCACTGGTGTTTGAAGACTTTGACATGAGTGGAACCGATTTTTTTGCTTTTGACAATATCTTCATTTGGGGTTTCAATAATTGCCCAGTTGGATTGATCTTAGATACCAACTTCCCACCTACATGCCGCGACGGGAATGATGCACTGTTGGAAGTGACAGGCATACTCGGTCAACCACCTTATCAGTATGTTCTTGACAATGGCGCTCCACAAGGCAATGGCAGCTTTACAACCACACCCGGACAACATACGGTCACCATTACTGATGCCCTTGGGTGTACCAAAGTTTACAGCTTCGTAGTTCCCAACGCACCAGCCATGTCATTGCAGACTACCACCTTTGCGCCGACCTGTTTCAATGGAAATGATGCCAAAATAAATGCCACAGCAAGTGGCGGCACTCCTCAATATTTCTATTCGCTGGACAACGGCCCTGCTATGGCAGTAGGGGATTTCACAACCACTCCCGGAGCGCATACCATTACAGTAACTGACTCAAAAGGTTGTGTACAGGTTTTTAACGTCAATGTTCCGAATACACCTGACATGACAGTCGGACTTGTGCATACAGCTCAGTTATTATGCTTTGGTGATAGTGATGGTACGGCTACTGCTACCGTTACTGGCGGGGGCAAAGCACCTTTCCAATACAGCTTAAATGGAGGTGCTTTTCAGGCCGGCGGTACTTTTAATAACTTACCTGCTGGAAATCATAAAATCACGGCCAAAGATGCCAATAATTGCACCCACGTTGAAAACTTTACCATTGGCCAGCCACCTGCATTGACCGTTGCTGCTATTAAGAACAATCTGTCCTGTTTTGGTTCGGGTGATGGCATAATCACTATTACTGCGATGGGCGGTACTCCAAATTACAAATATGGCCTCAATGGTTCAGGTTCTGCTACAGGTGCGGACAATGTTTTTTCAAACCTCTCTGCGGGGGAGTATTTTCCTGCTGTAGAAGATGCCAATGGCTGTGAAGAAGAAACTGGAATATTCCTTAATCAACCACTGCAATTAGCCTCAGATACGGCCTCGGTTACCCCGTCGGCAGGAAGCGACGGAGCAATAGATGTGGAAACGTCTGGGGGAAATCCAGGCTATATTTATTTATGGTCAAATGGGGAAACTACACAAGACCTGGAAGATTTAACTCCAGGAGATTATTGGTTATTTACAACTGACCAGAAAAATTGCCCAGCTGATACTTTGTTTGTGACCGTTCCTGGCCTCACTGCGGTAAATAATATTTTGTCAACAGAAATTAAAATATTGGGAAATCCAGTAAAAGCTCAAATTACTGTCCAATTATCGGATTATTTTCTTTTCAATGAAAAATTGAAAATTCAAATTTTTGATTTGAGAGGCGATTTGATTGTAGATAACAAAATATCTGTTAATGGCCCTATATTCAATATCCCAATTAGATCAATAAATGATGGCATGTATATTTTACAAATTATAAATGAGAAAGGAGATAAGTTTGTGGGAAAGATATATTTGAAAAAATAAATTTACTGGTTGTAACGTTTTGCGTAGCTCTATAAAATTTCAGGCAGTTCCCAGAGCGGCGGGGTTATTTTACCCCGCCGCTCTGGGAATTTATCAAAGTTTATAGATTCGAAACCACTTTTATTAATAGCTATGCAAAACGTTACAATCAGTAACTTTACAATAATGGGAACACGGATAACGCAGAGGATCGTGTAAAAAATAACTTATAACATCAATCTTGTTATAACTTTTTCTTTACACGATCCTTAAATGATTTTAAATACTCAATCTCCACTATAATGCAATTCCCCTGAAGTACACAAATCTAATTTTCCAACTACCTTTAGCCAAATTTTTACAATCATCGACACCAACCAGTGGAAGAATTTCGATTAAACATATTTGGCATCATCTTTCTTTTCGGCACGCTTCAGGGCTTGATACTAATCCTTATTTTTTTATTCAGTGATACTTTTTCCAAAAAATCCAATTTGTATTTATGTGTGCTGTTATTGTCATTCATGATGCTCAATTTAATCGGAGCTCTTGAAGAAACCGAAATATTAACCCAGTATCCAATCATCCATTTTTTGCCTATTATCTGGTACACTGTCATTCCTCCTGCTACCTATTTTTTCGTTCAGTATTTAACCAAACCAGACTATGAATTTAAACCTTGGGGGTATTTATTATTTGCCCCTTTTATATTGCATTTCATATTCCAATGTTTTGAACTATTTAACTATTTTTCAGGAAATATCAATGTGCCAGAAGATTTACCAAAGCATTATTTCAATCAAAATATATTTGAATTTATAGCGGTTATTTTTGCATTGGCCATTTCCGTTCTAATTCTCAGGACGCTTTCCAATTATGAAAAATTGTTGTATGATTATTACGCTGAAATAAGTAATAAAAGTTTAAAATGGTTGAGTCATACTTTGATTGGAGGATTGGTATTGATATTGATCTGGTTAGTCTCAGCACTCATTGATTTTTTCCCAAATGATTCTGATGATGTTATAGGAAGGATATTATTGCTGGGGCTGTCGATTTTAATTTACTGGATTGGCTATTCAATGCTAATGCGGCGGGAATTATTTACGAGTCGAAAATTAACATCATTAATTGATCCGACCAATGAAGCCTCCAAATTATCAGAAAAAACGGAAGACCATTATCAAAAATTGCTCGCCCTAATGACAGAAAAGAAACGGTATCAAGACCCTGATATCAACATGTCTGCTCTTTCCAAAGAAATAGGATTGAGCAAAGGTTATCTTTCGCAAATTATCAATACTAAAGAGGGTAAAAATTTCTTTGATTTTATCAATGCTTACCGGGTCGAAGAAGTCAAACAAAAAATGGCCGACCCCAATTTTGACCACTACAACATACTCAGTTTGGCACTGGATGCCGGCTTCAAATCTAAATCTACATTCAATGCGGTATTTAAAAAAATGACGGGAATGACACCATCACAGTATAGGAGCAAGAAAACGCTTTGATGACATGACTATCAACCGAATGCCGACCGTAAACCGACCGCTGCTTACTGATTACAAAAAGTCTCGCTACATTCAATTTTATGCTGTCGTACCACTAAAACAAGTCCACCCAAATCCAATTACAGCCATTCGGACGATTTTTTGCAATGAGCCAGCGATGTTTGTAAAATCTTTTTTTCACCTTATCAATTTACAACATGGCAACTTCATTCATTGATTTTTGGATAGACGAAGCAGGCGGCATTGTATGGGATTATGCGGTATTTGCCTCCAGCGCATTTTTTATTTTTTATGTCCTGTTAAAAAAACCGATGTGGTTTAGGAAAGTGCAAAAGAAAATGCCTGCTCTGACTGACTATGGCCGGGACATATTTTTTTCATTGATAACTGTAGCCATATTTGCCACAATGGGGCTCATGGTATTTTATTTTTTAAAAGACCACACCAACACCTATGACGACATTTCTGAATATGGATGGGCCTATTACATTTTCACCTGGGTCGCCATGTTTTTGATTCACGACACTTATTTCTATTGGATGCACCGAGCGATGCACCACCCTACCCTTTTTAAATATGTTCATTTGGTACACCATAAATCCACTAACCCTTCTCCTTGGACGGCTTATGCTTTTCATCCATTGGAAGCAGTTTTGGAAGCACTAATTATTCCTATTCTGGCATTTTCTCTTCCGATCCATGCCCCGGCCATAAGTTGGTTCTTTTTATTCCAAATTATTTACAACGTCTATGGCCATCTTGGTTTTGAATTGTACCCAAAGGGTTTTAATAAAACATGGA
>CBDCVJ010000059.1:0-143046 GCA_965222975.1 Saprospiraceae bacterium | reverse complement strand
AATCATTTTTTTTAATGAAATCATGATTTTTTCACATTTGTCATCTCTCTCGCTTCCTGTTTTTTGTCCCATTGAATTCAATAAATATCTATGCTTTTTCAATACTAATGCGAATCAGGGGGTTGAATTAGTTGACTGGTTTTCAGTTGATTGGAGCATGAAATCATGGTGATTTTCAAAAATCACCATGATTTAAATCCTTGAAAATCAATGGTTTTTAATTTTCAACTCCTGATTCGCATTACTAATATTTTCATTTTAGGAGGAATCGTTGAATATTTGTTGTAATGAAAAACATATCGGTGATAAAAATCCTTCTTGCTGACGACCATCCTATTATATTGGAAGGTGTTAGAACTTTGTTCGAAGATGAGGAAGCTTTTTTCAATTGTAGGAGAGGCTTTATCCATAAAACAAACGATTTCATTAATTGGTCAAACTAGGCCTCATATTATATTAATGGATTTAAACATGAAAGGAGAGAATTCATTGGATTTTATTGGGGATATATTAAGCCGTTTTCCTCAGGTTAAGGTTATTATGTTTTCATCATATGATTCACCAAAATTGGTAAGATTAGCAATTGAAAAAGGTGTTCATGGATATTTGCTGAAAAATATTCAGAAAGCTGATCTACTTGGCAAGTTGCAAAATATAATAAATGGCAAAGAAAGAATTTCCCCAGTTTTCTTCTGCCCAAAAAACGCCTTTAGAAAAAGAAAAAGTACTTGAAGATCGTTTTTTGAAGAAAGAAATGTTGTCTGATAGGGAGATTGAAATTGTTAAATTTATTGCTATGGGTAACACAGAGCAGGAGATTGCTGACAAATTGTTTTTTAAGTAAACATACTGTACATACGCACCGGAAAAATATCATGTCAAAATTGGACCTTCATAGTGCTGTAGACCTTGTTAGGTTTGCAATAAAAAATAGAATAATTGACTAATCCTTTTCTCGCTCAATAGGAATACTAACATAATGTTCTACTCCTTCCGTTTTATTCCACGATGAACTTTTAAAGAGCCTTTCATAAAACTACACCTTATTTTAATATTTTTTTAGACCTATTCCATTATCATTATTTTTCTTCATATATATAACCTTTTCCATTGTCTGTTACTTTTAATTCCCAACTGTCCTATGTTTTTTTTAAATTCTAACTTGATCAATGTTGCTTCTGAATGTTTTAACGAATTTTGCAATAATTCTTGAGCGATGTAATAAAAATTTTGTTGATAAGAATTTGAAAGGTCGGACTTGTCAAATTTTTCGCACTGAAATTCAAAATTCACTGCTTTATAGCTGTTTTCCAGTTTAATTATTAAATCCTCTAAAGCGAATTCTAAACCGTACCGTTCGAGCACTACCGAACTTAAAGCATGTGAAAAGTTCCGAATATCCTGAGATGTGTAAGATAATTCATCCAAAATTGAATTTAACTGGCTTTTATTGTCATCGCCTTCTACTTTATTCATAATATTGGACAACCGCATTTGGATATTTGCAAGATGAAGACTTGCGCCGTCGTGAAGTTGTTGAGCCAGTCGTTGTCGTTCTTTTTCCTGTCCGTATATATATTGCTTAATGTTTTCCTCCTGCTTTTTAGCAAGCTGGTTGGATAATATCAATTTGTCTTTGAAAGTTTGCTGGACTCTTGCCAGAATTAAATAGGATATAATTATAAATTCTATTAATACAGCGAAATAAAAGAAATTTTGAAAAAAGAAATTTCTTGGAAGTATTTTATTATTGACCAACAACCCTAAAATTGGTGACAGATACACTAAGGAATAAGCAGTCAGGAAAAGCTTGTTTTCCAAGTTGGGAAATCGGATGGTCAAAATGAGAAGAATAAAAAATAATCCCAACATTGGAATGGATGCAGTAAGTAATGGAATAAAATATAATTTTTGCCAAAATTCTGAAGTTTCGGTGCCTAAGTAAGTAGAATACACAATTAATATTAAAATCAAAATAATGGAAACCCCTTGGTATAATTTTTTAAACCTTTGGATAAACGCATAAGATTTGAAAAAAGTAAATACAAGCGCAAAATGAGCAATTACAGTCAAAATCAAGAAAAGCATTTTGCTAAAGTGGGAAAAAAAATAGGAGTTTTTCCATAAAAATTGATAACCCAAATTTGTAAATGAAAGAATAAAAAAAGCGAAGTTGAAAATGTAGACGCTATAATAGGTGAATAATTTTCTTTTTGTCAACAATGCCAAGAAAGCACTGATTGTTGCAGAAAAAAACAATATTCCTAAGAGGATTCCAAAAAACCAATAACCTTTTTCAGTCTGACTTGAAAATGCTTTTACATCCCATAATTTTATACTACTGTTCAGCGGTTCCAACCGGGAATCCAAAAACAGCATAACTTTTATAGTATCCAGTCCTTTGAGTTCAATAGGGAAAACAGAATGTATGTGTGGATAAACACGCTGGTCTACAGGAACGGATTCGCCAGCTTTGTAATGCCGGACAACCTCTTTTTTTTCAATTAAATAACAACTGATATAATTCAGAAAAGTCTCTCCAAGTTCTAAAAGTACGGTTGTGTCATTTTCAGTAGGATTGTGAAGAAGTAACCGAACCCAGAAAGTCGCATAGGGGTGACCCTCGTTTATGAAGTCTTTATCATTTTTTTTAAAATTTAACTTGTTTTCATTTTGCAGAATATAATCAATTTTCAGGTTACAAGTTGTGTCTTTAAATATACCTATGTAGGACCCGATAGATTTGTATTTCAATTTTTGGCCAACTTCGATAACAGGCTGGCCAATACTTGGGTAATTGGTAAATGCTAAAAGAAGGAGTACAATCCAAAAATAATAATCAACTGCAATGAATTTTGTGCGGTTGCTTTTGGTATTTGGAACGGCCAACGGCCAAAAGCCAGCAGTCAATAGCGTTCTCCCAATCGTATAAAGATAGTTGCAAGCTGTTAAAGCGCAGCATTTATTTGAATGAGGAAAGTGTTTTTCATGTGAATTCATTTAATCACATTTTTCATTGACCGATATGCCAAACAAGATAGAAAAAAATCAGCAAATATCAGAATACCCTCGGGAGGGTATTTGATTCAAACTGGCTACTCCCGTCATTTGTAGTACTTTATTCATGTCTCTATATTCATTTGTAAAATAATCAGGGGAAACCCTGATTTCAAGCTTCCACAGAAATCGGACAATATTTATTCAATCACTTTTACAACTACACAAGAAGGGAAGTCTTTTTCAAATCCAGACACTATTATTTGATACAACAGTATCAGCTAAATTAAAAGTGAGGTAATTGGAAATTACTGAAGCCCAAGGTTAAAACTTCCGGTTAGCTTATCCGCTAATTTTCGGACAAGGGTAGTTATTTCCAATTTCCAACAATAATCAAAACTATTTTTAAATCGGCTTTTAAAACTTCTAAATAAAAGAATTATGTACACATTGCAAGAAAACATATCAGAACTGGAAAGGGAACTTGAACTTTTTATGGGACGAGAATATTCAGTTCGTCAGATTGAACCATGGAATTTACAGAAGGCCGATATTGTTTTGTCTACCACAGATGGGATTCTTTCAAAAGTAATTAGGGCCGCTACATTTTCCTTGGTCAGCCATTCGGCATTATATGTTGGGAATGAGCAGGCCATTGAGGCAATAGAAGGAGGTGTCAAAAAAAGAGGTATAAAAGAAAAGCTAAAAGGCGACTCTATCGTATATGTTCTGAGATATAAAGACCCACAAGGAAAAGTTTTAAGTAAAAGCACTCAAAATAAAATCGTAAAATATGCGGAAGCCCAAGTTGGTAAGCCATACGATATAAAAGGTGCATTCTTTCGAGGACGTTTTGATCCCCCAGATGGAAGCACAAAACAATTCTATTGTTCTGAACTTGTACTTTCAGCATACCAGCATGGAGGAATCAGATTATATGATTCAATACAAAAGAACCCGGGAGAAATTGATGATTTAAAAGGACTGAAATTATTTTATGCAGGCCATCTAAAAATAGAAGACAAAGAAATGGAAATGTCTGAGTCGGAATTTGGTGGTGAGGTAGGTTTATATGATATACCATATTTTAAATCCCTTAAACCTGAACCATTAACCATTGGAAAAGTCCTTAAATGGGCCAATATTTTGAAAAATATATTTGTTCCCAGCAATCCAATTGGCTTTTTCAAAAGCTTGGCCACAGTAGGGTATAAACTCCTGATAGATCCATTAAACAAGGCAGTCCAATTAGGAGACCAAATTAGTGCATTAAAAGGTATTAGTTATGCCATTGTTGCTCGACTAAGAGGGGAAACTCCACCAAGCTCGCCGCCCAACCTTCCAACAAAATATAGGGCATCCTATATTCAAGGAGCCGCATATGTTGGAAAACTTTCACCAAAATATTTGAGCAATAGTTTTCCCGGAATTTCAGAATTGCCTAAAGAAACTGCGGTGAATATAGTTTTTGGACTCCTTGGCAGACAACTTTTTTATCGTCAAGGAGGAAATGCCTGGGATGCAGTTAAAAATTTGACAGGAGATTTGAAATGGGGAGGTAATTATGAGTTCGAGGATCAAGATATAAGTTACGAATATGAATATGAGGATGATTACAGTGATGAATTAGAATTTGAATACTACGATGAGGATGAATACGAGAACGAATATGAATTTGATGACAACGAATATGAATATGACAACGAATATGAATATGACGACGAATATGAATATGACGACGAATATGAATATGACGACGAATATGAGGAATTCGAGCTGGAAAATGAGCTAAATGAACTGGAAGATGAAAGTGTGATTGAACAATTTGCAGATCGGCTGGAAGAGCTTTCCCATCAGGCCTTTGAAACAGAATATGAGTTGACGGCGGAATTGGAAAGGGCTCTTGAGGCAGTGGAAAATGAATTTTTTGTAGAGCGGTTAACAAGGGAAGAAAGGTTAAAAAGAAGGAGACGTAGAAAAAAGGCAAGACTGAAAAGAAGGGCTCGCAGAAGAGCAAGGCGAAGCAAAAGAGGAAAAAAACGGAGAGGGCTCTTTAAAAAAGTACTCAGCACTGGGGCGAAGATAGTGGGCAAAGTTGCTCAGGCCACTCCTGTTGGGCAACTCGTAAAAGCTGGCACACAGGTTCTCAGAGGGAATGTTAAAGGTGCATTGGGAACATTGGGCAAAGCAGCAATTGGAGCGGCACTGCCTCCTGGGGTTGGTACCGTGGCCACAGCAGCCATTAATGCAATGGGGGGAGGCGATGAAGGAGAATTTTACAGACCAGAACGGAGAAGGAGAGTGTGCGGGAAGGTGGCCAGGATTGCTGCCGATGCCTATCGGGAATTGGCTGACAATCTACCTGAAGACTTTGACCATCCAATGGTGGCAAATGAAGTTGCCAGGAGGGCAGTCAGGAAGGCAATGGCCAAAAATGGAGTAAGGCCTCCGCACAAAAGGAAAAGAAGAGGTGTACCCAGAGGAAACAAACGGGTCATAAGACTAAAGCCGGGGGAAGCAATTACGATCACTGGATAATGGCAGCCAAATCAAATGAAAAAATCGCAACAAGCCAATGAAGAGTTTTTTCGGCGCTATCTGGCCATTAGGAAAAAAATAGGATTGCTTTCGTCCTTGCGGGGTACTGTGTCCCTATCTCCCAACAATGATATTACGGACAGGCAATGGACAGCGATAGAGTTGCCCCTGTTGGCGATGGAGGCCAAATTGTTTGAGCAATTAAAAGAGCAAAGTAGGCGATACCTTAGCCGGCTTCATCAACCAAAAGCAAAAAAAGAGCTGAACCGTTTGATAGGGAAAATATCCCTGAGCCTTTCGGATGCCCTGATGTACTTTGACACCTTTGTTGACCTGTTGTCTCAGCGGCATTTACCGGAAGTGGGCCTGCTTCTGGGCGGTTGTGATGTTCTTGCTTATGATGCACTTGACAAAAAGCATCCAGCTCTGACAGCAATTGAACCACCATTGGTATCTTTTAACAGGGGGTTCGGGGCTTCCATTTTAAGAGAAGGGGTAGCTGTTTTAAATGGTAAGCCAAACCCCATCCCGGCCATCACTATACCATACACAAAAATCAAAGCGAAATACAATTTGACATCCATCATACACGAGGCCGGGCATGAAGCAATGGTCAGACTGGGGCTGCTCAAGGTACTGCCCCTGGCTTTAAGCGTAGCATTATCAGATGCTGGTGCTTCCAGGCAAGTCCAAAAATTATTTGCACTCTGGGTAAAAGAAATTGCCCCCGATTTTTGGGGTTTTTGCAACTGTGGGGCTGCGCAGGCCTCGAGCATCAGGGAAATCCTTCGGCTTCCGCCCCACAGGGTGTATTGGTATTCTTTTTCTGATCCCCATCCCAGTCCCTGGTTGCGGGTTTTGCTATGTTTCGAATGGTGCCGGCAAGTTTGGGGAAGGGGGGATTGGGATGATTGGGAAAAAGAATGGATTTCGCTTTACCCACTGGAAGAGGCACCTGCAAGGAGCAGGGAAATACTGAAGGAAGGAAAGCGTTTTCTTCCGCTTATTGCCAGCGTGTTACTACGTTCAAGGTTCAAAGTGTTGGACAGAAAGACCATCCTGTCTCTTTTTGATCTGAACGACATTGCCCCTCATAAATTGGAGGGGATAATCATGACAGCTAAGAAAACTGGAATATTGGACATATCAGGGTTTTCACCCTGCGGCCAATTGGCCCTGTTCAGAACATTACGGGACAAGAACCTTTTAACGGAAAAATCACTCGACCGACTAATGACTAAATGGTTGATCCTATTGTCGAAAAGCAGAAAAATCAAGGAATAAAATCTTTAACTCAAAAATATTGAAAAATGGCAAATGAAAATGAAAAGGCATTAGCTGCTTATGGAAAAATACTCATTGATGATTTTGTCCCAATTAAAAGTTTGGGCGTTCAATGTGCAGATATACTATTGGCTCAATCTACTGAGAATGAAGAGACCAAGAAATATTACTTGGAGTATTTTGAAAAAAAGCACGTTGATATTTTTACGGATACTGAAAAACAGCTACTCGATTGCAAACAAGTTCAAGAAAACCCGGGTGAATCTGGTATCAGTGCAGGCAAGCACATTGATTGTTGTTTGAACGCTGGTTGTATCTCATTATATGGCATAAGAGGATCAGCAGAGTATGCCATTGTGAAAAAGTATGTAAGTGCTGTTCCCAAAGAGAAAATAAAGCGCCTGTTTATTGGGGACTTGGTTTGGCTTTATTGGATGGATAGGTTAGGGTTATTTAAGTTGTTTGCCATTTTGGTAAATGATTACGGAGTTGCCGGAAAATTTCCAATTAAAAACGATGTTCTAACATCTGAAAGTGATTTGACTTCAGTCATTCTAGAGGTAATGTGCAGGCAATCAAAAATGGGGTTTGCTTCTTCCGTCCGGGAGCGGGCCAGTGCCTACCGTCGTTGCTTGGGTTGGGAAACCCCCGAAAGTAGAAGCCTTTCTGTCCGATCAGAAGTCAATACAGCATTTAATAAGCTCTTTCATACTTTTATTAAAAACGCTTTGACTTTTTATGAAGAAATGCGGTTGGCTTCTGCCATAAAAGATGCTACTACAGGAACTGCATCTGCAGCGACAGAAGTCGCCGTTGCGGAATCGCTCCAGCTTTTAGTAGAATCCTTTGATCCATTCAGATATGGGCGGAATTATTTTATTACCCTCAATGGAATTGTATATGCGATTGCCACCATTAATCTGGTGCGGGTATTAAGTGGGGATATTGGTATTCCTGTAACATACAATAAACCTAAACAATATATTTCTTCGGCATATTCTTTATTGGTTGAAGGAAAACCAGCCACCCAATACAAGCCTAACCGTTTTATGCAATATTCCGATTTGGCCATACACGCAAGATCTATTTTGCTGGATATTGAAGCAATGGTTATAAATGGTGATATAAACGATAACACAGAAGCGATCGGCAATTGGTTGGAAAATAACCTAATAGAAAAAAAGATCGAAAGTTACCGGGCTGCCTATAAAGGGCTATTTGGGATCGATTTGGCTAAGGATATTGATAATATTGAGCAGCAAGTATAGAGAATAAAGAGGACTATTAAAATACTCATTCAAACCTTCTTTGCAATGCAACTATTATTTGAAATATTGGGAATAAAAGATTTAAATTCTGTTTTAAGGCACCGTTTGATTCTGTGTTTATTTTGTTTGCTCACTTTTATTGTTCTCCTTTATTTTTGGAATTTATCAAAAAAGAAATCAGGTGTCAATAAAATAAGTTCTCAAGGACTGATATTTTTATCGCTCACCTTTTTTCTTTATTTTTCGATTGGGTTTGTGTCCGCATATAACCCTTCCAATATTTTTTATTTGGCAATTTCCGGTCTTATTAATGTTTGCGTGCTATTATCCCTGCCTTTCTTTTCACAAGGGAACCATTTAATAGATAAATTAGTGCATCATCGTTTCTGGAAATATTTTGTAATTATTTTAGGGATTATTTGGCTGGTTTTTATTTTCTCAACAGGAATATTAAAACCAATGTACAATGTTGATATTGTTCTGACTTCTGTTTCCATCTTCTTGCTTGGTTTATTTTTGACCATGACCTTTGTTCGAAAAGAGTTGAATTTTTTGGGAATAATAACCGGGCTGTTCATTGCTTTCACCATATGGTTGCAAATCAACTCGCCAGAGGTTTTAGGCGAGGGGAAATTCGTTCACATTAATACTACCATTTTATCGCCTGCCTTGTTTTTGTCCATTATAACTATCTCTTATGCTTTCAATTGGATGAATGAACTAAATTTCAGAGAGCTGTCCAATATTTATACGGAAAACGATATTCATGAAAATGAAAATGAAATAAAGGGGTTGGATATATCAAAAAATACCCTATCGATAAAATGGCAGGAACAAATTGTAAATGATGATTTGGAAAAAGTGATCGAAGAACTGATTAATTTCAAAAAGAATAAAAATGAAAACTTGGGCATCCTATTAAATATAGCATCAAGGAATAATCGAAACAATACCAATCGCCTTAAAGATTTAATTAAATACGAAGACTATCAATTAAACAGAAATAAAATATCGGAAGCGCTGGTTTTAATGATGACATAGTATTAGTTATTTTAAGCTAATTTTTTTGGCATTGATTTTTTCTATTTGGAAGAAAACGTTAAATTTACGATACTTCATCCTAACTTTCTTCCTTATGAAATCAATTGCCTCCTTTTCCTTTCTTTTTTTCTTGTTCCCGTTTTTTGGAAATGCACAAGTGAAAGATACTGCCCTAGCAAGGGTGTATTTAGATAGTATGCTTAATGTCGCTAAAGGTGACACCTATGATCATTTTGTCAAAGCTGCAAAAATTGGGGAGCAAGCATTAAGTGTTTATCAGGAAGTTTTAGGGAAAGAAGATCAAAAAACTGGAACAGCGCACTATCACGTGGGAAGAATGTATGGCAGGACTGGGCCTGAAAGGACTGCTATTATGCATTTTAAAAAAACCATTGAAATCCGTGAGAAAGAATTTGGGTTATTTCACAAGGACATTGCTGATTGTTATGTACGTATTGGTGGACTTTACGATGCTTTAGCCAAATATGATACTGCTGTTATTTACATAGAAAAAAGTATAATAGCCCTACAAAAGCTCTTTGGAGAAGACGCCCTTGAACTTGACAAGCCCTATAACCGAATGGGGAGTGTATACCTGGTCAATGGAGAATATGATAAATCTGTTGAATATTATAGAAAAGCATTGAACCTTCATTTGCAAAAGCATGGAGAGGAGCATGAGAATGTACCAGTTTTCCATCTTAACTTGGGAGCCGCATATTACAATAAAAATGACATTAAAAGGTCGATCTATCACTCTCGGAAGGCATTAGAAGGTTATGTCAAATTTTTCGGAAGAGAAAACCGTCGCCTCTCAGTTATATACAACAATTTAGGGGAGCTTTGCCGTGAAATGGGAGAATACGAAAATGCATTGGAATATTTTGACAAAGGGTTAGATATCGTACAGAAAACGGAGGGGCCTGGTTCAAGAACTAAAGGGATGATCTTCAATAGCATTGGAAGTGTGTATGCACTTCAGGGTGAACATGACAAAGCTGTAGAGTATTTTAAAAAATCATTTGACATTAATTTTGGCACAGGAATATTACAGCCAAGAACCGCTGAATGTTATTATAGCCTCGCAAAAATATACACCGATAAAGGGGAGTATGATAAAGCTGTAAAAGCAGCAGAAGAATCTAAAAATATCTGGGAACAACAATTTGGCTCAGATCATCCCGGTGTGGCAAGTGCCATTTATTTGACAGGATTGGTACATGCAAAACTGGGTGAAAAGGAAAAAGCCCTTGCCATTTTTGAAAAAATCCAAGAAAAGTGGCAAATAAATATAAATGCTGAATTGGTGGATGGCATGCACCAGATTGGTTTGATATATAAAGAAAGTGGCCAGCACGAAAAGGCATTTGGTTATTTTCAAAGATCATTGCAATATAAAAAAAATGTTTTTGGAAAAGGCCACCCGGAAGTTGCCAATGCCTATCATCAGTTGGCAAAAATGCATTTGCAAAAAAGAGAATACCAGAAGGCTCAAGCCTCGTTGGAAAAAGCCATTGGCAGTTTGGATTTGTTCAACCGCAATTCCACTTCCCATGTCTCAAGACAATTTCATCATTCCACGCTTTACCCCATTTTTGAAGATGCCATTCGAACCACCATTGAAGCGAATGTTGTTGATCCAAATGAATTTGATATTCATAATGCATTTTTTATTGCAGAAAAAAGCAAAGCCAGATTGTTAAAAGAGGCACTGAATAAATTACAGGCCGAAAGTTTCACCAATATTCCCAACTCACTTTTAGAAAAAGAATACGATTTAAAAATAGACATCGCCCATTATGAAAAAAAGAAGTTCGAAGAATTGCAAAAAGCAGAAGAAAAAAACGATAGCCTTGTTCAAATTTATAGCTCCAAAATATTTGACTTCAAAAATCAATTGGAAAATTTAATTGATCAATTAGAAAGTAATTATCCTGACTATTACGACCTAAAATACCAGTCGGAAGTTGCAACAGTAGAAGAAATACAAAAAGAATTATTAGAAAATGATCAAGCCCTGCTTGAATATTTCGTCGGTGACAGCAGTATTTTTGTTTTTTTAATTAAAAAAGATGATTTTAAAATCCATGAAATAAAAAAAGACTTTCCTTTAGAAAATTGGGTTGGACAAATAAGAAAAGGAATTTACCATTATCATTTATCCGGCCAGAATGACGAATCAATTTATACGGCATACAGCGATACTTTTTCTTTGGCAGCTTTTCAATTATATGAACAATTAATTGCACCGATTAAAAATGAATTGCCGGAGAAATTAATTATTATTCCGGATGGTGCTTTGAGCTATGTACCTTTCGAAGCGTTATTAATAGAATCACCGGAATTCTCCCACCAATTTAAAAATCATGCCTACCTGATCAACGACCATCAGATCAGTTATAGTTATTCCGCTACTTTTTTACAGGGATTAAAACAAAAAAAGAACAAAGCCTCTAAAGGGCTTTTGGCTTTTGCTCCTTCCTTTGTGGCAGAGGATGAATTATATGCCAGCGTGGATGCAAAGAGAAACGGATTGGGGCCGCTCCAATTCAGCATTCCAGAAGTCGAGCAGATTCAAAGTTTATTTGGAGGTGATATTTACTTGGGAAAAGAGGCGACCGAGGAAAAATTCACCCAGCTAGCCAGTGACTATAGGTTCTTGCATCTGGCCACTCATGGCAAGGCCAATGATAAAGCAGGGGATTATTCCTACCTCGCCTTTTCCGGAATGGAAGATTCCATTGAAAATGAATTCCTTTATGTGCGGGATTTGTACAACTTACAGCTGAATGCCGATATGGTCGTATTGAGTGCCTGCGAAACGGGCTTAGGAGAACTGCAACGGGGAGAGGGCGTGGTCAGCTTGGCCAGGGGGTTTGCCTATGCTGGTGCCAAAAGTATCATGACCACCCTGTGGAGTGTGAGCGATGAAAATACCAAAGACCTGATGGTGGCTTTTTATAAAAACATCAAAAAGGGAATGGCCAAAGATGAAGCCTTACGGGCAGCTAAGTTGGACTATATTGGCCAGCATTCACATTTAGGTGCGCATCCATTTTTTTGGGCAGGTTTAATACCTATGGGAAGTATGGAAGCCGTCAGCTTGGGTGGCCCGTTTTCAGGGAATATAATGTATACCATTATTGCAGTAGGAGCCTTACTTATTGGGGGTTGGCTATTTTATCAGAGAGGATTGCCGAAATCTTGATTTTTAAAATACCAATCCCCGCCAAGCACTATTCAACTTTTTTTGCAAAGAAGAAGCCTGGTTAAATAAGGAATGGTCAGGGTTTTGAAGAATAGCGTCCAAACCTAATTTCACCTTCTCAAGATCCCCATTTTGCAGAAAAGCAAGAATCAACAACCAATCTGTATCTTCAGCATACCGAACATCACCAGTTTCCTTCAAAGAGCTAAATACACCTATGGCTTTCTTGGGTTGTTCAGTAGTAAGGTAGAGGTTGCCGAGGTGAAATTGTGCCTTATTGTAAGCAGCATCAGATGGAGGGACGGAAGCCAATAGCGCAATGCCCTTTTCATAATCTTTAGTCGAACAGGCATCTGCTGCTTTCGCAAAAATGTTTTTGGTATCGTCTGCGTCTCCTCCTTTTAGCAGGATGGCTGGTGATGGCATCGCATGGTTGTCGGCCACCAATGCTTGGTTGGAGTACTGGTTGTTGGCATGCCTGAACATCCCTGCTACCACCAATACCATTATGGCAGCAGCAATGGCCATCAGGCGCCTCCTCATTGGGATTATTTTCGGGCGGAGTGTTTTTATATTTGGGGGCTGGGCAGTCACTTGTTGCTGCTTTTGCTCCGAGGTGTCTTCCTCGCTGGCTTCTTCAATGCCCTGCCGGATTTGGTTTCTCAATTGTTCATTGCCAAATGCCTTTGCCCCTTCTGCTACCAATCGCCTGAATGCCACTTCTTCTTTTAAATCAGGATCGTCCTGCATTTTTTGCATGAAAGATTCCAAACCCTCACCTGAGAGCCGTCCGCTCACATAGCTGGTAATGGTGTCCGATATTTGATCGAAGTTTTTCATGTCATTTTAATTCGGAAATTACTGGTCGTTTTTCCTTTTGTCAATTCTGCGCAATAACAAAGGTGGCATAGGGTTATTTGGTCAGTATGCTAAGGCAGAACTGATCACGAGTCACTATTCCTCCGCCTGTACAATTCCCTCAATTTCTTCAAACACCGATGGTGCTGCTGTCTCACAGCTTCCGAGGTCATTTTTCTGGTCTCGGCGAAAGTGGTGAGCGCTACGCCTTGGTGATAATGAGCTACAAGCAATTGTTGCTGCATGGGAGGAAGTTGGGCGATCAGGGCTTTCATTTCCTCCACTTCTTCAAAATGGGTTTGGGGCTGGGTTGGCAGGTTTTCAGGTAGGTCTTCTTCCCATATTCTATGGTAAAGGGTTTGTCTTTTTAGTTCTACTTGCTCCTGCAAATGCGTATCAGTACGAAGCTTTTGGTTAAATGCCATTTGCTCTTCGTCCGTCAGCTTGCCTGCCAAATAATTTTCGATTTCGTTCTTTTCGCTTTCCTCCTGTCGGTTTTTTTCGCCCTTATACGATGCCCGGAATACCATGTTCAAAAGGTTCTTGGCAGTGCGGGTCAGGTAGGCGTTGATGCTGCTTTCGTCCTTTATTTCAAAACGGCCTTGCCGGATGGCATTGAAAAAAGCGAGGATCGAATCAGTGAGGAGGTCTTCAATTAAAGTCTTTTGGGAGGCATCTACCCTTTGCTGCAAAGTCCACTTGATTCTTTTCCCATACCTTTTATAAATACAGTTGACCGCCAGGTTCGCATCGGCCGCTTTGTATGAGATAATCAGTTGAACAATCCGTATATCAGAACAGGTTTGGTTTTCCATTCCCAAAGTAATTATTGCATAAAAAATGAAAACGTGACATAGGTGGTAAAAATAATTTTTTTTGGTCACACCCGCCTCATTAACCCAATAGTAATGGCGTAATCCACAAACGATGGATTTATTCAATCAAATTTTTTAATCATTAAAATAAAACAATCATGAAAAAGAACAATTTTTCTTTCGCCATTACCATCCTCGCTACACTGACCGTCCTTTTTTTCAGTGCCTGTAAAAAAGATCACATCGAATTGCCGGAGACCGACCAGGCTGCTGGGCAGTATTCTCAAACCCTGACAGACACCGGGACAGGCCAGGTTTCCGACAGGAGCAACGATTGCCCGACGGGCGATGTGGTGCTGACCTCACAATCCGAAATTGACAGCTTTGCACAGCTTTATCCGAATTGTACCGTTATTGACGGCTCGCTGGAGATTAAACAAAGTACTACAGGAGGAAAGATTGCTAACCTATCAGATATGAGTTTCCTTTTGGAGGTTGCCGGAAATCTAATAATTGAAAATACCACTGAACTGCAAAACCTAGACGGTCTGCAAAACATCACCCAGATCGGTAGGGATTTGATTATTGCAAATAATGATAAAATCTCAACTCTTTTGGGTTTGGAAGGGCTGATAGTGCTCGGTGGTGCCCTGGTCGTGACCGACAACCCCCAGCTCTACATCTGTGACGAACCGGGCATCTGCGACCACCTCGCCAACGGCGGGCAAACAACCATTTCCAACAATGCACCCGGCTGTGATAGCAAGCAGG
This sequence comes from Saprospiraceae bacterium, assembly GCA_965222975.1. Taxonomy (GTDB): domain Bacteria; phylum Bacteroidota; class Bacteroidia; order Chitinophagales; family Saprospiraceae; genus UBA6168. Next base: position 128,266 of record CBDCVJ010000059.1, on the reverse strand, counting down.
AAGTGGAAGGCGCCTGCAACGGCCAACCTGCCTGCTCCGCCCCGGTCAATAGCTGGGTGACCAATATCCTGCCCCACCGGGCCACAGTCAATTGGGACGTAGTGGCCGGTGCCAGCCAATATAAAATCAGGTACCGCATCTCCCAATCTTCGAACACCTGGAAGATTAAGCAGTCAACTAACGATCGTGGTGTCGTCCGTCAATTGCAGGCCAATACGACCTATGTCTATCAGTTGAAAACCGAATGCCCGAATGGCTGGACAAACTGGAGCCAAAAATGGTATTTCACGACGGCTCCTCAATAATTGTTAAGTTAATCTCCACAGAAAATTTTTCCCAAAAGTTCATAATCAAAATGCAGGGAGCAGCATGCTGCTCCCTGCACCCAAGACTGATGTTAAATGCTGTCCTGTTTCATGCTGGGTATAGGATCACGCAGCTCATATTATTTTAAAAAATCTTGCCTTATGAAAAAGCTATTTACCCTTTGCCTTGCTTTCTCATTTTTTATGAACATCTTTGCTACGCTCATATCTGGAATGGGGGAAGCGGCGATTGGTCGGTCAGCACCAACTGGACGCCCAAGCTGAAGGGTAGTTTTGCACTAATAATCATTTACGGGAGGAAGTTATGTTTCACAATGCCCATTACTTCATCTGCTAACACTTCGTTGGTCGCCACCATTTCCCCACCAAATAAATAATTATTGCGTCCTTTAAAATCGAAAACTTTACCACCTGCCTCCTGAACGAGGAGAACACCTGCTGCCACGTCCCATGCATTGAGGCCATATTCGTAAAAGGCATCAAAGCGACCGCAGGCGACATATGACAGATCAACGGCAGCGGCTCCAAATCGGCGGATACCTCGGGTGTTTTTCATAAATGCATGGAATGCCTTAAAATAGGGGGTTTCCAAACTGAAATCACGATAAGGAAATCCGGTGGCAATCAATGAGTCAGATAGATGTTTTGTTTTTGAAACGTGGATCGGTTGGTTATTCAAAAACGATCCGCCGTTTTTCCAGGCACAAAAACATTCATCATTGTTCACTTCGTAAACGATGCCGAGACATATTTCCTCCTCGATCTCAAGAGCTACGCTAACGGCAAAGCAAGGGAGTTGGTGCAGGAAATTGGTTGTGCCGTCCAAGGGGTCAATGATCCATCTGTATTTCCCGGTTTTTTGTTCGATGGTCTCTTCTTCTGTAAGGAATGTGGAACCGGGCAGGAGTTTTTCCAATTGTTTCACCAATTTTGTTTCTGCGGTTTTATCTACATAACTGACGAGGCTGTTCAGACTTTTGGTTTCTATTTGTTCAGTGCTTACTTTTCCCCGTTCCTCTTTAATAAACCTCCCTACCTCTTTTACTATTTCACAACTTTTTTTGGTAAGCAATTCAAGTTCTTCAACATTCATATGGATTTTTCTTTGAGTTGGTAAATGTCTGGCAAGTTGCGGCCAAGGCCATCATAGTCGAGCCCGTAGCCAATTACAAATTTGTCCGGGATTTCAAATCCTAAATAATCGACTTCGACAGGAAAGAGCAATGATTCTGGTTTGAGTAAAAGTGCGGCCAATTCAACGGAAGCAGGGTTTTGTTTTTTTAAATAAGAAATGAAATAGTTCAACGTCCTTCCAGAATCAATAATGTCTTCCACGACGATGATATGTCGGTTTTCAATCGACATTTCCAAGCCATAAACTGTTTCGATCTTACCAGACGATTGGGTGCCTTTATAGGACGATAACCTGACGAATGCCACTTCGCATTCTATATCACATTGTCTGATCAAGTCGGCAATAAAAATGAAAGCTCCGTTAAGCACTCCGATGAACAATGGTTTTTTGCCTTTGTACTTGGCAGTTATCTGCTCGCCTATGTTTTTAATTCTTTCATTAATTTGAATGCTGGTGATGGAAGGCTCAAAGGTTAGGTGGTTTGCGGTGATAAGTTTTTTCATAATAGTTTGTGCCATGTAGTTGCAGTGTTCGCTGTAGTGAGCGGGTATAAATGTGATAAAGTCAAATTAATTGGGGGATGGCCAGCGTGCGAAAGAAGGACAATTATTTCGCTTGCTCCTTCGATAGGTTTTCCAGAAACTCTATGAGCAACCGCACCCCAAACGCAGTGGCACTTTTTTGAGAAGAAAACTCAGAGTCGCTGACAGCGACACCAGCAATATCCATATGTGCCCAGGAAGGATGGTCATGGGTAAATATTTCCAAAAATTTTGCAGCAGTAATGGCTCCTGCTGAAGGATTGCCGCTGAAGTTTTTGACATCTGCTACATCGGATTTGATTTCCTTTTTATAGTCTTCCCAGATAGGTAATGGCCACAGGCGTTCCCCCGTCCGTTGGCTGGCGGCCAATAATTGGCGGATAAGACTATCGTCATTTGAGAAAAGCCCCCCAGCATAAGTGCCCAACGTCCGAATGCAAGAGCCTGTCAATGTAGCTAGGTCAATCAGGATATCGGGTTTGAAATTGCGTGCCACATAAGAGAGTCCATCGGCCAGAATCAAACGACCCTCGGCATCTGTATCAATTACTTCAATTGTTTTTCCGTTATAAGAACCAATGACATCACCGGGCTTAATGGATTTGGCGTCTACCGAGTTATCAGTGGCAGGGACTACGCCAAAAAGATGGATGGGTAATTTAAGTTTGGCTGCCATTTCTATGGTGCCCATAACGGCAGCGGCTCCACCCATATCGGACTTCATGTAGTGCATATTGGTGGAAGGCTTGATGGACAACCCCCCCGTGTCGAAAGTAACGCCCTTCCCAACCAAGCCGACTTTTTTGGTGGCTTTGCCGTCGGGCTTGTATTCCATCATGATGAAAGTGGGCGGGTCTTCGCTGCCCCGGTTTACCGCAATCAGCGCATGCAATCCCAAGGATTCGATCTCCTTTTTGCCTAAAACTTTTACATCGTAGCCATACTGATTGCCAGACCGGACGGCCCAATCAGCCAACGTCTGTGGTGTTTTTTTGTTAGAAGGGGCATTTACGAGGTCGAATATCTGAAGCTGTGTCTCCGCAATTGACTGGCCTTTGGCTATAGCTTTTTGGGAGGTTTGAGCATATTTTTCATTTGCAAGAACATGGATGGGAAAATCGCTTTCCGGGGTTTTCTTTTCTTCGGGCTCTGTTTTGTAGAGGCCGATTTCATATTTGCCGAGTACCATTCCGTTGACGGCTGCTTCTATCAAGGCAGATGGATCGGACTGAGCATTGCCAAACAGAAAACTGATCCCCCAATTGCAGTTTATTTTGGACTTTCGATTGTGGGCAAAAGAACGGAATGCGATACAGACATCTTTGAAATCGGGATTGTTGCCAAGCCCTAGTAACATCATTCGCTTGTTCTCCCCATTTTCCTGATAATAAAGTGTGTGTACTTCTTTCAACTCGGCCTCAAAATCGGCCTGAATAAGTTCTGATGGAATTTTGGTGGATGTACTTATCGAAGAAAGGCAATTAGCGAAATCATCATTATTGATGATGGGCACGATCAGAGAATCTGGATAATTAGTATCGGAGTGGCTTAGGGAAAATTTCATGATGGTATTTCTTCAATTGGCTTTTACCATTACCTCGCAGCAACATGTGTGTCTTCGGGTAGGTGTGGCTGATCTTTTTAAGGAATAAAAAATAATTTTCTTTGTAATCGATTGGTAATCAGTCCACTTTGGCAACAGTCATCGTTTTAAAAAAAGCGGCGCAAAGATACTGCGATTTTAGGGCATGTGAAAATTTGAACAAGCGAAAGTCTATATTTGATGTAACTTTATCAAAAAGGAGAGGGCAGGATGATGGCCTCTATTTCCTTTTGTGAAATAATCGCTACGGTTTCGCCCCTTTTTTGGGAAATTTGTTTTTGAAAAAACCGGATACCTGACTGGGAAAAGCCATTTTACATGTCTAAGAACATTGCCATTTTTGCATCTGGAACGGGTTCTAATGCAAAAAAAATAGTAGATCATTTCAAACATCGGGAGGGAATCAACGTAAGCCTCATAGTTTCCAATAACCCTTCGGCAAAAGTGCTTGAAATGGCTGGAAATGAAGGTGTACCAACACTTGTGATTTCGAGGCATAGTTTTTATGAAAAAAATAATATTCTAAAAATATTTAATGAATATTTCATTGATTATGTGGTGTTGGCGGGCTTTTTGTGGTTAGTGCCGACGTATCTCGTAAAAGCATATGAGAACAGGATGGTCAATATTCACCCAGCCCTACTGCCAAAATTTGGCGGAAAGGGAATGTACGGGATGAACGTCCACAATGCGGTCAAAGAGGCAGGTGAAAAAGAAAGCGGCATCACCATCCATTATGTCAATGAACAATACGACGATGGTGATATCGTTTTTCAGAAAACATGTGGCCTCTCCGTTGACGATACGTCCCACACTATTGCTAAAAAGGTGCAAATATTGGAGCACCGGTATTTCCCGATCATTGTTGAAAACCTTGTCAGTAATCTATAAACAGTGGCCGGTGTCTATTTTTAAAAATTTTCCTGACACTTGCTGCACATCACTTAATAAGGCTTTATGAAAAATCCCATTATCTTATCCGTGTTATTAACCCTATTGCTTGCCCTGAATGTACAAGCACAAGACAAACTGAGCTGGCGCAAACACGCCAAATTAGCTGATGAACTTTATGCCAAAGGCCAATTTGCCGATGCCGCTGAGCATTACCGGGCCGCTTGGAAGAAGAAGACCAAGAAAACCGAGTACATCTACAAAGCAGGGGAAAGTTTTTTCCTCGTCCGCGATTATCGCAACGCTGCCAATTCCTGGCAACATGTAAAAAACAACTCAGCTGAATATCCTATGATCGGTTTGCAGTACGCCCGCAGCCTGAAACAAAATGGCGACTATGAATCGGCCAGCAGTGAATTGGTCAACTTCCTTTCCCAATACCAAGGTGCTGATAAATCGGTTATTTCTGAAATTGTTCAGAACGAACTGCGGGGATGCGAACTGGCGGCTCAATATGCCGTAAAAGGTGCTGATGAAAACATTTTTATTGACTACCTGAGCAGCAACATCAATACGCCTGAAATCGAATTTGCACCTATGCCGTTTGGTGATGAAGCGCTTTATTTTTCCTCCACAATGGGTAAAAGGGCAGAGATTTACCGCTCTATAAAATCAGGCAATATCTGGAGCAAGGCGACCCCGATCGAGAATTTTCCCAAAATAGAGAAAGATCATTTTTGCAATGGATCGCTGACGCCCGATGCGTCCCGTTTTTATTTTACAATATGTACAGATGTGGAAAGCTGGGGTGGCCTGTCCTCTCAATGCGCCCTTTACGTGACCCACCGCATGGGCAAATCATGGACACAGCCAGAACGCTTGCCGGATTACCTCAATGAAGTGGATGCCACGACAACGCACCCTTTTGTAATCCATGAGAACAATACGGAAATCCTCTATTTTGCCTCCAACCGCAAAGGTGGGATTGGCGGCATGGATATTTGGTACACTACCCGTGAGGTCAGCAGCAATGCAAATGATTTTACGCTTCCAATCAATGCTGGTTCAAAAGTCAATACCATCGGTGACGAAATAACTCCTTATTATAATCAGGTGGACGATGCCCTGTATTTTGCATCGAACGGCCAAGTCAGCATAGGCGGTTATGACATATTTAAATCCAAAGGGGCAAAGTCCCGCTGGGAAAAACCGGAAAACCTTGGCATTCCGATCAATTCAAGTGCCGATGATTTCTTTTTTGTAAAAACGACTTCTGCAAAAGGTGGGTTTCTTGTGTCGAACCGATTGTATGAAATGGAAAAAGTGACCACAACCGATGAAGATATTTTTGCCTTCGAATATCAGGTCAGGGAACAGCGATGGGTCGCTAAAGGTGAGGTATATAGCAAAGAAAGCAAAGAGATTATGAACGATGTGGAACTGGCACTCTATGAAATAGATGAAGCTGGCCAAAACCGTTTCCTCGACAAAATATTCTCTGCAACTGGGATTTATGAATTCGAAGTGGAACCGGCAAAACGCTATAAACTGGAAGTGTTGAAAGATGGGTTTTTTCCCAAAACCTATGAATTTGACACCAGGGAATATGCGGAATACGATGATTTTGGGGCACCTATTTTTATGGAGCCGTATTATGAAGGGTATCAGGGAGAGGCCGTTACAACCATCAAGGATAACCTGCCAACACCTGGTAATAGCGGTGGGATCGTTTCCAAACCTGCAACTGGTACGAAGCACAACACAACAGCTACCGATGCTGTTGCTAACACTGCGACCACCACAACAAGGTCCACAAGGCCGTCCACGCAACCTGCCGAAGTTTACAACCCTGAAGAGGGTGAAAATGGAAAAACGGCTACTGGCACCGGAGCAGAAGATTCCATAGCTTCTCCGCGGGCTGGTCAGACTTATTATAAAATACAGATCATCGCATTATCCAGCTTCAATTCGAACCAATCTCGTTATAATACCGTAAAGCAGATGGGTGAACTCAATACGGAATACATTTCCGATAAAGGACTATACCGGGTTCTGATTGCCGATTATGGCTCGGTAACCGAAGCAAAAAATGATCTGGCCAGAGTGAGAAGGCAACGGGATTTCCACGATGCATTTTTGGTGGAATACAGAGATGGCCAACGGGTCAGGGATATACACTAAGCAGGCATCTACATAAGAAAACCAAGAGCCGGAGCGACTTTGTTGCCTCGGCTTTTTCTTTTTGGGAAAAAACACCCCCTCTCCCCATGTTGAACAGTTACTTTGGAAATTAGGAAATTAAAAACAAGGTTGTAAATTAAAATGGGTGCATTTCATTTTGTCGCTTTTTTTGCCCTGATTAGATTTACTAAATTATTTAAATTTAGCAAATCGGTTGTCTTCCAGTTTTGCTAAACCTTGTCTTCCGGCAGGCAGGTCTCGAAGATTTAGTAAAACTTCGATATTGTGACAAAATTAAATGTACCCATTAAAATGCATTTAATTGCTTTGATTAATTGGCGCTATATGAATTTATTTGGTCAAAAATTTTTAAGAAAGAGTTTTACTATCCCGATAAGATTATCGGGATAGCAAAACAAAGGAACAATGACCGATTTGCTAAATTTCAAAAATTTAGTAAACCTTATGACCAAATGAAATCACTTAGAGCCGATTAATTCCACTTTGGCAATTTAGAAAACGAATGGTTATTTTTCTAAAGTGCCAAAGTAGAATTAAAATATGATTTTAAATAAAGTGCCCAACAAAATAAAATGTTTGTGATTTTTTTTGAAAAAAATTACTGGTTGTAACGTTTTGCGTAGCTATTAATAAAAGTGGTTTCGAATCTATAAATTTTGATAAAATCCCAGAGCGGCGGGGTTATTTTACCCCGCACTTCCAGCAAGATTTAAAAATTTGTGCTTGGATGCGGGGTAAAATGACCCCGCCACTCTGGGAACTGCCTGAAATTTTATAGAGCTACCCAAAACGTTACAACCAGAAAAATTAATTAATTCCATAGTTAACGCACTGATAAACCAATGATTAAAAAAACAGAAATAAAAAAAATACTGCAAAAAATCATCTTGAAAATGCCATTTATATCATATATTTGTCAGAGTTGAAATTTGATATTAGAGGGTATTATCCAAACATACAAGTTGAAGAGTAATTATATTTTAGAAAAAATACGGAACGATTTACCGCGCACCTTTTTCCCTTCGACAAAATATAAATTAGTTTAAAAGAAGCCGCACCTGGCCATTCCATACTGAGAATTCAAATAAAATTTTATTAGGTAAACGCATAAAAGCAAAATGCTTCTATGCGTACCGCTGTCTTAACCATATTTTCTAACCCGTGCCGCGGGGATGGCAAAAAAGGGACGGGTCATTGTAGCACCAATGCCCGTCCTATGTCAGGCTTGCGGCCCAACATTCATCACTCAAAATTATGAAAAATCGAAATCATTTTTTTGTTCCGAAGGAATCTCCTTGGGAAAAGCGCCCTTATGGGGAAAATGCAAGGCTTTGGGCTAAGATCCGAAGCCCACTGTTCCTTCTCTCCATTTTTTCAGTGGCCTTGCTCCAGATCATTTCTTGTAAAAAGGATAGTTTTGGAGACATTGGACAATCCGACCAAACAACTCTTTACCTTTATGGGGACACAACCACTGTAACCAATCTTGACCTGAGCTACGATGTGGTCATCAAAAGGAGCGTCACTTTCCAGAACGGCCTTGACGCCAACTCGCCCGGCTGGAAAAAGCTGCAGGCCATACCTGAAACGGAATCCTATTCCCTACAGGTTGATATTGACAACGGCAGCATCTACCTCTTGCAGGACAACATTGTTGTCCAGTCGTATCTGGAAGACAAACTGCTACCTGAAGACAAGATGTCCAAAATGGAAATACTCAACGGCACCCTTACCACTTATGATTCATTGGGTGGCATTATCAGCAGCCTGCCTGTGGGCAATATGGCTCAGTCCATATTGGACGGCATAGATGGGAACAACCTCGACACACCCATTGATACCAATGCACTGGCGGCCGACAGCATACCCTTCTATGTAAGCGGTAACAGGCTGCTGACTTGGAAACGCATCTCTCTGGGCGACGACGAAAATAGCACGACCTATCTGGACCTGAACACTGGCGTCACCATTCTGGAGCATTTGTACGACGACAACGATGTCACCAAAATCGTCTCCATGGCCTCACATAGCTATAATACTGCCGGCACCCTCCAGACCAGCAAGTTCACCTACTACGACTACTTGCCCGATGGAGACGTGAAGCGGACGGATGAGCAGTGGGACTATTCCAATTTTTCCCTTAACATTTTTTAAAATTGATTGATATGAAAAATATAATAAAGATTATAGCTATTTTTTCACTGTCCCTGTTTTTTGTAACCCAAACAGATGGACAGCGGGATGTCTATTGGCTGCACGGCCTGAACGGCCAAGCAGACCGCTGGCAGAACTATGCGGATTCCTTTGCGGTTGAACGCCAAATGGAAAGCTTCCGGCCCGGGTACACTTCAACTGGCAGTGTTAACTCTATAACGTCGATTATTGCCGATTCAATTAACCCTGATCCAGACAACATTGGGATCGGTGCCAGCCTCGGCGGTATCGTGCTAAGGAATCTGGAAGTGTTAGACGGCGACCCCAGCGACATCGGCGGGATCATCACCACGCACTGCCCCAACCAGGGGGCTGCCATAGCCACCGCCGTGAACAACGGATCAGCGGAGGAGCACTTGATACATTCGGTCAATACGCTGGCCGAAGCCCTCCGGGAAATAGAAGAACACCTGACTTCAGGCTATGGTACCTGGGATTTGATCTTGGGAAGCTTAAATGTTTTCCTTGATCTTGAATATATTAATGAAATTATTAACCTCGGAATTGAATGGATTGCCAACATGTCCGAGATACCTTCTGAAGAAGAGGTAACCAGCCAGATCACCACGGCCTTTGCCATCATCACTAATCAGGGTTCGCAAAACATCTATCACGACATTGACCCTTCCAATGGTTTCATCCCTAACCTGAACAATTACCCGAGCATCCTGCCACGCATTGAAGTACATGGTTATGAAACGGACAAGGAACCGTTCCGCATGGGATGCTCCCAAGATTCAAGGGTCTGGACATTTCCACTGGCAGACGTTGATCCCATACCAGATGACACTTGTCAGGTTTTTCAAGACTTGAAGGATGCAGAGTCCAAGTTGCAAGAGGCACAGGATGCTCTGAACATCAAAGGGGGAGTGAACATTCTAAACCCGATAGGATGGCTGAGAAAAAAAAGGAGATCGTCCGCTCTGTTCGGGGCGGCACAAGATGTCAGGGATGCCAAAAACACGATCAAGTACGGCCTTGAAGAAGGCTGGGAAGAACTGATATTTGGCTCGGTGCCCATACCGGAAACACGCGAGGAACTGACCCAGGCCTGCAAGAGCCAATTGGACCAACTATATGAGCAGGAACAGGCTCTTAATTCCAGTGGGCAGTACGAAGATGACAATGCCGCTGAATTGGCCGCCATCCAATTCCAGATAGACCAGCTCCTGACCGATCCCAACTGCTATGAAGAGGTGCCAGTGACCATCTATGTGAACGATCCGAACGCTCTGTATGACGGGCTTTTTCTCGATGCGGAGCAGGTGACAGGGAGTGCTTTGGCGGAATATTGGAACGAACCTATTTTAGTCGATGGAAAATTGGAAGGCGTGAACCATGTGGAGGCGCTGAACCATCCGAGTATGTTTGATAATTTTAAGAAGATTTTTGATAGACCCGAACCTGACTTTTTCAGGACTGAACCAAGGTAACTATTCATGTGTAAGGTGGGGTCCGTAGCCCCACCTTTACCAAAATCAAACGTTATGATTAATAAAATATCAATCATTTTAACCTCCTTTTTAATTTTAACTTCCTGCAAGAAAGATGATATTATAAAAAAAGATGAAACAGGGGCAATAATTGAGAAACAATATGTCTGGAAAAAAACCTTAACAGAAAACCAGTGGGTATGGGCAGGGGAAATTGAAGTTCCCATTTTTGAAGAAAAATTCATAACAGCTACCCACTTCAAAGAAAATGCGAAGTTGGCCTCTTTGGACATATTTACTGGTGAGACAAAATGGGAATGGAATGATTATATCGGCAAGGACAAAAATGAAATATTCTTAAGCCTGTTTTGGCCTTATTTCTATGAAAACATTTTGATTTTCCAGAATGGCCCCCGTTCCTATTGTATTGATATGTCCAATGGGCAAACTGTATGGAAAATGGAAGAAGAACAAGGTTTTCATACCTATCTTACTGGAACGGAGGAAGAATTTCTGTCCCAAGGTGTAAACGGTGATACAATGGGCTATGAAATACATGTTGATTTTGTGGGTGATATTTATACTGGTGAAAAATACCCTTTGCCACCTCCCGCAAATTATGATTTTATGCCGGGCAACCCTGCGGGAATTGCTGTAGCAACAAATGGGGGCACTTTGTTTGAAGCAAACGGTAAAAAATATTTGTTAAGTTCTTATGCCAAAGGAGAAGAAAATTGGGAAGTCCTACCTTTACTAGGTCTGTACAACCGCACAGAAGATCGGTGGGAATATTCAGAGAAACAGATTCTCCCGAAACATCAACGAAATACAATTGCCAATTTTCCTATCATATCAGACGACATCGTCGTCACCAGCGTTGGTTACCATATATGTGCCAACGACCTCTGGACAGGTGACAGCATCTGGGCTTATGACTGCGGCGGGGGCTTCGACACGGGCGGCTTCTTTGTCCATGAAGGCAGGATATATACACTCGCCAAACAGGCAGGGTTGTATTGTCTTGACCTCTATACAGGCAAAGTCATCTGGCGCCAGACCCGTGACAAGATCGGCTACGGCAGCAAGATGGCGCACCACAACGGGGTGATCTACACCACCAACAGCGGCCTCGTGGCACTGGAGATGGAAACAGGCGAGTTTATCTGGCACATTGGCTTCGGCGAGGGTTACAAGGAAGTGGCCGTCTATCCTGGCAAGGAAGGGCAGCCGCCATTGGTGCTGACAGCGACGTACCAGAATGCTTATTGCTATGAGGCGGTGCGGTGAGAGGGTATTATCAAACAAAAAGGAGGGGCGAGTGCCCCTCTTTTTTTTGGCCAAAAACACGATCAAGTACGGCCTTGAAGAAGGCTGGGAAGAACTGATATTTGGATCGGTGCCCATACCGGAAACACGCGAGGAGCTGACCCAGACCTGCAAGAGCCAATTGGACCAACTATATGAGCAGGAACAGGCTCTTAATTCCAGTGGGCAGTACGAAGATGACAATGCCGCTGAATTGGCCGCCATCCAATTCCAGATAGACCAGCTCCTGACCGATCCCAACTGCTATGAAGAGGTGCCAGTGACCATCTATGTGAACGACCCGGAAGCCCTTTACGACGGGCTTTTCCTTGAGGCAGAGCAGGTTACTGGGAATGCTTTTGCTACCTATAGGAATGAGGGCGTAAACCATGTCGAAGCGTTGAACCATCCAAATACTTGGATTAACCTTAATTTGATTTTTGACCAACCAAATAGTTTCTTTAACACTCCTCCTAGATAAATTCCTTAAAATATGGGCGAGGCATTAGCCTCGCCTGTTTAAAATTTATTTTTATGAAAAAAATATTAATTGTTTTCTTATTGTGTTCGCCCTTGTTTATTGGCTGTAAAAAAGAAAGTATAGAAACAAAAGACGAAAATGGTGCAGTCATCAAAAAAAACTATGTTTGGAAAGTCCCATTGACTGAAAATCAATGGGTTTGGTCAGGCCCTGTACAAGTGCCGATATACCAAGAAAAATTTCTAGTTGCTACACATTTTGAAGCCAATGCCAAGATGGCCGCTTTGAACATTTTTACAGGAGATGTTGAGTGGGAATGGGATGATTATATTGGCCGTGACCAAGATGAAATGTTCTTGCATTTACATTGGCCATACCATTACGAAAATTTATTAATTTTTCAAAAAGGGTCACGATCCTATTGCATAGATATGGAAAATGGCCAAACTGTATGGAAAACTGAAGCGGAACAATCATTTCAGACTTACATTTCAGGCACGGGGCACGAATTTTTGTCAACTGGAACAGAAGGTTTCGATACTCTAGGTTATAAAATTGAATATGACTATATAGGTGATGTACAGACAGGAGAACGCCATCCATTGCCTGTACCTGAATTTGAGATAATAGACAATACAGGTCAAATAGGTTTGCGATCCACGGGTGGCAATCTCTTTGAAGCTAATAACAAAAGTTATTTTTTAAGTACCTATGTCAAATTTGCTGAACATTGGGTTGCCCTTCCATTCTTTGCCCTTTACAACCGTACCGATGAAAATTGGGAATATGCCGAAAAGCAAATACTGCCTAAGCATCTAAGAAATGGGGTATCAAATTTCCCTGTGATAAGGGACGATAAGATCGTCACCAGCGTGGGTTATCACATCTGTGCCAATGACCTCTTGGACAGGCGACAGCATCTGGGCCTATGACTGCGGAGGGAATTTTAGTTTTGGAGGTTTCCTCGTCCACGAGGGGCGCATCTATGCCATGGCAGAGGCAGTTGCCCTTTACTGCCTTGACCTCTACACGGGTGCTGTCATCTGGGAGCAGGATTATGGTTTATTTGGCACTACCAGTAAATTATCACACCTGAACGGGGTGCTTTACTTTTCCAATGGCGGCAATGGCAATCTAATGGCCGTGGACATGGCCGATGGGAAAATCCTCTGGAACATAGACAGTCCAGATGATGAGGCTTTTAAAGAAGTGGCCGTCTATCCCGGCAAAAGCGGTGAAAAGCCATTGGTGCTGACAGCGACGTACCAGAATGCTTATTGTTATGAAGCTGTACGGTGAGGCATTATTTATGAGAATACCCTAAATGCAAAAACGCCCCGACCTTTTAGATCGGGGCGTTTTTGCATTTGCATTTCCCCTAAATATTATCCCCCCGCAACCTTCTAAACCTTTTCCTCGCCTCTATCGAAAAGGTACTGTTCGAATAATCAATGAAAATCTTTTCGTACAATTCCATCGCCTTTTCCGTATCGTTCAACTGGCGCTCGTTCAGTTCGGCGAGGGCAAAAAGGGCATTATCTGCCCTGATTTCATCGGGGTAATTTTCGACGATCTGGGCATAGAGATCAGCGGCTTTTTCGTATTCCCGCAGTTTCATCTGGATGGCTGCACGGGAATACAGAACGTCGTCTTCCAGTGAATGCTCTGGGAAGAGCTGCACCAACGAATCGAGCTTCATAAAAGCCTCATCAAAGCGGTTTTGGAAGGTGAGCAAATCGGCCTGAGAGTAGAGGCGCAGGGCCTGGTCGGTGGTGTCGAGGCCGAGGTTGTCCATGATGAACACGGAAAGGTCGAGCGCATCGTTGGCGATGAGCTTGGAAGTGGAAGCTTTCAGCACATCGAACTGCGATTGCGCCCATTGGAAGTCGCCATTATAGTATGACAGTTTGGCATTTTTAAAACGGGCAACATGACCAAGATGGTCGTTCGGGTAGATTTTATCCACTTGGGAGTAGAGCAGGGTGGCTTCCCATATTTCGCCCTGCATGAGGTAAAAATCCCCAAGGCTGATCTTTCCATTCGATTGAACCTTTACATCGATGGCCGGGTAGTTGATCATTTCATCCAAAAGGGCAATGGCCTTGTCGAGGTCGTTAAGATAAAAAGCCTCCAAGTCGGCCAATTCGGCGATGATGGATGCAGTGGTCTTATTGCGGCCGAATTCATCAAGGAAACCTTCGTAGGCTTTTTCGATTTCCCGCAGTTCAGGTTCGGTATAAGCAAAGCCTTCCACCAGTTTGTTTCGGCGGCTCCGCAGTGATTCCCGTTTAGCATCAATGTAAAAAGAAGAACTCTTTCCCTGTTCCTCCACTATGTAGTCGAATGCCTTGATGGCGGCATCATAATCTTTATCATTATAAGCCGTGGTAGCGAGTTGGAAGACCCTTGCGCCATTTTCACCCATTCTTTTATCCAATGCCTTGGCTTGGCGCAGTGCATTTTTATAATCTTTATTTTGAATAAAATTCCATTGCAGCAGTTCGATGAACTGTACGGAGTTGGGATCGTCTTGCAACCGAGCGTATAATTGACTTTGCAGTTCTAGGTAGTCTTCTTCGGAAGACAAATAACGCTGTAGCTGGCGTTCCACTGTGTTGAGCCTTTCCGGATAAGCGGCCAGCGTCGAGATGTAGTTTTCTATCATTTTGGGAATATCCCCTTTGCGGCGGTACAGTTCGGCGAGGTTGAATGCGAAAACCTGTTTATCTTTTATCAGTTCAGCCCCTTTTTCATAAGTCTGTATAGCGAGTTCATATTTAGTCAACTTGCTGAAAGTACTGGCCAAACGGGTGACTTCGTATTGATCCGAAGGCAGTTTTTTAATGGCTTTTTGGTATTGGAGTTCTGCTTCTGCCTCTTTGAACTGTCGCTCATAAAGGTTGCCATACAATACGTACATGCGGATGTTCTTGGGATTATCGTTCAATTCGTCTTTGAGGGCATTTTCAGCTGTGCTGTATGCTTCCGTAGCGATCAGGCATTCGATGTATTTATCGAAATAATAATCGTTGCGGTTCTGGGCATCATAGAGCTTTTTATAAATGATTGCCGCTTTTTCGAACTCTCCGTCCCGATAATATTGCTGAGCCAACTTGGCATCCTGTCCAAAAGAAAAAACAGGAAGCAAAAGGACGAGCAGCAATTGAAAAAAATAACGCATAGTGATAATGTTGATGGTTGATCTGTTTGGCTATTGGCCAGCCTATTAATAGCTCAAAATTGAATATTGGCAGGAATGAAGCCACTTTGCAAATATCTGAATGAAAAACGCAAGTATTATGCAAAAGTTGTTGAAGAATAAGATGTATCGAATATACATTATGACAAGATCCCCATAATGTTAAGTTCAGTTTTTTTGTGAAAAGACATATAAAGGATAAAAAGGTGGGACTATATATAAATAAAAAAAGGTCTCCTCCCGATATAAAATCGGGATAGAGACCTGCGAGAATCAAACATCACGTATCTTCCTACGATAGTATGTCGTGATGCGTGTTCTAAAATAAATCAGTATGAAAAAACCCGTTTAACTTAAATTCTTTTTGATGCTCCGCCCGCTGAAGTAGGAAAGTACTTTATTTGTACTTTGCCTACTGAAGACTGTGAACTGCGGACTACGGACTGCCAATTAAGGCTTAACCAGTTTGAAAAAAAAGGGGTAGAGCGGTCATTCATTTTTGTGCTTGTTTTTGATAACTCCTATTTAGTGTTTCATAGTATGAGGAGTGATCGCACATATATTTTTGAGAAAAGGAGAAAAAATATTGGGTGTTCTTTTGTTGTGTTGTCGATTAGCAAAGGGTATCGTCGTCAATCCTATCAAAAGCTGGTACTTGGGGATATTGGCGGCAAGCCACACAATATCCCCAGTCCAGTTCCAAACTATTTCCCATGGCTATGTTAAATCTTTCGGTTATTGTTTGGGTATTCTTTTCAAGGTTGGCAGCGGCTCTTTTGCCACTCCCGCTAAATGTTTGAGAAAGGAAGTTGGCGACAGAAAAATACGTCGCCAACTTTATTATAATAGACACACGCTCTCTCAAATTGTTAGCTCATTGTATGATTGTTGTTGTTTGTGGGTTTATAATTCGATCTATTGAATTTGTAATTTCTTAGTTCATTTTGTTGGAGGTGTTCACTGGTCCTTCCTCTTTTTCGGTGTACTTGCTGAAAGTATACATCCCCTTTCCAGCTACCGCTTTATTTTCCACAAATTGGCAATCGTTCACCAGAGGTTTGGTCTCACCGTCAATGTCCATATTGAAGATGGCGCCACCCCGGAGGAAGGCTTCGTTGTTGCGGAACACACAGGTGTTGATTTTGGGGCTGCTTTCGCCTCCGCCGCCGAAGTTGCAGATTGCGCCGCCATAGTTGCCTTTGTTGCCACTGAAAGTGCAACTGGTGAAAGAGGGGCTTGCTTTTCCTTCGTGCCTGCCGTCGTTGAATACTGCGCCTCCGTCAAGATTGGCTGTATTGTTCAGGAACTGACAGTCGTTGAATACAGGTGTACATTCGCTCTTCCGCCCGTTCAAATAGGCTGCACCGCCATCCCGGGCATAATTGTTTTGGAAAACACAGTGCTGAATGATGGGGCTACAGTTTTGGCTGCCTTCTCCCGCAGCAATGTATATGGCACCTCCACATCTTTCTACGTCACCCGAAGGGCCTGCGCCGTCTGCGTTCCCATCTGCTATCACAAAGCCATCCAATTGATTGAGATCTACTGCATTGTCCATTCTGACAACGGTATAGGAGTTATCGCTTTGATCAGATTTTGAGCCGATATTGCCGCTCAGTACAGATTTATTTGTTTGGATGTTCCGCTGCCGCGGAGAGGTTTCGTTTCCAGCAAACCCGCCATAAACCTTGACGCCTGCTGGTATGGAAAAAGAAGCTCTTCTGTTACGGTTTTTTGTTGGGTAATAAGTCCCTTTTGCCACCCATACCTCATCGCCGGATTGGGCTTTTTGTAATGCCTCTGCCAAGTTGCCCATTGCTTTGGACCATGAGGTACCTTCGCCGGTACCGTTTGGTTTGACATAGATCGTCAAGGCGACAATTTGAAAGGCAAATAAGCCGAAAAATCCTGTGAGTAGGATGTGTCTCATGTTCTTAGTTGTTGTTGGTAAAAGTGTTGTTTTTGCTAAATGGCCTTTTTCAAAAAAAAAAACCAACTCACAGGGGGGAGGGGAATGTAAAATTTTGGTTGATTGGGGCTAAAATTGAACTGTTCAAAGTTTTTGTCTATGGGTAAAATTATGTAGCCCATAGATGTAATGAAATAGGTGTGGTGTTGTTAGTTCAACTTTAGGTAATTACAGGGTCAATGTTTTTCGTAATTTGTTCAATTCAATGTGTTGTTCAAGATTTTGTTCTTAGGTGTTTGTTCAAAATCAGGTTAAAAGAAATAGGGATCTAAGTGTTGTTCAGTTCAATGTGTTGTCCAAGTTTTGTATTTAGTGTTTGTTCAAAACCAAAATAAAAAAATGGAGATTTAAGTGTTGTTCTGTTCAAAGCGTTGTTCAAGTTTTTTTAGTGTTTGTTGTTGTTTGTCCCTTGTGTTTATATTGCGTTAATCTGTGTTCATTGATTGTCAATCAGTCCGTGTTTATTTTTTTAAACAACTTGGTTAAAAATCGCATGTCTAAAATCGCCTGATTGTAAAATCATTAAAGGGGAAAATGTCAGTAGGGAATTATAAATGGAGGAATTTAATTGAGGGAATTATTGGTGGAGGTGGGTAATATCGAAAACGTGTCACAAAATTACAGGCATTCCGAACGCTTGTCAAGTCTTTTGGCAAAAAAAAATCAAAACGAAAAACGTATTTATAAATAATTTAATTGACTGATAATCAATCTATTGTGATTTTATTGTAAATCGTTCTTGTTTTATTGTTCAACGCTTTATATGTACAATTATTTTTTTATTTGTTAAGGATATTTTTTTAATTTTTTTTTCAAAAATCCTCGTAGGTGTATAAATAATTGTCACGCCATTCAATTTTTTCAAAAACAGCTTCTTTATTTATACTTTTTGTAGAAAAATGCCAAAATGTGACAACTTAAATGAATAATTATAGGAGAATAAATATAGTATAGAAATGCAAAAGCAAATATTGTGTGTGACAGTTTTTTGGTAAATTTCGATTAAAACTGGTAGAAATCTGGCCTTAAATGAAAGTAAACCTGATAGTGAAATAAATAAATCAAAAATCTTATGTCAAATTATATATCTATAAATAATGCCAGGCTTCATTTCAATTTTTGATTAAAGGGCATTTAGTAAATGTTCAACATGGAGAGCGAAAGAAGGAAAATGAAATTTTTTCTAAAAAAACAACCCTGTTGGATAGTTACTGCATTTTTATAAAAATAGAAATGATCGAACTTGAGGTGTTTTAATCGGAAATCCCGACTATGTAAAAACCTTTAGAAACGGTTGATTTTGTAGTCTTTTCATTTTTATAAGAAGACTCTATTCTGAAAAAATTCTACTTAATATAAACCTACCTTTCTTCCTAACTTCGCCCATAAAAACAAAGCATGACACGTATACTGTTAAAAAATGGCTTGATCGTAAACAGGGGAAGCGTTCGCCCTGGCGATGTATTTATCAAAAACGGAAAGATCGAATTGATGGCAAATATCATCAACTTGCCATCCGACATGGAAATTGACTGCACGGGCAAGCACGTCCTGCCCGGTATCATTGATGACCAAGTGCATTTTCGGGAACCTGGCCTGACACACAAATCTGACCTTTATACTGAGCCACGGGCAGCGGTTGCAGGCGGCGTTACCTCATTTATGGAGATGCCCAATACCAAACCGCCTGCTGTCACGCAAGAGCTGCTGGTCGATAAATACAGCATGGCAGCCTCTAAGTCCCTTGCTAATTATTCTTTTTTTATGGGGGCTACTAACGACAACATTGAAGAGGTATTGAAAACCAATCCACGGGATGTTTGCGGCATCAAAATATTCATGGGCTCCAGTACGGGCAACATGTTAGTGGACAATGCCAGTACATTGGAAGGAATTTTCTCACGC
The DNA here is from genome assembly GCA_965222975.1 of Saprospiraceae bacterium. Lineage (GTDB taxonomy): Bacteria > Bacteroidota > Bacteroidia > Chitinophagales > Saprospiraceae > UBA6168. Next base: position 109,061 of record CBDCVJ010000059.1, on the reverse strand, counting down.
TGCCCCATGCTCATTGCCACCCATTGTGAGGACGAGGCGACCGTGCGGGGCAATGAAGCCGTTTACAAAGAAAAATACGGGGAGGATGTGCCTATCCACTTCCACCCAGAAATCAGAAGTGCAGCTGGCTGCCTTGAATCATCTTCCCTCGCTGTAGCGTTGGCAAAAAAGCACAACACCCGCCTTCATATCCTCCATATTTCCACAAAAGATGAATTGGACCTTTTTCGCAACGACATCCCGCTTGCAGAAAAGCGTATCACCTCGGAGGTCTGTGTCCACCATCTATACTTTAATAGTAAGGACTACAGTACATTGGGTACGCAAGTCAAATGCAACCCCGCCATTAAAGGGCCGGAACATCAAACAGCACTTTTTCCCGCTCTCCTCGACAATCGCCTTGACATCATCGCCACCGACCATGCACCTCACACATGGGGTGAAAAGCAGAACACTTACTTCAAGGCCCCTTCCGGTGTGCCGCTGGTACAGCACTCCCTTAACGTGATGCTGGAATTTCACCAACGAGGAATGATTTCACTCGAGCGCATCGTGGAGAAAATGTGTCACGCACCTGCCGAATGCTTTCGGGTGGATGGCCGCGGCTACCTTGATGAAGGCTCATGGGCCGATGTCATTATTGTTGATCTGGAAAAAGAATGGCAGGTTGCAAAGGACAACATCTATTATAAATGCAATTGGTCGCCTTTTGAGGGCCACACCTTTAAGGGAAAGGTGGAGCAGGCCATCGTGAGCGGGCATTTGGCTTATCGGGATGGAGTATTTTATGAAGATAAGAAAGGAGAGCGGCTGTTGTTTAATAGTTGATTATCAACCCTCAAAACCTGCTGTCAACTTCTTATCAACCCAGCAATTCTCGCTATTAAAAAAACACACCCCTCTCCTTCTTGTATCTATTCACACATTTTAATTTTTCTAATAACGAAAATTGCTGTTAAGTACCTGAACATATATAATCGACACTTTTTCGCTTTATTGCCATTAGCTATTAAAAGCCAATAGCAAAAAGCCAACAGCTAATGGCATTTATAAAAAGTGTCGATTATTTCATTCAACCTACTTGTCAACTTAAATATAAGTCAATTCGGCGAATAAGTTGCAGCAAATGCTTCTAATGGCCTGTTGGTGGCGAGTATGTCCACCCCATCATGGATGTAGGTTTGGTAAATGTTATCACCACGTGCCTTTGCCCGCTTATCGAGATTGCCTAGTGTGCCCAAGATTGCAGGGATGCCCAATCGGTCTAATTCCCGGTATAAATTTTTCGAAGAAGGCCTCGTTCCGGTAAAAGCGATCATCCGGTCGAGCGGAATGCCTGAGTCTTTAGCCCATTGCAGTTCTTCCTCGTTTCTGACGGACACCGAGATAAATGCTTCTGGGGCCAAACGGTGAATTTTTTTTGCCTGTCCAATATCATAAGTAATGATGGCTGCTTTGTCGAAATATTTGTATCGCCGCACTACCTCTATCACCTTTTTATAGGGAACACCCCGTTTGATGTCGAGGGTAAAAAGTACGCCTTTGTCATCGGCCCAATCAAGCAGTTCCTCAAGGGTGGGAATTTTGTAATTAGTCTTTTTGCCGTTGGGGTCTTTTAGTTTACAATCATCTATTTGTGGCCAAACCTGTTTGTCCACCTTTCCGTCGCAGTTCGTTGTGCGTTCAAGGGAGCTGTCGTGCATCAAGATGAGTTTCCCATCATCAGTTTGGGCGATGTCGCATTCAATGATGGCACCCGTCTTCTCAAAAACATACTGGATGGTTTCGAGTGCATTTTCAGGATAGCCCGAATAGTTCATACCCCCCCTGTGGGCACTCACTTTTGGGAAAGAGGATTGGTTTGCGTCGTGCCAAGTGTGGGTGGTTTTTTCAAAAACGAGATCGGCTGGAGCGGAGGAATTGTTTGGCCTGCAGGCGAAGAATAGAAATAATAAGAGGACGCAAAAGTTGATTGTATTTTTCATACTGCAAATAAACGAGAAGTGGCACTTCACAGGAAGTGCCACCCCTTAATTATTCGAGATAATATTTGTAAAAACCTTTACTGCAACGTAAACAACACCCTCGCAAACAAATGACGCCCACTATAGCTAAACTGTGGCGACCGACGTGAATAAACAAAACGACCACTGGAAAGGAAGGTAGGATCTACCTCATCAGGATAGACATCCAGCAAGTTGGTTGCACCTACTGTCAAGCGGAGATTGGGAGCGAACTGATAACCTACACTCAAATCGGTCAGTATTTTACCATCATTGGTGTAATCAACACTTGGGTCAAGGCCAGAAATGTTGGTAGCTTCCGTCGTTTCACCAAAATAAGTATTACGCAAATAGATGCTGAGTTTTTGGATGTCATACGTATGGCTCAAGGTGATTTTTGTCCGAGGTACAGCTTCTTCCAAATAAATGCGGCTGGTTTCATCAAAGTAAGTATCGGTCAAACCCTTGGCATTCAAAATGTCGGAAGCTTTGATATCACCTGTTTGCTCAGTTTTAGCGAATGTGGCCGCCAGGTCGTTGGTCAGACTTCCATTTCCAAGCCGGGTGCGGTGGGCCGCTACAATGTCCAGACCTCTTGATCTCGTATCAATGGCATTGGCAAAAAAGGCGGCACGGGTGGCTTGTGCCTGATTGAAGATGGTCTGCAGTTCATCGTCGCCGCCGGGTTGAAATTGCCCAGTCAAAACGATGCGGTCGTCAATGTTGACCAAGTATCCGTCAATTGTTAAACGAAGACCAGCTTCAGGAGCTTTGAGGGTAAAGCCAGCGCTGAAGTTTTGCGAAGTTTCTTCCTGTAATTTAGGAATGCCGAGCAGTTGAGCGGCCCTGGAATTGTTGTTGAACACCCCTACCTCCTGCGCAGTGGTCACACCGTCCACCGTAACAAAGATGGTAGAAGTACGGCTGAAATGAATCTGGTGCAAAGAAGGCGCCCGGAAGCCCGTACTATGAGCTGCACGCAAGTTGAAATTGTCCGTGACTTTATAACGGGCTGCCAACTTATAGTTGAAAGTAGAACCAAAATCAGAGTAATTTTCAAAACGGACTGCCGTGGTCAGCAAGAAGGCGTCGGTAAAATCAAATTCCGCATCAAAATAACCTGCTACACTAGAACGGTTGGCATCAATTTCATTGGAAGGCAGGAAGCCCGCAAAACACTGGCATCCTGCAGGACGGCCCCTGCCATAAAAGTCGGTGGTCAGAAGACTATCAGCCGTAGTGGGCGTTACCAGTTCACCATTGACATCATAATTTCCCCATGACAGTTCAGTGCCCGGAATCACTTTGTAGTTCTCAAAACGGTATTCTGCCCCAAAAGCGACATTGATCCCAGCCACGCCATTGAGGTCATCAAAATATTGCGACACATCAAAATTGGAAGTGTTCTGTGCAAAAGAATGTCCTCCGGAATTAAAGGAAGTAGGCGAACTTGAACCCAAAGTAGCATTATGGGCACGGGTCATGTAAAACAAGAAGGAGTTGAACCCATAGGTATTGCTGAGGTCTACATTCCAAGCGCCGATCATTCCTCTCAGGCCTGACGACACAGAACGGTCTAGAATATTGGAGTTGATCCTGGGGACTGTACCGTTTAGGTAAATGGAAGTAGTGGTTCTGTTTTGCCCCGGCAATCGGTAAAAACAACCTGATTCCCCATCCCGGTAACCAAGGCCTCCGAAACTATAAAATTCAAGGTCATCTCCCAGTGGCAGTGCCATGTTGGCAAAAAACTTTCCTCCCCTCAATCTCGACTGCCCGACCCGCATATTGAAGTCGCTTCGCTCCAAGTCCCTGGCTGCCAGTTCTTCACTGGTCACGTCGTAGATGTAGCCATTATAATCATCTGACCCTACTTCATGGGGATTGTTGTAATTTTTCAAGGCATCTCGAGCTTCATCCATTGTGGTAGCTGCGTTGAGTTGGTCTTTTAGCGCTTGGTCAAAATAACTGACACTTCCAGCAAATTGCTGTATTTGCTCCAATGATAGGTTGCCTATGTCCGCTTTGCCACCGGATGCCAACCGTTCTATGGCGTTGAAGGCATGGAAAATGCCGCCGGAAAATTCCTGCATGCGGTTGGTTGACCCCCTGTAGCCAAACTCGCCAGTGAAGTTGATGAAACCGCCGTTGCCCCCCAACGGCAGGCCATAGTTCGCCCCTATAGTAACCACTTCACCGTCCACATTTTTTTCTTCGCCTTCAAATGGGCCAATCTCGCTGGTGAAATTGGCACCTGTAGTAATGTTGAAAGTCAATTGATTGACATCCTCCCTCATTCTAAGGTTGATGACCCCGGCGATGGCATCTGAGCCGTATTGGGCGGCAGCGCCGTCCCGCAGTATTTCAAAGGCGCTGATGGCCGTTGCTGGAATGGCGTTGAGGTCGGTGCCTACCTGTCCCCGTCCGAATGTCCCATTTACATTTACGAGGGAAGAAGTATGTCTTCTTTTGCCGTTTAATAAAACCAATACCTGATCGGGACCAAGGCCACGAAGGGAAGCTGGGTCGATATGGTCCGTACCGTCAGAAATAGTTTGGGTATTGGAAGAGAATGAAGGAGCCGAATTGTGCATTAATTGGTTGAGGCTAGTCTGTCCGGCCGATCTTCTTAATTTGTTCACGTCGATCACATCTATGGGAACTGGCGCATCTGTGTTGGTTCGATTGGATGCCCTGCTGCCAACAATGACAACTTCATCAATTAATACAGCTTCTAGCAGGACGAAACTGGCAGAAGCTGTTCCTCCACCCGTCACCGTAACTGTGGCCGTTTGGGCCTGATAGCCTACATAGCTCGCTTCAATCGTGTATGTTCCCGGATCGATGGTCATGGAATAACTACCATCAATATCCGTAACTGTTCCCTTGCTGGTACCGGTCACAAAAATGGAGGCACCGATCAGTGGCCCGGATTCATCACTAATGCTACCGGTGATCGTCCCTTTTTGGGCATAGGCCGAAACACTGAATACCAGGATCAATAAAAGTGGGTGAAACCATTCAAAAATTTTGTTTTTCTCAATCATAATGTCAGATTTTAATTAGTGAGTAATTTGTTCAAAAAAAGATTAATTATTGGACACGTTCCCCATTTGTTCTTTATATAGAGTATCAGGATTAGCTTATAAAAATTTTTCCTTCAAATATGGAGCAATTCAATGTGCTTTTTTGGCCAAACCTCCGAGCGGTGGGTTCCCGATGTAAAATAACCTGTCCCGCATTTTGCATCGGGAATCTTGCCGCTTGGAGATTTGAAGGAAAATGACTGATAAGGGATTTTTATAAGAAAGCCCTTGGGCATATTTTCAGTTGTTTCAATTTCGAATTGTACCTGTATTGAAAACACTAACAAGAATTGTTAGGAATGAGGTAATGAAATTGAGTCGCTAAACCCTTCTCAAATACTTTGCTTGTGGATTTCTTGAATGGATATGACGGGAATCTAGAGTTCTTTTAGTTTTGCTTTCGATTTATTTTGTCCCGTAGCACTTGCGCATAAAAAGAAGTGGAAGGTAAATATAACAGCAAGAACCCATATATTCGAAATATGGCCGTTATTTTTGCCATTTATTGGAATAATCGGTCGTAAATTGTTTGAAATCAATAGGTTGCCTCTTTAAAATATTCTTTACATCTTGGCTGATAGCTGCTTCTTTTCCTGCTTTTACAAAAGTGTACAACCAAGCCATTTTCTCGGCTGCCTTCTGTGGCCGTCCCTTCTCCATCATTTTTTTGATAAAAGTTTTTTCTTCCATCGGCACATAAGTGATCGTTCGTCCTGCTACGTTGGAAATGTGTTTCGCTACTGCAAAATGGTCAATTGCTTCGAGACAGGTCAGGTCATATATTTTGCCATGATGGCCTTGTGGTCTGATAAGTATTTCTGCTGCTACGGCACCAATGTCCCGGACATCAACAAAAGCTGTTTTGGAATCGCCAGCAGGCAAATAAAAGGCATCATCAGTAGGAATAGTAAAACCGATCCAGTGGACAAAATTTTGCATGAACCAGCCGGGTCGAAGGATTGTCCAGTCCATGCCGCTATTTTTTATCAAGCCCTCTGTTATGTTGAGCGGGCTGCCTTTGATCGGCCCAGTAGTACGGCCCGAGCTGAATAAGATCTGCTGTACGCCTTCCTTTTTTGCCGTTTTGAAAAATGTCCTTTGTTCGTCCTCCGAAGCACTACCGGGCGGCACGACGAGGAATATTTTTTCGGCATCACCCAAAGCCCCCAGCCAAGTACTCCGGTCGGTAAAATCGAATTTTTGATATTCTATTTCGGGAAGGCCGAAATGATTTTTCACCTTTTCCAAATCCCTTCCTGCTGCGGTGACGGATTGGTTGTCAGCGACTAATAATTTTACGATCTGGGCGCCGATGTTTCCGGTGGCGCCGATGATGAGTGCTTTCATAAGCTTGGTAAATTAGCTTAGCAATCCCGATATAAAATACGGGGCGGGTTGTCAAGTTAGTTTATGGGTATATCAGTGAATTTGGTCTAATCCAAAATCTATCACCTTTCCAGCCATTCAATCAACCGCCCAGTCCCTTCCATGACTTTCGGGGCCAATTTTTCTGCCAATGCAGGCGAAGGAATGAATTCATCTTCTTTTAGTTCAGCGGCCAACTGCAAGGCTGCTTTGCCGTCAAAATCAACGTAGCTGAGACGGGCAGCGAGGTAGTCTTCCGAAAAACCAAAATCGCTGGCAGGGAGCAGGGCAATGCCCGTTTCCTGAAGCAGTTGCGTGCAGAGCTGTTCGCAGGTGGTGACTCCTTTGCGGTTTATTTTTTCTTTAAAATTTTCAAAAACAGGGAACAGATAAAAACCCCCCGTTGGCGCAGGATGGAGGATGCCTGCCGAGTCCAATTTTTTTGAAACAGCATGTGCCACTGTCTTTAGGATAAAGCGGGAATGTGCCAGATACTCTTCGATTGCTTTCCCTCCGAGGAAAGCCTTTGTTGCGGCATACTGGATCGGCGCACTGGTGGAGGTAAATGTCTCACTTGCGGCTACGGCCATTCCTTTGAGCAACCATCGGAGAGCAGGAGGAAAAGTGAATGTGCCCAATCGCCAGCCACCCGCGCCGCACCATTTGCTCAGGCCACTGCTGATGATGGTACCTTCAGGGTAGTAGGTGGCGATAGAATGGTGCTGGCCTTCATGGTGCAGCTCCCCATAAATCTCATCGGACAGGACGATTATATTGCTGCGCCTGGCGACTTGGGCCATTTTTTTTAGTTGATCTTTTGTGTATGTCGCACCTGTTGGGTTGGAAGGGTAGTTCAAGATGAGCAAACGGGGCTGTTGGTGGTCGTCCCTGCAAAAGGCTTCCAGTTCGTCGGGATGGAGCAAGTAGGCGTTTTCGGCTTTAGTGGGCAACCAATAAACGTAGCGCGAAGCAATCCGGGCCTGTGGGGCATACGACACCCAACTGGGCCGGGGCACAATGAGGTCACCATAATAGACCATTTGGAGAAGGAACATCAATTCCTTTGAACCTGGGCCGATCAGCACGTCGTCGCCTGTCACCTGGATGTCTGCTTGCCTGCTGTGATAAAACGCTACGGCTTCCCGCAACTGTCGAAGCCCCCGCACGGGAAGGTAGTCTTTTTCATGGGCATGTGCTTTTAGCTTTTCCACTACAGAAACGGGAACGGGAAAAGGAGATTGGCCAAAGCCGAACCTGTAAACCTGCCTGCCTGCCTGCACCAATTCTGCACATTGTTCATTGATGCGGAGAGTGGCAGAGGGTTTCAGGCCACGGATGCTGAGGTTTAGGCTGATGGGGATTTTTTGGTCGCTCATGTAAGGCAGGGTGGTTGCCCATTTTTGAAATCCACAAAATTTAAGAAGTTGATTCTTAACAACTTAAACTCGGTAATTTCAAAAATGGAATTTGGATTAAATAGTAACAAATATTTTACCTCAAAGAAAAGAATTGGACTTGAGATTGACTCGCATGGCAGCATTTTTTGCAAAAAAAAAACCGCCCACTGAAGAATCCAGCAGGCGGTTCGTTCTATCTCAGGTAAATTGATTATTTGAAAATGTAGCGGATACCAAAACGCATCCTCCAACGGGAACCGAAGTTACCGATGTTGAAACGCTCGTCACCCAAGCGGTCATCATCGAAAGAGAACAATGGAGTCGTGCCATCAGTGTCATATCCTTCAAAATCTATCAGGTTGTAATCAAATGGATTGTCATACACGACGCCCCAATCCTTGTTCAACAAATTGCCAAAGTTGAAAATGTCAAAAGAAAACTGGAGAGTATGGTTTTTACCACCCATTTCCATATTGAGATCCTGCAATATTCTCAAATCAAATTGTGATTCGAACGGCGTGCGAGACCTGTTTTGCTCAGCATAGCTGCCGCGGTTTTCGCTCAGGTAATCATCTTCGGAGATGAATTTGTCCAAAGCGGCCCATTGTGAAGGATCAACCAAATTGATTTCGGATTGGTCGGCAGGAATCCAGATCAAACTTCTGTTGCGACTGGTGCTACCCCTTTCACTGTTCAAGTTGCGGGCATCGGAAGAACCATATACATAGCTGTAAGTTGAACCTGATTCGCCTTCGTAGAAGAGAGAAATGGTCGTTGCCAAGTTTTTACCTTCGTTCCAGTTGATCTTGTAATTCAGACCCATAATGATCCTATGGCCAAGGGCGAATTCAGAAACACCTAAAGTAGCGTGGTTGCGTCCATCCACGTTGAAGGCGCCCCTCCATTGAGAAGAGTTCTGGGAAGAAGTACCTTCAAAGATGGCTTTTGCATCACCGTAAGTATATGCAGCAAAAGCATTCAGGCCAAATGAAAAGTCTTTCTGTACGGAACCAGTAATATTGTAGGTATATCCTTCATCGGTATTCGAAGCAAGGTAAATAGCGCTATACGATGGGTCAATGTCATCACGGACATAAACAGGGCGGTCGTCACCACCACTATTGGTCCAGTTGAAATCAACGGTAGGATCAGAGTTGACATTTTGATAAAAGACATTGTTCAACGTCTTGGTGAACATACCTTCAACGGTAGCTTGCCATCCGTCACCAAATGCTTTGTCAACAGCCAAACTCGTTCGGAACACCTGTGGGTATTTGAAGTCCTTGGTAAACAAATCAATCTGACCGGAAGGTTTGCCAAGTTCCTTTGAATATTGTTTGAAAGGATCAGCAATGAACGGAACCGTTTCGTCAGTGGGGTTTACATCGCGTTCGTTCAAACCACCTACAGTAATACCGTTGTTGGTGAACATACCACCTGGCCATACAAATGGGATGCGGCTGGTGAAAATACCCAATCCACCGCGGAGAATGGTTTTACCATCGCCTGCTAAATCATAATTGAACCCAAGACGGGGTGACCACATTATTTGCCCTTCTGGGGCTTTTCCTGCCTGTGCACCCTCGATGTCATAGTGCTGGCTGACTTTGGCGAGCGTCGTGTCAAATTGATCGATCGAAGAAGGATCGTCCAACAATGAAGGAAGGTCAATGCGGAGGCCATAGGTCAATGTGAGCTGATCATTTACAGCCCATTCGTCCTGTGCATATAGGCCAATCTGCAAGGATTTGAAATCGGCGGCTGCAGCAGAGCCATCGCCGGTTTTGTCATCCACTCCTGAGAAGGAACGGTCATATTCAGTTGCTGGTGCTCCGTTCAAAAAATCAGCTAACGAGTCGAAATCATAAGAGCCATAGTTTTGGCGGATAAACAAGTTGTAAAAACTGCTGAACTCGTTGTGCGTACCGAAAGTCAAGGTGTGCGCACCTTTGTACAACTTAAAGTTGTTGGTGATGGTGAAAAGCTTTTGTTCCAGCGCGTTTGCCGTGGAAAACTCCTCGCTACCAAGCTCGATTCGGCCATCCCCATCGTCAATGACCAGATAAGGAAAATCACCGCCGATAGGATCACGGTCATCGTTTACGGCTGTGTAACCAATAATCAAATTATTCGAAGCTTTGGTACCAAACATGGAGTTCAGTTCAACTGCAGTTGAGTTGGTCGTAGATGGGAAGAACACACCGTTATTTGCAAAATTGATCTCGTCGTCGTCGCTATCATTCTGCCTCGTCTGCTCCGCTTTGGTGTATTGGTGGCGGAGAGTAAGGCGGTGAGATTCGTTGAGGTTGAAATCCAGTTTGCCGAACAATTTGGTGCCTTCCAGCTTGTCTTCTTTACCCAAAAAACCGCCTGGATTGTACCCATAAGTGTTCGTTACAACACTGCGTAGGTTTTCCAAATCCGCTTCTGATGCATCACCTCTGTACTCTCCAAAATCATAAGGGCTTGGCGTTACATCATTCTGCAATTCTGCATTAACAAAGAAAAATACCTTGTCCTTGATAATGGGGCCACCAAGTGAGAGGCCATACGTTTCATTGGTGAACTCTGCCAATCTTTCGCGGTCCGTAATGCCAACCCGATCAGCAAATTTGCCGTTTTCTTTTCCTGCCAATTTTTCATTTTGTATGAAATAGTAAGCCGTACCTTCTATGTTGTTCGTACCGCTTTTGGTGACAGCATTGATACCGCCTCCAGCAAAACCACCCAAGGTTACATCATAAGGAGAAATGACGACTTGGATTTGATCAATCGCATCAATCGAAATAGGGGCAATGCCCGTTTGACCACCATTCGTTCCGTTAGCAGCCAAACCAAATACATCGTTATTTACTGCACCATCAATATAAATGGCGTTGTAGCGGTTGTTCATACCTGCAATGGAGAAGCCTCCGTCAAATCTTCCTTTGGCCTGAGGCGTCAACCTTGTAAAGTCATTCAAGTCCCGATCCAAGGTAGGCAACAGGTTGATGTCCTCTTCTGTGATCTGAGTGGAGGTACCTGTGTTTTGGCCAGGGATAATGGTCGTTGCCACCACTTCTACACCAGCCAAAACAGTTGCCGATTCGGACAAGCTGAAATCTTGTTTTTGGTTTTCACCCAAACGCATGTAAACATTTTCTTTTACATCGTCGGCATAGCCTGTGTAAGAAACAGTGATGCGGTAAGGCCCACCAACACGCATGCCTGGAATCCGATAGGAACCGTCAACATCGGAAACGGTGCCGTAAGTTGTGCCGGAAGGGACGTGAACGGCGACAATATTTGCCCCGATCAATGTTTCGTTGGAATCGTCAATGACCGTACCGCGCAGGCTACTGGTCGTTGACCCTTGGCCAAAAACAGCCAAACTCATAACTGCTAAAGCCAAACTGAGTAGTACTTTTTTCATCAGTGGAGTAATTTAAATTTAAAAATAAGGTTGAAAAATATGGTTAAAGCCAATAGCCTTTGCTAAAGGGTTTCTTTTCATAGTTGCTTTCAAAATGGTGGTTTAAAAAAAAAGAAAGAACTCCTGTTTTATGAACAAGTAAGAATGATCTGGTAAAATGTTATTGGATATGGAACAGGTGGTCTCTGAAGGAAAGTGGTAAAAAGCACTTGGGTCATATTGCAAATTTTATTTAAAGGCGCTTCTCCAGTCTGGGGGTCTTAAATTGAAAAGCACGGTTTAATTTGCCGTTTGTTTTTCTTTTACATTGCGAAGGTAGTCACTTATGGTGGGTTGACCAAGAAATGTGGTTAAGAAGGGATTAATTTTTTGTAAAGGGGAAATGCTTGTCTGCTTCCCTTTCCAACAGATGTTTTGGGTACGGCTCTTTAGATAAAATTTTTTTGAAAAATAGCCTTCTAAAGCCAATCGTTTGATGCATTTTCTCCCGATTTGCAAGCAATAAAAATTAACCTGATTTTACTCATCCCTTATCAATACAGGTACCTTCATCGCTCGCAACGCCGCGGGAAAGGAAGCGATAAACCCGATCAACAGAACTACCGCTGCTACTGCCAACAAATCCAAGATTCTCATGCTAATGGGATAGGCATCTACCACAAAACCCTCTGAGATTCGCACGAGGCCAAATGTTTTTTGAGCTATGTATAAAGATATGGAAGTAATAAAACCTGCAAGTAGCCCAAAGCTACAAAGCAACAGACCCTCATAAAGGAATACATTGCGGATGGTCTGGTTGGTAGCGCCCATGCTTTTCAGTATGGCGATGTCGCTTTTCTTTTCCAGCACAATCATCCAGAGTGATCCGATCATGTTGAATGCTACCAGCACCAGCGTCAAACTGAGGAGGACAAAACTCATCCACTTTTCGATGTTCATCAGTTTCAAAAAAGAAGCATCCTGCGCATAACGGTCTTTCACGAGGAATTCTGACCCCATGATGCTCTCCATCTCTGCAACGGCTGCTTGTACGTCCGCATTTGGCGCAAGCCGTATCTCCAAAGCGCTCACCTCGTCATAAGCGCCTAACAATTCCTGCACAAAATCAAGTGCACAGATAATGTATTGGCCGTCAAAATCCTGTTGAATCTTAAAAGAACCGATGGGATAGGCAAAGCGCTTCTTGAATTGCTGTTCCATCGGCCCCACTTTCTTGCGTTTGGCCATATAGACATTGAGTACTTCAAATGGGTCTTCGACATCCACCTGCAATTTGTTCCGCATGCCTCCGCCCAGCACAGCGAGGTAGCGGTCGCCCTGTTTCAGTTGAAAACTGCCCTCAAATAAGGTCGAATCAATGCCCGTCACATAATGGTACACACTATCCACGCCTTTGATGATGCCGATGTCCCGGCTGTCGCGGTATTCGAAATAAGCTACCTCTTCGAGGCTTTCTGATACCTCTGCCACACTGGGCAGTGCCCGTAACTGAGCCAATTGCTCTGGGTCAGGCTCAAAGGTCTTGCCCTCTGCGACGGTTATTTTTACATCAGGGTTGAATTGGCTGAAAAGCCCCAAAATCAAATCCTCAAAGCCATTGAACACACTGAGCACCAGCACCAACGCTGCTGTGCCGATGCAAATGCCAAGCCCCGAAATGCCCGTGATGATGTTGATGGCATTTGTGGATTTCTTGGCGAACAGGTAGCGCCGAGCTATTTTAAGTGGTAGGTTCGTGATTGGTGAATTGGTATATTAGTAAATTAGGGAATTGGTTAGGGTGATGGTTTTTATTTTTGCAAAACTATCAAAAGAATTTAGGTTTGGGCATTTTTACATGCGGAGGATGATTTAATTCTTGATTTCCAAATTTACCAATATACCAATTCACTAATATACTAATCTTGAAACAGGTACAAGTACACCGATACGGCGGCCCAAAAGTCCTAAAAATAGTGGAAGTTGAAAATCCACAGATTGACAACTGGGAAGTAATGGTCAAGGTAAAATATGCCAGTGCCAACCCCAAAGATGTGCTGTTGCGGAAGGGAAAACTGAAAGCCTATCTCAGCATCTCCTTCCCGCTCACCCTTGGCCAAGACTGCTCTGGCATCGTGGTGCAGGTCGGTAAAAAAGTAACCGAATTCAAAAAAGGAGATCACGTATTTGGTATGACCAACCGCCACAACAACGGTACGCTGGCCGAGTATGTCAAGTTCATGCCCAATGAAATTTGCCACATGCCCGAAAACCTTTCCTTCGCAGAGGCCGCTGCTGTACCGCTTACCGCTCAGACTGCCTTGCAAGCACTAAAGGACATCGCCAAAATACAGAATGGTCAACATGTTTGCATCAATGGCGCATCGGGTGGGGTAGGGGTGTTTGCCATCCAGATAGCCAAGGCATTGGGGGCGAAAGTAACAGCCATTTCCAGTACCAAGAACAAAGAACTATGCCTTGAACTCGGTGCCAATCGCCATATTGATTATCGGGGTTTTTCTTTTGAAAAATGGCCTGCCCGTTTCGATGTTTTTTTTGATGTGTTTGGTAATCAGAATTGGCGAAAAGTCAAGCATTTATTGCCGAATAACGGCTGGTATATTTCTACTGTGCCGAATGCCAAAAATATTGGCGACACTTTATTGTCTTATTTAAAAATGAGAAAATCACGGCTCGTGGTGGTGGAGTCGCACACAGCGGATTTGGAATTAATCAAGCAATGGTTGGAAAATGGAAAAATAAAACCCGTTATCGAAGCGGAATACCCTGTGAGCCAAATTGCTGAAGTCCATCGGCGATTGGAGACGAAAAGGACGGTGGGGAAAATAGTGGTAAAAGTGGGAGAATAGTAAAAAGAGATGGGCTATGATTTTATATGGGAAAAACAAAAAGGACCTGATTTTGACAAATACCGTCCAAAGGATTATTGAATACTAGTTCATGGAAATCTATATTATTAAAAAATTAGACCATAATGATTTTATTGAAATAAAAAAATGGTTCAAAGATCCAGAAATGGTAAGGAGAGTTGAATATCCAACACAAAAATGGTTTAATTATATCTCTGGAACTGCTACAGTTTATGCCTATTCCGTTTTTCTTAATGAAAAATTAATTGGTTTTATTCAAATGGATACCGAAGGAGATATTGGCCATATTTTAATGGCCATAAATCCTGATTGCAAAAATAAAGGTCATGGCAGAAATATATTGAAACAATTTTTATCCAAAAATAAATTCCCTAATATTTCAAATATAGAGGCACATATAGAAACGGATAATATAACGAGCATAAAATGTTTTTTGGCCGCTGGTTTTTCACCTAAAAAAAATAATAAATGTACGGAGGAAGGGTTTGAAGTGTTGGTCGCCAAACTGTAATAGAGTCTATTGACTGCATTACGCCCGGTTCAAACCCACCGCATCAAATAACTGTTTAATGGCCTCTCTCGTTTTATATTTGTCCATTTTATCCAGATCGGCTTTATCCCGCCAATAAGCGACATGCGTGAGGGGTGAAAAATGACAGATTATTTTATTAAAAAAACCACTGTAAAAAACTTTAACGTCTTTTACGCCAATGCCCATCGAATCGGAAAGTGGCCCACCAATAAAATCACCTGGAAAATAAATATTGGTCCATACCGTCGGGGCGAAAGCAGCGGCATGGTGTAAGTAATAACGCCGCTCATTGAGGTTAAAGTAATAATATTTTCCATTGTCGTCGAGTACAGGTGGACATGTCAACAACTCCCGGTCTCCTTTTCGGTCGTCGAAATCTTCTTTATCACGGGAAAGGAGGAAAGCGCCGTGCGCCAGCGGGCTGCCCATCGTGACAAAATCAGTGACAAGCCATGGGTTGCCCGCTTCCCGCATAGCTTTTCCAAGTGCCTTTTGTTTTTCTTGAAATATGATTTTTAATTTATTTAATTCCTCTATTCCTTTATTTTCTTTTACGGCTTTCCCCAAATTTTCAGCAGCTTCTTTCACATCCTCCATGTATTCTTTTTCGACAATTTTACCGGAATTATAAATGGTATTGTATTGTGGCCAAAGGTGGGTGATCATATCATAGGCAATTACGCTGCCAAGGCTGTGACCAACGATAATAATTCGATCATATTTTTGTTCTCCGTTTTCATCAGGTTCATGGAGTTTTCGCAATAAATCAATGCCATTTTTTCGGATAGTATGCCGTTCGGAAATATTGGCTGGATCGGGCGTTAAATAGCGGGCAGCATCACCTATTGAACCGATCAATGTTTTTTGCAGCCCGATCAATATGGTCGTAAAAGCAAAAGAAATTACTTTTCCTTTTAAATCCGTTCCAAATGGATTGCCTTCATTGTTTGAAAAAAACAAGAAAAAACCTGCGGCGATGCCAATGGTCAATATCCATGATAGCAGCCAGACAAGGAACAATCGGCTGGGCACGTTCCACGGCCATTTAAATAATAGCGTTTTGAACCAGGGAATAATATGCCCCATGCTCGTACCCCGCATATTGAAGGCCCAATAATATTCAAAAAAATCAGTGGTGGGCCTTTTGCCTTTTCCCGCTAAAACCAATCGCCGCAATTCAAAGGATTCGGACATTTTATCGGGTTTGCTCCAATAATTTTTTTCGTATGCTTTTATTTCCCCGTTTTTTATTTTTTCATTGGCTTCGTGTTTTGTCAAAGAATCTACAAAGCCCCGGAGGGTGGACATGGGTTTTTGCTCGCCCATGCCGTGGATGATAACGACTGCTTGTCTCATGATGGGTTTGTTGTTTGTGGTTTGGAAATCAAATTTAAGAAAATTAATTATTAATCCATCTGTACTCAATCTCTGTAATACTCATAAGTTGTAAAATATTCATCGGAGCTTGAATATTTGCCATTTTTATAAAAATATGCTGACCGTTTTATCAATAAATCATTTTGGTTATAGTGATAATATTGCTTGAGCTTGATATGGTTGTACTCTTTTGAAATTCTTTTTTTGAAAATTTTCTTTCCTGACTTGTCAAATTTCACTTTGATTTTACGTTGAAGTTTTCCATTCTTTTTTTGGATGTACTTTTTTAAAATCCCATTTTCATTGTACCACGATTTGTAAAACATTTTTACATCCCGGTCGTGGAAGACTTCATCTTGCTTGTAAGTTCTATTGGGTTTGATGGTTTTTTCATAAAAAGTCATATAATGTTCCAAGTGTTCATTGTTTAAATAATAATGCCGTCGGGTTAAAAGGTTGTTAACCTCCTCACTTTCAACCACTTTCTCAATTTTACCTTTTTTGTAATGGGTATATTTTGTTTTGTTGCCTTCCAGAAATGTAGTAATTATTGAGTCCTTATTGCTAAGTATTTTTTTTAGTTGTATGGATTCTCCATTGACCAATTTATAGTGGACTTCTTTTCCGCTTTGATAACTTACCACCGCATATTCAGGATCGAGGTAGCTTGCCGCATAGTACAATTTTAGGTCGTCGGTATATTTTCTATAACATCTGGTTCTCCGTCCTTTATGGTCATATTCATAAGTTGTTAAAGACTTGCCCTTTCTTTCGTAGCTGACAGTACGACCCTCTCTATCGAAGGTGGTGATGTCAAAATAACTTGTGTCACGGTCATATTCTATTATTGATTTTATTTTATGCTCCTTCATGAATTTGTTTTGGCTTATTTCATAAGGAGTGACAAAGGGTTCGTTCTGGGAAATGGCAATTGTGTTTATTATTGTCATTAGTCCAAATAATATTTTTTTAATCATGGTTGCTATTTGTTGCCTCATTCCTAAATTCAAAATTAATTGATTTTATTATTCTGGAGATAAATAGTCTAAAAATAATGGCCAAAAAATAACTGCTCGGTTCAACTTTATAGAAGGTCGCATTATTCGAAAAATTGGTCTCTGAATTGGTAGGCTTGCCAGTACTTCCACACCATTATTTACTGATCATCACAAAAATCATTTTTCTCAATAAACTGTAACTTCCCTATCTTTAGCCATTAATAAAGTGGATTGCCAAATGTCCACTGTCCTTTATCCAGCGAACATCCAAAACGATTAAACCCATGCTTTACTCTTACAAGCACTCTATTGCCCTATTGCCTGCATTCTCTTTCTTGTGCAGCTTTTCCCTATTCTCACAAACGATCAGTTTCGAAACGCCGGACGAATTTCCTGTCTGCGGATCAGCGCCTTTTGAAGTGACGGTGACCAACAACACTGGATCAGTTTTAGAAGGTGTGACAACAACCGTGAATTTCACCTCCATAAGCGGTACTGACTGCGGGATAGCTTATCTGCCCGGCACTGTGCAAAATGCTTCTGAGTCTAATATTTTCGACTTGGGCACTCCCATTTTTGCGCTGGCCGACCTTGCCTTGGGAGAGGCCGTAACAATTACTTTTCAGGCTGAAGCCCCTTGTGCCACCGTGGATTGCATAGACGGAGGGGAAATCTTTGTCAATGAAATCAGCTTCAACTGGAATGGGGGCAACACTGCTGCCACCACCAACCCTTATGAGGTGAACCGCGCACTGCTTGTCATTACACAGGTAAAATACGGCTTGATGGAAGGGTCGCTGGACGATCAGTTTTCTCGGGAAATTACTATTGTAAATACAAGACCAGGGGCGCTACAAGGCTTCCAGTTCACGGATATCTATCAGGCGGGCATCACCATTATTGGCGGCTCGCCTGGAACCGATATTTCGCCGGGAGGCAATATTTTTCAATTGTCACTCGATGGTAGCGATTTCATGGATATTGGCGATGGTGATGGGCTCTTTGAACTAAATGAATCCATTACTATTACAGAATTCATCAGCGTCAACGACTGCGGTGTGGACATTACCTCTTCTGTATCGGACATCATAGCAGAGTGGGGCTGTGGTGGGGAGATTTGCCAGGAGGTGTCGAAATTGGCCATCATCGACATTACCCCTTCGGAAAAAATCCCCAATCTGATCTGGGAACCCATCACGAGTTTTGGGGAATGCTTCTGTGGGCCAGAGGCATACCAGCAGGGCATGAAGATTACCAATGCTGGTACAGGGGCTGCCGAAAATATTGTTTTTGATATGCGGTGGCCATTTTCTTTAGTACCATTTGTCATCCAATACGGAATAGATACAGCCAGTATCGTGGTGGACAGTGCAGGAGTCGTACTTGATATTAATAACATTGGGGTCAATGGATCGTTTCCTTTGGAGCTTCCTTGCGATGGTACAGATAATGGGCTGGTACAGGGATTTGTGCTGACCATCCCCAAGTTGGGGCAGGGCCAATCGCTGACCATTTTTTGGGACATCTACTACTGTGACCAAACCTGGAGCCAACCTGAAATTGATTGGGAATACCGCTGGAGCTATTTTAAGGAGTGCCCACCGAACCCTTATGTTGTTCAACCCTTGTACATCAGGGTGCATGATGAAGGGGCACAGATGGCAGTCACGCTTGGCAAAGAACCCAGTTCTGCACTGGAAGATGGCGACACTGCTACTGTCCACTATCGTATTGTTTATGACAGCCTGACCCTGCTCAATGATGAATTTGTGCTGGAAATTACATTGCCATGTGGTGGTGCCTGGGTAGATGAAAATGAATTATTGCTGGACGGCCAAGCCCCCATCAGCATAGAGCAAGAGGTATTTCCCACTTCATCACTGATTACTGCTACTTACCAATTGCCCTTAACGGCCGATACCCTCGACACTTCCTTCGATTTTGTTTATAATTGTAAGGATATTTGCCTTGCTGAATGCCAGGATTCGACTGTTTCCTCTTGTCTGATCGGCGATTGGTTTGCCCCTCCCCCTCCCGATATACCAGTCACTATTATGTCAACCATTAATAAATGTACGGACTACCCGTTGAGTTGCAATATGCGGGATTGTAGTTCCATTCGCCTTGAGCAAAACTGTTTGATCGATTCGGTTTGTGTGAACGAACCGCCCGGTTACCTCAAGTTCGACTTTGAAGCTGCCCGCGCTAATTATGGCCTTCCCGACAATGACAACGATCGAATCCCCGACGGCACAGGGTCGGTTGACCTCTCAAAGGTGGCTATTCACCATTTGATTGCCGGGGATACCATAAGGGCAAAACTGGGCGGGGTCGTTGTCATGGATGCCCAGGGCGTGACCTTGCCCTTTGGTCATGTGAACATAAAATTTGATACTGATAAATCACTGCTTCCCAACAGTTTAAACTTTTTGACAGACGTTACGGGGATCTTGGAAGGGGAAATCCAGGTTCGCATATTTGACAGCTCTGCAGGTGTCTATTTTGACTGCGGCCAACCTGCAAGTGATATTATTGATAACGATCCCCTTACTTATCAGTATGACATTTCCGCTATGGCGCTGTCGGGCTGTTTGCCTGCTGGATTTGAATATGCCGATGGCGATTCTATTTTCTTTGATGGGGCTTACAAGTTGGTTTACAACATGGTGCAGGAAATGGATCCAACCCCCATGTCGGCTGAATTGCTGACGTATTCAGAGGTGTTTTTGTTTGATGAAAACATAGAGGATTATGATTCCATTTCTTGTAACTGTGAATCGCAGGTGTTTATAGTATCGGCTTATAAATATGACTTACGGCCCGGCCTTTTTGGATTACCTCCCTGCGATTCCTCCATGTTGGAGGGGAGCAGTGTTTTCCAGCTCGATCTGGCAACCAGCAATTTTTTCCCGTTTGAACACCGCAACTTTATTTTTATTGAGGATTGGCGTTTGGTCTTTCCTCCCGAAATAACCCTGTGCAGCGTGAACCTTCACGAATTGAAATATACCAAAAGTCCGGGTTTTATTCTTATGGATCAGCCACTTGATTTTGAGCTTTTAAATGGGGTACACATCATTGATTTTAACCAAGTACAAGAGCAACCAATTGATGAAGGCTTTCTTGTTCAGTTGCAGTATGTTTTTAAAATGGATTGTGACTTGTCCGGCTCAAATTCTTTTGACATCACCGCCAACCTTGACTTTCTCAATAGCATGCCGGAGGATGAAGACCCACTTGGGTTAGAGGAAAATACTACCGCCTTGCAGGCCATGATCCCCAACCTTACACTGCAAATCGTTGATGATCTCACTAGCTTTAACGACCAACTGAAACTGGATTTCTTTTTGGTAAATGATCCAACCCCTGTTGCTTTTCAGTCAAGTGGTCCGGCTCCAAATACATGGTTGTATTTTAACTCTCTGACAGGTCTCGTAACTGACCTCCAGTTGGTTGATCCGACGACTGGGCTGTCTTTTCCTTCGGAAAATGGCGTTTTCCAATTGGGGGATTTTGATTTAGGGAAAGACTCGTTGAGAATTTGTGGTATCAACAATTCTTGTGTAAAAGAAAGCGTAGAGATTCATTATGGCTGGAACTGCGACCCCTTTACCAGCCAATTGCAAACGGCCTGTTACCACAAAATAGATACGATCACAGTCATATCGCCGCCGGGCGAGATTGATTTTCTGGTGGAAAGCCCCAGCGGCTGTTTTGATCTTTGCGAAAAAACGGCCCCTTATTCCTTGCAAATTTTCAACGGTGATCTGGGTGCCGTTTACGAACTCATTGCCCAAGCGCAATTGCCATTGGGACAAAGCGTGGTGGCGGGGTCGTCGCAGGTGGAATACCCAACGGGAAGCGGCAATTTTTTTCCCGTCAATGACCCAATACTTATCAACAGCACCTTGGCGCAGTGGGACTTATCAGCTTTCGACTCCTTGACCAATGGGTTAGCTGGCGTTGGTTCTATGCCTGCCAATTCCATTACCTTGTTTTTTGAAACAATGACAGAATGTGGCTTTATTGCCGATGCATTTCCCCTATTCACTATAGCTTCCGAACTGAACTGCGGCATTCCCAGTAATACTGTGGCCAAGTCCGGCGACCCGGTCTGCATCAACGGCATTTCCCAACCATACTCTACCAATATTGACGTGGAAACACAGGGGGATTTCGGCTGCGCCGATGAAATGGTTTTTGAGGTCAACATCACTGCTTCGCAAACGTTGCCCCTCGGTGCTTGTGTGATTGTCACTTTGCCACAGGGTATTTCGCATGTGCCGAACTCCTGTAATTCCGATTGTCAAAATAGTTTCAATTGCATGCCTTCCGTAGAAGGCAACAATTTTACCTGGCAATTGCCCGAAGGGGTGCCTGCCAATGAGGACATTTGTTTTTCCTTCAATACCAGTGGCTGGGAGTCGTTCGGCTGCGAGCAAGGGTTGGTGGTTTTCAGGACGGCCAATGAAACGCAAGCGCTATGCGCTGCTACAGGCGATACATGCAGCACGAAGGCTAACACGGGATCGCTGCTTTTTCCCTACGACATTCAACGTCCTGAATTTGAACTTGACAACCTTCTCATTGCCGCCACACAAACGGGTGGTGACGATGAGGTGGCTTTTAGATTTGATATTACGAATGACGGTCCTCCGAATGTGCCGCCAACGATAGTTGATTTTTATTTGGATACCAGTGGCGATGGTGCAGGTGACCAATATGTGCATTCAACTACTATAACATCGGTCCTATCAGATGGTGAGACGGAAACCCGGGTTGGTCTTTTTACTTTACCCCCTGGCAACCTTTGCGACATTGTGGCTTACATCAATCCTGACCTATGCGCCTGTTCCATTGATTCAGCGTCCACCCTTGTTCCCATCACTTACCAAACAGATCAGTCCCTGATTGTCTGTTCTGGAAATGCACAAAACATTGGCGTACCAGCCATCCCGGGCTTTGCATATGAATGGGAGCCAGCGGATTGTTTGGATCATGACGACGTGGCGAGTACGGTTTTTAGTTGTGAAAACAATACGCCTGTGCCCGTTACCTACGAGTTCACCTTGAACGAAAAAAACGATAGTGGTTGCGAAATCAACAACTTGATAGATGTGACCGTACAGCCCGTACCAGGCATCGCTTTTGCCGAAACGCCAGTCTGTGCTGGCCAACAAGCCAACCTCGCCGCTACCGACGGGGAAACCTACAATTGGCAAGGGCCTGATATCACCGATCCGACTTTACAAGTCCAATCAGTCAACCCAACAACGACCAGTGTTTATTCCGTCACAGTGGTAGATGCCTTCGGCTGCGAGGGATTTGATTCGGTAATGGTAGAAGTAAACCCATTGCCTGATGTGGATGCAGGCAACGATATAACCGTTTGCCCCGGCAACCCGGTGCAACTCAACGCTACCTTCGATCCAGATTGGCAGTACCTGTGGTCACCTGCAACTGTTGGCGGTCTGCCTTCATTGACCAGCCCGACCAGCCACAACCCCACTGTATTAACTTCAGAGGATGTTATTTTCACTTTGCTGGTAACAGATGAAAATCAATGCACTGCTACAGATGAAGTGGCCGTGAACCAATCAGGTGCGCTTGACCTTGTCGTTTCGCCAGATACCACTATCTGCTTGGGTGATTTTGTCACTTTAAATATAGCAGGAGGTGAAACTTATGTATGGTCACCTTCAGGCGATTGCAACGACCCTACTGTTTGCGATTCCATCACTGTAATGCCCACAGATACAACGACCTATACGGTTGTCGCCAGCACTGCTGCTGGGTGCTTGGACAGTGCAATAATCACGGTCTCGCCTTCCTTGGATGATATTTTGACTTATGATACCATTGTTATCTGTGAAGGTGAGTTCGCACTGATTCACGGAGAAAATGAAAACGTGGAAGGCGTTTATGATAACGTTTCAGCGTCAGGCGACTGCTTCCTCATAGATAGCGTTTGGCTATTTATCAATCCCGTTCCGGAAATGGTGGAGTTGGACACTTTCATTTGCAATGGCGATACCTTAGAGTTTTTGGGGGAAATATATACCGAAACCACTGCCTTCGCTGATACCCTTATTGCTGCCAACAACTGCGACAGCATAATAATGGTCAACCTGACGGTTGGTATGCCAGAGGTAGCCATAACTGGCCCTGATACCGTTTCCATTGGTGAGGTTTTTACATTGCAAATTGAGCCAACGACGTTTGATTCCATCGCCTGGACAGGCGGTGGCATGGGGTCTGAATGTGATAACTCTACCAGTTGTCAAGACTCCATTTTGGAAAATGAAGAGACTTATTACGTTACCGTGATGGACGAAAACGATTGTGTGGCTATTGACTCCCATACGGTTTATGCCATCCTAAGATGCTTCCCCGACCAGGCCGTTGTACCCAATGTATTTACCCCCAACAATGACAACACCAATGATACGTTCAGCATTGTTTCCAAAAATGCCGAAGTCGTTTTGGACATGCGGGTATGGGATCGCTGGGGCAACAAGGTCTATAACGGTCTCGGCCCGTGGGATGGTTCATACAATGGCAAGCCTGCTGGTTCGGATGTGTATATTTATGATATTGTGGTGGGTTGTCCAGTGGGGGTTGATTCGGAGGAGCATCAGTTGCGGGGGGATGTAACGTTGTTGCGGTAATCTGACTATCACAAAACACACCTCTCTCCAAAAACCCCCTTCCCTTTGGCCTCAAAGAACGGCTTTCATATTTCAAAAAAACTAATAGCGACAATTGCTGATATAGGGTACAAGATATTACAAATTCATGTTACGCACCCAAGTTCATCGGGCACTTGATGAGTTTACATCCGATCATACGTCACTTATAAAACCGCGCTTGCTTAATATATATTTTTCGGTCGCTCACTTGGGAATCCACCTTAAATTCAATGTCCAAACCAAAATCTTGTTCTGGGCAATTGCATTGGTGAGGGACATTTTGATAGAAATGTTTTTTTATTGCCGTACAATAAGCACCCAATTCCATCAGCTCATCATTGGTCATCACCGTCTCCCCATTTAATTCAGGAATATTTGAAAAAGTAAGGTACTCTGCCATAAAATCCTGACCAGGTACGATTGACCAGGTCAGCAACATAATCTGATCGTGGAGGATGCCGGGTTCGGGAAAAACGATGCTATATTCTTTGTACTGGACATTAATGATAAATCCAGGGTTTGAATTATAAAGGTTTTTGGTGATCAGTACCCCATTGGCATCCTCATCGGGAAATGAGCGGTGTACCAAAATGCCCATTGCACAAGAAGTATGTACGATTTTATAATAACTCCGCTCCTCGAAAGCCCGCCAATTCCACAAACTTGCCCATACCTTTTTGATGGCTTTTTCAATGGTTTTGTTGACGTCATTTTTCTTTGCGGAATAGGAGCTGTATAAACCGGCCCCGGAAAAAGATTCTAGGTCTTCGGCATTGGTGGAAGACCGAAAACGGAAGGAAGAAAACTCTTCGAAATTTTTAATTTTATTTTTAACCAAATTAATTAAATCGGGATTTAAAGGATGATCCTTAATGCGGTTTTGCAAATTTTCCAGCCTCGCTTTTCTGATAGCAGGGTTATTGATGAAGTCCTCCTCTCGCAACATTTGTTCGATATAAATATCAAGGCCGGCATCTTTTAAATGTTGGTCATAATAATAAAATGGAATAGCAAAGGAAGACTCGGGCGTTGGGATGGGATTTCCATCGAAAGAGACATTTAATATTTCCGCAAAATTGGCCGCTTTTCCACCTATTATATCCAGATATGTATAATCAGCCAATTGCAAATCGACCAAGCCTTGAACGGTCGTGTTTTTGGGGAGTTCAATAATTTCTTGTGGCTCATTGTTTGCCCAAAAAGCGGTCGCTTCTTCTAAAGTAGCCGCCCTCAATTCAAAAGAATCAGATTGAACTCTGAAATAAACCAATTGCCCCAAAAGGGAATCCAGCAGTTTATTTTCCCAGCCATCCCGCAAAGCCATATTGGGCGTATTCCGATTGTGGCTCAACACATTTATATGACTCAATGGTGTTTGAAATTCCGTGGTAATAATGCCCGCTACCACAGCTACATCATTTGGAATTCCGTTAAGTAAAATAATATCGTGTCGCCCTAAATAGGTATCATTTAGATCGGCTAATTCTACTTTATTTAAATAACCATAATTCTCTGCCAAATTTAATGCTTGATAATTCTGACCTTCATATAATTCCTCCGGCGTTATTTTTGGAACATCGCAAAAATTAAATTCCGGTCTATTTGCAAATAAAAATAGTTTGTCCTCCAAATAAGAAGTCTCCAATATTTTGTCAAACAATAATTTTATGTTTTCACAACTCATCTCATTGGCCGAGACCAGATAGAGAACATATTTATCCAGGCTTTTATAATAATTCAGGTTTGCTGGGTATAAATACCGGTCATCATTTTCTCTATATTGGGTGTGGTTAAAAACGTTGTTTCCCTGATTAAATCCAAGTTGGGCTTGGGCAAACGTAAAATGATATTCGTACCTTTTGGTGTTCATATAATACATCAATTCATCGTCTGTATTATAAATGATTTTCACCGATGCAACTTGCCCGTCGTTGCTCCTTGATGGAAGGCTGCTGATCAATTCAAAAGCAATGGGGTCAATTAATTCATTAAAATAATGCAATTCCTCATTACTTTTTTTGAGCAGGTTAATAGTAAGCAAAGTATCCCTGCCGGAAAGCGGGATCGTTCTTGAATAATACCCATCCTTGCTCAACAATAAGGTATCTGACCTTGCAGGCACTGAAGAGCGGTGCCATACCGCTCCTTTATCTGCAATGGTGGTCATCTGGCCATTAGAAAAAGCCTTAAAAGTTTGTATTTCATCTTTGGTCGAAACCCGCAATAAATAAACGCCAAAAGGGAAAGTTGGAAAAAGATAACTACCGCTATGTCCAAGGTTTGGTTGATGATCGGCCAAACGGCCATCCATAGAAAAAATTTCCAGCGCTATATCGAATTCCCCATCCCAAATCATGGAATTATTGTAGAAACGATA
This sequence comes from Saprospiraceae bacterium, assembly GCA_965222975.1. Taxonomy (GTDB): domain Bacteria; phylum Bacteroidota; class Bacteroidia; order Chitinophagales; family Saprospiraceae; genus UBA6168. The sequence goes on along the minus strand of CBDCVJ010000059.1, from coordinate 82,955 downwards.
ACTATTCAATGGCTTACCGATGCTGTCCATTTCGGTATTCTTAATCAAAAAATCTCCATAAAAATTACTGGTCTGCTCAATTGAACTATTTAATAACTGCACCCTAACTCCTGAAAGTGCTTCTCCAGTGACCACATCCTGTATGTGGCCATTATAAATAGCTTGCCCATTTAGAAAAAAAGGAAAACCCAGAGCAAGGATTATATTTAGGATAGAGGTGCGCATAATACGAAATTGAAGGTCGAAGGAAAAAAATATAGCCATACCAACTTAGACAGGATATTTTTTGGTAAAGTTGGGTTGATGGCGTATGCAGGGTTGGATTTTTGTTCGTAAAAAATGAGCGGGACAGGAAATGCCAAGTAGAGCCAAATTAGATAAATCACTGCTATTGATAAACTGCAAAACTTACCAAAGCATCTACACAATCCTTCAAAAGCAAGCAAAAAAAGCGGGAGACCGAAGTCTCCCGCCTAGCCCTAACCAAATAAAACCAAATTATTGCTTTTGTTTATTTTCTAACTTCCCTCAGTTTCGCTGCCGCCATTTCCGCCGTGATGTCCCGTTGTGGATTGGCGAACATCTCGTAGCCAACCATAAATTTCTTCACCGTGGCCGACCGCAACAAAGGCGGATAGAAGGCCATGTGAAAATGCCACTCCGGATGATTTTCCCCATCGGTGGGGCTTTGGTGGATGCCGGAAGAGTACGGGAAGGATGTTTCAAATATCCTATCGAACCGTTGCGTTAGGTCTTTGAGGGTGGCGGCGAAGGAATGTTTTTCGCTCTCCGTCATTTGTCCGATGTGCTGGAAATGCCGTTTTGGGACTATCATTGCTTCATAAGGCCAAACGGCCCAGAAAGGCACCAACGCCACAAAATCTTCATTTTGACAAACAAGTCTTTCTTCCTCACTCAGTTCTTGGTTTAGATAGTCCGATAGCAGGCTGTTTCCGTTCTGTTCCCAATATTTCAATTGTTGGGCTGCTTTTTTTGCTACCTCTTGTGGTACGGAGCTTTGCGCCCAAATCTGTCCGTGTGGGTGTGGGTTGCTACAGCCCATGACAACGCCCTTGTTTTCAAAAATCTGGACGTGATTGATGAAATCCTTGCTGCCGAGTTCGAAGTATTCTTTCTGCCAAAGGTTCACAACCTTATGGATGTCTTCCACCTCCATTTCAGGAATGGTAAGCGAGTGGTCACGGGAAAAACAAACAACCTTGCAGATGCCCCGTTCACCGTTTGCTTTCAACAGCCCTTTTTCAAATTTCCCGTTCCCACTATCCGGCTTGAGGGCAGCGAAATCATTTGTGAAAACAAAGGTGTCGGGATAATCAGGGTTCTTGTGTCCGCCTGCCCTCGTATTGCCGGGACAGAGGTAGCAGGAGGAGTCGTAAGATGGCCGCTTCTTGTTAGCTGTTTTTTCCGTCCTGCCCTGCCAGGGGCGTTTGGTGCGGTGGGGCGACACGAGTACCCATTCTCCTGTCAGGATGTTGTATCGACGGTGCGGGTCTTCGGAAAAATTGAGCATCTGTTCTTTTTTTGGTCATTGGCAATAGAAGGACTATAGGCAGTCGAAAATATTATCCGATGGCCTTTGCTCCGTCCTCAATTGAGACTTCATAAGGCGTCAGGTCAATGCCGAATCGGTTGCGGTAGCTCTCAGAAACTTGTTCCACATACTCCCCGGCTTTGCTCTTTTCTACAACGTTGATAGTACAACCGCCAAAGCCACCGCCCATCATCCGGCCGCCGGGCACATAATCTTTGCTCAGGGTCTCTTGCACGAGAAAGTCGAGTTCCGGGCAGCTCACCTCGTAGTCATTCTGTAGGCTGAAATGCGACTGGTACATCAGTTCCCCTAGGCCTGCAAAATTACCGTCCAAAAGGGCTTGGGTCGCATCCAACACCCGCTTGTTTTCTGAAACGACATGGTGGCAGCGGCGGAATATATGTTCAGGCATTTTGCCCTTGTTGGCTATAACTTGTTCCAAAGTCACATCCCGGAGGTTAGTGATTCCAGGTTGTTTATTTTTCAAAATGGCGACCCCCTCTTCGCATTCACTCCGACGCGTATTGTACTCGGAAGAGGCCAACGAATGGGAAACGTTGGTGTTCAGCAGCAACAGTTGATAGTTCCCCAATTCAATAGGAAAATACTTGTATTCAAGACTGCGGCAGTCCAGCAACATGACCTGGTCCTTGCGGCCCATTATACTTGCGAACTGATCCATGATGCCACATTTAATGCCGACGAAATTGTGCTCAGCCATCTGTGACGCCTTGATGAGCTGCCATTGGCCGAGGCCGAGGTCGAACAGTTCGTTCAGGGCAAAGGCAAAACTACATTCTAGCGCTGCCGAGGAACTCATGCCACCACCGATGGGCACGTTTCCCTCGAATTCGGCGTCGAACCCTTGGATTTCAGCACCCATCTTTTGCATTTCATGCACCACGCCCATGATGTAGTTGTGCCATCCTTTTTCCCTTGGACTGAAATTTTGCAGGTCGAAGGAAAAGGTTTTTTGGCGTTTGCGGTCATGTATATTTGCCGCGCTGTTGGTACCGTTCCGGTGCATGTGCACGGTGAGTTTTTTATCAATAGCGGCAGGCAGCACAAAGCCGTCGTTGTAGTCCGTGTGTTCTCCAATGATGTTGATGCGGCCAGGCGCTTGTACCGAGACTGCCTTCAGCATAGGTGTTTGTTTTTTTGAAATAGTCATGTCTTTTGTTGCTGAAATCATGAGCTTGTCTTTTGCCGATAAATGAATGGCTAGGGCTTGGCCTTTGCTCTCATTTCCATACCGATCCTTAGTAATAATTTTTTGGCTTGGGAATGAAAAAGTGGCAATACCATTTTGAGTGGATTGCCACATTAAATACGTATGAAACTTAATCTTTTGAAATTCTCACTTTACAAATGTATTTTTTACGCTTGTTTTACAAGTGTAAATTAAACGCTTAATTTTGAGATTTCAAAATTTAAGGCCTTGTTTTATGAAAAAGACTCGGAAAATCCCCTTTTACCAGGAAGCCACGCCTATTTTGATAGCTGTCGATTGCGTAATCTTTGGTTTTGATAGGGAGGGGCTTAAACTGCTCCTGTTCAAGCGAAAAGTGGAGCCGTTCAAAGACGAATGGTCAGTCATCGGTAGTTTCGTGAAGCCGGATGAAGGTGTGGATGCAGCGGCTGTAAGAGTGTTGGAAGAATATACTGGGTTAAAAAACATCTTCATGGAACCGCTGGACTATTATGGTGAAGTTGACCGGGATCCTGGGGCAAGGGTCATTTCACAAGCCTTTTTTGCACTTATCCGTCTTGGTGAAGAGGAGGCTCAAATGGTGGAAACGCATCAGGCACAGTGGTTCGATTTTAATTCCATCCCCCGGCTGATCCTTGACCACAACCAAATGGTGTCGGACGCTATGGAGAAATTGCGCCGCAAAGCTCGGTACCGACCCATCGGCTTTGAGTTGTTGCCGGAAAAATTTACCCTGCCCCAGTTACAGAAGCTATATGAGGTTATCTACCAACGGGAACTTGACCGCCGCAATTTCCGAAAGAAAATCCTCTCAATGGATATACTCGACAAACTGGAGGAGAAGGACAAATCCACTTCCAGAAAGGGAGCTTTCCTGTACCGTTTTGACCAACAGCGGTACGGGGAAATGGTGGAAAAGGGAATTGATTTTGTGCTGTAAAACCAAATAGATAAGAGGAATATTTATAGTCGGTATCTTCGCGGGACTTTTTATTCGGACGGCTTCACTTTTTGTTTAATTAAAATCGCTTGGTCAAATAGTATGGAATAACCCAAAGTATCAGTGTTTTATTTCCCATAAAACACTGATAGAGAGATGGATGAAAAGATAAAAAAAATTAAAATGAACAAATGTTTACGATATGGATGCATCTAAAATCACGGAAGTAGCTGACCGGTTATTGCAAGCTTCACAAACTGGTTTAACTTGCGCTCCTATTCGTGATATCATAGGGATTGAGGATGTTGAAGTTGCTTACGCGGCGCAGGACATTAATACTGAAAGACGGAGAAAAGCAGGTGCCCGGATAGTTGGAAGCAAAATAGGACTAACCTCTGTGGCAGTTCAAAAACAACTGGGAGTCGATCAACCGGACTTTGGGATGCTGTTCGACGATATGGAAGTAGCCAATGGACTACAGATGGACTTCAACCTGCTCATGCAACCAAAAGCGGAAGCGGAAATTGCTTTTGTACTAAAATCTGATTTGACCGACCCTCAAATAGGTGCCGCTGATGTGCTTTCTGCAATAGACTATGCTTTGGCCGCCATTGAAATAGTGGGAAGTAGAATTGAAAATTGGAACATCAAAATAACGGACACCATTGCTGACAACGCTTCGGCCAGTCATTTTGTGCTTGGGCACAGGCCTGTTAAACTTGAAAATGTTGACCTCATCAATTGTCCCATGGAAATGTCGGTCAACGGTAACAAGGTGTCCGAAGGGAAAGGTGCCGCATGTATGGGGTCACCCATAAATGCCACCCTGTGGTTGGCGAAGACCATGGCGAAGATGGGTAGGCCCTTAAAGGCTGGCGATGTGATTTTATCCGGAGCATTGGGTTCCATGACGACAGTCAACCCTGGCGATGAGGTAGTCGCCAAGATCGGTGGACTTGGAAGCGTGTCAGTAAAATTTAGCAAAACATAAATTAAACCCTCAATAGGGAGAGAGAAATTGATCCTGAATTTACTTCGGGATAAAATTTAGCAAATCAGTTATCGTTGCTCTGTTTTGCTATCCCGATGACCCTATCGGGATAGCAAAACTCTTTCTTGAAAATTACTGACCAAATAAATTCATTTAGCTCCCCCCTCTACTGAGAACTTACAATATAAAATCCAACTTTATGGAAAAAGTAAAATGTGCAATCATTGGTTCCGGGAATATCGGGACTGATTTGATGATAAAAATTTTGAGGTACTCTGATGTTTTGGAAATGTCAGTGATGGTCGGAATTGATCCCCAATCGGATGGCCTGGCCAGGGCCAAAAGAATGGGCGTAGCAACCACCCATGAAGCGGTTGATGGACTGATAAAGATGGACGAATTTAAGGACATCCGCATTATATTCGACGCAACCTCAGCCAAGGCCCATCATTATAATTATGGAAAAATAAAAGAATATCCTGATAAGCAAATGATTGACCTGACGCCGGCAGCGATAGGACCATATTTGATTCCCCCTGTAAATGCCGATGCAATAAATCAAGGCGATAATGTAAACATGGTTACCTGCGGAGGCCAGGCCACGATCCCCATTGTAGCTGCCGTATCCAAGGTGGCCAAAGTACACTATGGGGAAATAGTTGCCTCCATAGCGAGTAAGTCGGCAGGGCCGGGCACAAGAGCCAATATTGATGAATTTACCGAGACCACTGCTGAAGCAATTGAAAAAATTGGCGGGGCTGATAAAGGAAAAGCCATCATTATTTTGAACCCTGCCGAACCACCTTTAATCATGCGCGATACCGTACTGACCCTAAGCGAGCAAGCAGACAGGGATAGTATCAGGAAAAGTATCGAGGATATGGTGGCAGAAGTACAGAAATATGTTCCCGGCTACCGATTGCACCAAGAGGTGCAGTTCGATGATATCACCAAAGATTCACCTGTATTCATAGAAGGTTTGGGCTATCGGCATGGCCTTAAAACAATGGTGCTGTTGGAAGTGGAAGGAGCAGGACATTACCTGCCCGAATATGCAGGGAATTTGGACATAATGACGTCTGCTGCTAAAGCTACAGCTGAAAAAATAGCTCAGTTAAAATATCAAAAAGCTTATAACCATGGATAAGAAATTATACATACAGGATGTGACTTTGAGAGATGGCATGCACGCCATCCGTCACCAATACTCAAAAGAACAAATAACAAAGCTCGCCAAGGTTTTAGATGATGCGAAAGTTGATGCCATCGAAATCTCCCATGGGGATGGCCTGGCCGGATCAAGTTTCAACTACGGGTTTGGTGCTCATACCGATTGGGAGTGGCTGGAAGGCATTGCAGAAAACCTAAAACATGCAAAACTGACCACTTTGCTGCTACCCGGCATCGGAACTATAGAAGACCTTAAAAGGGCAAGGGAGCTTGGTGTGGAAAGTGTTCGGGTTGCCACGCATTGTACCGAAGCGGACGTATCTGCCCAGCATATAGAAACGGCCAAATCACTTGGCATGGATGTCGGAGGCTTTTTGATGATGGCTCACATGAACGAACCAGCCAAACTTGCCGAACAAGCCAAATTGATGGAGTCTTACGGTGCTGATTGCGTTTACGTGACCGACTCGGCGGGAGCGCTGCTGATGGATGGTGTTATTGATCGCATCAAGGCTTTCAAAGATGTGCTGAAACAAGAGACTGAAATTGGCATTCATTGCCACCACAACTTGGGGTTGGGGGTCGCCAACACCATTGTAGCCATGCAACATGGAGCAACAAGACTCGATGCTTCACTGGCCGGAATGGGGGCAGGAGCGGGCAACTGCCCTTTGGAAGTCCTCGTTGCCGTGCTCAACAAAATGGGTGCAAACCATAATAGTGATTTGTACAAATTGATGGATGCTGCTGACGACATTATCCGTCCCATGCAAACCAGGCCAGTTCGTGTAGATCGTGAAACTTTATCCCTTGGTTATGCCGGGGTGTATTCCAGTTTTTTGCTCCATTCTGAACGGGCTGCGAAAAAGTACAATTTAGATACGCGTAGCATTTTGGAAGAACTCGGTAAAAGAAAAATGGTCGGTGGACAGGAAGATATGATTGTCGATGTGGCATTGGACATGGTCAATAAATCAAAAAATTAATAAGAAACCACTGTCTCCCCATTTTTCTTCATCGCATATTTTATAGATAGTTACATTTAAAATTAAAGCTCCTAAATCATGTTGATTTTTAAAATCACCATGATTTAAATCCTGAAATTAAATTTCTAATGTGACTATCAATAATTTAAGCTACTATACACTTTTTGAAAAAGGCTGGTTTTCATACCTGAGAGGAAGGTCAATTTAGAGAGGGAGGTGTTTTTTTTTGATTTTTTCTGAAAAAATCAAAAAAAACACCTCCCTCTCTATGAGTTTCTTCTCCTTTTGTCTGAAAACGGATTTGGACAAAAAAAGTGTATAGTAACTTATCAATAATTACTGAATTACAGTTGGTCAAATAAAAAGAATAAGCAGCCTATATTTTTGTTTTTTCCAAAAAAATATTTCTGCATGCATTTTAGAAATAGCTTTTCGAATTACTTACTCCTATTTTTTTTGACCGTTTTCTTTTCGGTTATTATTGCTGCATGTGGTAAAGCACAAAAAATTGACGTCGAAAAAAAAATACCCGAAAGCGAATTTCCACCTGCCGCTGTCCAATGGTTAAAAAAAGAATATTCCAACCAAATAAAAATCCGTTATTTTATAGAAATAGAAGCAGACGTAATTAATTATGAGGCAAAATTTTGTTTTGAAAAGGAAAAATACAGCATCGTATTTTTAAAAGATGGCGAGCTGTGTGAAATTGAAAAAGAAATTGAATATTCTATTCTGCCAGCATCAACGCAAAAAAATATCGAACTACAATTAAATGCCGATTTCAAAAAATGGAAGATAGCCCGACTGCAAGAGCGAACCCTCCCACCTTCCCCCATCCTCACTTATGAATTACTTGCCAAAGGAAAGGGCGAATCAGGAGTTATTATATACAATTATTATTTTTCAAAAAATGGCGAGGTGCTGAAAAAATCAAAAATCGTTTTACCCTCTAAAATAATCAACCAATATTAGAGAGATTGAGAGTTTGAGAAATTAGAACCATTTAACCGATTGATCATGCTTCTTAAAATCTCCTTCTCTCAATCCTCTCAAACTCTCATTTTGAATGAAGCAGTTGATCGTAAAATGTTGCAGCATGGTTTGTTTGCTTTTATTAATTCCTGCATTGAGTAAAACACAGGACGTTCATTTATTTTCCGTAGAGCCAACTATAAGTCTGGGAGGAAATATAAAACATGGATTGGATTATTTTTTTCAAACGGCCAGCGAAAGCCGATTGACGGAAGGAGATATTAAAGGGGTTTCCTTCACCGATGGTGTTAAGCATATAGAAGCCACCGCTGGCTTGGCTTGTGACCTCTCCACTGAATTGAGCGGCACTGCAAGTTTTACTTTTCGCAAAAACACACCTTTTGATGAAAATATAACCACTGAATTAAGACCGACACAACATTTAACCTATGCCACCAGTTTCGGAAAATACCGAATTCGCCAACGCTTACGTGCCGATGAGCGTTTTCAACAAAGGGGGCATAATAGAAAATATAAATTTGACCTTCGCCTGAGCTACCGTCTTGCGTTGGATTTTCCACTGGAAGGAGATCGCTTGGATAATCGGGAGTTTTATTTAAACACAAATGCGGAATTCCTTTATACACCCACCACAACAGACGCCTTTTTTTATCGGGAATGGAATGGGTATGCGGGTTTGGGTTATAAATTGAATGACCTATATACCCTTGAATTGGGGGGTGTTTTAAAAACGGCCCGCATTAGTCGGGATTTGGGGCGGGTAAATAAGTGGTTGGTGAAAGTGGTGTGGGTAGTTTCAATCTGACAAATTTCAAAAATTTGTCAGATTTATGCCCCGTTAATCTTCAATGAACCAATCATCTTCTTTGTCCAAATCAAATTTCAGTATATTATGATATTCAATAAATCGTTTTTTCCCTCCCATCATATTTAACACTTCTTCTTTTGGTAAATTACTTGGCCTATCCATTAAATAACGTTGATTAAGTTACTATACACTTTTTTTGCTCAAATCCGTTTTCAGGCAAAAGGAGAAAAAACACCTCCCTCTCTAAATTGACCTTCCTCTCAGGCATGAAAACCAGCCTTTTTCAAAAAGTGTATAGTAACTTAAATGTTGATAGGATGTCCAAGGATATTTTCTAAAGTCTGAACATAATTTATGCTTTTGTGTATTGGCATGGTGGTAATAAATCATGCGGGATAATTTATCATCAGTGTCAACATCACAACTTGGAAAAAATAAAGAGCGAATGGAAAATTAAATGGCTGATCTGGAATTGAATTTAATTAGCCAATTTTTCAAAAAACTTATTTTCGCCCCAAATACCAACCGATCAATCCGGCGGCCAACCCAGTGCAGATGGCATTGCCTACCATGTCGATCAAGATATTATTCACCGACCCAAATTTAAATTGCGATGCCATACCAAAGCCGACAGACAGGGAGATCAAAGCCCCCATGATCGCCCCTGCTTTCAAACCTCCCATAAAAGTGGAAATACCAGCCCAGCGCAGCAAAATCAAAGTCAGGAACGCACCCCACACGAGGCAACTGATGATCATGAAACTGATTTTAAATTCTTCGGGGGGATAGGATACGACTTCCGCCATATCAGCAGGGATGGATAGCATATCGTGCAGCAAAATGCCATAAATGAGCCATCCGAGAAAGAAATAGGCAATACCACCAATCAAAGTGCCGAGGGTAAATTTTGTCCAATCCATTGTTGTTTTGTTTTAGGTGAGAAAATAAGGTGAAAGGCCAAATGTAGTGATAAATTCTTTATTTATTGTCCACCTCGCACCCGCTTCACCGCCCCCTCCATATGTGCAAAAACCTCCGCCCACCCATCGTCACCGAGGTAAATATGCACTAATCGGTTTTTCTGGCACGCCATGTAATTTTCCCAAATCCCAAAAGGGTTTTTTGGTGCGCTTGTTTTCTTCGATTAATGCCAATGTTTTTTAATAGCCTTGGTTAGTATTAACGGTGAATGGGAGATTCGACAAATATTCAATGTTTGTTAAATCTGGATTTTTATAAGTTTATTTTTTTACTGGTCTTTTTCCTGTTAAAACCTCCACAAAATCATCAGAGGAAATGACTGTGACGGGTGGAAAAGGAATATCTTTTGATATATTAAAATGTTTGTCCTCGATGACTATAAAATCTGCGGAAGCAGCTACAGCACAATCCACAAATTTATTGTCATCAGGATCAACGGTAATTAAATTCCAGAAAAAATATTTATTAATATGGATTATATCAGGTGATTTTTCGATTGCGCTCATTGTATTGAACATAACCCTGGCGCTGAATTTATCACCTCATTTTTCGGCATATTCATCCAATATATCCGTGGTCACACATAATTCATAATTTCCATTGAGCAATGAATCGAAAATTGGATAGTAGGGTGTTTTACGGGAAATGGCTACCAACAGGATGTTGGTATCAAGGGCCACTTTCATTTTTTTGGAGCTTTATAAGGAGTGCGACTATGTTCTTTTAATATTTCTTTTACACTATATCCTTTTTCTTCCCAGGTTTCATCAGCTTCATCAGAAGCCTTTTCAGCGAAATACCTTGCTATTAGCCGTTGGATCGCTTTCAGGTCGTCTTCGGAAATGCCGTCAGCGTACAGTTTCAGTAATTCTAACTGTAAATTACTTAAAGGTGGTCGAATATAAGGTTGATAACTCATGTATAAGATTTTTTACAAAAATAAGAAATTTCAAATTGATATTCGAGTGATGCTAATGTTCAAGTGCAATGATTATTGTAATTGTGAAAATCACTTAACTATTTACCAACCAAAGCGTTATCCTTTTTTTCAAAAACTAAAAAAACAAAAAAACATGAAGTACAGAACATTTGGGAACACCGGCCTATTCGTCTCCGAACTCTGCATGGGCACCATGACCTTTGGCGGCTGCAGGCACAGGCGTCTTTGAATCCATCGGTGCACTCGATCAAACAGGGGCTGATGCATTGGTGCATCGGGCGATGGATGCAGGCATCAATTTTTTTGACACCGCTGACACCTATGCCCTCCACGAATCGGAAAAAATACTCGGCAAGGCATTGGGCGATCGGAGGCAGGAAGTGATCGTGGCGACTAAGGCCCGCTTCCGCATGAGCGACAATGTGAACGGCGTCGGATTGACCCGCCACCATTTGATGAACCAAGTTGAAAAGAGCCTAAAAGCACTCGGTACCGATTACATTGACCTCTATCAAATCCATTCCAACGATCCTTACACCCCTTGGGAGGAAACCCTGCGGGCGCTCGATGATCTGGTGACACAGGGAAAGGTGCGCTACATCGGCTACTGCAACCTGACGGGATGGGAGGCGATGAAAGCGCTGTCCATTTCCCGCCAACATGGATGGGCGGAGTTCAAATCTGCGCAGTGCTATTATTCCATTGCCGGGCGGGAACTGGAACGGGAGATCGTTCCTATGGCACTCGACCAAAATTTGGCTATCCTGCCGTGGAGTCCTTTGGCAGGCGGTTTTTTGACTGGGAAATTTACCCGTGAAAAAGAAGGCAGTAGCGATGACCGCCGCAGCAGTTTTGATTTTCCGCCGATCAACAAGGAAAAGGCATACGACATCGTGGGTGTGATGCAGGAAATTGGAAAGGCACACGATGCTTCCGTTGCACGGGTGGCATTGGCCTGGTTGCTCCACAAACCGGGCGTGACCAGCGTCATCATCGGGGCGAAAAAAATGCACCAATTGGAGGATAATTTAAAAGCGGTGGATTTGAAATTCAGTGAGGAAGAATTGCAGCGTCTGGATGAGGTAAGTAAACTATCGATGGAATACCCTCATTGGTTCGGTGCTGGGCCGACGGATCGGTTGCCGGGGTCGAAAGGTTGGGCGCAGTAATATGTGATGAATGGTGTTAGCACTTCAAGCGCTAACACCATTAAATTTGCCACTGAACATTACAACCTCGGCGCTCGTTTCCTCAATTAAAAATCAAACAGCCAAAAAATGAAAAAAACAATTACCTCTTTAATTTTTTCCATTTCCTTTTTTCCCTCTATTCGCAAAATAGCCCATTCATCCACATTGACCAATTCGGTTATTTTTTAAATGCCGAGAAAGTAGCCGTACTGAGCGATCCACAAGTTGGGTTTAATGCAGCGGAAAGTTATGCTCCATCCGCCCAATTGGAAGTCAGAAGAGCCTTTAATGACCAAACTGTTTTCATTGGCCCGGTCACCCAATTTGATAATGGCGAAACCGAAGGCGCTTCCGGCGACCGGGGGTGGTGGTTCGATTTCTCAGAATTGGCTGAGGCAGGCAGTTACCAAATTTATGATCATCAAAATCAGGAGCGTACCGGCGTGTTTAAAATTTCCGAAAATCCTTATTTACATGTATTGAAAGCAGCGGGACGCATGTTTTTTCACAACCGTTGCAATTTCCCAAAAGAAGCACCTTTTGCGGAGACCTATTGGACGGGTGGACAAAATTTTCTGAACCCATTACAGGATGCCAATTGCCGGTATGGTCGAGCAAGTCTGTTAAAAACGAGTATTTAAATCTTTGAAAAAAATTAAACTTATGTGCCCTTTTGTGAACTATGGGTTAAAAAAAATACGTTTTTATGCTTTACTAAATTTGTAGGACATGAGCAAAATTATTTCTCTATAATTATTTTTTTAACTACGTAAAAATCTTCATTGGAAATTTCGACAAAATAAACCCCACTTAAAAAATAACTGGTATTTATTTTATTATTTTTCCCAAGCTTATTTTTTTGCAACATTATTTTTCCCAACACATCGAATATTTTTACTTCATAATTTAATAAAAGTTCTTCGTCTAAAATTTTTAAATAAAAATATTCTCCTGCGGGGTTCGGATATATTTCTACCAAATTTTCAAAAATGTTTTCTTCTGTCGGCAAAATTCCGTCTATGCTCAGCACTTCAAAATCATCAATCAATGCTTCCACAATGGAGCCCGGATCATAATCGGCAGCTACAAATCGCATGCGCATATTATTGGTCGGTTCGATGAAGTCCGAAATTTTGAATTGCACTTTTGTCCATTTTAAATTAGTCACTTGTGTGGTCTGCTCCACAATGCTCCATGAGTCACCACCATTATTGGATATTTCCGTTTGCCAAATATCTTGGGTAGGGGCTACGGTGCCGGCACCATCGACATACCATTTAAAATACTGCACGACCGTTTCATTTCCGTCGATCCCTGAAAAGGCAGGGGAAATGAGTGTGGTACTGCCACCGTCCACATCGTGGGAATACCAAAACTGTCCATGTGCTGCACCCGTTACGAAGCAGTGGGTGCCATTTTCTGAGTAATCACTGCCAGGTTGGACGAGCGTATTGGCGTCGCTGATAGTTTGTTGGGGAATGGCCCATTGCCACCGGCCTGCAGTGGCATTGTCGCCAAGCGAACCAACTGTCCAACCTTGGTCTGTCTGAAAATCGTCCTTCCATTTCGAAGTGTAATCGCCAACTAAAAAACTGAAGTGCTCGCTCTTGGCTTCGCCACTTGGGAATTTTTGAAATAAGCATCCAGTTGCCCCATAAGTGAAATAATATTTTACGACCGAACCTTCTGGCTGTGCTGGAATCTCTCCAACAAAGCCCCCATTGCCTGCGGGTGTCATAATTACCGTATTCTCATTTTGAAAATAATTGGTCGAGTAGTGCAATTTTATTTCTTCTGTTCCGAAAGCGCTTACAGGTTGTTGATATTCAAAAACCACTGGGTAGGGGTTGGTCTTATCCGTTGTATTTTCCAATGCTTCGTGACTGGCATCACCACTGAAAAACAGCCCCATTCCAATTCCATGATTGCAAAATGCTTCGTTGATTTCGGCAAAATGTGGCGTTCCGTTCGAGAGATCGCCATCATCATCGTCGGCCAGAAGCACTTCCAAAAAATACTCGGCAAAGGCAATACCCAAATCAGGGTCGTCAGGTGCGCCATATTTTGCAAAATGCGCCAATCGGTAAGCCGTTTCGATAGATGTCAGTTCCCGCAGATCCCAAAACGAACCTGCCAGCATCAGCCCATCGTTATGTTGTTGTCCAGTGACGTCCTCAGGGTAGCGGCGGTTATTTTTCAAATCTCTGGTTGGTACGCCAGGAGTGTAAAATCCAAGGGCAAATTGATGCTCATCGAAAAAGAGGCAAGCCGTTACGTCGGCCATCGCTTCGTGCAGAGCGAGCTTGCTCATGCCCTGTAGTACGCCAGCTGCATTATACACCCGGTCGTTGATCGCATGCCCGTACTCATGAGCAATGGTGATGGCTGAATGGGCAGCATTGATGCAACCACCTGACCCCACATTATAATGGATATCGTTGCCATCCCAATAGGCATTGCATGTGTCATCGGTATCTTCAACAATACTTTTCATAGGGTAGTTAAGGGTAGTCAATGTCGGGTCAAAAGATTTTAAAAAATCATAAGTATTCATGGTATGGTAAAATACATTGCGTTCGGAAATGAGTGAATTTCCATTGTCCCAACTAAGGTCGATCACATCATTCGGATTGACCATCATTTCGATTTTGGCATCCTGACCTGCCAGACGGGTGACATTATGATATGGCCCTTTTAATTGAGCAGTAAGCGTGGTCGGGGAAGTTATATCCGTTGAAAAATGACCGTTTTCGTTAGTGGTTAAAATTTCGTTGCCGATCTGGACTGAGAGATGTTGGAGCTTTTTGAAGGCTGGTATATCCGTTGCCAGTTCGGGAAGGATTTCTGCATTGACTTCCCCTTCTATATTGGCTTGGCAAAGCCTATTTTCCCTTTTAATAATTGTTCCAGATATGGCATCGAGCCATGTGCTTTCAAAATGCGCTGCGTTTTCAGCTATCCATTCTATTTGATAAATTACCTGAGTTGGAGTGGGGGAGTGGCTGGGCACAATAAAAATTTCGGGCGACCGGTTTATTTTTATTTTTTTAAAACCCAGATCTGCAGCAAAATCTTGTAATGAATTTTTAATGGTTTCCACGGGCAGTATTAATTCCGGTGCAAAGGGAATTTCCTGAAAAATATCAAACCCAAATGCTGCCACTTTTGCCTCTTTATTAATTCGCAACTCTACTTCCGAGCCCCATACTTTTAGTCCATGCATTTTTTGGGAAAAAGAAACAAACCAATAATCATTGGCATAAACGGCCCTCTCCATTTTTAATTGCAGCCCATCTCTCCAACCCGGCAAGGTATGTAAGAATGCCAATGAAGCCGCTTCCACATTTTCTTTGTTTATTTCTGAAAAATTAGTGATTGGAATGGAAGGGCCAAACGCCCGGTGGGGCATGCCTGTTTTTTTATTCCAGAGAAAAAAATGATTGGGAAATTGTTTCTCAAATTGTTGCTTTGTATTTATTGCTGGTGAGTGGAATTGAGCCACGCCATTTATTTGATAAATGACAAAAAAAGCAAAAGCCAAAAAAATAGTTTTTGATATTTTCATGTTTTAATTTTTAAAGTTGGAAGTATGATGTATAATTTTTGAAGGCTAAATTTTAAATAAAGCATAACCCATTTTAGTGGGTTATGCCCGAAGAAATACTTTACTCATAATGAAAAGAAGTTCTACTTTTATTTATCCATTGGGGACTAAAGTACTGCTCCCGCCGTCTTATGTTTGTGATGTTTTTATATGCGAACAATTTCGATTTACAGGGTTTTAAGTTCACTAATTTTTGATTTAGGACAACGACTTTTTTTTCTTACATGCATGAAAAGTGCTGAAACAATAAATACAACTCCAAACCCTTTAAGAAAATCGTCAATGTCTTCAGGCACTTGGAAAATGTATTTTGTGAACAAAGTAAACCCCATGCATAAAAGCCCAGTGACCAATAGCGATTTTGTCTTTTTTTTCATGATTATTTTTGAACATTAAAAAGTTTAGAAATTTCATGCCCTCCAGATTTTATCGAAATGGAATAAATGCCATTTTCTAAATTCAGACTTTGTTTAATTTGGTGTTGGCCATTGGCCAATTTTTTATCCACTATTTTTGCAACCATTTTTCCTGACATATCATATATGTCAACATTTATATGATCTGTTTTTTTCAATTGGAATTCAAGCGTGATATAATTACTTGCTGGTACTGGGTTTATAGCAACATCCCGAATGTTTTTGTCCAATTTTTTGGTACTTGTAAAAAGGCTGTTCACACCCGTGATCATTCTTAGCACGGAGGGGTTCAGCGGGTTGCCGTTCCCATTGGTCAATGGGATGGAAGAGTTGACAAGCAGCGTGTCTCCTGTAGAAGTGACAGCAATGCCATTGGGGCGGGAAAAAGTCGCTTCATCAGCAGGGCCATCTTTATTTCCCCGGACACCCGTTCCTGCTATAGGGGTTAGTTCCCCTTGCAAAGTGAGGCTATATATTTTGCTCGAACCGTGACTGGCTATATAAAGAATGTCGTTGGCGGGCGAATAAATAATATGCCCATTATAACCAACCCCCGGAGTGCCTGACACTGTAGCGAAAATCGAATTCGATCCATTCGGTGTTACTTTTATAATATTTCCATTATAAAAATTGGAGATGTAAAGATTGCCTACATTATCCATCGTCATCCCATTTGGGCATTGAAAATTGGGGCCACTTGAAAAGGTAGAGACTGCCCCCGTTGAAGTGACCTTGCTGATTGAACCGCCCTCACAATTACAAACAAATAAATTGTCATCGCCGTCTATTGCAATGCCCACTGGTGCTATAAACCCACTTGCAAAATCAGAGACAATACCTGACGATGTCACCTTTTTTACAACGCCAATATTTATGTTCGATTGGAATAAATTGCCTTTGCTGTCAAAATCATTTCCCGATGCTCCCGTAAAACCAGTTGCAAATAATTCTAACTCACCATTTTCAATATTATACCGCCAAACCTCTGTGCCGCTACCAGTAGAGAGACTTTGACCAAAATCAGCGATATATACATTTCCGTCTGGCCCTATTTTAACGCCACCACTTCCGTTGAACTGTTCGGTTACTGTAGTGACTTCCAATTGGGCAACCATAAATAGTGGAAGTAGAAAAAAAATGATGACAGTAATTTTTTTCATTTAATTAATATTATGGAAAAACAAGGTTGAACCAAAATGATCCAACCTTTAGGTTTGTGGTAATTGGAATAGTACAAGCAATTAATGGTTAACTGTTACATTTATTATCCATCTGGTTCAATAACCATACCTCTGCCCCCTTTCAATTCGACAGTTCTTACTTCTAAAATTACAATTTGCTGTTTTTCAAAATCCAGCAATTTTGTTTTGGGTGATTTTTGTTTTTTCATGATAGAATGATTTAAATGATGAAAAGATATTTATTGGAATTTATAATTGGTGTTGCTTAACTTTTTTAGATCAAATCAACACCAATATGAAGAGACTATCCTAAAATGGCCATAGTGCTTTGGCCACCTTTTAAATCCCCTGTTGCTTTTTTGGGTAATTCTGCTTGCTTAAAAACGTCGATTTTGTTTTTCATGATAAGTGATTTTAATTGTTAAGAAATAAATTCAGCTACTAATTTACCCATCGGGGTCAGCAGTTTGCCCATAGCCTCCTTTTATTTGTGAAGCCTGTTCTTTTGAAATGATGATTTTTTGTTGTTCAAAATCCGGCAAATTGATTTTGGATGAAATTGATTTTTTCATAATAAGATTGATTTTGATTGTGTGCCTAACATGCTTGATGCATGGGTGGTTACAATGTTTAAAATAGTAGTTTCAAATTCTAATTGTTTCACTTGGACAAAATTATCGCTGATACTCTCAAAATAATTGTCTTTTAAACAGCACAAATTTTTAAGCCACCGATAATTGACCAAACAACGATTTGTTGTTCACGAAATGCAGGTTGCGATAAACGAACGACATTAAATAAAGCGACCATTTTATTTTGGTATTGGATATTGCAATAAATACGGTATTAAAATTAGCTTTATACGGATGGGGTTTAGGAAATTTGTGTGAATTGATGGGAAATAAATAAGCGACTTAAATTAGGAGGTTATTTTAAATAACCTCCTAATGTTTAAAAAATCTAATCATTGAAAATCGCTGTACATATTGGGATTTGGTTGTTTTTATTTTTTATAGAAACCTTGCTGTACTGGGCCATGCGATATGAAAATGCCCCATTGGAAGCAAATGCTGGATTCATTGCCATGCTCATGGTGCCCCGGGCCATATTGTCTTATTTATTTGTGTATTGGTTTTTACCAAAAGAAATAATGGGTAAAAAAAAGGCCGCATTTTTACTATTAAAGATCATCATATTTTTATTTGCCAGTCTTTTGGTTTACCGCCTCTTCTTGAATTACTTGGCTTTTCCCATTGCTTTTGGTTATTTTCCTGGCTTCGACCCCTTTGCCCCTATTTTATCCTCTTATTCATTTATCAGGGTTATTACTCCAATGGCATTGATATATACCACTGAATCCATTATGGCCAATTTTCAGAAGCAGCGTAAATTGGAATTGTTGGAAAAAGAAAAATTGCAATCCGAACTGCAATTTTTGAAAGCGCAGGTCAACCCTCATTTTTTATTTAATACCTTGAACAATATCTATGTGCTGGCGACAAAAAAATCGGACACCACCGCACCTGCAGTCTCTAAATTGTCGAAGTTGTTGCGTTTTGTGTTGTATGAATCGTCGAACCATAAAATACCTTTGAAAAAAGAGTTAGAAATTGTAAATGATTATTTGGAATTGGAGAAGCTCCGATATTCCAACAGGCTGGAATTAAAAGTGGAAAAAAATATTGAGAACTTAAGCTACCCGATTGCTCCATTGATATTGTTGCCTTTTATTGAAAATGCATTTAAACATGGGGCGGGGGAATCCACTTCCACAGTTGATGTAAGGATTTTATTGAATGAAAGCGAAGGGCAATTTTTATTCTGTTGTAAAAATTCTTATGACTCAGAATTGAATTTAAAAAATGGATGTAATGGGGTGGGTTTGGCAAATGTAAAAAGGAGATTGGATCTGATATATCCAGACAGATATTCGCTCGAATTCAATCAGAATGAAACAAAATATTGCGTTCAATTAAAATTAGATTTAAATGAATAATTTAAAGTCCATAATAATTGAAGATGAGCCGCTCGCATCGGAATTGTTGGAGAGCTATATTTCTAAAATACCGCTACTCCAATGGATAGGGACATTCCACGATCCTTTGAAGGCTTTGGCTTTTTTGAAAGAACAAAACGTTGATGTGGTGTTTTTAGATTTACACCTCCCGAAAATAAAAGGCTTTGAATTGATCAACCTTCTTTCCGAGCCCCCGCAAATTATTTTAACAACTGCCTTTCATAATTACGGTGTTGAAAGTTATGAGTATGATATAGTCGATTATTTGTTAAAACCCATTGAGTTTGAGCGGTTTATTAAAGCAGTGTCCAGATTGCAACGGCCAGTAAATTCAAATAAAAATACTTTAAGCCCAAATGAAGAATATGTATTTTTTAACGTCAATAAAAAAAAGGTAAAAGTATATTATGCAGATATTTTGTATCTGGAAAGCATTAAAGGGTATGTAAAAATTTATTTAAACAATGGTGGTCACTTGATCACAAAAATTGGTATATCAAAAATGGAGGCTATTTTACCAAAAGAATTTGCCCGAATTCATAAATCGTTTATTGTACAATTAAATAGGGTCACATCTTACTCTGCTGCCAAAGTAGAAATAAACAAC
The DNA here is from genome assembly GCA_965222975.1 of Saprospiraceae bacterium. GTDB lineage: Bacteria > Bacteroidota > Bacteroidia > Chitinophagales > Saprospiraceae > UBA6168. The sequence goes on along the minus strand of CBDCVJ010000059.1, from coordinate 63,369 downwards.
TGTACTTTACCCATTGGGAGAATTTATCAAAAAAAGGCCATTGAGCACCTAGGTGAATCGTACCTCTCATGATGAAGAAGATGAATAAAACCTAAAGTGATAAGAGAGTATATTATTTAGGAATTAGGATGGTTTGAAGCCGAACCCCTTATTTTGCGATTTCCATCCTTGCCTTTTTCCCTTTTATTTTTTCGTTCCTGATTTTTTTTAAAACCCCTTTTATTTTGTTTCTTTTTATCGCCACATAAGAGAAAAAATCTTTTACTTCGATCAGTCCGACTTCCTCTTTTTTTAATTCTCCCTTTTTAAATAAAAAGCCCACGATGTCCACTTTGTTTATTTTATCTTTTTTTCCTTTTCCAATATATAAGGTGTCCCATTCCGGTGCAGGTGGGACGGGCATTTCTTTTAAATAAAAAACCTTTGGATCGCCCTGCACATATTCAGGGATATTTTCTTCTTCATGCAAAATCAGATACGCCGAACCCTTGGCATCCATCCGGGCAGTACGGCCATTGCGGTGAATAAAAGCATCCCCCGTTTGCGGCAAATGATAATGTACGATGTATTTAATGTCGGGGATATCGAGTCCACGGGAGGCGAGGTCGGTAGAAATTAAGATGCGGTGAGTGCCGTTGCGGAATTTGACCAGTGATTTTTCCCGTTCGTTTTGTTCGAGGCCGCCGTGGTAATAATCATGGTCAATATCATATTCCATTAAAAAATCGCTGACCCGTTCGACGGATTCCCGGTGATTGCAAAAAACAATCATGGCGGCAGGATCAAGGTTGCATATTAAATGGGCGAGGGTGTTTAATTTATCTTTTTCAGGTGAGCGGACTATTTTAATTTCCAGTTTTTTTACTGCCGATTTTTTTGGGATAAAATACAAACGCTTCGCTTTATTTAATCCAACAAAGCTTGGGATTTTAATAGCCTCTGTTGCCGAAGTCAAAAAACGCTTTTTTAATTCAGGCATTTTTTTAATTAAAAAATGCATGTCTTCCTGAAAACCAAATTCCAAAGATTTATCAAATTCGTCCAGTACCAATGTTTTGGCTTTTGAAATATCAATATGGTCTCGTTTTAAATGGTCTTTTAATCTGCCTGGGGTTGCAATCAATAATGCAGGTGGTTCGGTCAGGCTTTTCACTTCCACTCGCATGGGGTGACCACCATAACAGCAGGTTACTTTATGCGGTGTTTTCATGTCTTTAAAAACCGACTCTATCTGCATGGCCAGTTCCCTCGTAGGCGTCAAGATGACGGCCTGCACCTCATTTGTTTTGTTTTCCAAACCATCTAAAAGTGGTAATAAAAAAGCCAGTGTTTTTCCCGTACCTGTCGGCGACAATAAAATTATATCATTTTCTTGCTGGCTCGCTTCAATAGTGGCAAGCTGCATGTCATTGAGCGCTTCGATTTTTAATTTTTGGAGGATATGGGCAAATTTATCTTGGAACGGCTGCATGTTGCGTTTTAATTGCAAAGCGCTCCCAACATGCTAAATGCTGGGAGCGCTTTTTGATTTCGAAGCGCAAAATTAGGTGCATAGAATGGATTTGACAAATGTGAAATGAACTAAGTTAAAATTGCGGAATTGATTGTTCGGGTGTTATTTGCAGGTAAATATTATTTTTTGGAAACTTCCTGATATGCTTTCTCCAAAGCATCCTGCATCAATTCTTCCGTCATTTTATCCAATTCAAAAATTGTCCATCCATTTTGCCCCCATTTATTGGGCACGGGGTAAATGGCTGTTTTATCCACCAAAGAAAAAATATCCTGGTCTGCTTCGGATAATTTTAAAGTAGCATGATTTTTTTTCAAATCCAAAGTGGCGAATATTTTCTTTTTGCTGCGGAAGGAGGTTCTTTCAAAATGGGGTTGTTCAGTAGTGTCGGGAAAGGAAAGGGCTATTGTTCGGAATGATTCAATGGTCATTATTACATCTGGTTTAATACAGAATTTAATACCATTCAAAGGTGTTGAAGTTTTTTATTTATCACAAATTATTAAGGAAATTTTATTGACCACGGAGACAGAGAGGTACACAGAGAAAATTTAAATTGAATAAAATAAATCCTCAGTGTGTCTCTATGTTTCCGTGGTTTGACCAAAGGTTTTAAGATCACTGAACAGCGTTGCTTTCTTTAATTCGGTATGCCGAAGGCGTCATCCCAATTTCTTTTTTAAAATACCTGTTAAAAGAAGCCTTGTTATTAAAGCCTGATTCAAATGCGATTTGAATAATCGTATAGTGGCTGTAATTGGGGTCGGCCAATAATTTTTTGACGTGCTCTACCCGGTAACGATTGATGAGTTCAAAAAAATTGACGCCATAATGCTCATTGATGACCTGCGATAATTGGTGGTAGCTTACATCGAGGTAAGCGGCCAAATCGGCGAGGCGTAATTCGTTTTCTTTAAATACCTGTTCTTCTTTCAACAGGCGTTCCATGCCCCGCTTGATGGATTCGCTGGCGCTGTCGGTCAGGCTTGAAGTCCGGTATTTTTTGACTGGTAAAAAATTGCCAATGGGTTCGCTACTGAACACCCGCTGCTGTACCAACCCCATGTAGGCGATGGCCAAAATGCCCAGGGCCATGACCAAGCTGATGGCATAATCCCATTCCGGGTTGAAAAAGGAGCAGCGCACCAACACAAAATAGGATAGAAAGGCAGTAGTGTAAGCGATCATTCCATACGTAACTACCCTCGTCCACACCATGATATTAGCATCCACCTGCCACTCGTTCTTGGTCATTTTGTAAATGAGTATTGTATAAAAAAGAAGATGCCCTGTCATTAAGGCAGGCGACGACCCAATCAAATAAAAATTGGAGGAGAAGCTGCTCTCAACTCCAAAGTTTCTCAAAATAGCTGGTAGCAATAATAAACCAATGGCTGTCGGCATGGCGCAATGCCAGATCAGTTCTTTCGATGTGATTTCTTCTTTAAACGTGTCTTTTAAATAAAAATAGAGGGAAGGCCCAATGAGGAAAATGAGGACGTGCCAAATGTTTTGGAGATAGGGGAATTTTACATTATAACCTGTCCAGATAAAGACGTAAGAAATAAGGATCACGGATGCGGAAAACACCATTAACGATAGCCATTTCTCCCCTCTGGAAAACTTGGATTTTCCAAAAAATAAAATAAAACCAATTAACAGCCCCAATACTGCTATTATCGCCAGTAGGCCCGTCCAAATATTAAAACGGGGCGCTACCGTTTGCTTCAGTCGGGTAAAAGCTTCATTCTCTTTGGCCATTTGGTCGAACTCTGTTTGCGATAACATTCGACTGTCCAGAACACCCGCCGGGATGGCTTGGAGACGGGCCATCGCTAAGCTGTCCTGCTGAAGGGCAGCATGGCATTTTGCTTCCCAAAAAGTGGCAAAATGCTGTCTTGATGCCTTCAGTTGGCGGACTTCCTGGAACAGTTCCAGCGCCTTCTCTATTTCACCATTGTGGTAAAAACAGATGCCTCCTTTGAATTTCATGTCCACACTGAGGAGGGGCGTATTCTTCAAATCCTCTGCTATTTCATCACATGCGGAGTTCTGTAACGCCAAGCTCAAATCAGCATCGGTCAACTGACCGAAAACAATTCCAATATGACAAACGACAATGAGCAGTATCAGAAGCTGTTTCATGGTTGAATGGTTAAATGGTTTGATAGCTAAATGGTTGAATGATTATGTTGGCAATCCGAAGAGGAAAGCCATTTAACCATTTAACCGTCCAACCATTCATTTATTTTTAATCGCTTTTATTTTCCAATTAACGGTTGCGGTTTCATCATCCAAATTCCATAGTTCACCTTTCCAAAAAAAAGAATTTTCGGTTATCTGATAAAAGGTCAATCGGCTTTCTAAATTCTCCCCCTTTGGGCCTTTTCTTTTTTGCCGCATGATCATTTTCCCATCCACTTTTTCCCCTTCCCACAAGCCGGTATGTTCACCGGGCATGCCAAAAAAATAGACATCCCATTTGTCCTTTTTTGTATTGTAAAAACGGATGCTGGTACCGGCATAAGTGTCGTTTCTATAAGTGTCTTTTATGCCATATCCATTTAATATATATGCTGACTCCCATGTTGCTTTGGAGTGCTTCCATTTACCATTGACCAATAAAGAATCATCACAATTATATTTCCCGATCATGAACTGGAATTCTTTGGTTTGCTCTGGTGCGGCTGGATTTAATTGGCCATATTCGAATTCCCGGGAAGGGTCATATTTATTAAATAATGCAATTTGGTTTTCCATTTCTGATTTGTTTTTCTCATTCATGTCCGTTTCCATGCAAGCTTGGACAAATCCTACCATAAGGAATGTAACAATTAATATGCGGATTGTTGGGTTCATTTTTATGGATAAAAGATTGGATGATTAAATGGTTTTTGTCCGAGTAACCATACAGCCATTTAACCATGCAACAATTTTTTCACTTCTGCACCACCATCTTCTGCCTCGCCATCGTGCCATCTGGCAATTCGGCAGTGAGGTAATAAATGCCGTCTGCCAAATTAGAAGCATCCCAGTCAGTGTTGTTGGCCAAATTGATTTTACGGACCAATTTCCCCGCTGAATTGTACACTTCAACAGATGACACGGCCTGTAGGCCTTCCGGTTTTGATATTTGAAAATGCTTGCCAACCGAAGGTGTTACGAAAGTGACTTCTTTAAAAACTTCATGGGTAGCAGTAGATGTTCTGGGCCGAAACACTACGGCATTGGGTCGGATGAGCCCGGCTGCTCCGGCTGGCACAAGGTTTTTAACAAAAGTACCGTCAGGCTTATAAACATTGACGGAAGAGGCAGAACCTATACCGATGGCAAAGTCGCCATTGGGGTAAAAGTCAACCCCTTCACATTGGTTTACACCAGAGACAATAGCTTCCTGAAAAGTCCCAAAACTATTGAAACGCTTGACCTGGCCGTCACTCCAATCTAATGCAAAGAAGTCACCGTTTTCTCCGAACCATATATTGGTGGGACCAGTGAGGTTGTCGCTGATGAAATTGCCCAAGTCAGCTCCCGTACCGCCGAATTTTTTGACAAATGCACCATTGAAAGAAGAAATGTAAAGGGAGCCACTTTTCCAGGTAATCCCAATGCTGTTGGAAACTCCGGTAGTGGTGAGATCATCCATGAAAGTACCGTCCAATTTGTAACGTTTTACTCTTCCACTCCCTTGCCATTGCAGGACATAAAGTAAACTATCGGAGCCTATTTCCATGCGGGTCGGGCCGCCGATGCCCGTGGCGAAGTATTCAATAAATTCCCCGTTGTCGGCATTGAATTTGGCAATGGTGCCATCGTTCAAGTTGGAAATCAGCACTGTATTTTCATGTTCGAGGAATACAATGTCCTGTGGCCAGGCCAAATGATCGGAGATGAATTTTATCCCATTTTGGCCATTTTGGTCGTACTTGAAAATATGCCAAGGCCCGATATTAAACTGTGCTGCATCGCTGACATAAATATCGAATTCCTGGGCAGTCAGGGAGGTGAGAAAAAAGAGTGAGATCAATCCGGTGAGTGTAAAGGTTTTACTTTTCATACTTTAAAACAGTTTTGATGAAATAAAACCAAATCAAGGTTCTTACCGCTGTTTGGCAGTTTCATTTTATAAAGGTTTACTGTTTTGAGAAGAAGATACTCAGAAATTGTCAGGCGATTACCATTTGGTGGGAGGCAGGAATTTTCAATTTGCAGGGCTAATCATTTGCCGATTCTACCATCCTTTGCAATGCCTTATTATCTACCCCTCTAAAATTGGCAAAGCGGTGTTCCATGTAATGCGCCCTCAAGTGAAGGATCATATCCCGCCTTGTGGGATTTTCAGGCAGGTCGGTGGGGATGTCTTCCATTTCCAAAATATAGTAGCCTTGCTCGTTAATGGCCTTTATCATATCCTTGGTAGGTGTTTCGATATGGCAGAATTGGCATTGTTCGGTGGAAAGGTCAGCGGCTGGTTCGCCGATGGAGGTGAGGTGTTTTTTGCCATAGGTGTAAATGGTCTTGGCGTCCTTTACTTCATCGGGTACGATGATGTCGAAGTGGAGAGTGACTCCATTTTTGCTTTTTACGTAAGTGTCCCAGACGGCTACTTTCATGGTGGGTCATTTTGTAGTCGGGAAATTTATTTCCCGCTAGAGCAACGGGAAATAAATTTCCCGACTACGTTTATATTTTATCCTAATGCAGCATGAATCCGTTGCGCAACGGTCTTATCATTCAGGTAGCCAATAATGCCGTGCCTATTGGACGTTTGGTTGTCCACGTCACCTTTATTTTCAATAGATGGCCGGATGTTGAAATATTGCCTGTCCAGTGGGTTCAGGGCTACAAAGTCCCTGCTGTCGAAGGCATTGAACCAGCCATTTTGGATGCAGGTGGGCATCTGTAAAGGAAGTTCCAAATACTTTTGGATAGCAGCCAGCCCAAGAGGTGAACCCACGGTGATGTATTCTTTTACATGGAACTGGGGGTTGTTTTTCAGCAACAAATAACCAACCACAGATCCCAAAGAATGGCCGACCACCACAGTAGGTTCGTTGTCGAAGGACTGGAGGATGTGGTCATCCACTGCCGTTTTGATCTTCTTCATGGTGAGGTACATGAAAACGTCCTTTGTGAAACTTTTGAGGATGGAGTCTCCAAATTTTTGTTTCCTGTCGATGTAAGAAAACAATTTTTGGAGGGGTTCCCAGTTCAGCAAGCCTCTCGACTTTTCGATGGATTCCTTCAATTCCGCTTTTTCTGACCGGGTAGCTTCGATGTTCATGGCCATCTCTCCGAGCATGGCTTGCATGAATTCCATTTCCGCCGCCTTGTCGTAAATCTGGCCGCTCCGTTTGGCTTCGTCCGTATCCTCTGGGGCAGATTTGGCTTCCTCTACTAATTGGTCGAGCAGTTTACCATAGTAGGGGAATTCAATTTGAATGTGAGGCGGCAGTGCCAGACCAGATTTGTCCAGCCCTTCTTTGAGGGTAGCAATCCATTTTTGTTTGAGGGCCCGCTCTTCGTAATCTTCCTGGGCTCGGCCGTGGATGAGTATCAGTTTCATAAGTCTATTTTTTCTCCGTTTTTAAAAATGACAAAATGGGACTTCGAGGCACCTGCCATCGTGGCCCTAGTCCTACCGGACCTAAAGGCCCTTTCGTAATCAAATTCAGTTTCCGCCAATTTATAATAAAATCCACTGCTGAACGCAATGGCCGCTTTGTCGCCAATAGCAATGGTTGTCCCGATTACATGGGGCACATATTTGGCTATGACCGCAGCCTGCTCGCCAGAGTAACAAGCGTTGAGAACGACCGTTTGGAGGCCGATCCCCTCGTCCTTGAAATATTCAAAAAGAGCATCCAGGCCTTCTGTCGGGATCAGGTCCTCATCGTTGCGGTCGTCATTTTGGACAATGATACCGCCTTTTTCACCGCCTTCCCCGTGGCCGGAAAAGTGCAGGACTTGAGGCTTCACCTCTTCTGTGGTTTCCTGAAACTCGCCTGCATTTACAGCCCTTTTCACAAACAGGCGAAGCCTGTCCATGTCATCTTGCAGCTTTCCGGTTATCATTGAGTGTTCTTTGTCCAGGTTCAGTTTTGCTGTGCCGGATGGATTGGCAGTGAGCATTAGGATGATGAATTGGCTTGAGGGTGGAGGGGTTATAGCGGTTGGATTCTCAACAGCGGGTTCCTCTCCTTCCAGAAGATTTAGGACAGCATACGTCAGATTGGCCATCCTCGTGGCCACTTCGGAAGTTGGCAGTAATCCAAGGTTGGATTCCCGATTTAGGGCCTTCAGCTTACCTTGTAATAAGGAAGTATCTTTGATCAATTGTTGTTTCCTGTTTTCATTCGCCCATTTGCCAATAGCTGCCAAGGCTTGCTTTGTCCGGGCATTGGCGATTTCGTTTTGTACGAATTTTTTTAATTGTTCTTTGGTCATTGTTTATTGTTGAGTAAGGTTTATAGCTGTTGCATTCCCCTATGCTAATAATCCCGATGCCCCCTTTTCCCCATCATTTCAAAATGCTGGATTTCCGATGGCTCGTATACCCCTTCTAATAGCTGCACGAGCGGTACAAAGTCCTCGGCATGGTTGCAATAGGCTCTGCCTTTTTTCAATTTCATCAATTCAGATAGCTCAAAGGTAAAAGGTGTTTCACTGTTTTTGCACTCCTCGCAGTTGCAGGGGACGATTTCCTCAAATTTTATATTGCGAAACCAACTTTCGTGCAGGCTCCGCACCTCGTTTCGCACCTGTTGCAGGGCGTACTTACGATTGCGGAATGGTGCTTCAGCTTCCATCACTTCTATGACGATCTGCTTCAGGCCGGATTTCGATTCGCCGTCATCCTCGTACATCAGCAGGCGGCAGAGGCTTCCATCCTTTTTAATATTTAGCACGGCACCTTTTTTCCAGACAATCTCCACTCCGTCTATCTTTTCGAGCAAGCCGCTCATGCGGACGATGAGGCGGGACATCAATCCCTTGGGCATCATCGGATACTGAAAACGGAACTGTAAAGCGCCCGTATCCTTATGCCAGCGGAATTGCTCCGGGCGGTTGTCGGGCAGCAAGTGGGCAGCGACGTAATGGCTCCTTCCTGACTCGTAGCAGATGTCGAAATTGTTCTTCGACATTAGTTTCAGCACCTTTTGAGCATCTGATTTTTTGTACCCCATCTCTCCTAAAATATCGTAAATGTCATGTGAGGTGAATTTTCCCTTTTGCACTTCCCTGATCTTCTCGCTTTTGAGGGTGGCATAGACGGCCTCCACCGCCCATTCGGGGCTGAGTACCACCAGGTCGAGCAGGTCGTCGTCGTTTTGGAAATGCAGCAGCGAACCCAATTGGTGCAAGTAATCGGTCATCTGCCATTGGTCGGCCTCTCTTTTCACGCCATATTTGGAGCAGATTTCGGAGAGCCGCTCCGTGCTGATGTGCGGGCGTTTTTTGGCTTCTTCCCGCAGGGCTTCCCGGATGGGTTTCCACTGCTTAGGCAGAGGATTTTTGACGATAGGCAGGTCGAATAGTCTATTGGCGATTGCTTCTATGAGGCAAGTCCATCGGGCATCGTCCTCAGCGAGGTTCACTTCGAGGTATTGGTAATCGAAGTCCTCCTCGTAAAGTTTTAAGAGGTCTTGGTACTGCGCCATGCCCGTACTGCCCTTGCGCTTGTTGAGCACGAGCAGCAGCGATATTTTTTCGCCCAGTTGTCCCTTACACAACAAGCTTATAATCTTGAACCAATAGGCCAGATTGGGTGATTCGGAACGGGCCTCCATCATTAGCACATACAAAGCACGGGGAGTGAGGAAAAACTGGTGGGTCATGTACTGCAATTCCTGCCCGCCGAAGTCCCAGAGATTGGCACGGAAGGACTCCCGGATAATTAGTCCCTCGTGGATATTGATGCCATGTGTCTCATCGGTGGGGTGCTGGAGGATGTCGTGGTTGGGGATGATGAGTTTGTTGAATAGGGAGGTCTTGCCCGTTTTACCCTCGCCGACGATGATGAGCTTGGCCTCGTTGATGGTTTCTGTGCCTTGCTCTTCTATTTGTTTCCAGTATTGGAGGATGGCTTCGTTGCCTTTTTTGACTATTTCAATGGGTGGATTAATTAGGGGGCATTTTTGGACATTTATATCTCCTTGATAGGATGACCATTTTACCGTTCGGCCTTTTTTTATCAAATTTTTTATGGGCGAAAGATCTCTTACCTGCGCGAAGTAACAGTCAAGGTACTTCAAATTATCCAATCCTTTAAGTGGCGACAAATCAACAACCTGTGTAAAGGAACAGTCAAGGTACTTCAACTTAACTAAACTTCTAAGTAGCGACAGGTCATTTAGTTTTTTATTTCGGGATAAATCCAAATCTTCCAGCCAAGTACAATTTTTCAGCTCTTTCGGCAAATTCGTTAGCCAACATTCACTCAAATCCAATTTCTTTGCATTCTCCCCCCGAACGTGTTTGAGTATATTTTCAGTGATTCGTTCAAGTGCTTTTTGAGACATAATACGGGCATTTGAAAAGTAAGCAACAAAGGTCTAAAAAATTATTTTCTAAAATAAATTATGTTTAACCAATTCCCAAACTAAACAAATTATTCGCCCAATGCGGCAGTAGCGGCCCCAACAATGATTTTGATTTATAAAATAAAAAAGCAAAGAGTACCCCATAGACAAATAAACTGCCGCAGTAGTAAATCATTTCTACCGAAGTATAATTATCCAATAAAATCATGGACGGTAAATGAATCATGACAAAAAACAAGGAAGAAATAATAGCCGCCCACCACACATTTATTTTTTTATTTAATTCCTGAAAAACAATGGCCCGGAACAATATTTCTTCGGCCAATGGGGAAAAGATAATGATGTTGATCCATGCCACAAAACTGGTAGGCAGTGAATATTCCATTTTTAAATAAATAAAATAATAAACGGCATATAGAGTCAGCATAATAGCAGAGGCAATCAATCCCCACTGCAATCCTTTTTTATTATTTTTTAATCCTAAAAATTCCCAGGTATTTTTCGGGTACATTTTTTTGGCATAATAAAGAGCGGGTAATAATACTACGAATATCCTCATCAGTGCCCGTAATAGATTATCTTTATCGGCAAGGCTTGGATATTTCCACATGACGATGCACCACATCGTCCATAATAAATAGGTGGCGAGTAAAGGTGTTAAAAAGGAAAGGTGTTTTTGAATTTCCATGTTTTAGTTTTCATAAATAAAAAACAAGAAAAAATGTAACCATTTAGCACAAATACCATTGCTCCCCCTTTGTCATTTTGGAAAAATCTGTTCACGTTAGAGCAGTTGTCTGGATTGTGTTTCTAACGTGAACAGATTTTTCCAAAATGACAAAGGGGGAGGGGCTAATTGTTACAAAAAAGCCTTATTGGTTATTAATAGTTTATATTTCAGCGCTGTGAAGCTGTGGCAATTTTTTCTCAAAACAAATGCTGTTTTCTACCCCTGCGTATTGTCCAAAATTTGGAATAATTGAATAGCCTCTTTTTGTGTACAAGGCAATTGCTTCAGGCTGCCGTTTGCCCGTTTCCAAAACACTGCGGTTGTAGCCAATTTCCGCCGCCCAATTTTCCAATTCCAATAATATTTGTGAAGCGATGCCCTTTCCCCGCATTTCTGGCAGCACATACATCCTCTTGACTTCCACTGAATTATCATCAAATGGCTTGAATGCGCCGCAGCCAATTGGTTTTTCATTTTCATAAAAAACTAAGGCATGTCTGATCGTATCAATTTGATTGTACTGGGCATAAAAGGCATGGTCGTCGCCGTCCCGTTCGGCGAGTTCAGCGTCGAGATATTGAACAAGAGAGATGAAGTCAGGGTTGGTGGAATTGGTGCGGGTGATTTTCATTTTTTTAGGAATTAGGGAATTAAGGAGTTGGGAGTTAGGGAATTAGTCAAGCCAATGCACAACTCCAATCCCCTAATTAACTAACAGCAAAACCAATAAAGCAATAATCGCCGGCATCGCCTGCACATAAAAGATTTTTCGGCTGGCTGTCAACGCTCCATAAATACCTGCTACAATTACGCAGCCGAGGAAAAATATTGCCACATTTTTTGCCCAAACCCCATCATTAATTAATAACGACCAGATGAGACCAGCGGCGAGGAAGCCATTGTACAATCCCTGGTTGGCGGCCATGGTTTTGGTAGGTGTGAAAAGCTCTGGCTTTAGTGCGCCTTTAAATACTTTTCTGCCACGGGTTTCCCAAGCGAACATTTCCAGCCATAAAATATAAATATGCTCAATGGCGACGATGGCGATGAAGATTTTTGCGAGTAGGTGCATTTTTCTGAATTTAATAGGTTTTATTCTGAGGCGCTGTGTATTTGGTGCCGTCAACCATCTACCTTCCAACGTCAACCAAAAAAATAATTATCAAACCATTTTTTCCAAGGTATTCAAATTGCGGATAGTAGTGCTGCTTTTATATTTCTTTTTTGCGAGTATTTTGGCAAACGGGGTGTCGAGGCTTTGTCCTTTTTTTACCTTCCAATAAATGACCCTATCGCCTATATTTATTTTATTTTTTTCCTCGCCATTTTCATTGACTATATTTTTTAATTCCTCAAAAGTATTTTCGTTTTCAATAAAAATAACATAAGCATGTTGGCCTTCTTCTCTTTGCATAGGATATTTGGAAATAATAGATGCCAGTGTTTCATATTTATACAGCAGCACATAAGCTTCATAATTAAATGTTTCCGAAAGCCCTTTTTCCAATAGCGTTTTCAGGTCTTTCAGGTTTTTGCCAGAGAGGAAAACCACGTTGCCAGTCGCCAAATAGATCTTCACCTCCTGGCAACCCATTTTTTCAAATGCGGCTTTGAGGTCAGCCATTTTGATGCGGATATTTCCCACATTGATACCTCTTAAAAAGGCGATATATTTTTTCATTTAAATGTATTTATCAGGGATGGATTCCGGCACTGCTATTTCCGAAATAGCTGGGGTATTGAAAGGTGTCAAAATGTTAAGAGCAATGAATTTATCTACCTAATCACTGTTCATTAATCAACCAATCACTAATGACAGATCACACCTTGTCCCAGTTCCCTTTGGTATTGCGCTTCATGATTTCCCGCAGTTGTTCGGCCAAGCCTTCTGCTGTATCGGCCACAGGGCCCCGGTAATTTTCCAGTGCAGAGACAAAAGTATCGAGCATATTGCTATAAGCTTCGAATTTTTTGAGCAGGACATCTTTGTCCATCGTATCCCAAAACTGCCCTTCATCATTGACTTTGATCTCTGCGAAATATTTTTTCTCCAAATACTTCAACAAGGTGACAAGGGCGATATGGACATCCGGCCCAGCAAACTGTGTTTTGACAGATATGGAATAAATCAGGTCAGGGCTTATGTCGTACAGGGTATCGGCAATGGCGAGGTTGATGGCCCGGGAGGTCCAACCCTGAGGGGTGAAGATAAAGGAGACAGTTTCGCATTCCGGGGGAGTAAAATGGATGCCGTTGATAGGAACGAGCTTGGGGTCATGGCCATTGCCCGGTTCGAGGGGAACGTACCTGGCTGGCACTTCAACGGTCATTTCCTCCCGTTGGGAGGGCCAACCCAAAGAACCGCAGATGTCCTCGATTTCCTCCACGAACTGTGGTAGTTGATCAAGTTGGCGTAGGCGTGCAGAATAGTGCAGTGATAATCCCATTGTCTATCTTTTTGGATAAATGAAGGGTTGAAGTTCGGCATACCCGAAAAAAATTCCAACTAGGTCTTGATATTTTCCTCTGAAAAATCACAGGGCTCCTGAAAAATCATAGGGCTCTATCCTGAGATGTTATGTTTGGGATTAAATGTTGAATCTTTAACTCACTCCCACATCACAGCCTCGGGTTATAAATAACGGGTGGGTAAAAATTCTCCACTGCCTGCTTCTTTACACTCCTGCTCCCATAAGGCACCAGTACCCTAAAGAAAATGCCAAGCGTGAAACCCCTTGGTTTGGCAGAGGTGGCCGAAGTGCTTTCAATAAAGTCTATCTCACCAAGGCCATTGAAAAAATAGCGCACATAGCTGCCCACTTCATAACTAATCGGGTAGCGGGAGGTTTTGGTTTTCCAGTTGGTCTTTTTGCGGAAACCAATTTCCGGGCGGGCGAAAAAATAGAAAGGATCATTGCTGGTGATTTCGACTTGGTAATCGTCGAAAGTCTCTACGAAAGAAGTATCATAGCCGATTTGTAGGCCGCCGCTTATACGGAAAAAAGATTCTCGTCCATTTTGGCTTTGCCAGAGATATTGCACACCTAAAGTCAGAGTAGGTGAAAAAAAATCGAGAGTGTAGTTGTCATATGGCCCTTGGTTGTCCATCCAAAAAAATTGGAGGCCAAGGTTTGTACCCGCCGACCAATGTTCATCAAGCCGCATTTCTGCGCCAAGGTCGAAACCCCATGCGAGGTGAAAACCTGCTTTCCAGCGGTCTTGCGAGGTGGTGCAACCAGGGATGACTTGCCCAATGTTAGCGGAGGCGGTAAATGCATATTTATTGGTTTTTCGCATGCGTTGGGCGGAAATGAGAGTGATGGCCGACAGAAAAATTATAGTGGTGGTAAGATGTTTTTTCATATGCCGGAAATTGATTTTTATTTTTAAATAAACGACCTATTTTAAATGCTATTTGAATAGTGGAAATAATTATTAGTTTTTAAAAAAAAAGTTACCTTGTGCCAAACAAATATTTTGCTTTCCATTTAAGTCGCCCTTGTTTGCTAAGTAATCCAATAATTGGTAAATACAAGTGACTAAATTTATAAAAACAAATTACTAAATGAAAACCGATCCTTGCTACCCCTCAAGTTTCTTTTTCAAACCATGTGTACTTTTAATTTCTTTCCTAATTACCATTTGCGTTTCCAATGACATGCAAGGTCAAAGCTTGTTCGAAATGGCCGTAAAACTGGATTCTCTGTACAGTACTTTAAAAAAGGACAGTGCATCATCGAAGCCGTTTTTTGAGGAACTGGAAAAAATCTACAAGCTAGACGATGCCATTAGCCCCGCTAATATCAAGCTGGATTTTGCTGATAATCGGTATATGTCGGAAAAAGTAAATAACGCTTTCAGGGTGCTGGTCAAATTGGACGATCAGATAAAAGACCGGATACAAGAATTGGAGGACCAGCGTCTGGTCCTTTTTGCGGAAGCTATTTCGGAGGCGCAAGAATCTTGTAAACCGAAAGAGCCGGAAGCGGGTGGCAGGCAATTGTCTTTGTTTGGTGAAGAGGAACCTTTACCAGAAGAAGAAGTCCAACCCTGCAATATAGAAAAAGAAATCAGGAAATTGATACGGGACACCACGCTCGACAACTTGACAGTCCTGCGCAAAATAAGCAATAATGACGATTTAGTGAGAACCCTCACACTCATTGAAGGGGAAATATTTAAGATCGAATTCGAAATATCCGAACAAAAAGCAGGATCGGAAAGTATTTTCCAACTCAGTGCAGAAGCAGGGGATGGGCTTTATTTAAATTCCCCGACAGCATTAGCCACTAACCAGTTGCCACCCATTATTTTGCAACAGCAAGGGGGTGGATCGTTACAGAGCAGCATTATTGATGGTGCCTCAAAATGGATCGCCGAACGCATGCGGGAGGAATTGAGCATTGCTTTTTTCGACCGCTTCGAATATTGGGTGGAAGGGAAAAATATCAAGATATTATTTCCTAGTACTTTTTCTGCCTTAAAATCTTCCCTGACTACCGATTATGCCCTCATGGTCCAGATTTTTAAAACGGCATTTAAAAAAGACCTGGAACAACTCCCATTTAATCTGGGTGTTTTTTTGGAAGAAGAACTGGCCTATCGGGATACTTTTAAAAATATTGAGCAAAAAATATTATTAGCTACCACTGATATTTATAAAATAAAACGGGAAATAGAAACCAATGAGAAACTATATGCCTATTTATCCAGACAACTTTCAAATACTCAAAAAGAAATTAATTTTGAATTAAATGGGAAAGGTGAAAATAAAGCTTCGGAAGATTATTATGCTAATTACAACATGACTGAAGGGGTGCTTTCCTCTGTCGAAAACGAGCGTCAATCTTTACTGGATAAATTAGACGCCGCCCAACAATATTTAGCAAAAAGTGATGAGCTTGTACAGGAGTCTTTTAAGGTTCTGAAATATGTCCTTTTTACATTAAAAGCCATTGATATTTTGGCAGAAGGCGAGCATCCCACCTCCCTGTTGAGTTATTTAAATGAAAATATTGATGAACTGTTTCCGCAATCGGGCAATGTGAAACCAGCCCTGTTGGTCATGGATGTGATTTCACGTAGCATGATTTCCATCAATCAGGAAAAAAATACCGTGTGGTTGAAAGGCAGGGATTTGGCCCGCTTGAAATACAGTGCCCAATTAAGGGATTTTTATTTTGGGTTGATCTATCAGGAAATAAAACAAACCATAAGAAGGGAAAGAATCAGGTTGGAAGAAGATCAATACAATATAATGAAAGAAGAAATATTCGATAACGAATTAGGCTTGGAGGCAGAAACTATTGTGGCAGAGGCTGTTTACATGGCCGATTATTATTTATATGAACAAAAAGAAGGGTATAACCTCAGGTTGCGAAAGATAGAAGATTTTTTATCACACGATGAAGTAAATTATTTGCTCTCTGAGGAGGAGAGGACACAATTTAGGATGGAAGCAGGGCCACTATATGAGGAGGCCATGCAATTAGTGAATTACCAAACAGGTGACAGAATTGAAATTTCTTCGAGATTTGCGAATATGATGGACCGTTTACTTTCTTGGCCTGAAATAGAAGCAATGAGTGAAGGAGATGAAGTTTTTTTCCCAATAGATGAAAGGGTTCTTCAGGAAACACCAATTTATGCGGTTGATTCTTTATTTGAGCTTATTGAGCATGACGAGCAAATGACTATTGACTTAATTCCAAAATTAAATATAACCCAAATCAATGATGTAGTTGAATTGTCCAAAAAAATGCTAACAAAAACCTTGGATGAACGATTGCCATTTGAAAACCCATCGAAAAAAGAATTCTATGATGCGGCAATTGATCTTATGGTACTTGAATTTAAAGACGAATATCAATATTATCGCTTATCCTTTTTAGGAGATTCAATCCATAAAACCGCTACCAAGTTTTTTGTCAGGTCGGCCAAAAGGGACAGCGCAGCAATGATCAACAGCGCCATTGAGGAAAATATGTACGTTCAAAAAATAAACATCCATTTGCAACGGTTGGGCAATTATGAAAAATTTATCGACACTTTATTATTGAGAAATAAAAGGAATTTTGGCGACATCGTAAATGGCTTTCTTCAATTTTCCAACCGCATGGATAATATCCACGCTGAATTTAAACGTTTAAAAGAAGAAGGCAATGCAAATTTTGGTACGCAAGAGTTTATCTATTTAATGAAAAGCTCGCTGGATGCCTTAAACCAAATATATGAATTGGCTCTTCCAGGAGATCACTCCACATTAAATACCGTGCGGGGGTTGACCATTAATTTATTGGATGCTTATTCTGCTGTTTTGGAAAAAGACTATGACGCCATTGTGATGAATATTATTCCCGTAGCAGACTCTTTATTGGAACTGAGTTTCCAACAAAAAGTAAAGGAGTTGAAATTAAAAGCGGCAGTCAATGACACATTGGGTCGGAGCGTAATTGTCCATAAAATATTGGACAATAAAATTGATCTAAATAATAAATCAAAAAAAGAATTAAAAAAAGAATTGACCAAAGAGCAAAAAAAAGAATTGCGGAAAGCATTTAAAAAACCTTTGGTCGGGCCGGAAAAAAATGAATGGGGTTTGAAGTTGGACACCTTGCTGGAAGAGAAAGAAAATAAAATCAGGAAAATGCACGAAATATTTAAATACGGTGCATTCCTTGCCGCCGTGGTAGAGAGCAAGGACGCCGACGAGATCAAACGGGCCATACAAGCCGTGGCGCTCCCCGCGGGAAGTTATAGCATCAAAAGGCGGACCTTTCGAAATATCAGCCTCAATTCTTATCCCGGCCTCACAGGAGGACTGGAATTGGCCTCCAATGCAAACAATAATAGTTGGGCGCCCAACTTCGGTTTTACTGCACCCATTGGGCTGGCTGTGAGCTGGGGGTATAAATCCAAAATAGATGGGTTTAAATATTTTACCAAACCTGCTTATCGCCGCAGGGTCGAAAGGTCACCCCGAATAGAAGAAAACACAATCCTGAGCGGCCATGCGGGCACCGTGTTCCTTCCTTTGATCGACCTGGGAGCAGTGGTACTTTTCCGTTTCGACAATGATGAAGATCCCTTGCCGGAAGACATTGGTTTTCAGCAGATATTTTCTCCCGGTATTATGTATGCGCACGGCTTGCCAGACCTGCCCATTTCAATTATGGGAGGTATTCAGGTGAGTCCACAGCTGCGGAAAATTGACGAGGAAAAAGCGAATTCTTTTAGGTTCAATGTATCGGTCGTGGTGGATTTGCCCTTGGCAAATTTCCATACTAGGACGAGGTATAGATAACATCAAAAAGAGAGAGGGAAATAAAATTGAAAATTGAAAATTATCAATTATCAATTATCAATTATCAATTTTATTTCCCTCCCTATCATAGTATTAATGGATTTGCGACAAGAACTCTCCCAGCGGCCCCACAAGCCCGAGGTGCTCAAAATTGCTGCTTACATCGGCAGTGATCCCGACCGTTTTGCGCAACTTATTGACCTTGTATTAGAAGGTGACCCAACCATTTCCAAATACGCTTCGTGGCTCATCAACCACTGTATGAACCGCTACCCGTATCTCATCCAACCACATCTCGAAGCGCTTATCAACAATCTGGGTAAACTCAAATTGAACGACCCCGTCGTCCGCAGTACCGTTAAGGCATTGGCCGATGCGGGGGACATCCCGGAAGAACTCCAAGGCCATGCGCTGCAATATTGTTTCGACTACCTGCTCAACCCCAAAGTGGCCGTCGCCATCCAAGTACATTCCATGCAGACGGCTTTTAATATTTCCAAAAACGAACCTGACCTGCTGAGGGAATTGGCAGAAGTGATTGAAGAAAGATTGCCGCAAGGGACGGCGGGGTATAAGTCGAGGGGGAAGCGCATTTTGAAAGAGATTGGGGAGATATTGGCTTCTTCCTAAACACATAAAAACTATTAGTTATGAAAAATATCCTCCCGTTATTTTTCCTCACATTCCTTTCCTGTAAATTTTTTCAAACCGATTTTCAAGCTCGGGTCATTGCCGTAAAGGACGGCGACAGCATCGAAGTAATCGACAGCAACCAACAGCACTTCATCATCCGGTTGGCACATATTGATTGCCCGGAATACAGCCAGCCCTATTCCGTTGCTGCCAAGCGGTTTACCAGCGATTTCTGTTACGGTAAAAATGTGACCCTTGACCAGACCGATACCGACCGCTATGGCAGGCTCGTCTGTGAAGTATTTGTGGATGGGAAAAGCCTAAACCTCGCCCTGGTCGAAAACGGCCTCGCCTGGCATCACACCCGCTACTCCGATGACCCTGATTTTGCGGAAGCGGAAGAAAAAGCAAGGGAAGCAAAAATTGGCCTGTGGGCTGATCCTGATCCATTGCCGCCTTGGGAATGGCGTAGGGAGCAAAGAGAAAAGCAAGCCCAGTGAATCTTTTTATATTTTTCTAAAATGAAATTTTCTAAAATGATAGGGAAATGCATGAAAATTGTTTGCCTTTAATACGACGATCAAATAAATATTGATTCTTATTATTAAATTCAATAAATAATTAAATATCAGTTTTTTATAAAATTTTATAAAAATAATTTATAATATAAAGCATGTTTAATAACCTTTTGAATTTATGATTGTGAGCCTTGTAAAAGCAAGAAAACACAGTGAAATCATAAAAAAATCTATTTGGAAAAATAATTATATGAGACGATACTTGTGTTATTGCGGTAATGGGTATCCAAATAAAAAGAGGCTCTATTTCAATAAAGCAATTAGCCAAAGAACAATTTATCGGTTAAACTGGACACAAGTTCCAAGGCGGTAAAAGATGAACAAATTTCATGAAGGTTTTAATTCTTACTCCTATTCAAATAGAACATGAGGCAGTCCTTGCCCATCTTTCCGACCATCAGGAAGAAATAGTGGAAGGCAGCCGTTTTGTGCTGGGTACATTTTCTGGGAAAAGCCATCAGTTTGAAGTCGTCACTCAGGTAACCGGGTCGGGCAACAGTACTATTGCATTGGCTACCGAACGTGCGGTCAAACGGTTTCGGCCTATCATGGTTCTGCTCGTCGGCGTGGCCGGAGGCGTAAAAGACGTTGGCATCGGCGACATAGTAGTGGGCACTCGCTATTATGATTATGAATGCGCCCACGAAAGCAATGAGGGCACCAAGGCCCGTCCTCGTTCAGGGCATTATAGCAAACCTTTGAAGGCACTGGCCGAATCGGTAAATGCCAACAAAGGTTGGTGGAATCGCCTGCAGGGCGACTTGATACCCAATGTCGTGTTCGGCACCATTGCCTCTGGCAGCAAAATTATGGCTGGAACAGAATCGCAACTGTTCAGGTTTTTGAAAAACAGCTACAACGACACGACGGCCATTGAAATGGAAGCTGCTGGTTTTGGGGAAGCCATGCGGGACTATCCCCATATCTACGCCCTGAACATCAGGGGGATTTCTGACCTGCTTGATGGCAAACAACAGGCAGACAGGGCTGGGTCGCAAGAGCTGGCATCGGCCAATGTTGCAGCTTTTGTATTTGAAATGATTCACCAATTCAGTTCGGCCAATTTTTGGACGCCTGAAGTGGAAATTAAAGATAGGTTCCACGATTTTATCAATATTCTAAAAAAAGCCCAAAACCCAGCCTTGCCCAAGGACAAGAAGGAAGACTATGCTCCTCCTCCCAACCGAGCACCACATGAACTGGAACATCTGAAACCCCTTTCGATAGAAGACCGATCATATATACTTGATGCACTGGAGAAAATGGGGGACGATCAAAAGGCCATTCAGCTAAAGTCAAAATTGGACAGCCTTTTTGATTTTCAGCAGTTGGGGCTGACGGCTCTGGGGCAACCTGCCATCCAACGGTACAAGCGGCTGGAACAGGCGAAAGCCGACAAAATGCAGGTCATCCTACAGGATTATCGAAGCAACAGCAATGTGGTCAGGGACAGGAAGGTAGAGCCTTTTAAAATCGACGCAGACAGGGACACCCTTCAGGCTTTCGATATTGATATAGAGGACAATCGCCACTTCCGCCTCAGCCGCATCCGGCGGGTGTTGAGCACTGGCAATCCCTGGGAATTTGAAAACAAGCATGTCCGTAAGGAAACCGATGACTTCCGCATTGCCGACAACGACATGGTCAATGTCCAGCTCCGGCTCGATGTATTGGCCTACAACCTGCTCACCGAGGCTTATCCGAATACCAAACGCAACTTGCAAGAAGGCGCCGATCAGGGTACTTGGTTCTATGATGGCGATGTCAACCACAATTTTTATGGTCTCATTAATTTCATCATGGGCAATGCCGACCATGTGGAAGTGTTGGGGCCGGAAAGCCTAAAGCAAAGGATGCAAAGGGCGGCGGAGAAGGTTTTGAAAAGACTTGGACAATAAATCATGGTGATTTTGCTCCAAAGGAGTCCCTTCGGGAAAAATCACCATGATTTGATATAAAACTATACAACCATGCGAATCTATTTAAAACTTTCACCCAGCAAAGAACTTGTCCCCTTCAACTATCAGCAAAGCCTCGTCGGAGCCTTTCACCGCTGGCTGGGGGAGAACGAACTGCACGACTCTTTGTCCCTCTATTCCCTTTCGTGGCTGGAAGGTGCCCGGAAAAAGGAAGACGGCTTTGACTTTCCCAATGGGGCAGGTTTTTTCATCAGTTCACCCTTGCGGGAGCTGCACCAGAAAGTGGTGCAGGGCATCTTCGACGGGCAGCACATCCGCTGGGGTATGAAGGTGCAGGAAGTGCGCATGCGGGTGACGCCCAATTTCGGGAAGCGACAGCGTTTTGTGGTGCAAAGCCCCGTGTTCATCCAACGGCGATTGGACAAAGAAAAACACCAGCAATATTTCTTCCCTCCTGACTCAGCAGCCAACCAATACCTGACGGAAACCTTGCAGCACAAACTCCAACGGTTCAACCTGCCCCCTAATGTCTCGGTCGCTTTTGACCCTGATTATAAAAAAGTGGGATTCAAAAAAGTGCGCTTCAATAATATTGATATCAAAGCTTCTTTCTGCCCAGTGATCGTGGAAGGGGATGAACGGGCGGTGCAGTTTGCGTGGGAAGTGGGGGTGGGGAATTCGACGGGGATTGGGTTTGGGGCGTTGCGGTGATTATTTGGGGTTGATTTTTTGGAATTTAAATCATGGTGATTTTCAAAATCACCATGATTTGGAGTAATCGAAAAATAAAGATGAATTTCGACAGAGAAGCATTTCGGCAATATTATGAAACCATGACTTCTGATGAAAACGGAAAGAATGGTTTTTATCCTTATGAATATCAAACAAGGGTAGCTGAATTATTTGCAGAAGGGAAAAATGTGATTTTATCTGTACCCACTGGTGCTGGAAAAACATGGGCTTCTATTATGCCTTTTTTATTCGCCAAAAAGAATAATGATTTTTCCTTTCCACGCAAAATGATTTACAGTTTGCCATTGCGGACTTTGACCAATTCCATTTATATAGATGTACATGACGCATTAAAAAAACATGGGTATTCAGATGAAGAAATTCAACGACAGACTGGAGAGTTTAGCGATGATAAGTATTTTGAAAAAGAATTAATTTTTTCAACGATTGACCAGACGCTGAGTAATTTTTGTTCATTTCCATTGGCACTTTCTCAAAGGCAAGCGAACATAAATGCAGGAGCATTAATAGGAAGTTATTTAGTTTTCGATGAATTTCATTTGCTGGATGCTTCGTTGTCAATGGCCACTACTTTGGGAATGATAAATATGCTCAAAAAGCTCTCTCGGTTTTGTATCATGACGGCGACTTTAAGCGACGAATTTTTAAAATTTCTAAAAAATGACTTTCCTGAGTTGAACTTCGAAGTAGTTACATTAAATGACTTTCCTGAAGATGCGAAAATTATTAAATCATTATTGCCCCCGATTGATAAAAAGAACAAGAAACAGGTTCACATCCAACCTCATTCATTAAATGCAAAGCTGATTATTGAAAAGCATAAAAATCGCACTATCGTCATCTGCAACCGTGTTGAGACAGCACAGAAAATTTATTTGGACATTCAAGAGGAATTAGAAAAAACAGGAAGAAAAATAAATGCTATCTGCATCCATTCCAGATTTTTTGATGCACACAGAAAGATGAAAGAAAAAGATCTCAAAGAGAAACTTGGTAAAGCAAATAAAGATAAAAATGTAAATGTGATTTTAGTGGCTACTCAAGTCATTGAAGCAGGTATGGACATTTCTTGTGAAGTAATGCACACAGAAATTTCACCAGCAAATTCTTTTTTACAGCGAATCGGGAGGTGTGCAAGGTTTGCCAATGAATATGGAGACATCTATGTTTACAAACCAATGGAATTGGAGGAAAAAGAAAAAGTAGGTGAGGGATTGGCAAAAAATGATACGGACAAAAAAGAAATTCAAAAACTGAACAGGTTGTATATGCCTTATGAAAGGACTATTTGTGAAACAACATTCAATGCATTAATGGAAGATGAATTTAAGTTCATCAATGAGCAAACATCAGAGCGATTGGTCAACAGAGTGATGAAGGATATTGAGGTGAAAGAAACAGAAATAATGAGAACTGCACAATTCAATGAAGGAAAAATAATTGATGCCTGGAAAGAATGCAGCAAATCACATTATGGAAAATTAATTCGGGATATTCAAAGTATTGAATTGGTTCTAATTGATGAATCTAAAGAAAAAGAAGTTGTCTGGCATCCATTCCGTTTCGAGTCAATGAGCATGTACCGATGGAGTTTTGTGAAATGGGTCAATGACATTTACAAAAACTATGATTCTGAAGAAGATGAGTGGGTCATTAAAAAATTATCGGAAAATCAAATTTTTGACGAAGGGGATGAATCAAAATATCAACTTGATTTTTTAGACAACGAAACAGTAAAATCACATTATGATTTGACTTTCATAAACGCAAAGTATTTTCATTACGACAAGTCAATTGGTTTGAATTTGAATTTTGGAAAAGAACTTTCACCACTTCGGCCTTTCAAGGAAAAAGAAACATTTGACACGTTGTATAAAAAGGATACTTTTCTTCAACATAATTATGCACTCTTGGGAGCTTTTAAAAAACAATTTTTAGAAAAAAAACAACTGGATTATGCCCTAGCTGAACTTGGCAGATTTTTAAACCGACCAGCTTTAAAAACAGATGATTGGATTCGGTTGATTCGGCTGATGATTATTTTCCATGATTATGGAAAACTCAACAACAGATGGCAAAAGTGGATGCAAACCCTCCAAAAAGCAAAAGCGAATCAGTCAAATTCCAATTGTACATATGTGCCAAATGAACCGTTAGGGCACACCGATTTCGACAAAGAAAAAGATGAATATTTAGAGAAAGAGATTTACAAAAAATTTGGGAAGCGCCCTCCCCATTCTGGAATTGGGGCACTGGCCATCAGGGGAATTTTAGAAGACTGGATGGAGGGTGACATCATCACCAACGCGACTTCTTTGGCCATTGCCCGCCATCACGGGGTAGAGAACATGGCATGTCCTAAATTTGAAATTTCGGAGGTCAACTTCAAGGTCATGTATGAATTGGCCAAGGTTGTTGACTTTGGCATAAGTGACATCACGAGGGAAGAAGATGGTGAAGATTTGGATTTCGAACACCGCCCCAATGAATACATCCTCTATTTTTTTTTGGTGAGAATACTAAGGATGTGCGACCAAATGGCGACTGCTGATTTTGAGAAATGGATTGTAAAAAACAGGGAGTTAACTACGTAACTCCCTGAATTCCAGATAGGTGCAATTAAGGTTATTGACCTTCTCTGTTATTTCAATTCCATTCTGGAAAAGCAAAAATATACATTAAAAGAAAATGGAAAGACTTCAAATATTATTGACCTTCTCTATTAGGCTTGATTTATTTAACATTCTAAACTACCTTTGCATAGAAAATAGTTTAATGTTTAAAGAGTCAAGCAATGAACCTATCCAAAAAAGAACAATTGATTTTAGATGAACTCATTCAAGAAGGAAGAACTCAGTTTTGGAAAAGCGGAATGAATAGTCGCTTTAGTATGATTAGCCTGAACCTTATTCTTGAAAAGAATGCTTTTAGGGTTGGTAATGGCCTTTTGATAAATGCTAAAGAATTTTCAAATGAAGAATTTGGAGACACACTTGAAGTTTTAGTTGAAGCTGGAAAAATTGATGGTTTTGAACGGCAAGCTTCCAAGCTGTATAAAATTGATTTAAAGGAAGCACATCTCGACTATGACAATAAATTGTAAATACAAGCAATATGTACCGAACATTCAACATTCAAAAGACTGACCACACTTATGCCAATTTATTGGAAGCATACGGATTGGCCAATTTAATAAACCAAATAGACCGTAACCGTTCCATAAAAATCGATGATAAAGACCATCAAATTATACTTACCCTTGATAGGCCAATTGAGAAAGAGAGGTTATCAAATATTACGTATTTTCAAGTGGTAAAATTCATTAAAAACAAACCTGCCACTAAAGAACCAGAAGGCATCGGAAAAGACTTTTTTGACTACCCCCAACAAAGGGATTTCAGAAAAGCAAGACGAGAAGAAATGGACAAAGCATATAAAGATAAAGAGCTAAAGAAAATCGGAGGTGGTTTGGATAAAAGGCTAAAAGAAATAGAACAAAAATATGAACACAATGAGGGGATTCCTTGGCAACAAGAATTTGACATATATAGCCAAATGATTTCCAACCCCTATTCAGCTTTCAATAAACTATATAATAATCTGGCTTTAAATAAGGAACAATTTCCGTTGCTAATAGGAACAATTTTTCAAAGATATTCAATCCCTGAATTTGAATATGATTTAAAAAAGAAAAAAGGGACTAAAAATAACCCATGACATTTCCCAGCTACAATTATTCAACCCGAGTAAAGGTAATGGCCTCAATAAAGCAAAAGCCAACGGGCTTGGCTCTTCCAATATCAGCACGAATTGGATTAGCGAAATACTTAAAATATCAGGCGCATTAAACAGCATGCTATGTCAGAATGTAAAAGTTGGTTCGAGTTATGACATGAAAGTTTTTGTCCCTGAATTCAATAATGTCACTCACGGGAAACGATCGGATATTATTTCAAAATTTAAAAAACGTGTCAAAAGTTATTCCCCAGTCAAGCTGGATATCATCAATATTTTGAAATTAATTCAAACTTTTATTGAATATGACAAAGACTACAGAAAAGGGAAATTAAAAAATACGGTTAGAGGGCTACATGCTGTATATCAAAAAGACTTGGGCAATAATAAAGCCGTTACCAATATCGCATTTATCAATACGCCGGAATTTATCGTAATTGACGAAAAAAATGATGGAAAAAAGATGGTCGAAATTATTGGAGGAACATCAAAAAATAATTGGCAGTATTGAAGAAAGAGGAGATGCCATTCAGGGGTTGTTGGCTTATCGTGACTTCTTGAGCAGTTCAAATTTGAACCGCTTATTCAAATTCATTTATTGGTACGGAACACATCTAATGTACGAGCTATCCAAAGAGCATTATTATGCGATAGCCTTCCGAACCGATTCCCTCGACATGCTTTTCGAATGTTTAGAAAAATCACTAAATCAAAAATATGACAATATGAAATTTCAAGAGATCATCAAAGATGAAGGTTTTCAGAGTGTAGCTGCTGCTATCAGAAAGAGTACGGTCAGCTTAATGTACACACCTAAAAACCTGAGAAATTACGAAGTCCGGTATGGCTTTGCCAGAAAACTGCAAAACAAGAGTAAGACCAACGAAGAATTGGTCACTTTCATCAGCGACTTCATTGCCAGTTTTAATACTGAGCGAGCGAGAAAAAGCGAATTGGAAAAAGCACATCAAGAACCTATCAGGGAAAATGCTTTAGCAAAGTTTTACCAGTTGGTTGACAAAGTGGATGACCCTAAAATGTTAGGCGCAATGCTGGCGGCATATGGCTTTGCATTGCCACCGAAAAAAGAAAATAATGAAACTCAAGTATCAAATTAATTAACTCATTAAAATCATATAATCATGTCTGACAAGAAAATTGCTTCCCTCTCCATAAGCGGAGAAATAACTTTGAACTTGCATTCTTTAAACAATGAAGGCGGAGAAGGAAATCAAATATTGACCCGCCAATTGACCATCATTGACAAGGAAGGGAAAGAAAGAACCGTCAATGGAATCAGCGGCGACATGTTTAAACACATTCATGCGGTTTATTTATCTCACTATGCCAATGAAAATGATTTGCCATTAAGTTCTTATTCCAAACGATTAGACCCGAATCGAATCTCATCAGATGATTTAATGGAATATTTTAAAACTTCAAATACAGACAATAAATCTTCTGGAGATGTGGTGAGGGGAATCATCAATACTTGTACGGTTTGCGATGCACACGGGGTATTGATAACTGACAAAGTTGGAGACAACAAGAGCAGCACAAATACTCCAAGAAAATCAATAATTGAATTTGGTTGGACGGTCGGCATTCCAAATAAGAACGGAACAGAAAGCTATATTCACACAAAATTGGTTTCAGATGCAGGCGAAAAAGGCAGCGCAACTTCGAGCAACGTAGGTCAAAATATATTTCACCGACCCGCCAATCATGGTGTTTACGCTTTTGTCTGCAATATTGATGTTTATCGAATTGGTTTCAATGATATTGACAGAAATTATTCTATTAATGACGAAGCCAGAACCAATCGCTATAAAGCTATCATTCAGAGTTTGATTAATTCTTTGTTGAATCCCAAAGGGGCTATGAGCAGCACTCAAAAGCCACATATTACTGATTTTAAAGGGGTGGTATCAACTGCATATTCTTTAACTCCTGCCCCCACTGTCAGTGCAATCAATGGGGAATACCGAAAGGAAATTGAATCCATAAGAAGTTATTTGAACCAAATGGACAATTTGGTTGAAACCGAGCAATTCGACAGCCTTGCCGAATTGACTGGCATCTTGGCTGAACTGTCTTCTTTTGAACCTTATAAATTAAATTAAATGGATTCAACAAATTCGTTTTCGGCCATATACAGACCAACAGCGTTATTTTCATTAAAAGATAGTAATGCCACAAATTCGGGTGCAAAGTCATTGTTCATACCTTCTCCATATGCCATAAAAATGGCAATATTAAATCAGGCAATAACTTTGGATGGCATTGAATTTAATGGAAAAAAGAATGTGCATTTTGAATTTGTCAGGGATGCTAAAATCGGCTATCATCTGAAAGGGCATTTTTGCGTTAATAATTGTTTTGTTAAAATATTGAAGAAGAAAGAAGACAAAAGAGGCAAAAAGGCTAAAGAGGAAGGGCAGGTTTTTATTCCTGGTTTTCAGAGCACTATTTCATTTCGAGAGTATTTGCATTTGACTGATGATTTGGAAATTGTTTTTTCAACCAGTTCTGCCGAGGCTTCTATTTTTTTAAAAAATTATTTGTACAAAATAAATTACTTTGGAAAAAGAGGATGTTTTTTTCAATTTATAAAATATTCCGATATTCCGAATGCCGCCAATGTAATGTCTTTTTCAGCGGATAATTTTAGCTCTGGCCTATTGCAAGAGTTCGACGATTTTTCGGAAAAAATGACTTTTGAAAATGTGAATTCGTACAGTTCGGGCCGAGTCACAAGGGCAAAAAAAATATTGCTTTTACCTATTTCAAAAATTAGTTCTTCTAAGTCATTTTCTCATTTTAAAGTAATGGATTAAATGAGACGCATCACAGGTTTGCAAATCCAGTATTTACATTTATGTTATCGGAAGTTGTGGCTTTATTCAAAAGGCATCGGTATGGAACTGAGTTCGAGTTTAGTTGCAGAAGGGACACTCATCGGCGAAATGACCTACCAGCGCCGTCCCCAAAAATGGAAAGAACTCAACCTCGGACACCTCAAAATTGACCACTTCGACCCACAGGCCAACACCGTCCGAGAAGTAAAGAAAAGCCCCAAACTGGAACACGCCCACATCGCCCAAGTGAAATACTACCTCTATGCGCTGGAGCAGCGGGGCGTCCACGGTGCGGACGGCGTGATCGAATACCCAAAACAGCGCAAGTCAACTACAGTGGAATTGACCGACGCCGACCGCAAGGACATCAAAGAATGGGAAGCAAGAAATAGAACGTATCATTGGTCTGCCAGCCTGCCCGGAACTGGTGCGGAAGCCTTATTGCAAAAGCTGTGCGTTCCGGGACTTTTGCTATGTTTGACACGATTTTTTTTTCATCCGACAGGATTAACAAGATTTACAGGATCGAAATTTTTAGACAGGATTTACAGGATGAACAGGATGTTTTTATTTGGCAAGTATGCCAACCCATCCTGTTCATCTTGTTAATCCTGTCAGAAAAAACATCCTGTAAATCCTGTAAATCCTGTCAATAATTAGACTACTATGAATGATAAACTCACACACGACATCATTGCTGCTGCTTACAAAGTACACAACACATTGGGTTTCGGTTTTTTGGAAAAAGTGTACGAGAATGCCATGATGGTCGAACTTCACAAAAGGAAAATCCCAGCTACCCAACAATTGCCTGTTGTCGTTTTCTATGAAGGGGAAGTGGTGGGCGACTACAAGGCAGATATCATGGTCAATGGATCAGTCATTGTCGAACTGAAATCTGTTGTTAATTTGAGTGAAAAGGATGAAGTGCAATTGGTCAACTATTTAAAGGGGACGAACAAGCCTTATGGTTTATTGATCAATTTCGGTACGAAAGGTGACTGTAAAACGGAAATACAGGGATTACAAACCTTCTACTAATTTGAAAAGCTGGCTAATAGGGCTGGTCAATTTTTTAACCCTTTTAATCAGCGGACAGGATGAACAGGATTTACATGATTTTTTTTTAGACAGGATTTACAAGATAAACAGGATGTATTAGCTTGCTTACCAAGCAAAAAATCATGTTCTTCTTGTGAATCCTGTCAGTAAGCATTTTGAATAATCATGTAAATCTTGTTCATCCTGTCAACAACTATCCTGTATGAAAAAAGCCTACTACCTCTTCAATCCTGGCCGCATGAGCCGCAAAGACCATACGCTGAAATTCGAGCCAGTGGCACCGGAGGGTGGGGCTGCACCAAAGCCCCGCTACCTGCCCGTGTCGGGTGTGAGTGCGCTGTACATGTTCGGCAGCGTGGACGCCAACAGTGCGGTGTACAATTTCCTGGGGCGGCAGCACATCCCTGTGCATTTTTTCGATTATTACCAGCACTACACGGGGACGTTCAGCCCTCGGGAACACCTATTGGCCGGGCAGATGGTGGTAGCGCAGACGGATGCCTACCGCAACAAGAAACACCGCCTGCGGATCGCCACGGCACTGGTGGAAGGGGCAACGTTCAACATGTTGAAGAACCTGCGCTACTATGCGAACCGGGGCAAAAACATTCATCCGATGATTGGCCAAATAGAGGCCCTGCGGGAAAGCCTGCCGAGCGTACATTCCATCAAGGAACTGATGGGCGTGGAGGGCAATTGCCGACAGGTCTATTATTCCACTTTCGACGAGATCATAGAAGGCTATGCGTGGGAGGGCCGCCGCAAACGTCCGCCCAAAAACGAACTGAACGCCTTGGTGAGTTTCGGCAATGCGATGTGCTATACGCTGTGCCTCGATGCCATTTACAATTCGCAGCTCAATCCAACAGTGAGTTTCCTGCACGAACCCGGCACGAGGCGGTACAGCCTGGCACTGGACATGGCCGAAATTTTTAAGCCCATCTTGGTAGACCGACTGATCTTTAAACTCTGCAACCGCCGGGAACTGCGGGAGCAACATTTCGATTTTGTGGACCATGCCTGCTTCTTATCGGACAAGTGGTCGCAAGATATTCGTAAAAGCATGGGAGGAACGCCTGCAACAGAGCATCCAGCACCGTGACCTAGGCCGGTCGGTGAGCTACCGCCATCTGGTGCGGCTGGAATGCTATAAACTCGCCAAACACCTGTTGGGCATGGAAGACCAGTTCCGTCCGTTCAAAGCTTGGTGGTAGTAGGGAGAGTAGGAAAGGGAGCGATCAACCATTCAACCATTCAACCATTCAACCATTCAACCATTTCAACCATTCAACCATTTCAACCATTTCAACCATTTCAACCATTCAACCATTCAACCATTCAACCATTCAACCATTTCAACCATTTCAACCATTCAACCATTTCAACCATTCAACCATTCAACCATTTCAACATGTATATCATTGCCGTTTACGATGTAGCTGCCGAGCGCACGGCAAAAATGCTCAAG
The DNA here is from genome assembly GCA_965222975.1 of Saprospiraceae bacterium. Taxonomy (GTDB): domain Bacteria; phylum Bacteroidota; class Bacteroidia; order Chitinophagales; family Saprospiraceae; genus UBA6168. Next base: position 32,274 of record CBDCVJ010000059.1, on the reverse strand, counting down.
CTCTGCCGCCGCTATTTGCACTGGATCCAGAATTCCGTTTTTGAAGGGGAGATGACCGAGGTGAAATTAAAGGAACTGATCCATGGAAGCAGAAAAGATCATGGACAAGTCCCACGACAGCTTTATCCTTTTCAAAAACCGCAATGCCAACTGGCTGGACAAGCAGGTGGTCGGCAAGGAAAAGGCCGATGTTGACCAGTTCCTTTGATCGTCGGTGAGCAGGGAAATTCGCACTTGACAGTCCCCTCAAAGTCCATTCGACCTATTGGCTTAGATTAACTGAAAATCAACAAAGTTACCTTCAGGTCGTCGGTCAGCCTATACCATTTACCTTACCAAAGGCCGACGATAAAAAAAGGAGTATTTTCGTCAATTTGTGCTACCTTTATGCCCTTGTAAATCAGTCGGGTATATATTCTTGTACCTCGGTATTTTAATCGCACCTTATTGGAATTGAAATGCTCCAGAGTTCGAGGAACGCCGGGCGGCAAATTACCCGAAATTTTAATCGCACCTTATTGGAATTGAAATGGGGGAAAACTGCTTTGTACAATGGATTCAACACACGCCTGGATTTTAATCGCACCTTATTGGAATTGAAATTCCGTGCCGGTCAGCCTCGTACATTAATACATCCATGAGCAATATAATTTAATCGCACCTTATTGGAATTGAAATTCATCGATCAGCGATAGGTCAAGGATATGCTCAATTGAGTTTAATTTTAATCGCACCTTATTGGAATTGAAATATGTGAATATTGAATGGCGTGAAGCCCTTGAAGTGGGTGAAGATTTTAATCGCACCTTATTGGAATTGAAATTTTTAATAGTCCTGTAATCAATCGCTTAGTGAAATCTTTTTAAACATTTTAATCGCACCTTATTGGAATTGAAATTTAATTGCTTCGCTTTAGCAGAGTCCTCGCTCAAGATCCGGCAGGAATTTTAATCGCACCTTATTGGAATTGAAATTTTCAAAGGTTTTGCCATCTGGGTGCCGATTTGCCATCAATGAGATTTTAATCGCACCTTATTGGAATTGAAATTCAAAAGAAGGAGCAGCCGGTACCAATGTCAGTGTTTTTCGGATTTTAATCGCACCTTATTGGAATTGAAATAAACTAACCTTTTCATGTATCAACTGGTGATCCAAGTGTGCCGAATTTTAATCGCACCTTATTGGAATTGAAATATCAAAGTCGCCAATGACAGGAGCTTCGGTGGCACCCTTGACTGATTTTAATCGCACCTTATTGGAATTGAAATATTACATTATGCACGCCGGGGTGGCAACCAGGGCAATTTATACTAATTTTAATCGCACCTTATTGGAATTGAAATTGTGGATTAATAAAAGTGGTTGCGGAGCGGAAAAATAATTCAGATTTTAATCGCACCTTATTGGAATTGAAATCTTCTTCACGGCTTTGAGAAATCGCAAATCTCACCTTAGGCATTTTAATCGCACCTTATTGGAATTGAAATTGGGAAGTATCTGTTTCTTTACCCATGAAGAAGCGGCGGCATATTTTAATCGCACCTTATTGGAATTGAAATCTCAAAAGGCGAGAGGTGTAACTGAGGTTATGCCAAGCTAACAATTTTAATCGCACCTTATTGGAATTGAAATCAAGTCTTGATAAACTGTCCGCCGTTGCCAAGGTCAATGCCGATTTTAATCGCACCTTATTGGAATTGAAATTTTACTTTTTTGTGCGAGGATTATAACTGGCCAGCCAATTCAATGGATTTTAATCGCACCTTATTGGAATTGAAATCTTTCTTACAAGATCGCATTTAACCGATTGACATATTTATTACAAATTTAATCGCACCTTATTGGAATTGAAATTTGAGTGCTTCTTGCCTCCAAGGGGTACGGGACGAATTTGTCAAACCATTTTAATCGCACCTTATTGGAATTGAAAAATTTTGCAACAATCATTAAACGCAATAGAAAATTACAATGAATTTTAATCGCACCTTATTGGAATTGAAATCCCGTCACGGGATTGGCCGCACTTACCAACGTGATATTCTATGAATTTAATCGCACCTTATTGGAATTGAAATATCGCCCATGCGGTTGTATTCCATCAGCTGACGGATCGAACTATTTAATCGCACCTTATTGGAATTGAAATTATTTTCGAGTGTCCGGGTAGCGTCGTTCGTTGGTAGTCATGGAATTTAATCGCACCTTATTGGAATTGAAATAGAGGATTTAAGGAATGGATCGTTGCCGATTGAGGTCAGACAATTTAATCGCACCTTATTGGAATTGAAATTATTTTCTTGCATAGCATCCAAGAGCCTGTGCTTATTTTAATCGTTATTGAATTGAAATATTAATACAAACATTGTCCCGTGTCAATTTAATCGCACCTTATTGGAATTGAAATAGAGATGGCGCATCTACCCGATACATGGAGCAATCACCCCCAATGAATTTAATCGCACCTTATTGGAATTGAAATTGAAAAGAAACCAAAGCCGGTAAGGAAAGCGTCCTATCACGCAAATTTAATCGCACCTTATTGGAATTGAAATAGGAACTGCCCTACAATCGACGAGTTCGTGACCCGGCTAATTTAATCGCACCTTATTGGAATTGAAATACGAATCGCCGCCGTCAACGATGGCGAAAGAATAGGTAATTTAATCGCACCTTATTGGAATTGAAATTTAAGAAATTAGAACAGTTTGGAAAAACGGGCGCGTTGACGTATTTAATCGCACCTTATTGGAATTGAAATTAGGTAAATAAAGCCAATTAGGAGTAATGCAGATGAAATTTAATCGCACCTTATTGGAATTGAAATCTGAAAGCGGCCTCGGTACTGATATTCCGTTAGAGCGCCGAATTTAATCGCACCTTATTGGAATTGAAATATTGTATTTTTTATTTTACAGCTCATTAAATCGCCAAGGGCTTCCTCAAGGAAATTTAATCGCACCTTATTGGAATTGAAATATTTTTCGGCATAGCATATTATCGTTCCTAGCCCTATAACAAATTTAATCGCACCTTATTGGAATTGAAATTTTTATTTGGTTGTTTAAATTCGAATTAATAGCCGTGAAATTTAATCGCACCTTATTGGAATTGAAATGGGGGAAAACTCTTTGCGAAATGGAAACACACGCCTAATTTAATCGCACCTTATTGGAATTGAAATTAGTTTTTCCATGTCCTTTAAAAAATTGTCGTAAATTTAATCGCACCTTATTGGAATTGAAATAGTTAGCGAACAGGAAAGAGGCAGTGGCGAAGAATTTAATCGCACCTTATTGGAATTGAAATTTTCGCAATGCTATGACTGGGACACTGGAACAAATTCGAAATTTAATCGCACCTTATTGGAATTGAAATTCCTTCCGCTGGCCTAGGGTTGGCGGGTTTCTTCTTAAATTTAATCGCACCTTATTGGAATTGAAATATCGAAGACAGAGTACGCATAAGCAAAACGTGCAGTTCGGCAACAAATTTAATCGCACCTTATTGGAATTGAAATTTCCTTTTGCTGGCCCGCCCATGAACGGCAAGAACATCTAATTTAATCGCACCTTATTGGAATTGAAATTGAAGGTGCATGAATGCTACAGTCTACTTGTGCGAATTGACCAAATTTAATCGCACCTTATTGGAATTGAAATAGGACATTCAATGCCCTGGTACAGCTCGGCCACACTGAATTTAATCGCACCTTATTGGAATTGAAATAAATTTTTCGGAGGGGAAAGGATAGGTCTAAGCCGGGTTTCTAATTTAATCGCACCTTATTGGAATTGAAATTGAAAAATCCACCTCATCTTCAGGTGTGCAGATCGTGCCGAATTTAATCGCACCTTATTGGAATTGAAATCCTATCAGCTTTTACCGGCAACCCTTTGTACCCGCAACTGAATTTAATCGCACCTTATTGGAATTGAAATGCAATATTTTACCCTCGATGCCCCCAAGTTGGCTGCGCAAATTTAATCGCACCTTATTGGAATTGAAATCTGGTAGTGCCGACACTGATAATTTTAGGCAAACATGAATTGTGTGCCAATTTAATCGCACCTTATTGGAATTGAAATTTAATGACTTCCCTCAGTGGACGGGGGTCGTCCTTAATTTAATCGCACCTTATTGGAATTGAAATACCTCAGCTATTTCCGAGGCGGAGGAGTTGATGTGAAGCTTTCGAAAATTTAATCGCACCTTATTGGAATTGAAATCTATCGGAGCTGGGACAGGGACCATTCAAATAAAAAAAATTTAATCGCACCTTATTGGAATTGAAATACAACACTGGAGTGCAACGTATTCATAAAAATCAAAATCTATAATTTAATCGCACCTTATTGGAATTGAAATCTTAATGTTTACATAACGGGGATGCCCAAATGCCGGAATACGAATTTAATCGCACCTTATTGGAATTGAAATAAACGTGGAGTGTACATGACGTACGGCACATATTCAATTTAATCGCACCTTATTGGAATTGAAATCAAAGTAATCATATTACAAACCTGAACCCGGAAGCTTACGGGAAAATTTAATCGCACCTTATTGGAATTGAAATCTGCCACCGTGCCTGGCGTGGTGATGGTCTGGTCAAATTTAATCGCACCTTATTGGAATTGAAATCCTGAAGGCCACCGTGACGATGATGCCGATGCCAGATAAATTTAATCGCACCTTATTGGAATTGAAATTTGATTGAAGAAAGTAATCATGGAAATCCGCAATGTAAATTTAATCGCACCTTATTGGAATTGAAATGCTTATTTGGTCTACTGCTAATAGCACCAATTTTGAATAATTTAATCGCACCTTATTGGAATTGAAATGTGTATGTTGTTGCATCCGTTCTTTTTTAGCTGCAGTTCATCAATTTAATCGCACCTTATTGGAATTGAAATTCGATTTTCCGAATGCGACGAACCAGCCCATGGGCGACCAAATTTAATCGCACCTTATTGGAATTGAAATTTCCGCAACTGGGTATGGTAAAGCGCTTTCAAGGCTCTTCCAATTTAATCGCACCTTATTGGAATTGAAATCGTCTGTACTAAAGGCTGAATGCGTTCGATGGCTTGGGAATTTAATCGCACCTTATTGGAATTGAAATTTATTTTGGGATTCATCCGGAGTGGCGAGCGGCATCAATTTAATCGCACCTTATTGGAATTGAAATTTTTGTTGAGTGCCTTGACATGATCGGTCCTTTTTAATTTAAATCGCACCTTATTGGAATTGAAATTCGAGGTGTTCGGCGATATCAACAAGAGCAGCCGGGAATTTAATCGCACCTTATTGGAATTGAAATTTGCTTAATAACACGGTTGGCAACCAGTATCCTGTCCATACCTAAATTTAATCGCACCTTATTGGAATTGAAATTCATGAAGAAAAACAAGGAATTGAAATGCACTGCCCGTCAAAATCTGGTCGCTTAATAATTTAATCGCACCTTATTGGAATTGAAATCTCAAAAAGCAAATCCCATTCAACAGGGTCAATCTTAATTTAATCGCACCTTATTGGAATTGAAATATCTGTTGTAATTGTATGGTTTGGGAATAGTTACTCAATTTAATCGCACCTTATTGGAATTGAAATATGGTAGTAGATCACCGTCTTGTCGTTCACTGGGAGAATTTAATCGCACCTTATTGGAATTGAAAAAAAGTTGGAAAAGCATACAATTGGACGGCAAAAGTAGTTCGGTGGCCAGCGACCACCGAACTTTTGGCTGTAGTCACTCAAGTAACCAAGCCTCATCTGTGTTTTCAAGATAGGTAAAGAGCAGAGTGGATGACCAGTAATATTCTGATTTGAATGGACAACACCTATAGCAGCAGGAATAGAGTTGCCTACAGATGTCTTTTAATATAAAATAGCCTTATGATTGATAAATGTCCCGAACCCGTTTTAAAGGAAAGTAATAACAAGAGGCCGCAAGGTAGTAATTTTTGAGATATTTTCTTGTCTCTTTCATTTTTATAAAGGGTTTTCTCATAAAAACATTGTTAGAAAAAAAACAGCAGTTTCAAAACCTTGAAAATAAAAGGGTTACAAAATCGTGGCAAAAGCTAAACTCTTTTCATTTCCAAATTTTCATGAACATAATAGGCCGATTGTCAACCGCTTAATTTTTATGACAATTTTTTTGTGAGAAAACCCTGCATTTTAATAAGAAAGCCCTTTTTTGTTCTATATTACCCACCTATTGGAATTGAATTAACCATAAAAGGTGTAGGCATAATTACGGCAACAGGTTTTGAACACAATAGAAAAATGGAAGTTGCTTCCATCTGGCCATAGAATGAATTTGTTTGGTGTGAAAACACGGCTTTATTCTGAAATATTTTGTGCGGACGATATGCCAAAACACAGCTATACCGCTATACCGAACAAAGTCTAATAAAGGACTTGTAACTATTCAGCAGGGTTTGTTTTTAGTGAAAAATTGAAAATTTTTCACTAAAAACAAACCGCTCCCCGAGAGGGAAAGAGGAAAAAATGTAATTTTTTCCTCTTTCCCTCTCCATGCTGAACAGCTACAAGGGCTTTATCATTTTACAATGATGACAAAACCACGAAAATTAAAGATCAACATCTCAAAAGAAATCGGCTCAGTCTCTGCCCTTTTACTACTACCTAAAGACGCAACCTCCTTGCTGGTACTAAGCCACGGCGCCGGGGCAGGTATGGAACATCCATTTATGGAAATGCTGTCCCAGCGGTTGGCGGTGAATGGGGTAGGGACGCTGCGTTTCAATTTTCCTTATATGGAAAAAGGCGGTGCCCCTGACCGACCTAAAAAAGCGCATCCCACCATTCAGGCGGCGGTGAAAAAGGCATTGAAATATGCGGATGGATTGACCCTTATGGCAGGTGGGAAATCGTTTGGTGGACGGATGACTTCCCAGGTTGCGGCTATAGGCGAACTATCAGCCGTAAAAGGAATTGTCTATTTTGGGTTTCCTTTGCATGCGCCCGGCAAGCCAGGCATAGAAAGGGCAGCCCATCTTTCGGACATCAAAATCCCACAACTGTTTTTACAAGGCACCCGGGATACATTGGCGAATTTTGACCTGATTAAAAAAGTTTGTAAAAAATTGAAAAAGGGCAAGCTGGTTAAAATAGAAGGAGGGGATCATTCTTTCAAAACTTTAAAACGCTCCGGCGTGACCCACGAAGAAGCCATTGAGCAATTGGCCAGGGCAACTGCTGAATTTGCAGCGAAGCTTAGCTAAAGTGGCTTGCTCCCTGGTGCAAAGTTTCATGCTCTGTCTCAAACGCTGCTGCCATAGGTGGCAAAAAAAACACCGTGGCAACCTCACTGCCAGCGATGACAAATCTCATCAATCCTTCTGGCCTTTCCCCGTAATTTGGCAACGCATTTTGAGCAGTGGTGGTGATTTTATTCAGTCCCGCTATTTTTAACAACTGCTTTCCACTTCATAAATAAATATGGGAAACATAATGACATGGCTGCCCCGCATCATTGCCTTGCTGTTTGTTGGTTTGCTGGTTTTGCTTTCAATGGACTCGTTTGGAGGTAACCAGACTTTGGGGCGGCAGCTGATTGGCTTTTTAATCCACTTGATACCAGCATTTTTAGTGGGAATTTGCCTGTTAATAGCCTGGAAATTCCGGCTGCTCGGTGGCGTGTTGTTTTTGGTAATCGGAATGTTGTTTACTATTTATTTTGGGACATACCGCTCGGCTTCGCACTTCTTGTTGATTTCCCTGCCTCTGTTTGTCGTGGGTGCGCTGTTCATGCTATCACAGTGGTGGGCAACGGGAGGGAAAACTTCTTTTAATTGATCTGAAAACAAGAAGAGAGATGGATAAGAAATAAAAAATAAAAAATAAAAAATTTTCAATTTTTTATTTTTTATTTTTTATTTCTTATCCATCTCTCTATCAGTGTTTTATGAAAGAAAAATTTTGGAAAAATTTTTCTTTCATAAAACACTGATGACTTGAAATAGACCGCACTATTTTTCAAAAAAAAGAAAAACATGCAACGCAAAACCATCATCGAACCCTTCCGCATCAAAGTCGTCGAACCCATCAATATGACGACGGAAAAACAGCGGGAGGAATTTTTAAAAAATGCTTTTTACAATCCCTTCTTGCTCCATTCGAGGGAAGTCATCGTTGACTTGCTGACCGACAGTGGCACCTCGGCCATGAGCGCTGCCCAATGGGGCGGCATCATGCAAGGTGATGAAAGCTACGCCGGAGCTTCCAGTTGGTTGCGGATGGAGGAGGCCATTAAAGACCTGACGGGGTATCCATACATTTTGCCTGTACACCAGGGTAGGGCAGCGGAACATTTGCTTTACACCCGCATTGGTGGGAAGGGAAAAGTCTTTTTCAGCAATACCCATTTTGACACTACTAGGGCCAATATCGAATTCAGTGGTGCGACGGCCATTGACCTGCCCTCAACAGAGAGCAAAGACACCGATTCGCTTTATCCTTTTAAAGGTGACCTCGACGTTGACCGTCTGGTGGACGGCATCAAAAAATACGATGCTGAAAATGTTGCTGCCGTCATCCTCACGGTCACCAATAACAGTGGTGGTGGACAGCCAGTCAGCATGGGCAATGCACAAGAAGTAGCTGCTGTTTGTAAAAAATACGGCATCCTTTTCATTCTCGACGCCTGCCGCATTGCGGAAAATGCCTGGTTCATCAAGCACAAGGAGGAAGGTTTTGTAGAAAAAACCTATCGGGAAATTGCGCAGGAAATGTTTGCCCTCGCCGATGGCTGCATCATGAGTGCCAAGAAAGACGCCATTGTCAATATGGGTGGTTTCCTTGCCTTGAAAGACCTCGACCTCGCTGTAAAATGTCGCACCGTGCTCATCATCACCGAAGGCTACTCAACCTACGGCGGCCTGTCGGGACGTGATATGGAGGCCATCGCTCAGGGGCTTACTGAAGTCTTCCAACCTGACTATCTCGACTACCGCATCAAGAGCACAGCCTACCTTGGCGAAGGGTTGCACAATCATGGTGTTCCCGTCATTCGGCCCATCGGCGGCCATGCGGTGTATGTGGATGCCAAGGCGTTTTACCCGCACATTCCGCCACATGAATTTCCAGGGCAAGCGCTCGCATGTCAGTTGTACCTGAAAGGTGGCATCCGCTGCTGCGAAATCGGCTCGGTCATGTTTGGTAAATATGACGACGACGGCAAACTGATCCCTGCCCCAATGGAACTGGTACGGCTGGCCATCCCCAGACGGGTCTATACCCAAAGCCACATTGACTATGTGATCGAAACATTTGAAATGCTGATGGACGGGCGGGAAAAGGTAGGCGGTTTTAGCATCGCTTATGAGCCGCCGTTCTTGCGGCATTTTACGGCAAGGTTTGAGCCGATGGCGTATAAGGAGGGGGTCGCAAAAGAAGAATTTGCGGAGAATTTATGATCTTGTTGGTAAAAGGCGGAATCAAACTAAAATAACGTGAGGTATGGATTAAACGAGCTGACAATCAATCCCTTAGTCGCAGAGCGGTGACCCCGTTTGTAGTATGGATAATTCCTATTGCTTGATAATCTTCCTCGTCTGTACCCTTTCCATTCCTCCGAGATGATCTTGGCTGCTGACATGAATGGTATAAATGCCAGTCGCAAGATCTTTGAGTTCTTGAGAAATGGTTTGTTGTCCCGAAGAAACGGCTTCCTTGAATATGGTCCTTATTTTTCTGCCTTGCAGATCAAAAATATCAATCGTAATATCTGCGGGAACTTTGTTGTCAAGGGTTATTATTATTTGACTGGATACAGGGTTGGGAGAAAATTGGAAAAGATCGTTGACAATAAGGCTATTATCTTTTACACTGTTTAGCGTTGAAGTGTTGTAGCTGGGTCCAGTATTTTCCTCCGTAGCGATGGGTTGTATCAAGATGTTGTGTGGGTGTTCGTTGCAACCCAAATCTTTTTCTTCTATGGTCTGCGGACGATCTTGACCCATCAGATCAAACAAGACATCCATATCTATTGCATCCATCCCAGTAAATTGCGGCAGTTGTGCATACCCTGGCTGGGCAGCATTAATGGCTGGGCTGCCATCGGCTAAACCAAAAAAACCTTCGCTATTTTCTACTAACTGTGGATCTACCGTCGTCATACCACTTGCTGGCAATGTCATTCCCAGGTTACCATGTGATATATTGCCAATCCAAGTTTCTGTTCCCGTTGGGTCTTCGAATAACTTATCATCGGGGTCAGCAAAGATATTATTGGCAAAAGTTACATTAGTCGGTTTATAACTGCCATCTCCACCAAGAATTACTTCTGAACAATCCACGATGGTATTAAAAGCGATATTAATATTCTCCAGGGGATCGGAACCTTCATTCTGAAGATAAATAGTACGGTCATCGAGCTCAAAAAAGTAATTATTATAAATATAATGATTTTGCCCTTCACGTACCCTGACACCACCCTTGCCATTCAGAAAGAAATTCCCATACACGATCGCTTCTGATCCATGCCGAAGAACCAATTCGGCCTTTGGGTTATCTTCAAAAGTGTTGAATCTATAAACGTTCTGGCCTGCCTTGCTTGAAATTAACTCCCCATCCCCATTACATTGTGTGAAATAACAGTACTCTACCAACGACCGACTATTGCGGTCAGCCTGTGTACTAAGTCCAATCCTAATCGGCTCGATACCGAGGTCATTTCCTGTTCCATCAAAGTTTTTAAAAGAGCAGTATTGTATTTTATGATAGCCAGGGTTCGTCTCATCCACCAGGATCGAAAGGATATTTTGATCGTCCAGGTTCAGTCTGTTCTCGAAATTACAATAAGAGACCGTTACGTACTGACACTCTTCACGTATCCTCAAATACTTATAGGAAGTATAAGCTCTGATGTTTATTTCATTAAAGTGATTATAGCTACCGTAGGTATTGATGACATCACTCGTCCCGATGTTGCCGCCCACAAATTGAAAACCCTGCAAGGTGATATGGTCAGCCGTGATTTTAACTCTTGATGATCCAGTAAAAATGGTGCCCCCTAATGTCTCTGCGGCAATAAAAAGGTTATCTTTTGTGATGTCCATATAAACATCTGCATATGAACCAGATTCCCAGAGTATCGAATCGTTCATCGCCGCATTATCATGGGCGTCGTCGAATTCTTGCTGGGAATTAACATGGAAAATTTCTGCATTTCCTGTCGCTGCAAAAAGCAATACGCAAAGGACACTCAAGCATACTAAATAGATGATTTTCATTAAATATTATTTTGTAAAATATTTCGATATATTTGTGTAAGTAGAGTAGTGTAAAATTACATAATGTAATGTAAAATTACATGAAGTGCCGATTTTAGTATTGAAAAATTCTATTTTGGCGTGTTATTCATGCTCGGCAAAAGTCAGCACATAATTATTGGTGTCTATGATTGAAAATTCGGTTGCACCGTAAAAGGTTTTTTCAAGGCCTTTATAAATTTTTACTTTGTTTTTTATTTTTTCATAAAAATCCTTTATACCCGTTAATTTGACATATAGCAAAAGTGAACCCCCATCTTCTCTGCTCACATTTGGTAAATCATCTCCAATACTGTCAAAAGTTTGAAACATAAAGGTTGTCTCCCCACAGGTCATTAATGCAAAAAAGGGATTGTTTTTGTCGGGTACGGCTTCACTGATTTCGAATCCAAGAATTTTATAGAAATCGATAGTCTTTTGAATGTCTTTTACAAAAATGTTTGGTGATACACTTTCCATATTTATCGAATTTTGATGTTTAGATTTCATTTGTGAGGTTGCTGAAAAGGATAATGCTGAGAGCATAAAAATAAAAATTATTTTTTTCATGTTATTTCATTTTAGATTGCTATGAACGTAGCAATATTGAATCAAAAGCATTATTAATCAAGGGATTACCAAAGTATTTACTAAACGGATTATTCATTGCTGATAACTGTAAATAAATGTAAACCCCTTCAGGGATTTACAACTTTGGCTATAAGAATGAGGATATAAATATCATATTTGATTGGTCTAATTTAAAGTCGAATATTAATCCATTTTTAGCCATGAAGAACTTTCTATCCTTGCTGGGATTTTTTCTTGTATTCTTTAATCCTATAATAGCGCAAAAGACAGTAAATGATAAGCTGATAAATAATTTAATGCTTCCAAGCGATATTAAAACTGTTGGCATTGGCTCTTTAGGAAATGTTCAAGTAGTCGGTGAAGGAGAACAGAATATTTTGCTTATAGCTGGTTGGGGGTTTGGCACTAATATATTTAAGGGCTTCGTAAATAGTAATTATAAAAATTACAAAATGCATTTGATAACCCTACCAGGGTTTGGGAATACTTCACCTCAAGATTTGCCATCTCCCAATGTTAGCTATGGCGAGCAGGCATGGACCAATGGATGTATTCGAGGAATTGTTGATTATGTAAAGAAACATAAATTGAAGAAGGTATCAGTGATAGCTTATTTTAACATTGCTACTCAAATTGTTCTTAGGTTGAATATGGAACATTCGGAATTAGTTGATAAAACGGTGGTAGTTGGAGGTTCAATGACTATAATAGATCCTCAAATGGAATTTGCACCAACTTTGCAGCAACGTATTGATATTAATGATAAATATTATGCCCCTAAGTGGTTTAAGACCGTAACTCAGGAAACGTGGAATAGTAGTAATTTTTCCCCTCAATTTTATTCTTTGGATTCCCTGAGTGGTAACAGATTGTGGGATGAAGTAGCATCAGTCCCGATTCCTGTAATGGTTCAATATTTATGTGAATTTAATTCACAAGATGTCACCTTGGATTTAGAAAAGCTTAAAAAACCTTTACTAAGCATTGTTCCTGGTTACTCGAAAGAATTTTTTAATGATGAAAACCAAATGGCTGATTACATTAAAACTAATTATATAGACCAATGGCAAAAACTCAAGCACCCGCTTATTAAAGTTCAGACAATCCAAGGCAGTGGAAACTGCGTCTTTGTCGATAAACCGCACATTATAGATAGAATTATAAATGAATTCTTTCAATAATTAAATATATACGCTTGCTTAGGTTTAAAATTTGTAATTACATACCTCGTGCAGCGGAAGTCCATATTGGATGTTTTTACATAGAAAACATAAATTATTGAAAAGCTTACCACCACCTAAAAACAATGTTAGCTTTGTGAATACAACTATATTGGCTAATCTGAATTTTTCAGAGTAATATTGGTTGTTCTAATACATTCATAGCAATGAAAAACAATGCAAATATTTGGACAATAATATTTCTCATCGTTGCTGGCCAAGGACTTTTCTTGTCTGTTTTCCTTTTCTTTAAAAGAAGTTCGTTTAGGCGCAGTAATTTTTTTCTTGCATTTCTATTGCTCCTTTTTTCTTTAAACTTAATCGAAAATGTTGCATTGTGGACAGGATGCTTGATTGATTACCCCCATTTTACAAATACTACTCTGGGGTTTGTTTATTTATATGGCCCCCTATTTTATTTTTTTGTTGGTTTTCGAATTAATAAAGATATCAGGCTAAAAGGAATTGATTTTCTTCACTTGATTCCATTTTTGCTGTTTACGTATAGGATGTTGGAATTCTTTTCATTAAGTGGGGAGGTTAAGCTACGTTTTCTAAAAAATCAACAAGCATATTTAATTGATTTTTGGACCTATTTTTGGCAAGCGGCAGTGCCGATTTTATTATTGACCTATTTAGTTTTTGCTTACTTAAAAGCTGTTAAAAATAAACTTGAGCTGTCGTCATTGCGTAAAATATTTATCTCTTTTGCCTTGTTTTCCCTAAACCTTGCCGCCTATTTTGTCATTAATATATTAATGGATTTAAATATTGAATTTGATTATTTAGTTATGCTGGTCATTTCCTTGTTCATTTATCAAATAGGTTATTATGCATTAGCCGTTCCCAGTATTTTTGATCCATCCTTATACCGAAAAAAATCAAGAACTAAATATGAAAAATCAGCTCTTTCAAGGGGTGAATCATTAAAACATTTAAGGAATTTCAGGAAAATAATGGATGCCGATAAATTATACCTTAATAGAAATCTTAAAATAAGTGAAGTAGCCAGACTTTTATCCATTTCGACAAATCATTTGTCGCAAACATTAAATGAACATAATAACAAATCATTCAATGAGATCATCAATTATTACAGGGTTGAAGAGGCCAAAAAAATGCTGCTTAGCATTAAATATGAAAATTTTACTATTGAGGGGATAGCTCTTGAATCAGGATTCAATAATAAAGCTTCGTTTAACAAATATTTTAAAAAATTCACTAATATGACTCTAAAAGAATTTAAACTGAGCCAAACGCATTAAACATTTTTTGGGGCGAGACAGCAAATTTGCTAAATTGCAAGCCTTTTTTTGTGTTCCATATTAATTTTTATTTTTAACCCACATAATTTAAATAAATCATGTACAATATAACGACGACACCTTTGTGTTTAGATGATTCAACCTCATTCGCTAAATACAATCAAATTATTGCAGAAAAATTTTGTCCATATTTAATTCCAGCAGCTAAAGAAGGAGTCATTTTCCAAAGTTCTCTTCCAGACCTAAGTCTAAAAACTGTTGAAGAAGCACAGGCTGCTATCTGTCTTGCCTGTATTGTTCTTACAGAACGGTTAAGGCAGTACAGAAGAGAACATAACAACAAGAAAGGATTATTGTACTGTGAAAATTTAGTAATTAATAAAGTGCCAAAACATTTGGATTTAAAAGATGGGGGAGAGTTGGTTCGGGTTCCCCATACTATTCTGAATTGTCTTTATACTGATGTGGGTATAGTGTTTGGTTCATTTTGGAAAGAAATAGAATTAATTAGCAAAGCAAGTGAAAATGTTCCACCCCCTCCGTACCCTTTCATCGCAATCAGATCTATTGTTAAACCAAAAGATTTTTACTTTTTTGAAAAATCTCCTTCTTCTGTTTTAGAAACAGTAAAAATGTCTAATGATGATGGGAGAAATGTTTTCACACCTTTCAAATCGGAATTTCCTAAATTACCAATCATCGATTCATTGACAGATTTCCACTTATTTAACGAATTAAGGAGTTGGGCATTAAAAAAAATCAAGAAACATACATTACAATAAATCAACAAAAAACTTCAATACCTTTAGAAGCAATTTGCACATTTTGTTAATCTCCAACTTATAAAGTATAACCCTTCAGTTCTATAAAGACTGCTAAGTTACTATACACTTTTTTTGCCCAAATCCGTTTTCAGGCAAAAGGAGAAGAAACTCATAGAGAGGGAGGTGTTTTTTTTTGATTTTTTCTGAAAAAAATCAAAAAAAAACACCTCCCTCTCTAAACTGACCTTCCTCTCAGGCATGAAAACCAGCCTTTTTCAAAAAGTGTATAGTAACTTAAAAGACTGCTTGAATTATTCAATTTTTTATATATAATAAAGAAGGGCTAACTACCAATATAGCTAACTTAATTAAGTAAATAGGATAAGGGAAAAGGAAAAAAATAATCCCGATTAAAATACGGGACAGGCTCTACGCAAATTCGTGGTTGTTAAAATTCGTGGGGGATAAAACCTAATAGCACTCCCCACGAATTTTAACAACCACGAATAACTATTTGTCTAAAGTCATCAAATTTTTATGCGTAGAGCCTGTCCCGTATTTTAATCGGGATTATTATTTCCCAAATCCCTAAATATTTTTCGGAGGTGTTATCCCCAACCACCACCACCACCACCCCAACCCGAGGTGCCGCCTTTGATCAGTTTGCTGTCTTCGGGAGAAAGTGGGTGGATATGTATCTTTGAAAGTTTATTGTTGCCTTCAGCATTTTTGTTCTCTATTTTCTTGTTGTCCTTAATTTTCTTGTCGTTGATATTTGCCATAGTTTTAAATTTTTGTAATTGTGGTTATCAAATTGTATTTTTTTTCACTTGAATTAACACACAAAAAGAAGGTGCTTCGATGCAAAAATAGTAATCATCCTTTAATTTCCAATAAATTAACGGTGTTCGGCATGTCCTTATTAAAAATACCTTGTCTCGTCCTATAATAGGTTTATCAAAAATCCCAAACCATCCCCGATGTAAAACTCCGCCCCGGCATCCGATATCTTTCCAACTCCTCATACTGTGTATCGGTAAAATTATCCAGAGCCAAATAAAACTGACCTTTTTCAACAGGTCGCCAGGTGAGCTTGGCATTGAAGATAAGCGCTTCATCCGGTTCATTGCCCGGATAGATGAAAACCTCTTTGATGCGGCTGCGGTAACGGGCATTGACGTTGAGGGTAAAATCGTCTACATAAACCGTTGTGCCCGTACTGAAAGTGTGTTTCACTTTATAGGCAAGATCGTCATTGAGGCGGCTTTCGGAGGCATCCCGTGCATCGAGGTAAGTATAGCCGATGCTGAGCCTTGCGTATTTATCGAAATGTTGTTGGAAGGAAATTTCAAAACCCTGCATCACAGCTTCTTTGAGGTTCACTACTTTGTAAAGCAGTGGCTCGAAAGGCTTTGACATTTGCTGGAAGGAGATCAGGTTTTTGTATTTGTTGTAAAACAAAGCGACATCGAAGGAGGTGCGCTCGGAGACGTTCCATTTGCTGCCAACTTCAATAGATGCCACCAGTCTTTCCGATTTCAAATTAGGATTGGGCAGGAAGCGCAAGCCGCCGCCCTGCTCAAATTTGATGAAGCGCTCGGCCATGGCAGGAGTTCGGAAGGCTTGCGCCATTAGCATGCGCACAGAGACCTTTTTATGGGGCAAATACAAAAAGGCGAGCTTGGGACTGAAATTCGTTTCATTGAATTCATCAAAAATGAAATAGTGGTCGATGCGGGCGCCGATGGTAGCAGTGAGCTTTGGGTGGATGGTCCATTCGTCCTGTAGGTAAGCGCCGAAGTTCATGGCCTCGTGTTCGCCATATAGAACGGTATCGGGCAATCCCACTACATGGTCCATCGTAATGTCGATGCCAGCCACGAAGGCATGTTTGTCGTTGATGTACCAGTCCACCTGCGAGATGTTGCCCAACCGCTGCGTCTCCACGGAAGAGGCACTGACGAGTTGTTTGCCAAAGTTCACATTGGTGCTGTCGTTGGTGGGGTCGTCGTTGAAGGTATATTTGGAATCGTTCCGGTAATAATAAATGCGGGTGGAATATTTCAGTTCAGCGCTGGGTAGGGCATAATAATATAAATCTGCATTGTACTCCCGGCGGTCTTGGTAATCGTCCTTGCGGTGTTCGGCCACATGGTATGCCTCCCGGAAATTGAGCCAGGTAGCAGGGGTGTCGTTTTTAATACGGTTAGTATTGAGAGTGATGTGCAGGTGGCGGTTGCCGTTGAGATTCCAGACTCCCTTGCCATAGAAGTTGTAAAGGTCAAAAGCCGATTTTTCCCGATGTCCGTCATTGTGCTTCCAGCCGCCGTCGAGCAAAAAGGAAAAGCGATTGATGGTTCGGCTGTAGCTTCCTTCCATGCTAAAGAAATCGCCATAGCGCTGGTAGCCTGTGCTCGCGGGCGCATCGCCGTAAAAACCATAATTGAGATGGACTTTGTATTGAGGCTCTTGCGTTGGCTTGCGGGTAATCACATTGACCACCCCTCCCATTGCCGACGAGCCATATAAAGAGGAATAAGCTCCTTTCACCACCTCAATGCGTTCCAGTGAATTAATTGGTACCAAATTCCAAAGTGCCCCTGACGATTCGGGACTGATGGCAGGGCGACCATCTATAAGCAGCAGCACCCGGTTGCCAATTCCCCCACCCGCCACTTCCGATGCACCACGAATGGAAAACGCTTGCACATTCGCACCACTGGAACGGGTGACGACCACGCCCGGTGTTTCATCGAATGCCTGATCGAAAGTAGTGACGTTTTTTTCCTTGAGCTGTTCTGCTGTAATTAGCGCCACACTGGCTGGCGCCAATTTGGCGGCTTGTGGCTTACGGGTGGCAGTGATAATGGCCTCCTCAATTAAAATGGAATTGGGATCCATTTCAAAAGCTACGGTGGTTTTGCGACCTGCCGCCACCTCGACGTTTTCTAAAACTTTCTGTTGATAGCCCACAAAAGAAGCCGTCAAGGCATAGCGGCCAGCGGCCAGTTCCAATATTTCAAAACCCCCATTTTCATTTGAGGCTGTTCCCTCTGAATCGCTCCACAGAATGTTTACAAATGGCAAACGCTCTCCTGTCGTCGCATCCCGTACAACTCCGGAGATGCGCCCTGTCTGTTGAGCGTTTATTAAAACACCGATGCAACAGAATCCGATCAGGATGGCTATTTTTCTAAACAATGAAAATTAATGGTGAATGGTGAATGGTGAATAAAGTGTATTCACCATTCACCACTCACCGTTTGACATTAATTACTGATACCACTGCTCTACAAAAGCGAAATCGCATTTAATATTGATTTCTTTTTCTTCCCCTGCCTGAATTGTGATTGGAGTAGGAGCTGGGTAGTCAAAGATCGTCATGACTGTAGGACCAGCAGGCACTTTTATCACTACGCCATGACTTACCTCATTTTCGTTGCCCCAATACGCACCGAGGGTAGCTGTTTTAAGCGTTGCGTCATTCACGAAGTTGTGGCGGAAACCGACGGCCAAAGCAGAGTAAGTACCCGGCTCCAGTTCAATTTCGTAATCATAAGTCGTCTTGCCTGCCTCGTAAGTAAGGATGACGGGGTTTTGCGAATTGTAAGGAGCGCCCACGGCATAAGTGCCACCCGGTACACCTGGGCCAAAATGATCATCAGGTACTTCGCCCCAGCCTGCTAAAGGATCGAGGCTGAACTCTGGGAAAATAGTGACTTGCACTTCGCCACTGTCCTGCCAGGTTTGCCAGACGTTGGTGTTTTCGATGGTAATGGTACCAAATACTTTGGTAGTGGTAGGTTGTTCGTCATCGCCGCAGCTTGTTAGGAGAAAACTGCCAGCAAACAGTGTTAACAGGAAAAAATGAAAAATATACTTCTTCATGATTGAGGTTGGGTTTGTTAGATAATTAGGATAGTGAAAACGGAAGGGACATTTTTGTTGACTTCCTTCCAGTGTTTCATTTTGAAGTCAAAATTCAAAAATGCGAGAGTGATGATTATCACTGAATTGTCAAATACGGAGATGGATTATCATGAAAAGGTCAAAATCGAAGGTGGAGGTCATTCCCTTAAATTATTAAAACGCTCCTTTGTGACCCACGAAGAAGCCATTGAACAATTGGTCAAGGCTATGGCTGGCTTTGCAGTGAACCTTTGACTGATACCCCATAGCCGAAGTTCCTGATTCGACCACGTGCAAAGGTGGTAAGTCTATGGATTTTTTAGAAAAAACAAACCCCCTGTAAGTCATTGACTTACAGGGGGTTTTGCTTTTAGTTCGTGGTGCGGGACGGAATTGAACCGCCGACACATGGATTTTCAGTCCATTGCTCTACCAACTGAGCTACCGCACCTCCATGTTTAGAATAAGAAGTTTAGAGTAAAAAGTACTGTAAACTTGCTATTTTTCTAAAGCGGTCGCAAATGTATATTGTTTTTTAAATATTCCAAAAAGGGGAGGGAAATTGTTTCATGGTTTCATTGCTTCACATTTAAAATAGAGTATTGGGCTTTTCTTCGGTTATGCAATTCAACCACTAAGCAATGAAACAATAGAGCAATGAGCGATACACATATTATTATTTTTAATATTTGGCGCTAATTTTGCGGAATCGCAATCTGAACAAAAACGGTCTTCTCTCACCCATCACCAATTCAACATCATACACTGAGAAAAAGAATCCCCTTCAATGAATTTGACACCTTCTGCTGGTCAACAGCAAAGTTTGGAACAATTCCGCCAACTGCTCTTTCATTTGCAAATGCAGTGTGGCTCGATCCACCACATTTTCCGTTTTTTCAAAGAACAAGAAAGTATGCGGCATTTTGAAACCCTGAAAGCCATTGACCCCAACCTTATGTCCCAGTTGCTGGCTCGTGAGTATGTCCTCGAAGCCCGCAAAAGCCCTAACCCGAAGAACGCTAGGTCACATCTGGAAACAGCCCTGCAACTTGACCCTGAATGCCCAGAAGCCTTTCTGGAAATGGCTTCCATTAGCAATACGCCCGAAGCTGCCATGAAGTGGTATAGCCAATGTATGCAATATACAATGGAACAGCTGGGAAGCGAGCGTTTCAATGCACTGATGGACGAGTTCAAAGAGCAGCCCTGGCATCAGGTGGAGCTACACACCTACTTGAAAGCGAAGGTCAGCTTGGCAGAAAAACTTTTTCAGGAGGGGTATTATGAAGTGGCTACCCTGCATTTCAAGGATATGATGGAATGGAACCCCACCGACGATATTTTTATCCGGCACTTCCTCATGATCGCGCTCCTTTGTGAAAATCGGCTCGATGAAGCACAGGTCTTAAAAATGGAATTCCCATCCGACCTTACCGCGCAATGGTATTATAGCAAGGCATTTCTACAATATAAGTTGGAAGGTGGATCCCGCCGCTCCAACCGCTTGTTGATGCGGGCTTTCAAGCGCAACTTATGGGCTGCCGTGTATGTGCTTGGCCTGAAAGAAATGCCTGATTTGGAGCAGCAACATGATGCTGTGGATAATCCTTTTTTCCTATTGCAGAATAACGGCGATAGCTTTCTTTCTCCCAATACCCCCAATGCGTTTAAAGAAGGTAGCCATGAGGAGGCGGTGGATTGCGTTCGGTGCATTGCCCCTGTCATATTGGAGGATGCCAAACTGGCGGCATGGGTTTGGGAAATGTTGAAAGGGTTGGTTTGATAGAATTGAAGTTCGGCCTTGTTCGCCAAAAGGAAAGCCCCGTGGTCAAAACCACGGGGCTTTCCTTTTGGCGAACAATATAGGAGTGGCTTATCAAAAAACCGGCACACTGTCCCTCGTTCAATTGGACATAATATCAGGTCCGGATGTGCCGCTGTTGGTCAAGAAAGTAGCGGCAATACAAAGCACGAACAATGCGATGGCCAATCCCCATGTGAATTTTTCGATCAGGTCGGCAGAACGGGCAGCACCGAACATCTGGTTGGCCTGCGAACCACCGAAGGTGGAGTCAACGCCCCCGCCTTTTGGGTTTTGAATCAAAACGGCTGCAATGAGCAGGAAGGCGATCAAGGCGATAAGGATAGTTATTGCGGTCATATCTTTTTTTGGTAATTGGTAAATTAGTGTACTGGTATATTGGGTGGAACAACTGGTGAATAAAGTGATTACTTTTTCTGGTTGAGGCCAGCCTTAGATCACTAATACACCAATTTACCAATCAACTAATCTACTTCTTCTTAAGTTTTTCAATTTTGGCGGCAAAAGTACTGCTTTTCTCAGGATATTGTAAACTGAGTTTTTCGTACATTTTGATGGCTTTGTCGAAATGCCCCTGTCTCTCAAGTATTCCGGCGAGGGTCTCCGTTGCGATGGAATAATCCTCATTGAGGCTGTCGGCGGCCATATCTTTTGCCACATCTTCTGGTTCGTCCATCTCAATGTCAGCCTTGGAGCGGTTTGGTTTTTCTTTAGGAATAATGGGATCATGAATTGGGGGCGTGTCTTTTTCTTTTTTAGAAAAAATATTCAGTCCCCCTGCCAATAGTCCGGTTTTATGGTGATGGATTTGCCGGTAGCTGCTAAATGCTGATTTGGGGGAAGGACTTGGTTGCTCATCGTTAGGATCGAGTTCATTTTCCGATGGTGGTTCGTCGTTGGTGATTTCCAGTGGAATGTCGCTACTGCTTTGAGGTGTGATTTCCGTTTCTTCGATATATCCTCCTTCGTCACTTTGGGCTTCATTGGCAGGGGGGGCTTTGTCTTCTGCCGTTCCGCCATCAGCATCATCAGATTGTATGATCGTTTCGATCAATTCGTTTTCCAACTCCGTTTCAGGATTGGGTTCATGGTATTCCACATCAAAAAGACCATCTAGGCTTTCTTCTATTTCTATGTCTTCGGTGTCCTCTATTTCCAAATCTTCAATATCGTTTGCTTCAGCGCTCTCGGCGATGTCCGTTTTGGGAGAAGCAATTGGCTTATTAGTTGGATAAAGGCTATCGTCCGTTGCACCTTCGTCTAGTAGGTCTTCTAGTGCCGGGAGGCTTCCGCCCTGTTCATCGAGGTCTTCCTTTTCAGCCGCCTTATCGGATGGGGTGTCTCCGACTATCTCGTCCAAGAATTCGATTCCGCTGCCTTCATCGCTCCCATCAATTGCGGCAGCATGTTCGGGCGGGGTTTCCTGATTTTGAGACCCGGCCACCAATACTTCTTCCAAGGTCGATAGGTCTTTCAGTTCCAGAAATTCCCCAGCCATTTCATAATTGTCGCTGGTTTCTGACATAAGGTCATACTGCATGACCAGTTGGCGGAGTTTCCGGCGGTCAATACTGCTGAGGGAAGCCAATATCAGGTTGCGCTCGTGTTCTTTGTTCTGGTCCAGAAGGCTTTTGACCAGCATGAGGTAACGGAGGTTGGCAGCATAGGGATATTGGAGCATCAGGCTCTTGAGCTCCTGATAACTCACTTGGTGGAGCATAGAAGGGTTCTTCAAGTATTCATGAAAATTTGCTGCATTCATGTCGTTCTGGATGGTTGGATGGCTAAATGGTTGAATGGTTTTGGAAAGGGCCTCGCTTTGTAGGATGCAAATTTAGATTTTTTTAATTTGATTTTCAATTGGTTGTGGAACGGAAGGGAATAAATCCAAGTAGGAAGCATTGGGGAATTGCATCCTACCTAAATAGCCTTAATCTGCTACCATCACCTTCCCGCTCCCCAGCCTCTTCCCCTCCACCGAAACCACCCAAAAATAAAGCCCCTCTGCCACCCCAAACAGCGGCAATGTAAAATACTGCTTCCCACTTGGCAAGTCCCACGTCCTCACCTTTCGCCCCGCCACACCATGCAGGGAAAACGAAACAATGCCGCTGTGTGGCAGATCAAATTGCAGGTTGAACTGGTTGGAAGCCGGGCTGGGAAAAACAGCCACCTTCCCTTTTTCTCCTGCCTCCAAGGTGTTCACTGCTGTCATGGTATCCACCTCCACCCAGCGGCAGTAAGTGTCTTCATCTATCTCGTTCCGCACGGTGAGGCAGACGTGGTACTCGCCCGGCTCACTGTAAGCATGGATGGGGTTTCTCTCGGTGCTGCCCTGGCCGTCGCCGAAGTCCCACTCCCACTCTTCGGGGCGGTAGTGGGAGTTGTCGGAGAAGGTGACGGTGAGTTCTTCGGCGAAATGGGCGAAGCCCGCCAGCGGGTGGTTGTCGAGGCCGAGGGTGTCGCAGGGGCTGCCGTCGAGGGGGCCGAGGCGGTAGTTGGGGAAGTTGGGTAGTGACTTTTCATTGAGCGTTGGTAAAAAGACCGAGTGCTGTCGGACATGACAGTCGAGGCTGGGCTGGTTAGGGGTATTGATAACATGTAGCACAGTATCGGATACGGCAGAGGCGAAGTAGATTTTCCCATTTGGGGCTAACTGTGCCACGGTAAACCAGGACGGGAATGAATGACCAACAAACCCGTCATATTCAGCCACCAATGTTTTAGAGGCTTCTATATCATTTGCCCACATATCGAATTGATAGACAAAGTCCCTTGTGGTGACGTATAAAAACCTTGAATCAGGAGAAAATGCTAGTCCACCAGACAAAAAGGTGGTATCGTTCATTTCAAAATGGGAAAGTAGGCTTAACTCTCCTGTACATCTATCAAAATCATAAATATCTATAACACTAAATGGATCAAATCGTATATCATGACGAGCGTAAAATTTGCCATCTGGTGAAAATACTGATTGTCCAACAGATCCGGCTGTATAGAATATGTTTGGTCCAGGTGCTTTTTTTTCAATGCTCTCAATTCCATTTGGGGTTAACAATATTTTATAAAATTTATGGGTGAAGTCATCCCATTCAGATAGCAAAACCCACCAATCTATTCCATTAGCATGTTTTACTGCTGAAATTCTACCATATGCCAATGTGTCTTCTATAACTAAAATATCTTTTTCTACTAGTTTTCCCATCCCATTGTTTCCATTAATATTAATTGTTGAATAAAATAGCTTTGGAAAATGAGAATTTAAGCCTCCTGGTTCATGGTCAACCGACATATAAAAAATGTAATAAATACTATCTTCGCTTCTAGGTAAATTCAATATTATTGCTCCTTGTGTAATGGGCAATCCCAATGTAGCATATAATTCTTGAGTGACGCCGTCATTGTTTATGCTATCACCATTTTCCATTATTTGCCCAACTGCATTTTCAATTGCAATGCCATTTGTATAAAATAATAAACTCCCCTCATAATCACATATGCTCGCAATTGTTTTATTAAAATTCATGTTGCGATCAACTTTATAAATTAAGGGTGGCTCTTCATTAAAGTCAATGTTGGTTCCGCCAAAATTGGGGTCAGGTTCTGAAAAGAGATATCCCGATGTCCAGATATAATCATGTTTTTGGGCTGTTGCATTAATTGGTAATATTATCAGGCTAAAAAAAATTGCTAACATTTTCATTGCAAAAAATATTAATGCCGATGTGGATAATTGTCCACATCGGCATATTTATTAAAAACTTGTTACTTGGTTATGATTAGTTTTTGAGTGGAAAATTCAACTTGGGAATTAACCAGGTTGAAGAAATAAAGACCATTAGATAAACTGCTAATATCAATGGAAAACGAAATGGCACCTTTTGGTACTTTTAAGCGGTACACTTGTTAAGCAAATACCAAAAGAATCAAATATGGTAAGCTCACTTTCTTTTTTCAAAGCCGGAAGCAACAATGACACCTCTTTTTTGGCCGGATTTGGGAAAAGGCTAAAGGTCTGTGTAAAACCTTCAGATTCCGATAACCCGCTTACCAATTGCTGGGCAGCAGCGCACAAAGCCTCATTGTCATAAATGGTCGTGTCGCCTTCTAGGGAAAGCAGGCTCCTTGCCTTGAACACAGCACTGCCCCCAATCAACGGACATTGATTGGCAATATTTTGCAAATCAACTATATGCAAAGAATCCAAGTCCAGCTCTTTGGCCGTAGTGTTCAGGTAAATATCAAATACGGTCTTTTCGTTTTGCTCAAGTCCCAGGCTCGTCACAATTCCATCATTTTGGATAAGGGCATTGTTTGCGTCAGCTATTTGTTGGGTCACTAGGGCGTCCAAAAGGTTGCCGTTGTTGTCAGTGGTAATCTCCAACACTTGTAAGGCTGCCGACCTCTGGGTCGAAAGATCCAAAGTGGTATCATTTGCCATCAAACTATCCAATAGGCCAATTTCTTCCATCCTAGTGGACAAAGTGTCCAAGTTGGCCTCCAGAGAAGACCTATCTGTGGACGAAATATCGTATAGGTCATTGACAGATGTTTCAATAGTGTGAAATTGGCCGACTGTTTCTAAGGAGGTATTATTATAAAAGGTATCCGTAGCTGTACCTGACACTATCAGGTCAGGGTATTTGTCCAATTTCCTATAGAGGTAACGTTTGGCGAGCCATCCCATTTCCTGGGTATGAGACCCTGCCTGAAAACTGCCATCGGCAATGTCATTGTCCAGCAAGAACATGGAATGATCGTCACTATCATCGTCATGGCCAACTATCATCAGAAGACACGAACCGAATGAACTACATGCATCACTTGGGTTGCCTGAACCTGTTTGAAACCATTGAAATTGCTGATTACCTGGAGGAGGTGGAGAAGGAAAATAGTCTCCTGAACTAGTATGGACGATGAAAGGCGATGTTGCCCAATCAGTAGGGAATTGTGATAAATGCTGCGCTCCAAAACTACTAAACGTTCCCGTCCACATATTCCCCACATTCGTTTGTGCCCCCATTGCGGCCGAGGCATCCAATTGCAAGCCTACTACCCCCGACTCAAAAATGGTCTCCCGGAAGCCCTGCGGGGTGCTACTGCCCATCGCAATGAAAGCCCCAATACCCGCATTGGTCATGCCGTTGCAACTGTAATTGGTGCTTTCCCCGTCGTAAATATAAAAGCCCCGGTCATCGGCCTGTCCGGTGCCGGAGATGTTGTTGCAGGTCAGCCAGCTATCATTGTCGCTTCCGATGGAAATGCCCCTTTTATTGGCACCCAGGATACCGAACGAAACATTGTTTCTGCGAACCGACAAGTCCTTGCTGCTGCGGAGGCCAATGCCCCTCGAGCCAATATTTTCGAGGGATACATCATTGCCGGAGATATGGGTCTCTGCCACATCCACCCCGAAGGAGTTGTAGCTGATGCCGCTTCTGTTGGCACCAAAGACGGTGATGTCATTGAGCTGTGCAGTGACTTTGGCGGTAGGCTTTGGCTGGTTGATCACAATGCCATGGCCCAGTTTGGTGTTGATTTGGTTATTGGAAACGGTGGCTTTGCCATTGACCCGGTGCAGTTCGATGCTGTTCTTGTCCGTATTGATGATACTTTGAGAGATGTAATCCACCACCGATTCCCGTACCACTACCCCACGGGTGCAGTCGGAGATGGCAGCGGCATCGCCCGGTGATTTCCCAAAGCCGGACATCTGCAGCATACTGTTCGCCCCGTTCATGGTGACGGCAGCCCCGGCCAGGAAAAAGGGGTGGCCGTTTTCTTTGATATCGGAAAAACTGGAGCCCGTTATTTTCAGGTCGGTATCCCGTGCAAAGATGCCATTGCTCAGTTCGTTGAAGCTGTTGCCCATCGAGTGGAGCATGCTGCCATTGTCCACATAAACCCCTGCATAGGGCTTGCTGCCAATCTGCGACGCAGGCTGTGCCGACTGGCCCGGATAGGGCGCCAACAGCCCGTCTGTGCCATCGAAGGTATTGTCGTGGAAGGCAGATACGACCGATTTGCCGCCCGTTCCTCCAGAATCATCAAGGTACAGCCCGATGAAATTGTTGTTGAAAGTGGAGTTGGTGATGGATACCTCGCTTCCTCCCGCCGTAGCCCGCACGGCATATTGGGCATCTTCAATGGTGGCGTTGTCTATGATGAGGGTGGCGTTGGGTTCGAGGGTGATGCCTTGCCATTGTTGGGCACAGCCGAAGATTTGGGTAGAATTATCAATATTTAATTTGTTTCCATTTTCTACTACGATACTTGCCCCTGGGTTCATTTTTATCACACAGGCTTCAAAACAAAATTCATTAACATCAATGACCAACTGGCCCGATACTTCCAAATTTCCAATCCAGTGCGGATGTATCTTTGGCGGCTCCAGGCCATCACAAATAGCCGATCCAAATTCAACAGCCTGTTGTTGGATCAATTCACTTATTCTAGCAGGATCGTTTGGATCGGTGCCATCTGCGAACCTAAAACCAGTATTATCGAGCTGGTGAAGTTTAAGTTCCCTTCCTTCGAGGATCAACCTTGTTTGTATCTTTTCACTAGGATCGGAATCCGGCCTTACTTGGACAGAGTACTTAAAATCCATACATTCCTCTGCTTGAAAAGACTCCGTCCTTTCAAGTAAGTCCCAATTAGAGCCAGGTATTACGATAGGGAAATCAGTGGGCAAATCAGGTCTGTAATCAACCTGATCAGGTTCAAAACTGGCTCGAACAGTTAAGTCCTGTGGATCACAAGAATTGCATACCGTAACCGTATAAGTAATGATATCCCTGCCTTCGCAGTCTGCAATCGGTATGATATTGTTTTGGGTAATTGATGCGGATATGAAACAATTACCACATGTAGGTTGTGGTTCAGTAGGTCCCAAACAGTCAAGGTCATTGATAAGATCAGATATTCTGCACTGTGCCGCCTCCATAAAATAGTCATTTTCCTGTGCTGAGCATAACTGGCACATTATTGAGGCCGAGTCAAGTGTGGCGCATATAGAAAAACAACCCGCACCAACGTGTGCTGCTCCAAAGTTGTGGCCAATCTCATGTGCAACTGTCTTGTATAAGGCTGTGAACAAAGAATTGCGGTGTTCTGAAATGCCATAAGTAACCCTGTTATCCAATCCGAAAGGTTGGTCTTCATCACACATCAATCCCACTCCGAAATCATGAACGACACCGCAAGCCATGTTAATTCCTGTGAACATGTGTACAAGGTCTCTATGTACACATTGCATATTATCATTCCAATATTCTTGTAATTCAAGCCAACGTTCATCATTGACGGCAGTTGAATAGGGATAGGGGCATTTTTGTCTGTCCATAAATTGGTAGCTACAACAACAAATTGGAGGTCGAAATAATTTTCGTAAATAGCACTCGCCATATCCATTTTCATAGCCATGTCTGCTAAAGCTGCAACGGTGTCTCCGACAAATGTTGTGTCAACGTAATCAAAATCCCCCTCTGTTGCAATTTCCAATGTTCGGGTTACCCCATCTTTTACAACAATTGGGGCTACATCACATGCATCGTTTATAGTGCAGGTTAGGTCTTTTGCATAATCCTCTCCAACTGGATTTTTATTTTCAGATGGACATGGTTCTGAAGCGATCATTTCCTGCACACTAGAACTTTTAAAAGAAATAAACAAAGACCCTCTACTGTTCTTTGATGAAACCGAGCGTAACTCCCAATCTTCTTTCCCATCATTGTAAAACGCCCTAAAATAATTTTTGGCGATGAATACAAAAGCTTTTGAATTCTTATTACCATTTATCGTTCCTCTGTAAGCGACGCATTCACCAATAATATCCGTAGTCCTTTGAAATTCACCATTGAAGCCCAATAAATGGGTAGAGCTTATTATATTGCTTTTTCTTAAATCAAATGTCAGTTCTTTCCCGTTTTGAAATACAAGGTTAAACCGAAAGTAGTCTTTGTTCTTAACAGCCGACGTATACATTTTTTCTAAGGGAAATTCATAAGCGGTGTAATTTTCCAATTTAGCAGTATTAACAAATAACGATTTATTTTTAGGGCTAACAAAAGTTTCAATGCCAACAAAAGTATTCTGCGAAACGAGAATAATTGGCAGAATCAATAAAACGAGAGAGAGAGAGAACAGGTGTACGCCTTGTTATTTCAGGCTTCGTAATTAATTCACTAAAATTTTTCATGGTAAATAGTTTTTGGCATGTACCGCACGACCTATGAAGGGAAAGCGCCCATGTGGTAAAACCGGTTTTTGTAAATAATATTTGAAATAAAAATAATAGGGTAATAAAGGCAAACCAGATATTTACAATAGTCAGGTTTGAGATATAGGATATAAAGGTGGATAGGTTTGCAAGGTAGTCTATTTTACTTATGAAAGAAAGTAATTATTTGTCAGGTTTTTGCGCTTTTTGTGATTTTAAGAATTCTACCAGTTTCCCAATCGCCTTCCCCCGATGGCTGATCGCATTCTTTTCCCCTGCCGACATTTCCGCAAAAGTGACCTCAAACCCGTCTGGCTGGAAGATTGGGTCGTACCCAAAACCACCATCGCCCGATTTGGCGTGGCGGATCGTACCGTTGGCAATGCCTTCAAATGTATATTCTTTTCCGTTCAGAATGAGGGCAACCACTGTTTTGAAACGGGCGCTGCGGTCGGTTTTGTTGGTCAGTTTTTTTTAGCACCAAATTCATATTGGCCTCATTGTCACGTTCATCGCCTGCATAGCGGGCAGTCAGGACGCCGGGTTCACCGTTGAGGGCTTTTACTTCGAGACCAGTGTCTTCGGAAAAGCAATCGACCCCATATTTTTCAAAAACATAGCGGGCCTTTTGTAAAGCGTTCCCTTCTATGGTCGGGCTGGTTTCGGGAATGTCCTCATGGCAGCCAATATCTTTCAGGCTAACCACATCGAATTGGCCGTTGAGCATTTCGTTGACTTCTTTAACCTTATGTGGGTTGGCAGTAGCGAAAACTATCATGGTATTAGGTATTAGGTATTAGGTATTAGGTGCTATTTGTCTTTTAAGGTTTTTATGTAGGTGTTTGGTTTATAATGTAGGGTGTTCAGTTTTTCTAACAGCCTCAAATATTCATCCTTTGAAATTAAATTTCGGCGACAACTTTTATAAGACCATGTTTTGGTTTCTAATAATGACCCACGGGAATAATGGCAAAAAACCTTTTTCTCTTTGTAAAAATAACGGCCATGTCCTTCCGCAATATTGGCCGCTATTGAGTCTGCTGCTTCCGTAAATTGTCGTCCCGGATGTCTTTTGTATAGATATTCCCATTTTTCAACCAAGCTCCAAACGATTTCTCCAATTTCTAACGCCAGTCTATATATCTCAAGATCCCCTAGCTTAAGTGGTGGCAAGTTTTCTTTCATAGTCCATTAAAAATTTTAAAACGATAACCCAATACCTAATACCCAAATACCTCTTTCAACGCCTCCCATAATGGTCGTTTCAATGCTGCTTTGTTTTGAATAGTGCTAAGGGAGTCGGCGAACAGAAAAGTTTTTCCCAAAAAAGAAATTGGTTGGTATGGTTGTACATTCAATTGGAGGCCCGCTACCTCGGGTTTTAGGCAAAAAAAAAGGGCAATGTCAAAACCCATTTCGTGATCAAGGGAAGAAAAATTGATTTGCTGGCCAGGTGGCAGGAAGAGCATAAAAGCATCATTGGAAAGATCAAAGCCAACAGAGGCGGTCACTTTTTTGAGGAATTCACGGATGTCGGGAGCATCTTCATCCGACAAGCATACAAGGATTTTTTTTTGCGTTTTTGCCAGTTCCTAATTCCTGTGCATTTTCCAACAAAAGATATACGGGAAAATCAAAAATATCGCTATTTAGAATATCATTGTCCTTTAACATAAAACAAATATAATTTTGTATGGCCAATTCAAACAAAGGCCAAAAAAAATTTTTATAACATTTTTGGTAAAAAAACAGTACCTTTGCACAAAGATAGGACAATTCGGATACCAGTAAAAAATTACCGTCCCTTGAACATTGCCCGTGGTACAGTTGTATATTCTGGGCAGCCTTTTTAAGCTATATTCTTTTTAATGTTAAACCTTTCTATAATTGTTCAGTATTCAGGATGGAAGCTAAGAAAATAGAAAAGCGGCCAATGATCAATTCGATACTCCTATTTTTTTTGACCTGACAATTACCCGGCTCCTCGCACCTGATTTCTAAACAGTTATGCCAAATCAAAACCTGACGCAAATGGATATAACAATCTCAAGGTCTACCACTTCCCATTTGGAAGATGTGGATTTCGACAACCTCCCCTTTGGACGTATTTTTCTGACCATATTTTTATCTGTGATTATGCGGATGGCCATTGGCAAGATGCCCGCATTGTTCCATT
The DNA here is from genome assembly GCA_965222975.1 of Saprospiraceae bacterium. Classification (GTDB taxonomy): domain Bacteria; phylum Bacteroidota; class Bacteroidia; order Chitinophagales; family Saprospiraceae; genus UBA6168. The sequence continues at coordinate 1,021 of CBDCVJ010000059.1, read as the reverse complement.
TCAAGATTTTCCGATGCACCCGGCTTCTATGGTATTGCACTATGGACAGGCCATTTTCGAGGGCATGAAGGCTTTCAAAAACAATGACGGCGAACCTATTTTGTTTCGCCCCGAGCTACACGCCGGCCGCATGAACGCATCGGCCCGCCGTATCTGCATGCCCGATTTCCCAGAAGAACTCTTTCTTGAGGCCATCCACAAATTGGTTGACCTGGACCAAGGGTGGATACCCCCACAAGAAGGCAGCGGCCTTTACATTCGCCCGACCATGATTGCTACCGATAAATTTATTGGTGTGAAACCTTCCAACACCTATCGGTTTTTCATTTTCACTTGTCCGGTTGGACCTTATTATTCCGCTCCAGTGAAATTGTGGGCCGACACGGAGTACATCCGTGCTGCTATGGGAGGAACTGGTGAGGCCAAGTTTGCTGGGAATTATGGCGGCTCCCTTCTCCCTGCAAGGCTGGCGCAAGAAAAAGGCTACGATCAAGTGCTTTGGCTCGACGCAAAAGAGTTCAAGTATATACAAGAATGTGGAACGATGAACATCATGTTCGTCATTGACGGCAAAGTTTATACACCAAAACTCTATGGCACTATATTGAAAGGGATCACCCGCGACAGTGCGATTCACATCCTGCGCGATGCAGGCTATACAGTTGAGGAAAAAATGATCACCATTGACGAGATCGTTGAGGCATATGACAATGGGACTTTGCAAGAGGCATTTGGCCTGGGCACTGCTGCTGTCGTTTCTCCTGTTTCCATGATTGGTTATAAAGACAAAGTAATGGAGTTGCCAACTGCAGATGATCAGAGCATTGGCTATTTCATCAAGGACACCATCAATGGTTTACGCTCTGGCCGGATTGCAGATAATAGAGGATGGATTGTGCCAGCGGGCAACCCTGTAGCTGTCCCTGCTTAGGATAGAAGAATTTGTGTAACTATTCAGCACGGGCAGAGAAAGAAGAAAAAATGAAATTTTTCTCAAAAAATAACCCTTGCCGAATAATTA
>CBDCVJ010000058.1:0-15571 GCA_965222975.1 Saprospiraceae bacterium | reverse complement strand
ACCTTTGTACAATCCTTTAACGTTGATAATGCCATTTATGACGGCAGTTTTTTTATAAATCCGAATGTTGCTTTCCTCCACTTTCATTTCCTGATAAGTGATGTTGCCAGAACGGATGTTTTCGAGGTGTTGTGTTTTGTTTTCCACCAAGCCATTTGAATGGGCGTACGTCACATTTTCTGCTAAAACATCCTGTAGAAAAGGAATGTCTTGTTTGGTCATAGCATCGAAGCGGCGTTGTTCAAGGGCATCGATAAGTAATTTCGTTTTGCTTTGTGATAGTAGGGCAGAATTGTTACCTATTATAATAAGGAGTAAAAAGAATGAATATCGTTCGAGCATGGTAATAGAAAGTTTTATCGACTTCTTAAAAAAGAAAAGGTTTTGCATATTAAATGCAAAACCTTTTTATTTTCTAATGCGATATATTATTTTTTCACTTTAATGGAACAGCCCACTGCTTTGGTGTAATCTGGGTCAGGCTCATTGCCAGCCTCTACAGCAGCGATGGCGCCTTCGAGGTAATGCTTCGTCACAGCGTCTGCATCTTGGGGGTTGTTGTCAATAGCACCGATGTACCGCACCTTGCGGGTGTTGTCCACGAGAAATATGTGCGGTGTTTTCGTAGCCCCATATTGAGGATAAACCTTTTGACCATCGTCATATAGATAAGCAAAAGGGAACTCCTTTTCCTCTGACCTTACTTTCATGGCGTCGAAGCTATCGCCTGGTTTCACGTCTGGATCGTTCGGCATGATAGCAACTACTGGCCAGCCTCGTGGCGCATATTTATTATGTAGGGCGATTAACCGATCCTCATACATCACTGCATAAGGGCAGGTGTTGCAGGTGAAGGTCAGGATATAACCTTTTGTTGCAGAACCATCTTCATTGGTGATGCTAGCGAAAGAGACCATTTCTCCGTCCACATTTTTAAGGTTGAAATCGGGTGCGGTGTCGCCTACAGAGACTCCATCGGTCGTTTTATTAACAATGGGTATAGCCTTTGGCTTTGGGCTTTCCGCAGTTGCTTGGTCTGCATTTCCAGAACAGGCGAAAAAAGTTGATATAGCCATGAATGTGAGAAGTGCGAATACATTTTTCATGATACATTTTTTTTGTTAAATGTTGGAAGGGTTTACTTTTTACAAGACAGCAAAAGTACAGGAAGGTTTCTTTAGCATGGCATTTTATGGCAATTAAAAGAATCCCCGGCTTTTCCATCTCATTAATGCCTCCCAAAGCCTGGAAAACTATCACAGTAACAAATAGTAATAAAGCTTAATATACCAGCAAATTCAGGCGTTATGGGCAGGTTATATAATTATATTTTCAATACAAAAGGTTTATCATCGTCACATAACGGCTTGGTTGTCAATGCAAAACAACTGTTGTTTTCCGTTTTTTGTCTGGTAAAAACTGTACAAAAGCGCCCCGATCTCCTTCAGAAATACTTCCAACGCAATATCGGTTTGGCATACTTCTTGGAAACATATGAAAAAGATTAAATTATTGATCGGCAGTTAAAAAGTATCGGCCAACAGATCAAAAAAAATCTAAAATAATCAATTTGACATTGCAACCAAGGATCAAATTCTCCCGTAAACATCGGGGCTTTTATCCTACAAGATATAGGGTGAGTGTTTGTTCATAGTTTTTGTTTTTTATGTAGCCCCCGACTTAAAACCGGGGGACTTTTTTCACCCTTTCGATCCCAAAGCGACTAAAGATTAGTGTTTGTTCATAGTGTTTGTTTTTTGTTTTGTCCCTGTCAAGTCAATTGGCAGGGTTTTTTTATGCCCCATTTTCAGAGGTCAGAAGTCAGATCGCTATGCTTTCAGAGGTCAGACAAGACCGTAGCTTATATCTTATCTGACAGCGGAGCGATCTGGCAACAAAGTGATCTGACTTCTGACATCTCACCTTAACAGTTCCCCGACCCTTTTCCTGAACAAGTGGTTAAAAATAGTGCCCCTATGACCCTCGTTTTCCAATGTTACCAGCTTGATTGTTTCTTGTTTTATTTTCTGTAAAATTTTTGATGCCTCATATGGTATAACCCGGTCGGATGTGCCGTGGAACAGTGTGACCGGACATTGCACCTGCGCAAGGTGTAGATCATTGCGGAGTTTGTATTTCAACAAAAAGTCAGGGACGATGGGGATATGCCGGTCTTTCATGTCCAACATGCTCACATAGGGGGCTAAAAGGATCAGTTGTTGGGGCTGGTTATTAGCTGCGAGGAAAGAGGCCATGCCTGTTCCCAATGAGTAGCCTACTATCACGATCTTGTTTTCCGAGTAGTATTTTTTTAAATAATCATACACTTTTTGCACATCGGCATACAGCTGCTTGTCGCTTGTGGTTTCCCCATCGCTTTTGCCATAACCCCGGTAGTCGGGCATAAAAATATCATAACCATGGCCATCCATATTGAGGGCTTGGTGGAGGCAGCGGCGGTTACTTCCTCTGTTGCCGTGCAAGTAGAGGATCACGCCTTTGGAAGGAGGTTCTTTCAACCAAAGACAGCTGAGGGAAATACCATTTGCAACTTCAATTTCCGTTTCCTCCCCCTGACGAAAAACATGGCTTTCGGGCAGTTTATCAGGCTGAAGAATAATTTTTTCCTGAAAGAAAAACAGGGCAGCACATAGCAGCGTATATAAAAATGCAATGAAATAGATGATTCGTTTGAGCAAGTTCATGTAAATCGAATAAAAAGGACAAATTGAATTCCTGCATTCCTGCCTGCTAACAGGGGAGGCTGATCGGGGGTGAAAAAGTGGCTTACCTACGAGCAAACAAGAGAGTCAGCCTAATCGGGCTGACCTTTCGGGCATCAAAAATAATTTCTTGCCAAGTTCCCTTTTTCAACCCAGTTTCTATACCTTTGCGCTCCATTTCCAAAATGGAGTTCAACTTTTGGAAAAAAAACAGTGCTAATTAGGCTGTTTTCTACAATAACCATAGGCTTAACAAAAATATTTTTTGATAAATGGCACATCATAAATCAGCTAAGAAACGCATGCGGCAAGATGCAAAAAAACGCCTCCGCAACCGTTTCAACAAAAAAACCACTCGTACAGCTATCAAGAACCTGCGCGAAATGACCGACAAGGCAGAAGCCGAAAAATACTTGTCAAAAGTGTCCAGCCTCATTGATAAGCTGGCCAAGAAAAATACTTGGCATCCCAATAAAGCTGCCAACCTAAAAAGCAAATTGGCCAAGCATGTGAACAGCTTATAATTTGCCTTCAGGGCAAAACGAAACATAAAAAGAGCCTTCCTTGTTTTAGGGAGGCTCTTTTTATGTTTTTTGTCACTTGATGTTTTCCAATAGCCACTCCTTCTCTGTCAACACCTCTTCATTTAAAATAGCCGCCTTTAACTTCTCCATTTCTTTTTTGTCCAACACATTGGTTTTCAGCAACTTTTCAGCATATTTTACTATGTTCAAGTAATTTTTCTTGTGGTAACCAATTACCTTTTTCCGGCGGATGTAATTCCGCATGGCATCAAGGTGCGATTGCAATAGATCGTACTCGGCCAGTTCGTAATAAGTTTTCATCAGGAGGGTTTTGGCAGCGAGGTTAAGTAATGGGTCAGAATAATTGGCCTTTTGGAGCAGATCAAGGACAGGATCGAAATGACGGAGGGTATATTCAAGGCGGGCAAGGTTGAAACTGAATGAGCTTTCCCGATAGCGGCGTTCGAGCGAACTTTTATGGTTGTGGATGAAATGACGCACCCAATCCAAATCGCCTGTTCTCAGGCCAGCGGCCACCACATTGTGATAGGTGAAACGGGAAAGGATGCCATTTTCGAGGAGGTAGCCGCTTTCGATGCCGGGTTTGTACAGATCGAGCACTTCTGCATAATATCTCTCTTCTCCTTCATTCAGTCGGCGGATGCAATAATTGATGGCCATGAGGTAAAGCCCTTTCGTTTCTTCTGGTGCAAATTGATCGTCCAGCGAAAGGAGGTCTTTTTTGAAAACCTGAAAATGCGACTTGCCTGGATGCGACAGCATGCGGTAGCAGTGAAGGTAAGCGGCAACAGCGGGCACTTTTTTCCATTCTTTTTTTTCAGCGAAAGCAATAATATCATGGTCCTCTTGGGCGTTCGTGCCCGTTCGGTAAACTCCTTGTTGGGAAATCGAAAGACAAATCAAGCGAAGGCGGGTAGAGAGGTAGTGGGCATCCAGTACCCCTTTCATGGGTTCGAGGTAAGTGGCATTGGTAGGGTCTTTGGCGATAGCTGTCCAGTAGTGTTCTAATAGATAATCGTATTTCACCATCAAAAACCTTGTATCGCGCAATGGTTGTTTTTTCAGTAGTTTTTCAAGTGCGGTTGCTGTCCGCTCAAACGCACCGGCCATGCCCCTTTGCCGATAGGCTCGGACGAGGCGCATGCGGTTCTCCAAATCCTCCCGTTGTGTTTCTTTAGTGATGATGTATCGTTCCAACAATCGGTGAAGGTAACTCATCAACAGGCGGCACTTTTGATCGTCGAATGGTCGTAAGCCTTTTGTGGCCACTGTCCATGCCGCTTCTTTTTCAGGTTCATTTTTCTCGGTCAAATAATCGAAAAGCAGCACAAGGTCATTGCGGGTATTGAAATAAGGGGAACGAAGGAATTTACCTACTTCCCGTCTCTCAATAGGGCTAAAAGATTGGATCAATTGAAAAAGGGGGCTTTTTTTCATAAAGTAAAATTACTTGTTTTTTAAATTCATTCTACATCATTCTACAAACTTACTTTGATTAATAGGCTTTTAATAAAATACTACTCTACAATCTTTATTATTTGATCTTGTTTTCACAAAAAACACTTCCCACATTTGCATCGTGAAAAGAGCGCAGTTGACATTTTCCGGAAATGAAAGCTGATCGCTGTCCTTCATGACAAATTATAAAAACCTGATTACATCGTCGGGAAGAAAGTGAAAATGGAACGACCTGACACCTGTTCGCTGACACCTGGCACCTAAAAAAGAACTCCCATGAAAAGTTATCTTTACAAATTAAATCTCCTGATTCCCATGAAGCATATTCTGCCATTCCTGTTGGCTTGCCTGTTTTTTTTCCAAAAAAATGAAATGCAGGCACAGTGCAACCCCGATGTGACCCCTCCCGTCGCCATCTGCAAAAACGGGCTTGTCGCTTCTCTCAACCCAAACGGACAGGCGACCTTATGGGCATCCGATTTTGACGAAGGTAGTTACGATGAATGCTCTGGTGTTGATATCTATATGGAAGAAGGGTTGCCCCCTTCCCCAAACCCGCCAACCACTCAAAGCCTTGATTTTGATACTGCCAATATCGGCTTCCATGACATTGTATTGTGGGTAGTTGATTCATCAGGCAATAACAACTATTGCGTCGTATCCTTGGAAATAGAAGAATGCCAAGGAACGCAAAGCTTGGCTTGTAATGACCAAGTACAAATTTCTTTAGCCCCCAATGGCACCGCTTCCATTGAACCTGACTGGATTTTGGAAGGAGGCCCATATTGCAGCACTTATGGACTTGATTTTGCCAACGGCGGGGGATTCCCCGGCCTGCCAACCTTGCCAATTGATACTTCCCATATTGGTGGCCCTCATACCATTGTGGTCTACGATACTCAAACTGGCAATTCTTGTTGGGGAACAGTAATTGTTTATGGCTCTCCCTTGGGGGCTAATTGCAACCCCGATGTTACCCCTCCCGTTGCTGTTTGCGATGCACTCACGGTTCTGACCCTCAATCCTACAACAGGCTTGGGCACTATTTCGGCCCAAACCTTCGATGACGGTAGTTACGACAATTGCGTTGGCTCATTGGACTTGTTTATCGAAGAGGGGCTTCCCCCTTCACCTGCGCCTCCCACTACCCAAAGCCTTACCTTCAATGGCTCTGACATTGGATTGCACGACATCGTGATGTGGGTTGTTGACCAAGCAGGCAATGATAATTTCTGCACTGTCACATTGGAAGTCCAAGGATGCCCTGGTTCGGCTACTCCTACTTGCAATGCCATGCAGACCATCGGTATTCCGCCAAGCGGCAGTGTGGAGGTTGATCCTTTCATGGTACTGGAAGGCGGCCCTTATTGCAATGGAATGGGGATAGATTTTTTCAATGGGGCTACTCCTCCCGGTTTCGCTACTATCACCCTTGATACTTCTCATATTGGCACTACCCAACAAGTTATCGTTTATGATATTGTCACTGGGAATTCCTGTTGGGGTGACATCCAGGTCATTGATTGCCAAAGTGATACGACTGACCCTGTCGCCGTTTGTGTCAATGGCCTTGTAGCAGAGGTCGGACAAGTGGTACCTCATCAACTGACGGTCTGGGGTACTGACTTTGATGATGGCAGCTATGACAATTGCTCTTCCAATTTGGATTTTAGGTTAGAAGAAACGAATACCCCTTCTCCTCAAGCTCCTTCAACCACGTCTTTGACTTTTAACGAGCCAGATACAGGTCTGCACGACATCGTGATGTGGGTCATTGACGATGCTGGAAACGAAAACTTTTGCATCACCACGTTGGAAATCCTCGCTCCCGATTGCAACAATGACAACACCCCTCCTATCTGTACTGCCCCGGCGAACACCTCTATCTCTCAAGATGCTTTCAATGCCCTAGGCATTGATCCCCAGGACGATGCTGAACTCACCACTCACTTCGGCGCCCCAACTGCCGATGACAACTGCGGTGTGCAAACCATCATTAAATCGGCAGCCATTGAAAATTCAGGGTCGTGCGGCTTGTTAAAAATCAACCGCTCGTTTGTGGCTGTTGATAGTTCGGGCAACCTTAGTCAATCTTGCCAGCAGGTCATTGACGTTTACGTGGACTGGTCCATGCACCTGCCTGCCGACTACCATCCCGGCGATCCAGTCATTGATTCCATGTCCGTTGTCAATGGCAATGGGTTTGAAGCAATTGCTTATGAAGACATAGTTTTTGATTACGACTGCGACGACGATCCAGACAAGATAATCCGAAAATGGACTGTCATTAATTGGTGCCATGCAAACACTAACCAGCCAATAGTGGAATTGCCAAGACTGGACCTTGACAACGACGGCATGATCGGGGATGCCTACCAAACCCTCTATACGGTTGATTCATTTTACTTAGTGGAAAATGGACTGGCGACGGATGGTCTCGCACCAACTTCATTCGGATTTACTTACACCCAAATCCTTAAATTCAATTACAATGACACGCTTGATTTTAAGGTCAATGGCACAGTCTTCCACGACGGGGATGACAATTGCAATCTGGATGCTGGGGAAACCAGTTTAAGCAACTGGCCCATCATGATCACAGGTCTTGTTTCGGGCAATATCCAAACGGTGTTCACGGACTCATTGGGGCAATATGAATTTGACTTATGCACTTCGGATACGATGGTGGAAGTCAGCCTTGACGTTCCTTTCAACTACGGTACGGCCTGTGGCACGACACACACCGTTCAGTTCACGCCAGGTGTCAGCCAGACGATTGTGCAGGACATCCCAGTTAGTTATGATACCTTGTGCTCTATCCTATGGGTGGACATTTCTACTGGGTTCTTGCGCCGATGTTTTGAAAATTCTTACACTATCAATTACTGCAATTACAGTGATGCAACGATCACGAACGTACATGTGGAGGTGCAGTTGGACTCCTTTATGTCTATTACTTCCAGTGAAATTCCAGGCACTCCTTTAGGCGGCAATTTGCATTCATTTGATATAGGGGATATTGCTGCTGGCGAATGCGGTGATTTCAAAATCCATTTCGACCTCAGTTGCAATGCCACCTTTGGAGCGACCCATTGTGTAGATGCCCACATCTATCCCGATACGCTTTGCCCCAATCCTACCAGTTGGTCGGGAGCAAACATCGAAGTGGAAGCCCTTTGCGAAAACGATACGGTTTTTCTTTCTGTGAAAAATACAGGTACGGCCGCAATGGCCGGGCCATTGGAATACATCGTGGTAGAAGACGTTATCATGTTGCAGATACCCAACAATACATTCGATCTTGGGATTGGTGAAATGCATTCCTTAACGCCCATTCCCGCAGATGGTTCTACTTATCGCATCGAAGCGGAACAAGAACCCGACCACCCCTATCCCGGCGATGTGGCTGCGGCAGTGGAAGGTTGTAATGGCATCAATATACTCGGCCTTGTCAATTTGTTCCCAATGGAAAATCCCAACCCGTTCATCGCCAATGACTGCCAGCAGAACATCGGTTCTTTCGACCCGAACGACAAGCAGGCATTCCCTATGGGCTACGGCGAAGAGCATTACATCGAACGGAATACCGCTATCGACTACCTCATCCGCTTTCAAAATACAGGTACGGACACCGCTTTCAAAGTGGTCATCATTGACGAACTCGACCCTGCGCTCGACCCCTCAAGTATCCGTCCGGGCGCTTCCAGCCACGACTATCAGTTTGAATTGATTGATGGAAATACGTTGCGCTTCACCTTCCACGACATCATGCTGCCGGACAGTAACATCAATGAACCAGCCTCGCATGGTTTTGTGAAATTCAAAGCTTTGCAAAAGCCCGACCTGCCTTTGGGCACGGTCATCGAAAATGAGGCAGCTATTTACTTTGATTTCAACGACCCAGTCATTACGAACACCGTTTTCCATACCCTTGGCGACCATTTCATAGAAGTAACAACCGATGCCCATGAACGCCCGGCCAGCCTCGGCGAATTGCTGACCTACCCGAACCCCTCCCTCGGCGACGTCACGTTCAAGATTCCCGATGTAGTCCCTACTGAAGCTATTTTCATCCTACACGACGCTCTCGGTAAACAGCTTGTGGTTGAGCCTTTCTCTGCAACCAATTCATACCGCTTTGGAAGGGGTGACCTTGCGCCGGGTGTTTATTTTTATAAAGTGGAAATAACCGGATTAGGCATGTACACAGGTAAGGTTATTCTGAAATAGTGCCTGTTTTTATAGGAATAATTTCTCCTATCTATATAGCCACTATCGCTTTAAGCGATGGTGGTTTTTTTATTAACCCCTCCCTCCACTTTTTCCAATGACCACACCCGCTTCGCCACCGATTTTGTCTCAGCAATTTCCGCAGCCAATATTTGCCTTGCCCCTTTATCGTTCATCGGCGGCTGTAAAAGTTTTCTTGTCAATCTGTTCTTGTCACTGTCCCTATCCTGAAATTTTAAGATGTCCTCTTTTTATTATTTATTTCTCAAAACTTGTCAATCAATAGACTTTATTTTGAAATGTTTTGCATGTTGAGCCGTCCATCGAATAAAGCCTAATGAATCTCACGTCACCAAGTATTCATATTCATTTTTTTAATCGCCCGCAAAACATCCCGCCGACTGATCTGCCCCACCAATTTACCACTGTCGTCCAATACCAAAAGCCGCTTGTATTTTGTACTGACAAAGATATTGGCAACATCAGCGATATCATCATGGACGGAGATGGTTTTCATGACGTTGGACATGTAAGAGGAGACGGTGTCCTTTTCCACTGGATGGTTGTAATAAGCACTTCCCACCAACACGTTCAGGCAATCTTTATCATCAATCAAGCCGACCACCTCTTTTTTATTGTTGAGGACTGGTGCACCGGTTATTCTATTTTCAAGCAGGGAATTGATAACCTCTGTTATGCCAGTTTCCGGTTTAAAAGTGATCAAGTCCTTGGCCATGGTCATGTAATCCGTCACTGGTGGCGCTTTTAGTTTCAGGTCTTTTTGCACGTCGTCCAGTGATTTTTGTTGAAAATTTTTCATAGATGCTCTTCTTTAGAAATTGTTAGATGCCACAATCGGCGGTTTAGAAAATTGGATTGGCCGCAAAAGATAGCAATCTTTTTTCTAATATTTCAGCTTTGACGAAGAATTTTAGGACAAACGTATCAAAACGATATTGATTCATGCATTTCTTTTAATGTCTTTTTCAGCATATCCATGCTTGTCATTTCATAGGATTCCGTCCTGGTTGTTAAAGAGCACTTGCAGCTAGGACGGATTTCTGCGAAATGACAAACTTAGGAATGGTAATAATTTTTTGTCACCAAGCAATATTATTTTTAAGGTGTCAAAGTAGAATTTAGTCTCCTTTCTAAAACGGTCAATTGCTGTATTTAATTTAGCTAATAAAGGCTCGTAATATTTTTTAACCGCTTTTTTATTTAACCAATAAATCCCCGTCTATACTGTAATAACCAATAGGATAAGCACGGTAGCTTTTAAACAGATCGGCTAAGGCCAACAAAAAATAATACGATCCCGATAAATGGCGGCAATAAATACCAGTATAAAATATTATCCAATAATTCCTTTTCTTTTGTTATATATTGTTGAATTCCCAGTAATTGCGCTTTAATAAAATCGGCAGGGTTAATCTCCCTTTTATATTTTTTCACATTGTTTAATTTAAAGGGGCTAAATGAATTCATTTGGTCACAAATTTTTAAGAACGAGTTTTACTAAATCTTCGAGATTTAGCAAAACAGGGAGCAATGTCCGATTTGCTAAATTTTGAAAATTTAGTAAATCTTTTGACCCAATGGTGGAGCTTTTCCCATAATTCGTTATAGACTTCTTTATTTCCCGAAATTGGTTCAAAGTGGATACTCTCAATAGGTGTGAATTTTTTCTTTTCATTTAAATATTTTGCCCGCATGTATACATTTAGTGCAATCCTGTAAATCTAGGTATCCACTTTTACCTCCTGCCTGAAAGAAGGCCATGATTTCCAAATATTGAGCAAGACCTCCTGCACCATATCTTTTTTGTCTTCGGCATTGGAAGCATAGACACCGCATATCCGGCCGATCCTGGCTTGGTTGGCTTCTATAACATGTAAAAACTGTTGTTCCATTTCATCCATTTCGAAGGCTTTCTTTCTTGTTCTATTAAGTTAGTTCACAAGAGGTTGGAAAATATGACAATGAAGTGCATTTTTTTTAAAATAGTAAAAATTACCATACAGCATTGTGCCATGATTTTGCACCCTATTAAAAAGAAGGGCTAAATTCAAATCGGTTTTTAATAATATAAAAATATGAAAACAGTCATTTTCCTAATCATCAGCCTTATTGTCACTCTTTAGGTATTTCCCCAAAAAACGCTATAATTCTTGCGATCCGGTTTATTTTTCCAATAACGATTTCCGAAGTATATATTTTTCAAAACCCAAAACAGCCAAAATACCCAAAGTGTAAGCCACCAAATCACGCCAAACGAAACGAGTGCCTATGATGACCCTCGCCAGTTTGGAATGCTCCAATCCAAGCAATTTTACCAAATCAAAATATTGCCCGATCTCCACAGCAAAAGCAAATAATAATACATATATGCCGACCCGCAAAGGCGATGCATTCAAAAATGATTTTAAAAAACAATAAATAAAAATAACAACGAGGAAATCGCCTACGGTGGGGCGGATGAATTTGTCTTTTACAAAAACCGCAATAACCACCAAGACAATAAAAAGCAGCATGGCTGCAATGAAATAGTTTTTATTGAAAGCAAATCTTTTTTTCATATTAGAGAAACTTAATTGAAGCCAAAATAACTCACTCAAAAATGCATATTTATTTGGTCACCATTCCTAAATTGGCTGCACTCAGATAAAATAACCTTTTAGCCAAAAAGATGAAAAATCAAAAAACACTGCCAGGGCAGAGTTTCCCGCTCGGCGCTACCGTATATCCCAATGGGGTAAACTTTTCACTTTACTCGAAAAACGCCAAGACAGTCGAATTGCTCCTGTTCGATCAGAAGGATCATTCCCGGCCTACCCATGTTATCCGGCTCGACCCTAAAACCAACCGTACTTTTCACTATTGGCATATTTTCATTGTTGGCCTGAGTCATGGCCAGTTGTATGGTTATCGGGTTCATGGCGAGCATGATGCTGCCACAGGCTTGCGGTTTGATGGCACCAAAGTCTTACTTGATCCTTATACCCGGGCCGTGGTCAGCAACACCTATAATCGGGAGGCAGCTATCCGCACTGGCGATAATTGTGCTTTTGCCATGAAAAGTGTTGTAGTAGATGTAACGCAGTATGATTGGGAAGACGATCGGCCACTCAACCTTCCTTTTGCCAACTCCGTAATATATGAGCTGCATATAGGTGGTTTTACCAAAAATCCCAACTCAGGGGTTCCTAAGGAGTGGCGGGGAACTTACCGTGGCCTCATTGAGAAAATCCCCTATTTAAAAAAACTGGGCATTACAACAGTTGAGTTGATGCCCGTTCAGCAATTCGACCCATTTGATGTACCCGACCCAAACCTCTCAAATTATTGGGGGTACAACCCGGTCGCTTTTTTTGCCCCTCATAATGGATATGCCACCAATGACGATCCCATTAAAGCAGTCAATGAATTTAGGGACATGGTAAAAGCCCTGCACAAGGAAGGGATTGGTGTCCTATTGGATGTTGTGTTCAACCATACAGCAGAGGGCAATCATGAAGGTCCGACCCTTTCTTTTCGTGGTATTGAGAACCGGGCATATTACACTTTGGAAGATGATCAGCGGTATTACAAAAATTTCTCCGGCACCGGCAATACTTTGCGGGCCAACCACTCTGTAATGCGCCGCCTGATTAGGGATTGCCTCCGCTATTGGGTGTCAGAGATGCACGTAGATGGATTCCGTTTTGATTTGGCTTCCGTCTTGTCGAGGGACGAAAACGGCAATCCTATGCAGAATGCTCCCATCCTATGGTCTATTGACTCGGGCCCGGTATTGGCATCAACCAAAATAATCGCGGAAGCATGGGATCTTAGCCTCTATCAATTAGGCAATTTTACGGGCGACCGCTGGGCGGAGTGGAACGGTCGGTACCGCGATGACATTCGTCGTTTTTTGAAAGGTGACCAGGGTATGGCTAAAGCGTTTGCCAGAAGGGTCAGCGCCAGTTCGGATGTTTTCAAAGACCTTTTGAGAGACCCCAACCGGAGTATCAATTTTGTCACTTGCCACGATGGTTTTACGCTTAACGACCTGGTATCTTACAATGAAAAACACAACCTTGTCAATGGGGAGGACAACCGTGATGGCGTTAACGACAACCACAGTTGGAACTGCGGCCACGAAGGCCCAACTGATGACCCCGCCGTCGAACAACTACGTATCAGGCAGATCAAAAATTTCATGACTATTTTAATGATTTCGCAGGGTACGCCGATGTTTGCCATGGGAGATGAAGTTCGCCGCACTCAACGGGGCAATAATAATGCATACTGTCAGGACAATGAGTTGGCTTGGTTTGATTGGGGTTTGGTGGAACAGCATAAAGACCAGTTGCAATTTGTGTCCAAATTGATCCGATTTAATTTAGCAACGCCTTTTTTTCAGGAAGAGCATTTTTGGGTTGCCCCTGAGCCCATCAGTTCGACCCAAATCGCTTTTCATGGTATTCACTTACACCAACCTGATTGGAGCGACCACTCGCATTCTATTGCCTTTACCCTGACCAACCAAACATTTGGCAGCGCCATACATGTAATGGTCAATGCCTATTGGGAGCCGCTTACTTTTGAACTGCCAAGAACACCTTATTATCGGTGGCAAAAAATAATTGATACTGCTGAAGTGTCGCCCAACGATATTCATTTACCTAAAAAAGCCCCGCCCGTTGGCGGCTTTTTCTGTGAAGTAAAAGAGCGGTCGGTTGTTCTGTTAAGGTCGGCATGAAGATGTAGTTTTAATCGTAACGAGCAAGATTGCAATAGGCAATTGATTGTCTTGCCCTCCTTGTTGGTTGATGGGTACAACATGCGTTTCTGTGTATCCATGCCTTGTTCTTTTCACTTCACGACGTGTGTATAACAAATTGCACGGTCAAGCGGCGGCGGCGATAATTTTTTTTACCATCCCCCAGGCACCGCTCTGTTTGTAGCACCGGAGGTTGGCAATGGCCTGTGCCCCTGGGACAGACCACTTTTGCCCAGAGAGTTTCATCCGTTGCTGGATGACGCTCCTGTGCGCTGCCTCAATGGGGCCCGAGCCGATCATCAGGCCTTTTTCCCGGTACGTTCCGTACTGCATCCGGTCGTCATGCTCCACATAGTAGTCGATAGCTTTTTGTTTGGCCTGCCTGGCCTCGGCGTTCTTCGCCCGGCACGACCTGAGGGTGGCCATGACCTCCTCTAGGCGGTCGTCCAGCAGTTTGTCCGACTGCTCTTTTACCCAGTCCTTGCGGGCTTTGTCCTCTTTGTACTGGTGCCGGGCAAACAGTACGAGCTTTTCCCTGGCGTGATAGAAGTCCAATATCTGCAGCGCACCGGGGTAGTTGTCCTCGGCCCAGTTCCATATCCATTTTGCACCGTCACCGATGATCACCTTGTCCCCATACCCTGTCAGGTGCCGCTCAAATTTCGGGAAAAAACCATCGACACCTCCCAAGTGGGCCACATATACCGAGCCCATCACCTCCCGCCTGTCCTTATGAATGTCAACCACTTGGCCTGCATGGAATATCCTGCCCAGTTTGAGCTCCCGCCACTGGTCCTCCCTGGTGTACACCATCGACCCGTCCACCATCACATAGACAGGGCCTTTGCCGCCACGGCCTTCCAAGCGGGGGATGACCGCCTCGCAATTGGACTCGACCAGCGGCTCGAACGCATTCCCATAATGGGTGCACACCCGTTGGATCTGCGGTGCAGAAATTTCGACCCCCATCATTTCACCGAACAGTTCACAGGCCCCATCATATACCACTGACTGCCCTACAAGGCACATCAGGCCGCGCATCCGTTCACTGATGCCAAACCCTGAGGTCCCCTTGGACAGGGCATGTCCTTTCTTCACTTCAAGCCTGCCGAAACTTGTCAGCACTTTTTTTTGAATTCCGGCTCTTGGGCATCTTGCCCATCGATTTGGAGATGATCCCTGCCCCGAACTGTTTGGACAGTTCAACAACCCGCTCCTCATATTCAACGGATGACGTGATTGCACCCTGGGCCTCTACAAATTGGGTAAGCTCTTCTCTCATCGATTCAAGTATTGAATCCACTATTTGTTTTGTTTCCATGTTGTGTGTATAATTGGTTCGCCACAATTTACAACTTTGTGCATTTTGTTATACACACCTTCACGACCATCAAGTGTTGATTGTTTATAAAAAAATATTACCTTGCCGCCCAATATATTTATCTACTTTCCATTGATTGGGGACCGGAAACATTAATCATTTATAAGGCCGTATCCATTTTAGAGTCGATTGCCGGCTACATTGCCAATGCAATGCATTGCCTGTATTGGTGATATGTTAAATACTAAGGGCCATTCCAGCTCTTTGATTCTACAGTGGGTATAACTGAGGCTTGGTTATTTTGAGCAACCACAGCCGAGTGTTCGGTGGCCGCTTTGGCCGCCGGACCACTGTGTCCGTCTATTGGGAGCAAATACATTTTTCTGTGCTTGAGCCATGCATTCATGATGCTGCCAGCGAGGATACCGTGCATATAATTTTGACGTTTGCTATTTTCATACACCCTTCGACAAGTCTTCCCGGAATTTAGGGAAGGCTTTTTTTATACCAAAAATCGAATGGTGAACTC
>CBDCVJ010000057.1:0-12941 GCA_965222975.1 Saprospiraceae bacterium | reverse complement strand
GGTGTTGGCAATTCCACAGTTGCCCTGCAGATACTGAACAACATGCCTTTCAAGTTCAGCCTGACCACCGAGCAATTGGTAGACCTGAACAATTATATTGCTATTGCCAATATCTTGGCGGGGCAGTCCCCTTACGAACTGGATCAAACGGCTTTGGACTTACTTGCGGCCTATGATAATGTTGGAGGACAGGCACAAGGTTGGGCAAGGAACATTCTGACGCTCTATGGCTCACACTATCCCCCCGAATATACACTACCTTCGCAGGGGCAACAACTGATCGGCAATATGGGGAACAACGACATGGGATTGGCACATAGCCGTCAAGCCGTTTTGAGCGTGCGACCAAACCCGTCGAGGGATTTTGTGACCTTTTCTTTTAGGGGACTTGCCCAAGATGTGAAAAATAGTCTGACCGTTTACCGACCTCAACGGCAGGGTCGTCGCAGGTTTTGAAGGGCTTTCAGGGACTGGGGACAAAACATGGGATGCAGATCAACATCCTTCAGGCATTTACTTTTTACCGCCTTGTTTCTGACGGCACTGTTATTGAGACAGGAAAAGTCGTTATCAATAAGTGATTATCTAATAATTTCTGCCCAAGGGGAATTGTCCAAAATACCCCTTGGGCATCAAAATCCATTTCCATGCGCTTGTTATTCCTTATCTGTTTATTGATATTATCCATAAATACAAACGGACAGGATGGTTTCGTCAAGGCTTATGATTTCGGCCTCCCTAGTGTCGTCTTTGGCAACCTTGTCGCAAGCGGTGACACTTTGGTCGTTTGTGCCCTAACAATCAATGAACAACCGCCCCACAATCAAGGCATATTGTTCTGCAAAATGGACACATTGGGTCAAATCCTCGAAATCCAGACGCACTTTCACGAAGAAGGTAAAAACTACGTCATGGGAGAAATTCCTATGGGTTTCATCAAACTCGAAGACGGTTCAGGTTATTTATTGGCCGGTGGGATATTTGAAGGAAGTACAGGTATTGCAATGAAGCTAGACCTAAATGGCGGGCTGGTTTGGAAAAAAGAATACGATGATAATTATTCCAGAACGGATTTCTACATGCAGGTTATTGAAACCAATGGAGGCTTCATGATTGCGGGCACAAAACAACTATTAGACTATCAAAGTGACATATTTGTTATGAAAATAGATAGCCAGGGCAATAAAGTCTGGGAAAATTACTATTACACCAACAATAATCTTAAAGAGAACTTTGGCGACCTTCTAATGGAAAACGACAATGAATTTGTCATAGGTATCGGTGCCTCCAACTTAATATCGGGCATGTCACAGCAACAAGCATTCTTTAATGTTGGGATATTCGGAATAGACAGTCTTGGAAACAAAAAATGGGAATGGACTAAAGAATTAAGCAAGGAGGAAGTATGGATGACCGGACTGCACCACCTGCCTGACGGTAATTGGGCCTACGCCACCAATAAAGTAATGTACGACGGTTATTGGAAATTCCAACCAAAGTTTATGGTCAGGGACAGCAACTTTAAGGTAATAAAGGAAAATATCTTAGACGATATGGATGGAAACCAAAATTATTTTTTGGAAATGGTTTCTATTAATGGTGGTGGTTGGTTAGGCCTCGGTGGCAATTACGAAAACGTTACATCACCCGGATTTGTCCAAGCACATGTTTATTCATGGATGGTACGTATTGCTGAAAACGGCGATACCCTTTGGTCAAGAAGAGACCTTGTTTTTCCCGATTCTAATTTCGCCACCGAGCAGTACCTCCATTCTGCCGTGGAACTGTCGAGTGGAAGCATTGTCGCCGCAGGTTATTACAAGGCCTATTCCGATCCCAAAGACAGGGGCGTCCTGATAAAGGTGACCAAGGATGGGTGTATTGATACTATCAATTGCACGCCTATTGTTTCTTCTTCTGTTTCTCCTGCGCCTCTAATTGGTATTTCGGTTTTCCCTAACCCATGCCGGGAAAAACTGAATTTTGTGGTGAATAGTTATTTGCCAAAGAAAGCCAAAGTGGCACTGTTCGATGCTTTTGGTCAAAAGCGAATGGTAAGTACTATCCAAAAGGGCGAGAATAAATTGCAGATGGATGGCCTAGAAGCTGGAATTTATTTTTACCAAATATGGGAAAAGGATTTATTTTTAAAAAGCGGTAGATTGATAAAAATAAATTAAAATGAGGAGAGGAGCGAGATTTCAAAAATTCTTTTTTTAAATTCCATTATATCGGGTCCACATCCGTATTTACCCGCACCGTCGAAAAACCCGCTTCTTTTTGCATATGATAGGTTGCATCACCGATTGTTTCCTTTGCCATTTTCCAAAGCCTTGTATCCATTTCCATTTTAATCAAAATATCCAATAAATACTGGCCCCGTACCCTGCCAACGGGCGGCACCGATGGTCCCAACACCCGTTTGCCCAATTTTGCCCGCAGCACTTTTACAAATGCTGCCCCCCCCCGGTTTACCACATCAGGTTTTTTATGTTTTAAGGTCACTTTGATTAGGCGTGCAAATGGTGGGTAGGTAAACGACCGTCGCTCCATGATTTCCCTTTCAAAAAAGGCGGAAAAATCATTATCCAATATTTCCCTTAAAACTGGATGCTGTGTGTTCATCGCCTGCACCAATACTTTTCCCTGTTTGTTTTTCCGTCCTGCCCGTCCTGCTACTTGGGTAATCAGCTGAAAGCCTCTTTCGCCAGAGCGGAAATCGGGAAACTGCAGCAATGAATCTGCACTCAACACCCCTACTATACCAACATTTTCAAAATCCAAGCCCTTGGTCACCATCTGAGTGCCAACCAAAATGTTAATGCGCCTTTCCTCAAAATCATTGATGATGCGGGCGAGGGCTTCTTTGCCTCTCACCGAGTCGTAATCCATGCGGGCGATGTTGGCATTGGGCAAATATATTTTCAGTTCGTCCTCTATTTTTTGAGTACCAAAACCTATTAGTTTTAGTTCGATACTACCACAGGCCGGACACTTTCGGGCCAACTGTTCCGTGTACCCACAATAGTGGCATTGCAGGTTTTCCCTGAATTTGTGATAAGTCAAACTCACGTCGCAGTTCACACATTCCGAATGCCAGCCACAGGTGGTACATCGGAGGTTCGGCGCATAGCCCCGGCGATTTTGGAAAAGGATGGCCTGCTCACCCCGCTCCAAGGCTGCTTTCAATTCATCGATCAATACGCTGGTAAAATGACTCTGCAATTTGCGCTCCTTTGCCTCTTGCTTTACATCCACGATGACCATTGTCGGCATTTCGATGCCACCGAAACGCACTGGCATTTCCACCAAGCCATATTTGCCAGTTTTTGCATTTTGAAAACTCTCAAGCGAAGGTGTTGCCGTACCGAGCAGCACTTTTGCCTCATGTAAGTGAGCCAAGTAAATGGCAGCATCGCGCCCATTGTACCGTGGCGCAGGGTCATGTTGTTTAAAAGATGTATCATGCTCCTCGTCAACAATCACCAGACCCAATTTTGAAAAAGGTAGGAGCAGGCCAGACCTTGCCCCAAGTACCAGTTGGCAGTTGGCAGGTCTTGTCCCGAATTCACTTCGGGATGGCAGATCTTGTCCCGATGTACCGGGATCGGCATTCTTAGCAATGACTTGCCCTGAATGGTTCACTTTCTTCCACAACTCCACCCGTTCATTGTTGGAAATGCGGTGGTGGTAAACAGCGACTTGATCGCCGAAAACCTTCTGCAAGCGACTGATAATCTGCGTGGTAAGTGCTACTTCTGGCAACAAGTACAATACCTGTTCGCCTTTTGCAATGGCTTTTTGGATGAGTTCAATATACACCCTTGTTTTGCCGCTGCCAGTCACGCCGTGGAGCAGTACCACGTTTTTTTCTTTGAATTTTTCCTCAATTTCAGCGAGTGCCTGCACCTGTTGTTCAGACAGGTTATGTGCCTCCGTTAGCTCTTCTTCATAGCCACCGAGCCTGCTCACCTCCCTTTCATATAATTCGAAAATGCCTTTTTTTTCCATCGCCTTTAGCACAGCGGAGTCGGCCTTGGCTCTTGAATAAATGTCTTGTCTGCGAACAAACTCTTCTGCTCGGTCGGCCTCCACAAAAGCGAGCAGTGCCTCTGTTTGGCGGGGCGACCGACTACATAATTCAAAGGCATCTACCAGTTGTTGGCGGTCAGAGTGGAAGGGTTCGGCGAGGCGGACGCAAGCCACTTTTTTGGGTTTGTATTTCTCTGGCATTTCCTCATAGAGATAGACCACCTTCTTGTCCATCAGCCGCTTGATGATGTGGAAAACGCTTTTGCGGTTGAGTATTTTTCGCACGTCATCAATGGTGATCGTCTCCTGGATGCTGAGTGCTTCAGCGATGAGGTATTCCTTGTCATTCAGGCCAGTGAAGTTGTCATCGTATAAGGGGCTGAGGGTCAGTCGGCGTTCGCTGGCCAGCTTGAGGTTGGCTGGCAGGGCAGCGTCCATCACTTCACCAAGGGAACATGCGTAATAATTGGCGAGCCATTGCCAAAATTTCAGCGTCCGCTCATCCAAAATGGGTTCGTCGTCAATGACGGACAAAATAGGTTTAGCAGGGTGGCCAGGGTTATTGTTATGGGTATTCAGCACGAGTCCAGCGTACAATTTTTTGCCTCCAAACTGCACCTCCACCCGCATACCGACTTGCACTTGTGCCAGCAGGTCCTCTGGTACCGAATAGGTGTAAGGTTTCGGCACGGCCAGCGGCAGAATGACTTCGGCATAGATGCCAGTCGTTTGGATAGGATGGTAGGCGGCTGTCTGCATAACAAGATGGCGAAAGCAGCAATTCTCGCTATTAGTTTTTTTGAAATATGAAAGCCGTTCTTTGAGGCAAAAGGGAAGGGGGTTTTTGGAGAGAGGTATGTTTTTTTTGGTTTTTTTCAAAAAAAACATACCTCTCTCCTCTTGTTTTCTTCTCCACATATTTCAATTTTTTTAATAGCGAGAATTGCTGTGGCGAAAGTCGGTAAATTTTTTAAAAATGAATGTCTGACAAACACTTCTGCACTAAGCACTGTTGCGTAAATCGATTCAATGCTTATTTTCACGCCACAAAATTTTATCTAATACGCAATAGCTATCAAAATTCTTTTTACTGTACACTTTTTATAAACACGCACCTCTCTTTAGTGATTTTTCTTTTTAGGCCTAAAACAAATCTAAAGAAAAAGTGGACGGTAGTGAATCAAAATTTAATCTGTATACGACTATGAAAAAATTAATTGCATTTGCATGTTTCGCCATCTTGCTCATCGCTTGCAGCAGCGGAAAGCAAGAAGGCTCAGCCTCGGAAAAAACAACGGACGCCAAGCCAGTTGCAAAAAAAATTGACGGCGAAAAAATTTATAGAACTTACTGCGTCACCTGCCACGGCATTTATGGCGATATGGGAGGCAGTGGGGCATTTGACCTAACCGTCACTGAATTGAGCTTGGAAGAGCGCATTCAGGTCATTACCAAAGGCAGAAATTTGATGACACCTTTTGAAGGTTTGTTAAATGAAGAGAAAATAAAAGCAGTGGCGGAATATGTTGGGAAGCTTCATAAATAAATGCTGTAAAAGGTTTTCAAGTTTTTGAACCTCAGAGGACTTTGTTTTCTTTTTCCCTTCTCCATTTATTCCTACTTTGACACTTTAAAATTAAGTGTGTGAGCGTTCATTGTTTTTTCACGCCTGAGAGAAATATCATAGCAGAGAGAGGTGTTTTTTTATCCCGATTTCAATCGGGATAAAAAAAACACCTCTCTCCTCTTCTTTTCACATTTCGACTTTTTTAACGGCAAGCATTTCTGGTGAAATGTCCTGTTTGTTATAAAAATATAAGATACTTTCTTGGTCACTTTCATTTTAGGGAAAGAATGGGCAATTTGCTGATTCTTTAATCATTTGGTCATACTGTTCAGCAAGGGGGTGACACCTTTTTTTGCTGCTTTGGCTTAAACTTTTGCCTAAGTTTTTCAAGTAAAAAAAGTTGTCATTTCCTTGCGGCCGCATCAAGGTGTCACCTGCTGGACAGCCATAATTTATCCATGAAATCAATCTCCTTTTTTTTCGCCCTTCTGTTTATGCTTTCTCTCCATGCCCAAGACATGACCAACACCAAAATGGATGCTATCTTCAAAAAAGAAGCTGTTGAAGTAGAAGGTGAGCCGGGCGTCTGGCAATTAATGTATGGAGGCCGATTGCTCCTTGTAGTGACCGATTCCTCTGCCAACCGCATGCGGATTTTTACCCCGGTCATAGAATCGAAAGACCTCCAGCCAGGGCAGAAGGAAAAAATGCTCGAAGCCAATTTCCACTCAGCCCTTGATGCCAAATACAGTGTCTATCAAGGGTTTGTGATGAGCGTTTTTACCCATCCATTAAAAGAGCTGACGGAATACCAATTAGTGGATGCCATGAACCAAGTGGTTTCTTTGGCGGATACATTTGGGACGAGCTACCAAAGTATGGAATTGATATTTGGAGGTGAGCAGGAAAGCGAAGAACCAAAGATCAATCAGAGTCCCATTAAAGAAAAAAAGAATTAAAGTATGGAGGTCTAAGTTACTATACACTTTTTTTGCCCAAATCCATTTTCAGGCAAAAGGAGAAGAAACCCATAGAGAGGGAGGTGTTTTTTTTTTGATTTTTTTCAGAAAAAATCAAAAAAAAACACCTCCCTCTCTAAATTGACCTTCCTCTCAGGCATGAAAACCAGCCTTTTCAAAAAGTGTATAGTAACTTAATGGAGGTCAACCTGTTTGTTGTAGATGATGTTTCTTTGGTTTAAAAATTGTTTTACCGTCAAAAATATTCAATCAAATAATCACATGAACGGAAAAAGAATCATCGGTTTTGTTTTGCTCATCGGAGCTATCATCGCATTTGGAAATAAATTTATAGATGGCCTGTCTGGTAAAATTGATATTGGAGTGGGTTTTTATTTTATGGCCATTTTCGGATTGATATTGCTTTTAGGTATCCGTCGTGTTTTGCGAAGCTGATAATTAATGCTACTTTGTCACTTTAAAAAAATGTTAATAAGTATCCGATGTATTACATGCCCGAGAGTGAAAATCCTAGCAGAGGGAGGTGTGTTTTTTTTGATTTTTTATAAAAAATCAAAAAAAACACACCTCCCTCTGTAAAGTTTTCAATCCCAGGCCTGAAAACGAATCGTTGTATTTCTAAAGTGACAAAGTAGTATTAAAACGGTTGAATAATTTCCGGTAACCAATTGCCAACTGGTCAAATCATCCCATTAAATGCCCAAATTGCATCCCTGTCCACTTCGTGTTTTCCATCAAAAGAAAATTCCTTAAAATCTAACAGGTTTTTTTTCGAAAAATTCCTTTGCCATTGCAGCCGCTTTTCCGTTAAGAACTCATCTTGTGTGCCATATGCAAAGTGGAGTTGTTTTTCCGAAAAATAAGATTGGTAAGGCGTGAAATCGAGGTCGTCAGGCAATACTCCCGCCCATAGCACGAGATGGTGGCAGTGTGGGAAATTTTCCAAGGCCCATCGGCATATGGTAGCAGTGCCCTGTGAAAAACCGAACAATATGATTTCCACATCATCGGCGAGGCGGGGAACGTAATGGGAGTACAACGTTTGCAGGTAATTGCAGTAATCGGCGATTTCGTCGAGGCGCTGGTGGCTGGTCATCCAAGTAGCAACGGGCTTTCCTGTAAATTGTCCCCAGTAAAATTTATTCAGTCCTTCTGGTGCCACGATCAATGTTTTTCCATCGTTCAGACCATCAAAGCGGCGGATGAACGTACTGGCCAATTGACCATAACCATGACAGACAAGCCAGAAGCGGCGGATCTGTTTTGATGGCTCACCTATGGTGTAATAGTGCGCCGTGCGCGGGATGGTGATTTTGCGCGGTTTTGCCATGCGGATAGTAATGTGAAATCAATTTCTCAATTTCCAATTCAAAAATCAACCAACTCAATATCAAATGCCAATGCTGCGTTGGAGGGGATTCCACTTGGCGGGGATGCTCCGTAGGCAAGGACCGATGGAATGAACAATTGGCCTTTGCCTCCTTTTTTGAACAAACGGATGCCTTCCTGCCAACCGTCAATTACCTGGGAAAGCGGAAAGGTAATTGGGCTGACATCGGTCTGGTCGAATATCCTTCCATCCAACAAGTATCCTTTATAATGTACTTCCACCATATCACTCAAAGCGGGATGGGCATTACCAACACCTTCTTCCTCGATGATGTAATGGAGTCCAGATGCTGTTACTTCGGTGGTAAGATTGTTTTCGGTCAGGTATTGCTCGATTTTCATCTGGTCGAGGCAGTATATTTTATCTGCTAAAGTACTTTCGGTCAGGCATAATTCAGGTAAATCTACATCGAATATCATAACAGTATTTGGGAGGACACCGCCACCGCCTTCTGGGCCAAACGCCAAAGCGGAAGGCATCAGCAATTTCCCTTTGCCACCGATTTTGAAAAACGGAATGCCCTCTGTGAAACCAGCCGGGATGTCATTAAGTGAATAGGCTTCTGGGCCATTGTGGGAGCTTCCCCAAACCGAATTATCCGTAAAAAAACCTGTGAACTCAAAAGTGACAGGTTCGGCAACAGTAGGGTTGGCGCCAGTGCCTTCTTCCTCTATGATATAGTGCAGGCCGGATGCCGTGGACTGCGCCGAGAGGCTATTGTCCGTTAGGTATTGTTGGATGATTTCAATGTCGGCCTGGAGTTGTTCTTCTGGACTTAGGGAATCGTCGTCCTTGTTGCAGGCAATTAAAACAAGGCAGGACAGGATAAATGTCAATCGAAGATATTTCATGCTTTTTGATTTTTAATGTAAAGTGCAAAATTAGGCAAAAGGTTACTGCAAAAACTCCGGATGATTTGCCTTGTCCTTTAAACGACCGAATTGGAGGAACGCTTCCTTGGCTTCGGGGGTGAGTATCCAATTTTGTTTTTCCTCATTTTTGCCTTTTATGAAATAAGCGTTTTTGGAGGTGTCTTTTATAAT
Source organism: Saprospiraceae bacterium (assembly GCA_965222975.1). Lineage (GTDB taxonomy): Bacteria > Bacteroidota > Bacteroidia > Chitinophagales > Saprospiraceae > UBA6168. Next base: position 3,929 of record CBDCVJ010000057.1, on the reverse strand, counting down.
GAGCAATTTTATTGGCTGGCAAAAATTGTATAAGGAAAGGTTTAATCAATGTCATTTAAATAACATTGAGAGGGATGTGCTTATACTTTAGGAATTGAGTGGAATTAAGCTTCCGAATTCCTAACCTTGGGTTTTGAATAAAGGAGATTTTTATTCTATAAGAATTTGAGATGTTATGGTTCTGTCTTTTATTTTATCATCATCTGCCAATAAAAATGCTTTTGAAAGAATAACCGATAATCCAGTATCGCCTTCAAATGGGACAAACAGGTTTCCCGTGTAATTCTTTTTGCTCCTGTCGGGCACAATACATAAATATTGGTCATTGGGTTCCATTAAAATATTGGTGCTTCCGATGTGGATTTTATAGGTTCTTAATTTTCCTTTGATTATTAGGAATTTTCCTTGTATTTCAGCAATGTCCCTTATTTTAAGTCGTGGAATTAAATTGATTAAAATTTGTTTCCTGTTTTTGGCAACCTCGTTCAGGTCTCCAAAAGAATAGGAAGTCCAATAGTCCCGATATGCAGGCAAGCCGCCGGAGTCCCTCCACATAGGGTCGTTTCCGACACTCGCTACCCCAACAAATAAATCTACATCTCTTAATACTTCAGAAAACGGGATAGGTGGTACATTGGCCAAATCAATTATTTCACCTTCTTTAGTGTCATAAAATCGGATTTGATCAGTCGTGATATACAGCCAAATACCATTGTCGTTATAAGCATCTTCTGCATTTAATTCATTGACCCAATATTCTGCTCTTAAATTAAACTCCGGCAACTCAATGTCAGCGGCTTCGTTGTACCTGCCATCGTCATAAGCACCCATCAGGGAGTATCGCCAGCCTCTTGTTTTTGCCAGCATATTAAACTGGTGTTGTTTTAAAACATGTGCCGCCATTCTATTGCTGTATGTTTTTGTGTTTAATTCCGCATCGGTCAATAAATACACTTCCCGGAATGCTTGTTTTAATGGCTGTTGAATTTCACGTACAGTTAAAAAATTTCGCCAATTTTCTATCTCCGAAATTGATTTAATTGCAGGATGCCATAGTGATACCGAACTATCTTTTTCGGGTTCGAATTTTTCATTATCATTATTCACCCATTGTCCGTCGATATAAATTAAAGAATGGCTTTTTCCATTTTCTGAAAAAGTCCATATAATTTTTTTAATTAAAAACGACATCAGGCCATGATCAAGGTAGCAAGCCTTAAAACTGTCCATGTTCCATTTTCTGTTCGTCCGAAACATTCTGTCAATCCTGTCACGTTGAGCAGAGGTGGTTTGGTCAATTTGTTTTTTGGTGTTTTTTAATTTTTTTAATTTTTCCGCATATTTCGTTTTTACAAAAGCTGGAATTGATTTTTGTGGTTTTCCATCTGGTTTGTACCATGTTAGCTGTGATTTTCCAACGCCTGTAATACTGAGTTCCGCTTTGTAATCGTCAAACTGAATTTCCTTTTTGCCATCAACCAATCCAAAATCTTCTACTGCTAAATCTTCAATTTCGTAAATGGAAACTCCTTTTTCTATTGCCGCTTCATTTAAATAATTTTGAATTATTTTTTGAGTGTTGCTTTGCTTGATCTTTAACTTTAACCTTGACAATTGCCCAATGCCCTCCATGCCTTTTGATTTGTACAAAGTAAATAAACAAGCATTCCCAACTGCCGCAGCGGCTGGCCCTTTTCCAGGGATTTTTTCATAACATCTTTCCGCTAACTTGACAATATTTTGAATGGTAATGGAATCATGGAAATGGGCGCACATCCATACCAACCCTTTTATCGCATCTAAATTGATCGAACTCAAAAAGTGGGTCATGAAATAGGTGTGAGGCTTGCCGCCATAATTTTGGGTGTATTCTTTTGTCGTATCTTTTTGTGCGGTTACAAAAACGAACCAATCATTGACTGTTTTTTTAAATTTATCGCCGGACATGCTTTTTAATATTTCTTTTGTTTCATCTAAATATTTCTTGGAAGGCTTGCCTCCGCTGGCTTTTTGTGCTACTCCGATTAATTGATACCATATTGTTTTCTCATCTTCTTTAAAGGAATTAATAGTTTGATTTGCATATGTTGAAAAATCATCCTCGCCCATGAACAGGACAGGTTTAACCGACCCGTTTTTATTTTGTGATTGAAAAACAAGGTTGTCAATATTCTCAATAATTTTCAATCGTTCTTTATCTAAATGGTTTGTTCCCTTTTCGTTAAGTTCTTTTTTCACTTCTATTAAAGCCTTTGATAAAATATCCGAAACAGGCTTGCCTTTCCATTGCCTTTCTATTTTTTTTAACAACAGTGCCGTTGGCCACCCTGTTATGTCGGAATCAATGTATCTGGGGTGATCTGCAAATGTCTTTACTAATTTTATCGCTTCATACTCGGTGAGTGTAAATTTTGTCCTGAAAATATGTTTTAAATACTCATTTCTAACACGATTGTTTTGATATGCTGGATCACTAGTTGAAAAACCTCCGCTTTTTTTATGGTATTCGTGTATATTTTTCACACAATAAATAATGAAATCTATTTTTTTATCATCCGGCCATTTTTCAACAATATTTTTATATACGTTTAACTTGTTGATTTTGATGTACCATATATAATTGTTTTCACTGAGGAATTCTTTTATTGAATCGACAATGATTTTGTCAAATTCATCATTGTGACCTTCTTTTTTAGAAAAAGCTTTTTTTTATTTTATCAGAAATTGTCATGATTATCCACCCACTAATGGGGTTAATTTTATGAAACTTATTTTAGTATCTTTTTTTAGGAAAACCTCTTGTTCGAGGTTTTCAGACTGGATGTCGTCCACCAAAACAAAAAATGCATTTTTTTGAAAAGCATCCAGCGCAATATAAGCTTGCTTTTCACCGTCTATCAATTTTCTTTGTTTTAATTTAAAGCCATTCAATGTTTTTTCGGCATTGGAGGGTTGAACAAGCCCGTTGAAGTATTCGGGAAGTTTGTTATTGTAATTTTCTACTTCTTTCATCACCCGCTCGGTGATGATGTCTTTGATGGTCACCTTTTCTGATAAAAATTCCACATGAACTTCATTCAGGGTGTTGCCAGTAAAAGTTTCATCTTTGATAGTTACTACCATTTTACTTTATGTTTTTAGAAAAGAGCTATTCTGCTGAACAACAATTTTTATTAATATTTAAGAATTTGAAATTTAAGGGGTTAAATCCTTTATGGCTTGTATAAATTCGTGGTTAAATATTCACTTTAATCACGAATTTTTAAAACCACAAATCAAACATTAATTGAATTAAAACGTTTTACACAATGGGTACTTTTCAGTCCAATTAACTGATAATAAATATTTTACAAATCGTAAAAAGTTGTTGTTCATTAGAATAGAAAAGAGCAAAATTAAATTGCCGTCTTATTTGTATGATGATTTTAAATTTTATTTTGATAAGCTAAATTCCAACAACTAAAATAGCAAGTTCCCTGCAATTGCCCAATTGATTTGTAAAATAATGGTGCCTCTCTTTGTTCATTCGTCTTTCCCAAAATAAACCCAAATCTTCCCCGCCACAGAAGCCCCCGCTGCTTTTATTAGTTCCTCCTTATTGGCTGCCCGCAATTTTTTCACCGACCCAAAATGCTTCAACAATTTGGCGGCTGTTTTTTCACCAACGCCTGGATGTCTTCCAGTTCGGTTTTAGTAAAATTTTGCGAGCGCTTGGTGCGGTGGAAGGTAATGGCAAAACGGTGTGCCTCGTTGCGGGCCTGCTGGATGAGTTTGAGGCTCTCCGATTTTTTATTGATATATAGCGGAATGGAGTCGCCGGGAAAAAAGATTTCTTCCAGTCGCTTGGCGATGCCCACGACGGTCATTTCATCTGCGATGCCCAGTGCTTCGAGACTTTTTACGGCAGCACTCAATTGCCCTTTGCCGCC
>CBDCVJ010000056.1:0-38213 GCA_965222975.1 Saprospiraceae bacterium | reverse complement strand
CATCTTTCACCTTGCCAGCTTCCCATGCTTCACAAAGGGCAATTGGGATAGTAGCTGCGGTAGTGTTTCCATACCGTTGGATATTGTTCCAGACCTGATCGTCCCTGAGTTTTAATCTTCTTTGTACAAATTGACTGATACGTAGGTTGGCCTGATGGGGAATGAAAAGGTTAATGTCTGATGGGGATAGTTGTTGATCATCCAATGCCTCCATGATGACTTCAGGAAATTTGGTTACGGCAGTTTTAAAGACCAATTGTCCATCCATGTTGGGGTATGTCATTCCGTCGTCCACCATTTTATTAGTCACGAATCGTCCACCAAATTCTAGGCTTTTATCATAACCGAAATCAATGTTTTCACCCATTTTTTTGAAATGATAACCTGAATGGGAACCTGGGTTTATCATGGCCAGTTTTTCAGCATGAGTACCATCGGAGTGGAGTTTGGTGGTTAATATGCCTTTGCCCGGTTCATCAGTTGGTTGTATTATTGCTGCGCCTGCGCCATCACCAAAAAGAACAGTGACATTCCTGCCTCTTGTACTAAAATCAAGCCCCATGGAATGTACTTCTGATCCTACCAACAGGATATTTTTATACATTCCCGATTTCACAAATTGATCGGCGACTGAAAGCCCGTAAACAAAACCTGAACATTGGTTGCGAATGTCCAAAGCACCAATCTCGGTATGTGTAATTCCCAATTCTCTTTGCAGAAGGACACCACAACCGGGGAAGAAATAATCGGCACTAAGGGTGGCAAATATGATGAAGTCAATCTCCTCTTTTGAAATGCCTGCATTTTTTATGGCAATTTCTGCTGCTTTAGTCCCGAGCGTGGTTGGTGTTTCGATAAATGGTTCAGCATAGCGTCGTTCAACGATTCCACTGCGTTCCTGTATCCATTCATCAGAGGTATCCATATGACGGGTGAGGTCGTGGTTGGTGACTACTTTTTCAGGGACGTAAAAGCCTATACCTGCTATTTTAGAATTGGGCATTTTTCTATTTGGTTGAAGGCAGACTGTTGACGGATGAAAGTCACAAGGTCTCCCTAGAAGTTATGCGGGTTCGAGTGATTTAGTTTTAACGATATTGGATAACTTTTCCAGGGTTATATCAATATCCTCTTTGGTTGTATAATGAGAAAAAGAGAAACGAATGGATTTTCTATTTGCATCTGCTCCGATCGCAGTTAATACATGTGAACCTTTTTCCGCCCCTGAACTACATGCACTACCACCTGAAGCACTGATGCCTGCAATATCGAGGTGCAAAAGCAGCATAGCCGATTTTTCAGAAGGTGGGAAACAAACATTTAATACGGTGTAAAGGTAATTTTCTTGGTCGCCATGAAAATGGATATCTTCAAAACGTTCTAATAGCTGCTCTTTAAAATAAGAACGGATTTCTTCTATATATGCTTGATATTCTGACATGTTTTCACAGGCAAGTTCTAAAGCTTTAGCCATACCAACAATTCCATAGATATTTTCAGTGCCGGCCCGCATATTCCTTTCTTGTGCCCCTCCATCAATCATCGGCTTTATCATGGCTTCATTATTTATATAAATAAATCCGCATCCTTTCGGGCCATGAAATTTATGGGCTCCACCTGATAAGAAATGGATTTTTGTTTTGGAAACATCAATAGGCAAATGTCCTATTGTCTGTACCGTATCGGAGTGGAAATAAGCACCATAATTTTCACATAACTTTGAAATGCGATCCATATCTGACAAGGTGCCGATCTCGTTATTTGCATGCATAATGGAAACAAGTGTTTTAACTCCTATTGACTCTTGAAGCAAACTTTCCAATTGGTCATAATCCAATCGGCCAAATCCGTCCACATCTACCATTTCTATTTTAACGCCTTGTTTTTCAACACTTTCTAAAGAATGACCAACACAATGGTGTTCTATTTTTGAACTAATAATCCGTTTGACACCAAGATCCCTCACAGCACATTTAATGGCCATGTTATTACTTTCTGTTCCACCAGATGTGAAAAAGATTTCACCTATGGAAGCTCCCAGATACCCCGCAATTTTTTTTCTTGATTCTTCAATTTTGGCCCGCACTTGGCGGCCACAACCGTGGATAGAGGAAGGATTGCCATACAATTGCCGCATACAGTCGCTCATTACTTCGATAACTTCTTCTCTTAGAGGGGTAGTGGCGGCATTGTCGAGATAAATTCTCATGTTCATTGTTTGTTTTTATGACCATCTTGCAGGTAAGTTGCCTGCAATGGTTTATAATAAATTGGTTAGGAAAATAGTCAGTTTATGGGAGTGATCTGGCAAAAATAAAAATTCTTTTACGGAGGATGAAATAAAAGTGGCATTGCCGCCAACATCTAATTCACATACCTATTTTTATTATGCATTTTGAATTGTGGTAAAAAATAGGATTCAACAAAAAGATTTAAAAAACAAAGAATAATGCCCCATTTCTATAACCTATTTGCCATCTTTGTGGCATTCTATTCCTGATTATCCGCGTATCAACCTTTTTCGTTCAATAAGGACATTTTCCAGAAAGTAGCTTTATTAGATTCTTGTTAAGGTACTTATATGTATGTTTTGCAAATAAATTGACTCAATTCCTTGACAATTATTGATCTTACAATAACCATAACTTGAGGTAAATAGACATAATTTTTATCTTTTTGAAATTCAAATTTTGCTAGTGGCCAGCTTTTGAATTTTGTACCTTAATTTTTATCGTTTATTTGCTTCCTATTTCTCATGAAGCAGACACTAACTTTCATAGGAGTGCTTATTTGCACTTCCATTTTACCTACTGTACTATTTGCTGATTATTTCCCTGACAACGATGGCGATGGATACGGCGATATATGGGCCGTACCCGATCCTAATCAATGTGGCGGTTGTGTTGATAATAACTATGACTGCGATGATGATGATGCAAACAACGTTGTTTGTCTGGAATTGCCAAGTACAGTTTATACAACGGCAACTGGCACTTTTGAGATTTTTTTCAAAAACCTCATTCTAGTTGATAGTATCACCCTTTTCGATTTTGTCATAAATGGAACAACCTATCCTGGTAGCGACTTATCATGGACTGGTACCGCAAGTTCGGTAAATATTGATGTTGAACTTTCAGGTGCTGTCTTGGCAAGTGGTTCATTCAATGTCGAATATAATGATTATGTGACAGCAGCAAACTGTTCTCCTTCCGTCGTAATGACCGGGCATAGCTATATCCAATCGGGCATAGAGCTGTCCCATTTAGTACCGACAACCCCTGGGTTAGCCTATAAAGGTTCTCAGACAGCCTGGACAGGTGACGACCATGAAGCATATGGCGGTTGGCTTTGGTCTGACCTCATTGGCACATCCTCTCCCTATCACGATGGTAATGATTTGAATATTTCTAATTATATTACTTCTGTTCTCGGAGGCACCGCCCCAGATTACTGGGTCATTCAGATGGATGTAAACGATATTATCAGCAACACTTTGCTGACTACTTATGCCCAGATCAATGACCATATCAATAACGTGATCTATCCTGACGCACTCACTTTTGTGAATGCCCTTACAGCAACTACTCCAGATGCTAAAATTGCCTATATGATTTCTCCCACCCCAGCTTCTCCTCCTGTTGGTGATCTTTTATATAGAAAGCGGCAATATCGAGTGGCCCATTTGGCAACAACCACTTTTGAAAACCTGCCAAATGTTACAGTACTGCCACTTAATTTTGAACTTGATCCTGATACAGAAATGGATGCCACTATTGTCCATCCTACTTCCGATGGCTATGCCAAGCTGGCTAGGGGAATAGCTGGTTGGTTGGCTTATGAAGAAAGTATGAAACCTGCATGTCCGCCAGGTTGTAACAATCCAGTTTTAGATCCGATAATTGTAACGGATAATTCTGGCACACCCGCTGATAATGCTGCTTGCCATAATGGTGACCTTGGGTTGGAGGCTATTGTAGATAGCGGTGGTACTCCGCCCTTTTCTTTTAGTTGGAGTGCCGATCCTGCTGTTAATGTCACTTTTGTAAATAATGCAGTCGCACTAACTGGAGCTAATTTCCAAAATACGACTGATGATGCCATTATTGTTGATGTTTCTGTTATTGTTACCGATGACAATGACTGTAAAGACACTGCCACGGTGAACATAACTATAGCACCAGACTTGGCATTTTCCATTCTAAAAATTGAAAATTCGGGGCCTGTACCTAATGACGGGGTCGTTTGTTTCGATGATGTCGTCTCACTTGAACCCGATGGGTTGCCCAATGGCAATTTATCCTATGATTGGAGTACCACTGAGACAACGCCAACGATTACAGTTAATCCCCCCAATACAAATTCCAATACAAATTATTCTGTTACTGTTATTGATAGCTATGGTTGTTCCAATCAAGGTTTGGCTGGGGTTACTGGTATTTCCGAGGTGACTAATGCCGTTTCTTATAAACCTGCCTGCGACCCTGCTTCTGACCCTGACTCTGTCGTTGTCGATGTAACAGGCGGCGTTCCACCATATCAGTTTGTAGTTAATGGTGCTCCATTTGGCATTCAGAGTGTACCTTGGACATTCCCGACTTTTTTGCCCGCAGGTAGCGACATAACAGTTGAAGTGATGGAGACCAATGGTTGCGAAGGTCCTACCCAAACGCTTACCCTCCCTGCCAATCCAGGGGCTTTGGATGCAACTACGGTAATTGTAAACGAAAATTGTGATGACCTTGGTAGTGTTGACCTAACGGTTACTGGAGGCACTCCGCCTTACACTTTTTCATGGTCAAATGGTGCAACAACAGAAGATTTAAATGATGTATCTGCCTCTTTGTATGTTGTTGACATCACCGATGCTTTTGGTTGCGAAATATCCCAGGGAGCGTTGGTTCAATTAGATGTGAATTGGACATGGTATGAAGATGCAGATGGTGATGGGTATGGAAATCCTAATGTAAGTATTAATTCTTGTGACCCACAGCCCGGTTATGTTTTGGAAAATGACGAAGACTGCGATGATAACGATCCACTGGAATTCCCGGGGCAAAACTGGTACCTGGACATGGACGGTGATTTATATTCAGATGGCAACATGGTCACCGATTGTGAGCGGCCGGCCAATCATCTTGCCCAATCAGAACTCACTTCCCTTGAAAATGATTGCAATGACAATGATCCAGCTATAAATCCTGGAGCACAAGAAATCTGCAACCTGATAGATGACGATTGTGATGGCCTCGTGGATGAGGGGCTGGAAAACATAAGTTGGTATTATGATGGAGATGGAGATGGTTACGGAGCTGGAGAGCCAATTATTGATTGTGTTTCACCTGGTCATGATTACATATTAATTAATGGAGATTGCGATGACACCAATCCAAACATAAACCCAAGTGCCACAGAAACATGTAATGGCCTTGATGATGATTGCGATGATTTCATAGACAATGGACTGCCGTTTTTTGATTGGTATTCTGACGGGGACTCAGACGGCTATGGTAGTGGCACTCCTATCAATGCTTGTGAATCACCGGGATCTGGACATACAACCCAGGGTGGGGATTGTGATGAATCTGACCCTAATGTGAACCCAGGAGAAACAGAGGTAGCATGTAACGGAAAAGACGACGACTGTAACCCTAACACACCCGACCAGCCAGATGAAGATGGTGATGGGTATTCATGTGAGGGTGACTGTGATGATACCGATCCCAATGTGAACATTGGCATGACAGAAATACCTTGTGATGGAATAGACAATGATTGCGATCCATTAACCGCAGATGGGCCGGATGAAGATGGTGATGGGTATTCCGTTTGTGGTGGCGATTGCGACGATAACGATCCATTCATCAATCCTGGTGAAGATGAAGTATGCGACGGAATTGACAATGACTGCGATGGGACGATTGATGTAAACCCAGTCAGTGGGCCGATCTGGCACGCAGATGCTGATGATGACAATTACGGAGATCCGAATACAAGTGTAATTGCTTGTGCTGAACCTATCGGTTACACAGACAATGATCTTGATTGCAATGACAATGATCCAACGGTGAATCCAGATGCGGATGAAGTTTGTGATGGCATTGATAACGACTGCGATGGAACGGTGGATGAAAATCCCGTCAATGGCCCTACTTGGTATGCGGATTCAGATGGTGATAATTTCGGAGACCCAAATGTTACAATAGTTGCTTGCTCCATGCCCACGGATTATACCGATAATGACCTTGATTGTGATGATGGCAATCCTAATATAAACCCTTTGGCAGATGAAGTTTGCAACGATCTTGACGATGATTGTGACGGCATGATAGATGAATATGCCATTGATGCCCCCACTTGGTATGAGGACTCGGATGGAGATGGTTTTGGAAATGTTAATATGGTTCTGGTTGAGTGCGATCAACCAACGGGATATGTGGACAATTTGGATGATTGCGATGATACCGATCCAACTATTAACCCCAATACGGTATGGTTCGTGGACTTTGACGGAGATGGATTTGGAAACCCAAATTCGTCAGTTACAGCTTGCGACCCTGGAACTGGTTATGTTTTGAACGATGAAGATTGTGACGATAGCATTGCAGCCATCAACCCAAATGCCACTGAAACTTGCAATGGTTTGGATGATAACTGCGATGGCTCAATTGATGAGGGGCTTTCTCCTGATGCTGATGGAGATGGATACACAGCTATCGGTTCTTGTAGTGGTACTGCTGATGACTGTGATGATGCTGATCCTAATATAAACCCTGGTATGTCGGAAGATCCATGCAATGGTATAGATGATAATTGCAATGGCGTGGTGGATGAAGGGGGCGGTTTAACCACTTGGTATGCTGATTGGGATGGCGATGGTTATGGCGATCCTAATATTTCAACAACGTCTTGTGTCCCTCCTGCAAATTTTGTCGACAATGATGATGATTGCAATGACAATGCAATTAATATTAACCCGGCCGCCACGGAGGTCTGTGACGGCTTCGACAACAATTGCGATGGAAATATTGATGACGGCTTCGACGAAGACGGCGATGGTTTTAAAACCTGCCAAGGCGACTGCGATGATAATGATCCTGCTGTTAATCCAGGTGCTTCCGAAATCTGTGATGGCCTTGATAACGACTGTGATGGCTCAGTTGACGAAGGCTTCGATAATGATAACGATGGATGGAGGACTTGTGATGGAGATTGTAACGATTGGAACGCAGCCATTTATCCAGGAGCTACGGAGACCTGCAACTGGAAAGATGATGACTGCGATGGGCAAATAGATGAGGGCGTCCAAGTTACCTACTATCTCGACTGGGATAATGACGGTTATGGAAGGAGCGATATATCAACCAACTCTTGTAGCCCTCCAAATGGTTTTGTGGCAAACGATGACGATTGCAACGACAACGCCATCAACATCAATCCTGGTGCTACGGAAATCTGCGACGGATTTGATAATGATTGTGATGGCCTTGTTGATGAGGGCTTTGATGAGGATGACGATGGATATTCTACTTGTCAGGGTGATTGTGATGACAATGATGCCGCGATCAACCCCGGAGCAACAGAAATCTGTGATGGTATTGACAATGATTGCGATAGTGAAACTGATGAAGGACTATCCTGGGACTGGGATGGTGATGGGTACACAGCGATTGGTTCCTGTTCTGGCTCCGCCGATGACTGTAATGATTGGAATTCGAATATCAACCCTGGCGCCCTAGAGGTTTGCAACTGGCAAGACGATAACTGCGATGGAAATGTTGATGAAGGTATCGGAGACTTTTGGTATCTTGATGATGACGATGATGGTTTCGGCGACCCAAACGATGTAGTTCAGTCATGCTGGTTTCAATGGGGCAGGGTGCAAAATGATGAGGATTGCAATGACTCAGATGGTTCGATACATCCAAATGCGTCAGAGGTTTGCGACGGCATTGATAACGACTGCGACGGTATTATTGATAATGTCGGTGGCCCCGATCTCATTGTGCTGTCCGCCAGTTTTCCTGCAAATGTCTCACCTGGCCAAAATATTACCATAAGTGGTACAATCAAAAACCAGGGCGATCAAGATGTTGGAACCAATCGTGTTTACTGGTGGTTGTCACAGGATGAATTCATAGATAACGGAGATTACCGCCTCAATAGCTGGAAACGATCGACAAATAACATTGACGCTGGTGAGACGAAGGATTTTTCCAAAAATTCAACTATTCCATCCTCTGGGTGGAACGGATCAAATTACTTGATTTTCAGGGCGGATGCTGAAGATCATATTGCGGAAGGGTGTGAGAACAACAATGATTCGGCCTATCCCATTGATATTTCTGTCAATTTAGTAGGAAATGGAAATGATGATCGGGCCATTTCTTTTTCCGCTGTGAAAAACGGCTACGAGGCTGACCTCCATTGGTTGGTCAGTTTTGAACAGGACGTGGAAGGCATGACTGTTGAAAGGTCGTCAAATGGAACGGAATTTATTCCATTATTTGAAATGCCTAATGCGATAGTTGTAACAGGTGAAAATGAAGTGTTTACTCAAACTGACCGCTTGCCTCATGCAGGTGATAATTATTACAGGGTTCAATTTCATCTGGCCGATGGCACGACTACTTTCACAGAAACGAAGTTGGTTGCTTTTTCGGAACTTGAACCATTTGATGTGATCCCCAACCCGGCAAGTACATTTATTAATGTTCGAATGAAGCGTTTCACTGATAAAGCGGTAGATGTTGTTTTATTTGACCGGTTTGCAAGAGAAGTTTACAGACTTTCAGTGGAAAAGGTGGAAAATGAATGGTTAATGATTGATTTGCATGATGTAAAATTCAAAGACGGACTGTATGTATTGAGTGTAATAGATAAAGGTCGGGCAATCAGCAAGCGATTGGTGATTACCAAATTCGAATAGAAATTAAAAAAATGGTTTGATGAAAATTAGACAATAAAGTTTTATACGAAAGCCCAATATTGAGTGCTTCCAGAATTTTAAATGCTGGAAGTATAATGTAAAGCGTTCCCTTGCTTTGTCTTGGGAATGCTTTTTTTTGATGGTTCACGACACTTTGCCCTCCGCAATGTCAAGGCTTAGACACATGGAGTTATTAATTCTTTCTCATCTAAAATTAGAGCATTAATTTAGATCATATTTGATGAAATAAATAAATATGAAAGGGCGGATAAACCTGAGATTTTCCATTCTTTTTGTTTTTTCCTTTTTGTTTTTCCAAACAGGAATGACGCAAACCTGCTGTTCAGGTGGTGTACCGCTCGCAGCCAATTTGGGATTGCCTCCGAGCAATAGCCAGGCACTGCAATTCCGTCTTAGTTATGATTTAAACGTATTGGAAACGTTGAAGTCTGGAAGGGATAAGCTCAGCGATAATGCGAGAAGTAGACGAACCCATTCTGCACTGTTTGAAATAGGATATAGTTTTTCAAAACGGCTTTCCGTAGATGCTTTTTTTTCTTATGTACGACAAGTTAGGGAAATTAATCAATTGGGAAATAACGATATCACATCGACCAATGGGGTAGGGGATGGCATCCTGCTATTAAAATATAAGATTTATTCCAGTCCTGACAACGTCAATATTTTATCAACAGGTTTGGGTATAAAAGCCCCTATCGGAAAATCAGACATAAGGCGGGACGACGGTTTGGCAATAGTAGCAGACCTCCAACCTGGCAGCGGCGCTTGGGATGGTATTTTTTGGAATCAATTTATCCACCAATTAGCATGGCGTCAAAGCATGAGTGTGAGCGCTTTGGCCACCTATTCTTATAAAGGAGAAAATACAAATTATCTAGGCAGTCAAACGTATAGGTTTGGAGACGAATTACAATTGGCTGTCGGATTAAACGACCGTCTTTTTTATAAAAATGCAATTGTAGATCCATCGTTGGAAATCCGTTACCGAAAAGCAGGTAAAGACAAAGTAAACAATAACGATTTTCCAAACACCAGTGGTGAATGGGTTTTTATTTCACCGGGTTTAAGCTATTGGTTTAATCCAGATTGGTCATTTAATGTCAGTTTGACTTTACCCATTTATGCAAATATTGAAGGGACACAACTGACACCAAGTTTGCGATTAAATATGGGGTTTTATTATTCGATGAGATTAAAGTAGTGGACTGGGAAATAATAATTTTTATACGATTTGTTTGTCCCATAAATAAAAAAAATAAGCCTTTGATGATTTCATTTGGTCAAAAAATACAAGTTTCATTTGTTATGAAAAAATCAATCATGTTCGTTTCGTCATTAATAATAATTTTATTTTTCAGTTTTTCCTGTTCAAAGAAAAGTGATGTCGGTGGTAATTGGATCATTCCATCCAATAAGGTGCTTGACGGCGGCCCCGGGAAAGATGGTATACCTTCGGTTGATAATCCGAAATTTCAAAAAATCTCTGATGGAGATTACCTTGATTCTGCTGATTTAATTATTGCTATTAAAGTGGATGATGAAATTAGAGGGTATCCGCATCGCATACTTGATTGGCACGAAATAGTTAATGATGAAATAAACGGTTTTTCTTTTGCATTAACTTACTGCCCTTTGACAGGTACTGGCACAGCTTGGAATAGGGTGATAGATGGAGAAGAAACGACTTTTGGTGTCTCAGGACTTTTGTATAATACCAACCTGATACCTTATGATCGGAAAACAAATAGCAACTGGTCTCAAATATTATTAATGAGTGTGGAGGGGCAGCGGGTAAGTAAAAAAATAAATACCTATCCAGTTTTAGAAACCACTTGGCATACTTTCAAAACATTATTTTCCGATGCAAACGTCATGACTACGGAGACAGGTTTTGCCCGCAATTATGGCAGTTATCCATATGGAGATTATAGGACCAATAATGCTAATATAATTTTTCCTGTTGACCACAAAGACAATCGTGTTCCGAATAAGGAAAGAGGGTTGGGAGTAATTATTTCCGGCGAGGCCAAATTTTATCAATTCGATAGTTTTGATGAAGAAGAAGTTGTTGTCAAACATGACAATTTTGAAAATACAGAATTGGTATTATTTGGAAATAAATCGAAAAATTTTCTAATAGCTCACCAAAGCGTCCTGACAGATAGCATTGCTTTGCAATTTGATGTAATTGATGGAAAAATTATGGATAACGAAGGTGGTGAATGGAATTTATTTGGAGAAGCGATTAATGGCCCAAGAACTGGAGAAAAATTATTGTCTGTGGATAATTTTATCGGTTATTGGTTTTCTTTTGGCACTTTTTATCGGGGGCTTGAAATTTATCAAGAATAATTTAGTCAGTATATTTTCATAAAATGATTTAATGGTTCATTGCAGTGGTTAGATTTAATTTTCCACTGCATTTTTTTATCCCTTATTTCACAGCCTCCACATAAAGCATAGGCACGGTCATTTTTAGCTCACCTTCCCATTTGGCTTGTTCGTTTAAGTTTTTTTCCAATAATTCAAAGAATTCTTTTTCCTTTTCTTTAGGCAAAATGGATCGCCATGCAGGTAAAAAACCAACGACCACTAAAAGGTGGTTCAGCAAGGCAGTGCCATCAACAAATCGCATCTGAAAGCGACTGCGCAGCATTTTTACAATTGAAAAACTTGCATTTTCGAATAGCTCCCGAACTGTTTCATCTGTGCCACGATGCTGTTCATTGGCTTTTAGGGCAGGCAATAAACCTTGTAGATCTGCTTCTTTTAGGGTGTTTGCAAAAATCTTATAAAACTCCATATAGTGTCCCTCTAAATTGGTGGTTATACAAATCCTTCCCATGCGTTTCAACACTCGGTGGCATTCTGCCAATACAATTGATGGGGCATCAAAATTATTGACCCCAAGGTTTGAAACGATCAAATCAAAACGGTTATCATCAAAAGGCATTTTTTTTCCATCGGCGAGAATTAATTCCACATTTGAAATACCCATTTTCTCCATTTTCCAGCGTGCTCTTTCGATCCCTTCTTTCCAAATGTCCAATCCGGTCAGTTTCGATTTTTGACCAAGGCATTGTGCCAATTCCAGTAATGGAAACCCTGCTCCACAGCCGATATCCAATACATCCATGCCGATCCGCATAGGCACATTGTCGAGCAGTAATTTGCCAAATGGCGACGACCAAAAGGATAGCTGATCCCACAAGGAAGGCGTGTCTGGATTTTCTAAAGGGTAATATTTTTCGAGATAATTCATTATGGTTATTTGCAAAAATAATTTTTGGGCAGATACATTGGGAAAGTTAAAATGATCGGATAGAAATTATCAAAGCCAAACTATTTTTTTTCTTTTTCTTTGCCCATTATTTTACACTGCACAAAAAATAAAAGCATTGATCTTTTAATCTTTACTACTTTCGGTTTTTATCACAAAAAGAATTAGTGTATGCGCCTTTCTTTCCACGCATTGATCTGTTTTATTATTACCACTTTGCCCCTCCGTGCATTTGCTCAAACGGATATTGAGACCATAAATGCCATCCCTGAATTGGAAGAATGCCACACCGACCAATTTCTTCAGCAACAATTGGATGCATCTCCCTCTTTCAAAGAACGCCATGAAAAAATGGAAAGCAAGGCTCATGCATTCTTAAAACCAGGAGGGAATGGCATGCTCAAAATGGACTATATCTTACCAATAGTTGTTCATATTATTCACAACAATGGGCCTGAAAACGTGACTGATGCAGAGGTAATACAAAGCATTGAGTGGCTGAACGATGGCTTTGCCAACATCAATTATTACGACCAAGGAGTAGGGGTGGACACCCGCATCCAGTTTTGCCTTGCCAAACGGGACCCCGATGGCAATGCCACCTCCGGCATCAACCGAGTGGTATCACCCCTGACCGACGTAACAAACGATTTAGCCATGAAAAACCTAAGCCGTTGGGATCCAACCCGTTATATCAATATTTGGTTGGTAAAAGTGGCTGGAGGTGCAGGCGGATATGCAACGCTTCCCGGCTCTCATGGTTCACCTACTGATGGAGTTGTTATGTTGGCTTCCAAAATCAAAAACGTTGGTTCGGGTCACTCCACGATGATCCATGAGTTGGGGCATTACTTGGGGCTTTATCATACATGGCAAGGTGGATGTATCAATAATGACTGTTTGGCTGATGGCGACCGGGTATGCGACACCCCTCCCGACGGCTCGACCGCTCCACCCCCGACGTGCTTTATCCCTGTCAATTCCTGTAGCACGGATACTAATTCGGGTTTGTCTTCTGATATGGATGACATTATTTGGAACTATGTGGATTACGGGAATTATGCCTGCAGGGCCGGTTACACGCAGGGGCAAGCAGATCGGATGGCTTATTTTATAGAAAATGTCCGTTCCAGTTTACTCAATACGAATGCCTGTGTTGACCCATGCCCCAACCCTTTCATTGTCTCTTTTACGCCCGACCAAACTACCATCACAATGGGGGAGACTGTCAATTTTTTAAATACCAGCACTGGCGGCAATAATTATGAATGGCAGGTAAATGGAGTAACATTTTCAAATAATACAAATGCTTTTTACACTTTTGATACTGGGGCAGGGGAGTTTGAAATATCGTTGACTGCTACTGTTCCTGATCCAAATTGCACGGAAGTATTTAAACAAATTATTACGGTAAATTGTCCGGCAGAAGCAAATTTTACACCCTCTGTTTTCGAAACAATTCCTGGAGGTTCAATTGACTTTACCAATACTTCCCAAAATAGCAATGATTTTGAATGGCAGATAAATGGCGTGACCATCGCTAACACAACGGATGCATCTTATATTTTTCCCGCACTCGGCAATTATACGGTGAATTTACTCGCTACGGATGCGACTGGTTTTTGTACGGATGAATATTCTTTTTTAATTCAAGTGGTTTGCGTGTCAGCTTCTTTTTCTGCCGATGATCTATTTCCCAATCCCGGTTCTACCGTCACTTTTACAAATACTTCGCAAGGTGCAAATAGTATTTCTTGGACGATAAATGGAATGCCACAGGGCAGTGCCAATGAAATAAATTATCAATTTATAACTCAGGGAGTTTATACCGTTTGTATAGAAGCAGATAATGGAAATTGCAATGATAATTTTTGTCAAGATATATATGTGTTTGAAAATTCAGTATTGGATTGCGAATCTACTTTTATTAAAAAAATAGGATCGGAAAATGTGGATGAATGGACAACTGACCTAATACCTTCTGGTGACGGCAATTTTTATATTGCTGGCAAAAATGACGACCGCTCTATTATTTTATTAATTGATCCATCTGGGACTATTATGGACCAACGTGCATTTAATTTTACGAATGGGGATGATTTTATAGCGAGCATTATGATTGATAGTGATGGATTTATTGTCGGTTCGGCAAGGGATCAATGGAGCTCCAATACGACAAATATTATTTTTAAATATGATTGGCAATCTGACAGTTTTATTTGGGCAAAGAACATTTCCAATCCATCTTATACCAGATTTGAAGGTTCGTACGAAAATCCTTCAAATGGAAATTATGTTTTTTATGGTGTGGTGAATCCATTGGGCTTAGATAAATATATGGTAGAGTTTGACAATGGAAATGGAAATGTTATATGGCAAAAGCAATTTGACTTTGGTGGTAATGCAGATTTTCCACTTGGTCATTTCTTTCATGGTGGAAGTGTATATATGACGGGTGCAGTAAGGCTTGGTGCAGCATTATCTGATATAAGGCCATATATTGGGAAATTTGATTATTCTGGAAATATTGATTGGGTAAATATTTATTTGCGTTCGCCAATTCAACCTTCACGAATAAACAGTACCAGTATTTTAATAGAAAATGAAAAGATATTAAGCTTGGGCAGGGGAGATTTAGCAGGTGATAATATTTCTGATTTTGTGATGTTTTTATTTGAAACAGAAATAAATGGGGATATAAATTGGGCAAAACAATATTCGATAACTGGTGGCAATACTGTGGCTGGTTTTCAATTGGCTACTATTCCAGATGGATTTATTATAAGAGGTAATTATGTTCAGAACAATGGCACAAATACCCTCTTTTTTGCAAGATTGGATAAAACTGGAGATGTAGTATGGGCCAAAAGGGTTGGCACTTGTTCCAACGATGACAGATGTCGTTTTACAATTGCAGATGGATTTATTGTTTTTTCTTCTTACACAAATATTTATGATAATGGCAATAATAACGACCTTCTATTTGGCCGTATATCGCTTGATGGACAAGTGCAAGCCGCAGGCTGCGATTTAATCGAAAATATTGAATTAGTTGCCAACGATATTCCCAACGCTTACGAGGGAAATGAACAACCAACAATTACCTCTCCCAATTATTCCTGGAATAATGAAATAATAAACCCATTACCCGTTGCAATGAATATTGAAGACGTACCTGGCTGCGAATGCCAGGAATTTTCAGTTCCTTGTGAAACCACATTTATATCCGCATATGGTACGCCGACCAATGAGAGTGGAAGGGCGATGGCAGTGGCACCTGAAGGGATTATTGTAGGTGGAAATAGTAACAGCGGTGTTCATTTAAGTTTAATTAATTTTGACGGGTCTGTTTTATGGGATCGCAGTTTTGACCCAACTGACCAAGTGGAAACATTAACTTCTTTGTATTTGGACAGCGATGGATTTTTATTAGGAGCGGGAAGCACAACGACCAATAACGTTGGGGAACGCCAACCATTTGCGTTTAAATATGATTACCAGAACAATATTTTTATTTGGGTAAGGGTGATGGATTATTTTGGCCTTCAGCAGTCTGGATTTACACACGTTTTGGAAAATCCTAACGGAGGCAGTTATTTTATAGCGGGTAACTTCCAAAATGCACCGGGAGGTTTTGGTTGCGATGGAATGCTGGCGGAGATAGATAGGAACACCGGCGCACTTATAAATATTAGTGGGTATAATTTAGGTAGTTGTGAAAGTTTTAGCAGTGCAATAATTGTCAATGACAAAATATATACATCGGGCCGCTACAATTTTGCTGGTGGCGGCACCGATTTTATGCGGGGCGCTATTTCAGAATTGGATTTTTCTGGAAATGAAATATGGTCACGACTTTATTTGGTAAATATTAATACCAATGCTCGTTTATATACCAGACAATTAATTCATGAAAATAATGCCTTTTATGCAATCGGTCATGGTGACATTAATGGTTCAAGTGCAACCGACATTTCCACTTTCTTTTTTAAAACAGGCATGGATGGGCAAATAAATTGGGCCAAAGAATTTAATATTGTGGGTGCGGGTTCTGAACATGGCATAAGGGTTTTTCCCGTGCCTGACGGGTTTTTATTAATGGGTAATTTTACCCAATCAGGTAATCGAAATATATTTTTAATAAAGACAGATAAGAACGGAAATACTTTATGGAGCAAAGCCTATGGTGGAAATGACGATGATGAAGGTCATGAACTACTTTATTTAAATGGACAAATTTATATTTTTGGCCATACTGCAAGTTTTGGAAACGGCAGTGAGGATTTTTTGATGATGAAATTGGATCTGGAAGGAAATATTCTCGATGATAATTGCAGTTTTGAATTACCGATAACTATTGCCGAAAACAATTTTAATAATCCTTATGATGGCTTTCATTCTTTATCCAGATATTCGCCACAAGTCACATTAAACAATCCCAACCCTGCAATCATTGATGAACTTTATACTGAAAATCAATTATGCTTTTCTCCTTGTATTGATACCTGCGCCAATGGTGCCATCAGGGACTCGGTGCCCGACGTAGTTTTATTATTGATGGATGGAAAATGCAATGGACAGAATATTTCTGTTTCTGTGCAGGTTTGCAATGACGGTGAAGCTGTTTTGCCTGTTGGTGTACCCTTAAGTTTTTATGGAGAAAATCCGACCCAATTAAATACTGCGGTTTTAGCTACCGTTTTGATAAATGATTCTTTAGATGCAGGTGAATGTCAGGTCTTTGAATTCGATTTACCACTGCCTGTCAACCAGCAAATTTACGCAGTAGCAAACGACAATGGCACAACGCCAAGACCTTTTGACCTGTTCACCGACTTTCCAAATACAGCTATTGAAGAATGTGATTTTACCAATAATATAGGCAGTTTTGAAACGATGTTTAATGTCCCAACGCTTGACCTTGGTTCGGATGTGACGGTATGTCATTTTGGGGTAACTGATTTGGATGCGGGGCCTGGATTTTCTTCCTATAACTGGTCAGACAATACTTTTGAACAAACTACTTCTGTCTACCAACCGGGCACCTATTGGGTAGAAGTAACCGATAGTTGTGGAGGCGTTCAGTCAGATACCATCGTCATTGAAGTTGACCCTTCTACCATCGTTGAAATTGGAGTTGATTCAGTTGACGTCTGTCTGGGCGACAGCGTTACTTTTTCGATCAATGGTTTTACCACCTATCAGTGGGTGCCTTCTGATTTTCTAAATTGTGACACATGCTCGACAGCTACAGCAACGCCTGATACAACAATCACTTATATTTTGGTTGCTGGTTCAGGAGAGGGTTGCATTAGTGAGGATACCGTGACGGTGACTGTTTTACCTCTGATTGCAACTTTTGATACCCTTGAATTTTGCCCGGGAGATACAGTAATTATTTTTGGAAATGAAGAAACAACCGCCGGGGATTATTCTTCTATTTATATTGGCCAAAATGGCTGCGATAGTGTGCATACAATTTCCTTGGTGGAAACCACTGATACCATTGTTGTAAATGAACAGGCAAATTTATGTGTGGGCGATTCATTAAATTATTTTGGCGAATGGCTAAATGCCACTGGCACTTATATTCATATTGACAGCACCAATTCGTGTTATATTTTAAATAATTTAGAATTAAGTGTTCATGATACATTTTCTTTTTTAGACACTATATACATATGTGAATTTGATTCAGCATTAATTTTTGGAAATTATGAATCGGATGAAGCCCTTTATTCCAATTTTGATCAAACAATTAATGGGTGTGATTCTTCCCACTACATTTATCTCTCTGTATTTGAACAAATAAATACATTTGATACGGCGACTATTTGCCAAAATGATACTGCGGTAATTTATGGATTACCATTTACTGATCCCGGTACTTATGAAAATACTTATATTGATTCAAATGGTTGTTACTCCATTCATCATATAAATATAAAAGTAAACGACATTTATTTAATGGAGGAAACCACTCATATTTGTTATGGCGATTCTGCTCTTATTTTTGGGAATTATCAAACGCAGGCTGGCAGCTATACGGAAATATATCAAACAGCAGACGGCTGTGACTCAACTGTAACAATTAATTTGGGAGTTGGTGATGAAATAATTTTATCAACCAATACAACTGCTGCCTGCCCAGGAGCTGGAGAAGGGGCCATAGGGGTGGATGTGGTTGGAGGTGTTTGGCCATTTAATTATGATTGGGATTTTATTGGTGCGCCAAATGATTCTATTTTATCTAATGTGCAACCGGGAATTTATGCTGTCACCGTCACCGACATAAATGGCTGCTCTGCAATTGCAAGTGATGAAGTTGAATTATTGTCTGAAATAAATATTTCTTTAGAACCTTCGGATGAACTATGCGACGGCTCAATGGATGGAACAGTGGTAATTACCGTGGATATTGACAGCGCATTATTCAGCATTGATGGAATTAATTTTCAAACGGAAAACATATTTTCTAATCTCAGTGCAGGAACATATACGGTTACGGTTTTGGATGCAATAAATAATTGTTCTGTCGAAGAAGAATTTGTTATTCAAGCACCTCCACCCATTTCTGTTGGCCTGCCCGCAGATGTAACCATAGAATTGGGCGATGAAATATCTATTCAGTCAAATGTTTCGCAAGATACCTTAGTTTATATATGGACTCCAGGTATTTGGTTAAATTGCAATGACTGCCCTATCGTTATTTCCCAGCCAGAAGAAACCATTCTTTATACATTAAATGTATTTGATGAAAATAATTGCGAAAGCGCAGATAGCATTTTAATTACAGTCGAATTTAATCCAAAAGTATTTATACCCAATGGTTTTTCACCAAACGATGATGGTGTAAACGATGTCTTTTTCCCTAACTCAAAAGGAGTAGCTACAATAAAACTCATGCGCATTTTTGATCGGTGGGGCGAAATGGTCTACGAGGGAAAAGAATTTTTGCCTAATGATCCAACCAATGGATGGGACGGTACATTTAAGGGCAAACCAATGGACCCTGCCGTTTTTGCTTATTTTGTCGTTGTGGAATACTTAGATGGAAGAGAGGAGATGCTGGAAGGGGATTTGACTTTGATTCGATGAGGATAGAAACCCTGACCATGAAACTTATTAAATGTGTTGGGCAAAAGTTCAGTAATTATCAGAAAAGGAGAGCAATTGGAAAGGGGGGTGTTTTCCAAAAAATAAGAAAAACACCCCCCTTTCCAATTGCTCTCCTTTTTTCACGCTGTGAAATACAGGTTTTATATTTCAAAAATACTAATACCGAGAAACGCTGTTGAAAGTTCTATAATACAATACCACAATTTCCTACATTAGCCACTGAAATATTTCCAAAGCATGCAGGAATTATCTCGATATAAGGAAAAAAAATGAAAATTTTATAAGTGTTGAAAACCAGTGGGTTGTCCTTTTCCTGACTTCCAATTCCCCTATTGCGGATAAATTCCTATCTAAACAAAACAATATGAAAAAATCGTTACTCTTTTTCATTCTGGCAATTTGCTGCCATTTCACTGCCAATACTCAGAATGTTGAATTCTCAGACGACTTCGAATCGGGTACTGCCAATTGGGTGCTCCAAGGTGCATGGGGAAGGACCAATGCTCAGGCACATACAGGGATGTGGTCACTTACTGATAGCCCAAACGGGAATTACGCCGCCAGTCAGAACATTACTGCTACCATGGCCACTGGAGTTGACCTTACTGGCGATCTAGATGCTACGTTGAGTTTTTGGGCCATTTACGATATTGAAAATGGCAATTTCGATTACTGTTACGTAGAGGCAAGTGGAGACGGTGGAAGTACCTGGGTCAACCTTGCCACTTTTTTTGGGGAAGACCTACTTTCACCCTGGACTCAATACACCTATTCGCTTGGAGGGTTTGTTGGCAATTCTGATGTCAAAGTCAGGTTTAGGCTGCTAACCGATGGCGGATATGAAGTGGACGGGATTTACATTGACGATTTTGAGATTACTAGTTCGGACGAAGATTTGTCTCCTCCATTGATCCTGCACGATCCACCTGATTTTTATTATAGCACTCTGGGCGACCAGGAGTTTAATCCAGAGGTCATAGATATTTCCGGAGTTGACGAAGCAAGGATTTTTTACAGTGTGGATGGTGGCCCATTTACGGTAGGTTCATCCTTGATCATTGGCAACAGCTATTCTTTTTTCATTGATGCTCAGTCACCCGGCTCCCAGGTAGATTATTATTTCGAGGCTGTGGATGCTTCACCAAATGCCAATGTGGCTACTTCCCCAACTTATAGTTATATCGCAGGCCATCACATTTTATATGATAACGAACAAGTTGACTTTGTACAATCTTTTGGACCCGACGCAATGAGCGGTTTGATGGGTTGTGCGGTACGTTTTTCCTTATTCGGTGAAACAGATATTGTATATGCCCTTATTCGTAACTATACCGACTCCAATCGGCCAAACAGCGATTTTCGATTCCATATTTGGGCAAATGATAATGGATTGCCCGGTGCTGATCTGATCACGCCTTTTATGGTCACGCCTGAAGCCAATCTGGTCGTCACCAGCCCCATGACCCGAATAGATCTCAGCCCGTATCTTTCTGAGCTTTCTGATTTGAATGGGGATGTCTTTATGGGGTATACCGTTCATTCTGGCGAGACATGGCTAGGCCAGACCACGCCCGCCGTTGGTGTTCGTTCTTATGTATTCGATGGTAATACATGGGGTCTCAACCCCAATGATGACTACCACTTCCGTATTGTCACTTCCGGTTTTGCTCCACCCGATGCTTGCATGGATGCTGCTGACCTGACTGGCTTAACAGGACAAGGCTTAGGCAACCCGCAAACTTCCATCCCTTTTAATAATTCGAATGCAACGGTGGATGGTACTGAGCCTACCGAAGGTTTTGAGTGTTTTGAAGAAGGGACATTGGAGAACACGTTGTGGTACACATTTACAGGCGATGGTTTGGTTTATGAAATAACTACTATTGACTGTGGGGGCACTACTGGCTTTTATCTCGAAGATACTCAAATTGCTGTGTATCAAGGCACAGAATGTGGGGCATTGACACCTGTAGCCTGTAATGAGGATGTGGATGAGGACAATGGAATTTTTGAGGCCCTGGTACAAGTGGAAACGGAAGTGGGCGTCACCTATTATATGATGATAGATGGATGGGAAGGAGAGACTGGGGAATTTTGTGTCCAGTTCGATGAAGTAGCAGCCATCGACTGCGACGACATAGCCGTTGGTGCCGCATCAGGAGAGCTGTATGTATGTTTTGGAGAAACAACAAGTTTAAGTATAGATGCCGGAACAGTTATTCCTGGCAATGGCCCTATTTTGGGGTTCGTGTGGTCTGTCCACGGATCAGATGTTTCAGGCTCCACCGATCCTTTCAACGATGCATCGTGGCTTGGCAATTTTGGGCAAGTATTCACTGTAGATGATATTTATACACCTATGCTTGTAAATGATGGGTCACAGTTGGATGCAGGCGCTTATTACTTTACACCAGTGGTATTTGGTGGGGGAGAGGGAGCGAATATTCCTTGGCCAGAAGTTGATTTTTCCAACGGCTGTGTATTAGCTGGTAATTCTGTCCAAGTGATTTTATTGCCCCAATTAGACCCTTTGGTCAATGATATAGTGACAGTTGATGAAACTTTGGGCATGATGGATGGAGAGGCTTCTGTAACCACCACAGGAGGCACAGGAAGTTATACTTATATGTGGAGCAATGGTGCTACCACCTCAACGGTAACTGATTTGAGTGAGGGCACTTATATGGTGACCATTACAGATGAGACTGGCTGCGAAGAGGTTGTTGAAACGGTTGTAATAGATGTTTTTGTAAATGCAGAAGAAGCCGCATTCCAAAATGCACTAAGCATCCAACCCAACCCAACAAGTGGGCTTGCGTCTGTTAGTTTTAATTTTAATGAAACGGTAGATTTGTCCATTTCCATTTTGAACCCTATCGGGAAAGTGGTTAAGCGTATCCAGCCGGGCTTAGTTCAATCTGGCCACGCCAACTTGGACTTAACACAATTACCGGAAGGTGTTTATTTTGTCAATATCACGGATGGAAAGTACCATGCCTTAAGGCGGTTGGTGGTTACTTCTAATTAGTCATCTGGTATTTTTATTTTGAGAAAAGTACCACTTTTAATCGTCAATTAATTGAAGAACGGCCTTTTATTTTTTAGAAATATAAGGCCGTTTTTCCATCATTATGCCAAAAACAAAACTATGACGATCACTTTCCACATCAATTACCACACTGTCTGGGGACAGCGAATAGCTATAATCGGTTCCATACCCGAATTGGGGCAATGGAATAACGACCAAGCTTTTAAACTCCATCATCTGGGCGATGGAGAGTGGGAAACTACTATTCATTTAAAAAAAGCCACTGCCAATTTTGAATATAAATATATTCTTTTAAATGACGAAAATGAAGAACTTGACCTTGACTGGGGCAAAAACCGGGTAGCCCGTTTTTCAAAAAAACAGAAAAATGTTCTACTCAAGGATTGTTGGCGTTCCAAGCACCATGGTGAGACAGCTTTTTATACTTCCGCATTTACGGAAGCGATTTTTAAAGCAGATTCATTTAAAGCAAAAAGGACAGTGCACGTAACTGGAAAGGCCAACTTTCATTTTCAAATTCATGCTCCAAGAGTAAATACAGGGCAACGAATTTGTTTGCTGGGAAATATTCCAGAAATGGGAAATTGGGATTTGACCAAGCCTTTATTATTAGAAAATGAAAACCACCCGCTTTGGACAATTAGCATTAATTGCACTGCAAAAAACGACATTGAATATAAATATGGTATTTTCAATGTGAAGGAAAAAAAAGTGCAATTTTTGGAAGATGGTAAAAACAGAATTTTAAAAACCCATTTTTTTTCTGCGATTAATGACACTGTCATTGTTACCGATGAATATTTCCATCACCCACATGGCAACTGGAAAGGAGCAGGCGTAGCTGTCCCGGTATTTTCTCTTCGCAGTAAAAATGGATTGGGGGTAGGGGAGTTTAATGATATTAAAAAATTGGTGGACTGGTCGAAACAGGTAGGTTTAAAAATGGTACAGATACTACCGATCAATGACACTATCGCCACTTCTACTTGGACGGATTCTTATCCTTATGCCTCTATTTCAGTATTTGCATTGCATCCTTTGTATTTAAATTTAAATGCATTAAATGGTTTTGAAAAAATAATTGACCAAAAACAATTTGAAAAAGATAGAATAAAATTAAATGAACTGGACGTGGTGGATTATGAAAAAACCATGCGGTTGAAATTAAAGTATGCAAGATTAATTTATTCCAAAACTAAAAAAGCATTTTTGGAAAATGCAGACTTTAATAAATACATGACTGAAAATGAGCATTGGTTAAAGCCATATACATTATTTTCCTTTTATCGAGATAAATATAAAACACCGAATTTTAACTTATGGAAAAGGGATAAAAAATATACTACAAGAAAACTAAAAAAGGAGACTAATCCAAGTTCTGCTAATTTTGAAGAAATAGCTTTTTATTATTATTTGCAATTCCACCTTGATAAACAATTAAAATCAGCCGCGCAATATGCCCGTGAAAATGGGATAGTGCTAAAAGGCGATATTGCTATCGGTATTTACCGATATAGTGTGGATGCTTGGACAGAGCCACATTTGTACAATATGGATGGTCAGGCAGGCGCCCCGCCCGATCCCTTTTCTGACATTGGGCAAAACTGGGGCTTTCCAACTTATAATTGGGAAGAAATGGCAAAAGATGGTTACCAATGGTGGAAAAACAGGCTGCAGCAATTGTCCCGTTATTTTGATGCATTTCGCATCGACCACATCCTTGGTTTTTTCCGTATTTGGCAAATCCCAATTGAACAGGTGGAAGGTACTTTCGGATTTTTTAATAAGGCATTGCCGATTCATTTAAATGAATTTCAGGAACGGGGTATCTATTTTGATTTTGACCGCTTTTGTAAACCTTTCATTTCTGTCGAATTATTAAATGAACAATTCGGAGAGGAAGCTTTATTTATAGCGGAAACATTTTTAAATAAAAATAATAATAGCCATTTTTATTTTAAACCTGAATTTGACACACAAAGAAAAATAGAAGCGTTTTTTAATAAAAAAGAAAACACGTCCAAATTACATTTGAAGGATGGCCTTTTTAAATTATTAAGCAACGTATTGTTTTTCGAAGTGCCAGGGCCGGAAGGAAAAGAATTTCACCCGCGAATTGATTTTCCAGAATTACCGTCATTCTTTGCTTTGGGAAGCGATCCGCAAAACAAATTAAATGAACTTTATTTAGATTATTTTTATCATCGCCAAAATGATTTTTGGAAAGAACAGGCAATGGTTAAACTCCCGGCCATTAAAAATGCCACCAACATGCTGATCTGTGGAGAAGATCTTGGCATGGTGCCCGATTGTGTGCCAGGTGTGATGAAAGACCTTGGCATTCTTACACTGGAAATACAACGTATGTCCAAAAACCCCAAAACCGAATTTTTACAAGAATCTGATATCCCTTATCTCTCTGTTTGCAGTCCTGCTACTCATGACATGTCGCCTATTCGTTTATGGTGGGAAGAAATGGAAGAGGAACAGCGGCAACGTTTTTACTGGAATGTGTTGGGCATGATGGGTATTCCACCCGATGAATGCGATACATATATTGTGAAAGGCATTTTAAAACAACACTTGCATTGGCCAGGTATGTGGGTTGTTTTTGCTTTGCAGGATATTTTTGCTTTGGATGAAAAAATCAGGAGGGAAAACCCAGCCGATGAGCGTATTAATATCCCTGCTAATCCAAAGCATTATTGGCAGTACAGAATGCATATTGATCTGGATGATTTGTTGAGTGCAGATGGATTGAACGATCAATTTTATCGCTTACTGGATGAATCGGGTAGGGCTTAACTTACCTGTATTTCCACGACTGAAGTCGTGGCTGGTCTTTTAATTTAGTGAAATAGAAGGGGTAATATCGAGATAAGGCCTCATTTTTTTCATCTCATCGGCAGGATGTGCCGGGTTAAAACCTATGCTTTTTATTAATTGACAATCAAGGCTTAGGTTGGGAGGACGGAAAGCAAGCATGTCCACCTCCTTTTGAGATTTACCTTCAATTTTTGCAAAGTCAATTTTAAAGATCTCTTTTGCCAACAAACCAAATTCGTACCTCGACATAGCTGCCGATCCTCCAAGATGAAACAGGCCTTCAGCTCCTTGTTCCAACAGATGAAAGAGAGCCCGGGCACAAGAACCACCACTGAGGAAAGACCTTATTTCATCCTCAAATGCAGTTACGGTCAACAGGTTTTCCCAAGCTTCTATCCATTGATTGAAAAAACTGTTGGCAGCATGTGAGGCTTGGCCAAAAAGCACAGCGATCCGTACGGTCGCGGATTCGGGGTAAATCTCTTGGATGCGATTTTCAGCTTCCATTTTTTGCTTTCCATATTCATTCTTTGGGTTAGGCCGGTCTTTCTCTTCATAATAGCCTTTTTCCCCGTCAAAAACCTGTTCGCTTGAGGTGAACAGCAATTTGGACTTGAGGTCGGCACACATCTCGGCCAAGTTTGCACATGCAGTTACATTCAATGGATAAGTTGCTTCAGGTTCTTTTTCGCAGTGTGCTGTGCCAGAATGGGCCGCTAAATGGAACACCGCATCTGGCTTTACTTCTTTCATCACTCTCCAAATGGCGTCTTTATCAGTCAGGTCAACTTGATAAGCGATTGTGTTTTCATAAATACCTTCTTTGTTTTCGTGAAATGTTGCAAATGCTTTCCAACCTGTAGGCAATTGCATACAGCAATGCCACCCAAGGAAACCTGAACCGCCTGTAATTAGTAGCTTTTTCATGGATAATTGATTGATGTGAAGTCAAAATGAAAATTAAAAAACTCTCTTTCTTTTTTGTAAAAAACCCTTTTTCATTAGAATTCTTTAGACAAAATTGATGCTGAATTATTACAAACTTATATTCGAATTTGTTTTTTGAGGTCTACCCTCAGCCATCCGACCAGCACCTTTTGTCAGCCTTTGTTTTCACTTTACGGCAGGCATCTGCAAATTTAACAGGCTGCCAAACATTAGGTTAATTTTTATCATAATAAACCCTTTCGCTATATTCGCACCCAATCTTAAAAACTGCCGTTACAGAAACACCTAACAAATATTAATTAAATGCAGGCACACAATGCCCAGTTCACTTTAGTGGAAGACGCCGCTGGTTTGGAAGAATTTGCAAACGGCAATAAAGGGATTGATTGGATGGGGTTTGATACCGAGTTCATTGGCGAGAAACGCTTCCTTACTTTGATATGCTTGATCCAAGTAGCTACGGAACATGGTTATTATTTAATAGATCCATTGAAAATCAAAGACTTAGGGCCGCTTTTGGATATGCTCACCGATGAAAACATCCTAAAAATAGTTCATGCAGGTGATAACGATTATCGGTTGTTCAACACACATTTTGGGATCATTCCAAAAAATACATTCGACACACAAGTTACGGCAGCTTTCATTGGTTATAAATATCCGGTAGCATTTAGCAAACTACTTGAAAGTGAACTGAGGATTTCAGTCAGTAAGGGGTATACTGTAACAAATTGGCAGCGCAGGCCTATGAGTAAAAAGCAAATCCGCTATGCGCTGGATGATGTGATCCATTTATATACACTTTGGCAAAAGCTAAAAGGCAAACTCGAAAGATTGGGGCGATTGGATTGGGCTAAGGAGGAGTTGAAAAAAATGGAAAACCCCGAGGCATACGAACAAGACCCTTACAAAGAAGCCATTAACAGTAACCTCATCCGCAGTCTCCGAAAAAAAGAACAAGTGTTTCTCCTCCGCATGCTTTTGTGGCGTACAGCAGAAGCCAAGCGACTCAACTATTCTAAGGAGATGGTGATGCCCGGTAAGTTTATTAGTCCAATAGTAAGGGCGATTCATTCCGGTGTTGATGCACTAAAACAAAACAGGCGATTGCCCGACTCTATCGTGGGAAGGTTTGGGAAACAGTTCCTCAAAATGTACCAAGAACCAGTCACTGAACACGAAAAGGAAATTCTCAGTCGCATTCCTCCTGATAATAGTGACAATCCAAAGCAGGATATTTTAATGGAAATGCTTGATTTACTCGTGCGCTATAAATGCCTGAAAGAAGGGATTTCTCACCACATGGTCATGCCACGTTCGGTTTTGAAGCGGATGAAAAACGACAAAGACTTTTTCGACCCTTCACTTGAAATTGGTTGGCGGAAAGAATTCTTAGGTGCGGAAATCGTCAGTTGGTTCAAATACCGACGAAATCTTGAGATTGAGTTTGTTGATGGAAAGTTTGAGTTGAAAATGCAGGAGGCAGAAATCTGATATCCTTTCTTTAAAGTAGTTCGGATTTTCTAATCCGTGCATAAAATTGCTTTTTCCTGGATCAGGAAATCAGGGCAACAACCAGACAGAAAGTTCTTATTAACAAACAGGGTATTAACCAGAGCCAAAAGAAATGAAACCCAAATTGATTTCTTTTATCATTCTTACCTGTTTTTGTGGCATAGCAACTCAAAGTTGCATTACCCTCTCCAGCTATCAAACTGGAAGGACTGCTGGCAAAGGCAATTGGGAATTAGAATTGGCAGGCTCAGGTTTTATATTGGAGGATGAACCTGTTAGCCTTGCACTGTTTGCCCCACCTCGGGAAGAGGAAGTCCATCTGCGTCCCTACGTTGAAATGAACAATTATTTTGGAATTACCGAGAACTTGGATTTGGGCATTCGTCTAAATTTGAATATTTATGGTGCTTTGACTATAAAACAACAATTACTGGGTGGGAAGAACTCTTCTGGAGCAGTGGCGATAGGCGGAAGTTTTGGGGCATTCTATTATAATTACAGAGGGTGGGATGCCCGCTTGCCCGTGTTTTTTTCCTTCCACCCGAACAAAAAACTTTGTTTTTATGTAAATCCCAGTTATATCTATCAGTTCGGAGGCGAATTAATGGACAATCGGCATCTATATGGCGGTAATATTGGTGTAGCCGTCAAAGGCAGAGCCATTGAAAGTGCCTTTGAAGTAGGTCTATTTAATTTTTTTGAAGGTGAAAGCGCTGTTAAACAGATGGGAATAATTGGGGTGTCTCTGAAATTTGTCAATTTGGGTCAATAGCCTAAAAAGCAGTGACCATAGTATGTTAATAATCCTGTTTAATCAACCTTGAAATTCATTTACAATTTCATCAAAAACTCAGTTAAATTAACTTCTGTATCCAAGCCAAGCCTTTTCCTCAAGCGGTAGCGGCTTGCCTCTACGCCACGAATAGAAATATTCATCAATGCAGCGATTTCTTTCGTTGAGAGGTTCATTCTCAAATAGGCAGATAATTTAAAATCATTTGGGCTGAGGTTTGGAAATTGTTCTCCCAAGTGTTT
The DNA here is from genome assembly GCA_965222975.1 of Saprospiraceae bacterium. Classification (GTDB taxonomy): domain Bacteria; phylum Bacteroidota; class Bacteroidia; order Chitinophagales; family Saprospiraceae; genus UBA6168. The sequence goes on along the minus strand of CBDCVJ010000056.1, from coordinate 9,494 downwards.
CAGAAAGTCGCTATGCACCTTGTCAAAGTGGACAGAGAAACGTTCCCAATCATCGCTCAGTTCGTTTTCTTTTTTTACTACTTTGAGCAGGCGGTTGATTTCCCCATACATATTATCTCTTTTGCCATCCTGTTTTTTTAATTTTTCCAGGGAAGATTGGATGGAGGTTAGCATTTCATTTTTTTGCAAGAGGTTCATTGTAGCGGCTGCCAATTCTTGATTTTTAAATTTGACTTCAGCTTCTAATTTTTGCCGTTCCAGTTGACTTATCTTTTGCTTGGATTCTTGCACCAAAGCCTCCTTTTTTCTCTGCTCTTGCAAATGGGTTGTTTCCAAAAATGCCTTTTCCTTTTCGTGTTTTTTATTTTGAATAAATGCCAATCCAATAAAAGAACTTATGAGCATTAGGCCATAAAGGGTATATGCTAATTGGCTGGCATACCACGGAGGCCAAATGGTGAAACTATAAGTGATCGGTTCACACTCCTGCCCTGTTTTGTTTTTTGCTTTTAAAAATAAAGTATAATCCCCCGATTGTAAATTGTTTATACTCAATGAAGTGTTGCTGTCCCATGCCGACCAGTTATCTTCTGCTCCTTCCAATCTATAAGCATATTGAACGAACTCCTGCCCTTCGTGGTCGGTGGAAGAAAAGATAAATTCCAACGCATTTTGCTGATGGGTTAATTCCGGCATCAGTGTTTGTTCGGCATCTTTGTAATAGCCGCCAAAAAGCAGGCTGTCTTTCATCCCTTTCAACCACACTTCAGTCAAGACTATGGTCGGTGGGGCAGTGGAAGGATTGTATTTGGTTGGGTCAAAATGAGTGATTCCTTTTTCGGTAGCAAACAAAACATTGTGGTCGTCTATTGGCAGGATATACTCAAAGTTGTTGACCAATTTATCGGCCAACTCTGGAATAACCATTTTCTGAATGCTTTTGTCTATATCCATATCCTTGATCCATAGCACTCCCACTTCATCATCTGCGGCATACCAGATATTCCCTTTTTTGTCTTGCAGAAGGTATTTTACCTGTGTTTCCTGACCAAATAACTTGTTAAATCCCTCATCGGGAATAAACCTTTCCTCGGACTCATCGAATTTAAAGATGCCTTTTTCTCCAACGAATACGGTCTTGTTTTTCAATTGAAAAAGGCGGTTGTTGAAATCGGATGGCAAGCCGTTCTGTGAATTGAAATGAGTTGATATGACTCGTTTTTCATTCGAAACAAGTTCATTCTTAAAAATGCCCCGATACGGGTGGGCCATCCAAATATGCCCACCGCTATATGCCAATATTCGGCTGCTTTCTATTAGGCCGTCCAACATGCCATGATAATATAAGTTGTTGGGTTGTTGCTCAAAAAGGGCCAAGCCACCATAATGCCCGGCCACTAAATAGTCGCCACCAACTTGTAAGAACCGCCAGACTCCTATCAGATCAGAAACCTGCTTCGCCTGTTCATTTTCTATAATAAAAGCTCCTCTTTGGTGTCCTGCCAGCAGTAGTTCGCCATGCTGTTCCAAACTCCAAACTTGCCCTCCAGAATTGGCAACCATTGTGAAATTGGTCTTCTCTTCAGGAAGGTAATACGGCTTCCATGGTATTTTATAAATGCCTGTATTTACACCAGCATATAAATGGCCATCGTAAATGACTGAAGAATAACACGTGCCTTCCAAATGGCCATCGGGAAAGAATTCCGTTAAAGCAGAGTTGGCATGGACATACGTGATTCCATTGTCTAGCCCTAGCCATATATTTCCATTCTTGTTGGCAAAAACACTTAAAACTGTATTGTTCTGCAAATCGTTGGACCTATTGATTTGTTGCAGGATGCGTTTACTCCTATCAAGAATAGCCAAGCCAGCAGAAGTGGAACCAAAGACCAATTGACCATTGGGTAAGAGACCGGAACAATAGATCGTATTATTTTTAAAAAAGGACTCGTTGGGGATTGGCCAGGAAGAAATGGTCGTATTGACAAGTTGAAAAATGTCTCCTACCTCCGTGGTAACCAGTAAGGTATCAGGGTGGTAGCTAACCATTGATGTAATCTTACCTTCCAATTTAGTTAGCTCTTTGAACGGCGCTATTAAGTGGTTTTCACAATATCCAAATGTGCCATTGGCTTTTTGGACATAAAAATGCTCGCCAATTTTGTCTAAAAACAAATAGCCTTCACCCGAAAGGAGTACTCGCATTTCCCCGTTGGCCCATTTGGCGACCATCTGCCAGGACATAAAATAGACAGCCCCGTTGTCAATTAGGATTTCCCACACATCAGCAAAAACCCTGTATTCTTTTGGCAGGAAATCATTTAAAGAATGGAAGGAAAGTATCCCTTTTTCATCTCCATCGAAATAACCTATCTCTCCTTGTCCCCCGACGTAGATTTTACCATCATCTGCTAAAGCAAAGGATCGCATGATAGTGCCATTGGGTAAAGGGTACAACCGCCAGTGGTTCCCGTCAAATTCCAAAAGTCCTTCATTGTTGGCTGCGTAAACTATGCCCTTTTTATTCTGGGCGATCTGCCAATTTTGCGTAGCAGCATGATAGTCTTTTTTAGAAAAATTTTTGATGGGCGGGCTACCGAGATTACTGGATTGGGGTAAACCAGAAATCGGCAGGATTAAAACAACGCTTAAGATGAAAACATGAACAAAATCTAAATATTGGAAATATTTTAAGCGCTGGTATAGCATAATGGTAGAATTGGGACGAATATAGAAATAATATTAAAGCTGACGAAGCAATGAAGTAGTAAACATATTCGCATAGTACATGGTGTAGTAGTTAAGTAGTAGTCCAAATTTCTATTTGAAGTAGTCTTGTAGTATATGAAAATTCTTTCTTAAGTGTTAGCATGCCATAATTTTACACCGGATTTATTCAATAAACAAATAATTCTTTTGTTTTTATTGCTAATTGGGAAATATTCATTGTAGTGTTGAGGTGATGATGTATATAGTAGTTATGAATATTGGATTGAGCTTAATTTGTTGTTAATCTCAATTATTACTTTCACTTTTAAAATGGTATGTATGAAACAAATTTACTTCTCCTTTCTGAGATGGGGAGTCTCCAGGCTTTTAATAGCCCTTCTTTTTCTGCCTTTTGGGGTTGTCGCTCAAAACATCACTGTAAAAGGCATAATTACAGATGCTGAAACCAAGGAATCATTAATAGGGGCAACCGTTGTTTTGGTCTCAACCGACCGTGGGACAATAACAGATATCGATGGCTCATTTTCTATTCCTGATGTTACACTCCCCGCTACCCTGCGAATTACATATACTGGTTATAGCGAACTAGAGGTGCCGGTTGAAAATGGCGATCCTTTGGAAATCGCTCTTAGTACTGCTTCGGAAACCTTAGGAGAAGTATTGGTCATTGGCTACGGTAAGCAAGAAAAGAGGGTATCGACAGGAGCCATCTCAAAAATTTCCGCTAAAGATTTAGAAGGTTTCGTCGTGTCGGATGTAACATCTGCATTAGAAGGTCAGGTCGCTGGATTGATTGTCAATGAATCAAGTGGGCAACCTGGTGCTTCCAAGTCAATACTCATTAGAGGAGTAAGTACGAATGGCGACAATTCACCGCTGTATATTGTGGATGGACTTCAGGTCGGTGGAATTGACAACATAAGTCCAGGTGATGTTGAATCAGTAGATGTATTAAAAGATGCAGCTTCTTGTGCGATATATGGTGCCAGGGCCGCCAATGGTGTGGTGATCATCACTACAAAAAAAGGTAAAGATGAAAAAGGGGGGCAAATCACATATGAAGGAAACATAGTAAACTCTCGTCCGTGGAAAAAGCCGGATATGCTCAATGCGGAGGATTATGTAATGATAACGAGGGAGAAATTTGCTAATAGTGATCAGATCAACGCATTAGAATCATTGGGCTTCCCTCAGGTTGGAGACCCATTGGAAAACAATACAGATTGGATGGATCAGATATTTGAACCAGCGAATGTGGTCAATCACCGTTTGTCCGCCAATGTTAAAAATGCCTTTTTATCCTTAGACTATTGGGATCAGAAAGGAGTGATAGGGGGAGAGAAGTCAAATTATAAGAGATATGCTGTTCGTGTTAATTCCACTAAAGAAATAAACGATTATATTACCATAGGCGAAAATGCTTATTTCAATCGGGTGGAAAACCAGAACATTGGTGTTAATGATGCCTTTGGAACGGTGCTGGGGGATGCATTTGCCTACGACCCGATCACAGGTGTTTACAATGAAGCCAAAGACTATGGCTTTGAACAGTCGGACTGGGTCAAGAAAGAATATATCAATCCATTAAGCCGCCTGTTTCTTAGCAATGGCAGTGGCCATGCAGATCAATTTCAAGGCAATGTTTATTTAGAAATCAAGCCCTTCAAAAATGTCCGTATTCGGTCGGACGCTGGTTTGGAGGCGAACTGGTGGCAATTCAGAAGCTTTACTCCTGACTATCACTTTCACGACGCATTTTTCAATATAACCAATGATGTATCACAAGGTTACGGTAATAACCAAGCCATTCAAATTGAGAACTACATCAACTACAATAATACCTTTGCATCGGTCCACAATTTTGATGCAGTATTAGGTACATCTTACCGCTCGTCAAATCAAATTGAAGGAGGTGGGTCTTCTTCCAATATTCCCGATGCCGTAAAATTTAACACCAACTGGCAATATCTGAATGCAGGCCAGGACTCAACAGATTTGACTTATGGCTTTGCAAATGTTGATTACCGATTGATCAGTTATTTTGGTCGTGTGCAATATGATTACGATAAAAAGTACTTATTCACGGCCACACTGCGTAGAGATGGGTCTTCCAATTTTGGAACGAACAATAGATGGGGGCTTTTCCCTTCTTTTTCAGCTGGGTGGGTCCTTAGTAAAGAGCGTTTTTTCAATTTCATTCCTGTCAGTTACCTAAAATTGAGGGGCAGTTGGGGGGTAAATGGCTCAGATAGGATAGATCCCTTGAGTTATGCTGCCACTATTGAGAATGTATTTACCTATGCCTTTGGGCAAGAGCAATCCCTTAACACTGGGGCGGCCTTGGCCACTCCACCTAACCCAAATGTTAAGTGGGAAGAGAGCGTACAGATTGATTTAGGTGTTGAGGTAGAACTGTTTGACGGAGAGTGGACAATAGACGCTGATGTTTACAGAAAAACAACAAAAGATCTTTTGATGGCCGAGGTTATTCCTGGCTACATTGGTGCGACCAACAACCCTATTTCAAATCTTGGAGAAATCCGGAATCAGGGAGTTGAAATAGGCATTGGACACAGGTTGCGCCTTAATGGTTTGACTGTCAATACACAACTGAGCTATACTCATTTCACCAATGAGGTAATTAATGTGGCTGGCGATGCTGGATTCATTACAGGTTGGGGTTGGCCAGTTAGAAATACCCCTATTACGAGAATGACAGAGGGTTTTCCGGTCGGCCATTTTGTTGGATACCAGACCGCTGGGATATTCCAAAGCGAAGCTGAAGTTTTCAGCCACCTCAATCTGGAAGGGGATCCACTACAACCCAAAGCCGAACCTGGCGACTTGCGGTTTATTGACACTAATGGCGATGGCACTATTAACTCCGATGATATTACCAATATTGGTTCTCCCTGGCCTTCCCATATTCTCGGTTTGTCCCTCAATCTCAATTATAAAGGTTTTGATGTGAGTTGCATTTTCGCAGCCCAATTGGGTCATGATATTTATAGAACTTACGAAAGGTCTGACGTGACCTATACCAATTATCAAACCTTTTGGCTCGACAGATGGACACCTGAGAATCCAGGCACAACTTATCCAAGGCTCACATCCACCGATCCAAACGACAACCAAAGGCCTTCTGATTTCTATGTGGAAGATGGTTCTTTTTTCCGGATGAGAAATTTTCAGATTGGATATAACCTTCCGACAGATTTAATAGCCAAGGCGAAAATTAAAGAGATGAGAATTTACTTCTCGGCCAATAATTTATTCACCGTTACTAATTACCAAGGATTTGACCCAGACATCGGTACCAATAATTGGATCCTTGACACGGGTATTGACAAAGGTTTTTACCCATCGAATAAAACTGTTGGGGGGGGGGTAAAAGTAACCTTCTAATTTTTATTATTAAATAGAATTGTTCTTAAATAAAAATTTGGAATTTGTTTCCCATACGTTTCCTCCCCCCAGCCCCCTCCAAAGGGGGAGACAAAGCCTGCAAAATTCGAAACAGTGAGCAATGGCTTAAATAAATGAACGGGTCTGTCTCCCCCTTTGGAGGGGGCTGGGGGGAGGAAACACGTTGAGTTCCTTATTTACGAACAATTCTAATGGTGAATATAATCGCCAATTAAATTTAAAAAAAATACACCCGATAATTAAAATTGTCGGTTTAAAATTCGCAAAAATGAAATTCTTAAATAAACCATTATTTCTTTCCATACTTGCTGTTTTTATTTTTACCCAAAGCTGCGACGAAGAACGCCTCAACGTTGACCCTGTAAACGAATTTTTATCCAGTAACTTTTTCATTACGGAAGATCAAATTTCCTCCGCCTTGATCGCTGCATACGACCCGCTCGGTTGGTCAATGGCATATGGGCAATGGATTTCCTATGTCATGTACGGTGAAATCCGTTCTGACAATGCCAATGCAGGTGGCGACCCTTCCAACAATGACCAACCTGGCTGGCAGGAGTACGATGATTTTACCAATACGAATACCAATGTGGTGACTCAACCATTATATCGCCGAAACTACATCGGGATTTTTCGGGCAAATACAGTATTGATTCAATCGCAAGTAGAATCTCCTGTAGTGGATGTTTTTAAGGCGGAAGCCAAATTTTTACGTGCTTACTATCACTTTGAATTGTTTAGGCATTTTGGTCCCATTCCAGTAGTGACTGAACTCCTTGCACCAGATGAGGTAAACTTGGAAAGAAATACTGTGTCAGAGGTTTTTCAAGCAATTGTTACCGATTTGGAAGAAGCCATTGCTGTATTGCCAGTAACTGTATCAACAAGTGAAGCAGGTAGGGCAACCAAAGGAGCAGCTCTGGCACTATTAGGAAAAGCTTATCTCTATTGGGGGGATATTTTAAATGACGACCAGGCTAAGTTCGATCAAGCCGCCAATTATTTGCAACAGGTTGTTGATTTAGGAATTTACCAGTTGGAAGATGATATGCAGGCTTTGTTCAATTTCGGTGCAAGGAATACAGCTGAGTCTGTTTTTGAAATACAGCACAATCCTCTCTGGACTAGTGATTGGAGTTGGTACGAAGGAATAGATGGCAATGGTATTATTCAACTCTGTGGTGTTAGGGGACTATGCGAAGATCATCCTGATTATCAGGCAGGGTGGGGGTTCATGATGATTACCCCAAGCCTTTACGATCATTTCCTACCCGATGATACCTATCGTCGTGATGTAGCTATTGCCTCTGATGAAGAGTTGGGCATGGATATACAAGATGCTGGGGTAAGTTGTACGGTGGTGATTGACAAAACGGCAAGCAACCCTATAGATTATACGGGTTACTGGCAGGAAAAATTTGCCAATTATAAAACTTATGCAGGTACCAATGTAAATGGTGGCGACGACAACTTGACCAAAGCTGCCAATACCCACCCGATCAGATATGCAGATGTATTGCTCATGTTGGCAGAAGCTTTAAACAGAGGAACTGGATCAGATGCAACTGCCATGACCTATATTGACATGGTGAGAGAAAGAGCAGCAGGGCCAGGCGACAATACTGGTAATTTTAAAACCGCCCAAGATATAATGTCTGAACAAGGTTGGAGTCTGTTGGAACTCATTTGGTATGAGCGTCGTGCGGAATTTGCGGGGGAAGGAGATCGTTGGTTCGACCTCGTCCGCTCAGGTAGGGCCAATTCCAATCTTTTTATCGGTGATGGAGATAAGCAAAGTAACTTCAGCGATCAACATCTTTGGCTGCCCATTTCCCTTGAAGAAACGGCGGTTGCTCCAAACCTTACTACCTTCCCAGATGCCAGTTTATTTAAATAACAGGAAAAGCCCGCAGAATGATATTTATTCAATTGGATAAACCCTTTGGATAAAATCTTTTGCATTTTTTAATATCATTTCAAACCGAATAATTAAACCTTTTTTGATTTATTCACAAATACTTAAAACATGAATAACTTATTCTTGAAGTCCTTTTGCTCCTTACTCATTGTATCGATGCTCCTTGTAATTGGCTGTAAAAATGACGACGAATCACCAACTCCAACTCCGGACGCGGTAATCGCCAGTTTTCAGTTTGCAGTCAGCCAAACAAATTTTTTAGAAGTTACCTTTTCTAACTTCTCACTAAATGCCACATCTTATTCTTGGGATTTTGGTGATGGCAATACCAGTACAGATGAAAACCCAACGCATACCTATGCTGCTGCGGGAGATTACACTGTGACATTGACTGCTACAGGCAGCGACGGCTCAACAGCCGATAAATCGGAAACTATCACACTAACAGACCCCAACTCTGCCATGACCCTGTTGACTGGCACTACAAGCAAGACTTGGTACTTGCAAAGGGAAGGTGTGGCGTTAGGTATTGGACCCGCTATCAATGACAACCAATGGTGGTCTTTTGGAGGGGTCACGCCTTTGGCCGAAAGACCTTGCATCCTTGATGATTCCTACACATTTCATGCGGATGGCACTTTTGAATTTAGTTCCAACGGAACCCTTTTTATTGATAATGTTACGAATGGTGGATGGTTGATCAACGGAGTGGACGAAGAAAAATGCCATGATGAATCAGAGGCCGGTGTTTGGGGGGACAACCCTGACCGCAGTGCCTTCGGTGACGGAGGTGATTATTCCTTTGTATTTGACAATGCAAACCAGACGTTAACCTTGAATGGAACAGGTGCTTACATTGGGTTGGCCAACAAAGATGAATCTGGAAACAATCCAGATCCTGTTAACTCTAAAACGTACAAAATATTCAACTTTGTTGAAGGGACTATTGCTGATTCATTAGGCATTGCTTTAGAAGGCGTTACATGGAACTTCTATTTGGTTAGCTATCACAATCCAGCGGATTTACCTGACATTCCAACTGATGTTCCTCCATTTGGAGAAGATCTTCCTGACATATCGCCAACTGAATTGTCACGTGGATTTGCTGCAGATGATGCTTCTGACTTTGTGCTACTTGATACCATACCATCTGGTTCAACGGTGGTGTATGGTGTTGATGATCCTGCAGATGCAACTGCTGCAAAAGTTGGTCAGTTTAACAGAACGGATGCTCAATTTCAGGAATTGCAGTTCCAAACTTCACCGACGAAGAATGATATCAACTTCGAAAATTTAACTACCGTTTCTCTTGATGTTTATATTCCAAGCACAAATGATTATTCTGGCTCCTTAACAAAAGGCGTTATTATTGGCCTCGGAGATAAGAGTGCAACAGCACAGTGGTGGACGGATCATT